>NZ_JAFMSW010000001.1:0-871650 GCF_017916385.1 Nocardioides xinjiangensis
AGAGCCACATCCCCTGACAAGAACAAAACTGACAATTGTCAGAATCATCGTCAAAGAAACCGCGACACCACACCCAGCCCCACCCACAAGGAGCAGAACCAGAACATGACGTCAACGGGGCATAACAAACTAATTCGTCGACTAATCAAACACACTGTTGAGTTCTCAAACATCAGACGCACCCGTTCCTCGCCGGCTTGGCCGGTCTGGTCGCGGGGCAACCTGGACTACGTTACCGGGCGCGGATCTCACCGTCAAACTTGTGAGCTCGGCGCTTCGGTGGTGGTCGCAGCTGGTCTCCGCTTCAGCTGACCTTCGGGCCAGGAGGCGGCGCCGCTTGCGGCGACAGGTGAAACATTAGACGGTCCTCGGCGACGATGCAAAACCGGGGGTGCCGTTGACGCATAACCGCAGGTCAGGGCCCTGTGCGGCGTCGCGGCGCGGCCGGACGGTAGGTGCTGACCGTCGGGTCGCCGGTGATCCAGTAGCGCCACGGAAGCTCCGCTGCGAGGCGAAGACCCACGCGCGGGCCGGTGCTGACGTGCGCCGGGGGGTCGCCGCGCTCGAGGCGCGGGATCGCGCCGTTGTCGGCGAGGTCGATGCCGAGCACGCGGCACAGCCGCGCGGGACCACGGGCCAGGTCGCGGTCCGGGCCGGCCGGGCGGCGCTCCCGGGCCACCTCGTGGCCCCCGACCACCTCGCCGGCGCGCAGCAGGACCGCCCCCGGCGAGCCCTCCGGCCCGGTGACGAGGTTGGCGCAGTGGTGCATCCCGTAGATGAAGTACACGTAGAGACGGCCGGGCGGACCGAACATCACGGCGTTGCGCGGCGTGGGGCCCCGGAAGGCGTGGGAGCCGGGGTCGTCGGGACCGGCGTACGCCTCCACCTCGGTGAGCCGCACGGAGACGCCTCCGTGGGTGAGCACCGCCCCGAGCAGTCGCGGCGCGACCTCGAGGGGGTCGCCCTCAGCCCAGTCGGGCACGGTGGCGGGCGCTGGTGGAGCGGAGCGCGTCCAGCTGCTCCTGCACGCGGACCGGTGCGGTGCCCCCGCGACCCGCCCGCGACGCGACCGAGCCGTCGACGGTCAGGACGGCGCGCACCGCGGGGGTCAGCGACGGCGAGACCGCGGCGAGCTGCTCGTCGGTGAGGTCGGGCAGGTCGCAGCCGAGCTCCTCGCAGCGGCGGACGCAGGCACCGGCCAGCTCGTGGGCGTCGCGGAACGGGACGCCCTGACGCACCAGCCACTCGGCGACGTCGGTGGCGAGGGAGAACCCCTGGGGCGCGAGCTCGGCCATCCGGTCGGCGTTGAAGGTCAAGGTGGCGACCATCCCGGTCATCGCGGGAAGCAGGACCTCGAGGGTCTCGACCGAGTCGAAGACGGGCTCCTTGTCCTCCTGCAGGTCCCGGTTGTAGGCCAGCGGGAGGCCCTTCAAGGTGGTCATCAGGCCGGCCAGGTTGCCGACGAGGCGCCCGGCCTTGCCCCGCGCGAGCTCGGCGATGTCGGGGTTCTTCTTCTGCGGCATGATGCTCGACCCGGTGGACCACGAGTCGTGCAGCGTCGCGAAGTCGAACTCGCGCGTGGTCCAGAGGATGACCTCCTCCGCGAGGCGCGAGAGGTCGACCCCGACCTGCGCGGTGACGAACGCGAGCTCCGCGGCGAAGTCGCGCGCGGCCGTGCCGTCGATGGAGTTGGCGGACGACCCGGTGAAGCCGAGCTCGGCGGCGACGGCCTCCGGGTCGAGGCCCAGCGTCTGGCCGGCGAGCGCGCCGGACCCGTACGGCGAGTCCGACGCCACGCGGCTGTCCCAGTCGCGCAGCCGCTCGACGTCGCGCACCAAGGGCCAGGCGTGCGCCAGCAGGTGGTGCGAGAGCAGGACCGGCTGCGCGTGCTGGAGGTGCGTCCGCCCGGGCATCACCGTGCTGCTCCCGTCGGGGTCGAGGTGGGCGGCCGCCTGCTCGGCGAGCACGTCGACGAGGTCGAGCACGAGACGCGCGATGGTGCCGGCGTGGTCGCGGAGGTACGCGCGGAACAGGGTCGCGACCTGGTCGTTGCGGGAGCGCCCGGCGCGCAGCCGTCCCCCCACCTCGGGACCGACCTCCTCGAGCAGGAGCCGCTCGAGGGCACCGTGGACGTCCTCGTCGCCGGGTGCCGGCGACAGCAGGCCGGCGGCGTACCGCTCACCGAGCACCGCGAGGCCGCGCAGCAGCTCGGAGTGGTCGGCGTCGGAGAGCAGTCCCGCGCGCCGGAGGGCGTTGGCGTGCGCACGCGACCCGGCGAGGTCGTAGGGCGTGAGCTGCCAGTCGAAGTGGGTCGAGCGCGACAGCGCCTGGAGCTCGGGAGAGGGTCCGCTCGCGAAGCGGCCGCCCCACAGCGCGCCCTCGTTGGTGGTGCCAGGCTCAGCCATCAGTCGGTCCCGAACTCCATCGCCGCGCTGTCCAGCGCCCTCTCGTCGAACTCGTCGTCGTCCGCCTTCGGGCCGGACGTGCCGGAGATCCGGTCGAAGCCGCCGGACTCGATAGCACCGTAGAGGGTGCCGTTCTCGACGAGCACCTGGCCCTGGTCCAGCGGCTGGGCGGCGTACTGCTCGAGCTTGGCGCGCGAGTCGGCGATGTCGAGGTTGCGCATGGTGAGCTGGCCGATGCGGTCGGTGGGACCGAAGGCGGCGTTCTCCGTGCGCTCCATGGAGAGCTTGTCCGGGTGGTAGGAGAAGGCCGGCCCGTCCGTGCGCAGCACGGTGTAGTCCTCGCCGCGGCGCAGGCGGAGGGTGACCTCCCCCGTGACCAGGGAGGCGATCCACCGCTGGACGGACTCGCGGATCATCAGCGCCTGGGGGTCGAGCCAGCGGCCCTCGTAGAGCAGCCGGCCGAGCTTGCGGCCCTCGTTGTGGTACTGCGCGACCGTGTCCTCGTTGTGGATCGCGTTGAGGAGCCGCTCGTAGGCGACGAACAGCAGCGCCATCCCGGGGGCCTCGTAGATGCCGCGCGACTTCGCCTCGATGATGCGGTTCTCGATCTGGTCGGACATGCCGAGCCCGTGGCGTCCCCCGATCGCGTTGACCTCGTGCACCAGCGCCACCGGGTCGTCGTGGTGCACGCCGTTGACCGCGACCGGCCGGCCCTGCTCGAAGCGGACCGTGACGTCCTCCGGCTCGATGTCGACCGAGGGGTCCCAGAACCTCACGCCCATGATCGGCTCGACGGTCTCGAGCGAGACGTCGAGGTGCTCGAGGGTCTTGGCCTCGTGGGTGGCGCCCCAGATGTTGGCGTCGGTGGAGTACGCCTTCTCCTGGCTGTCCCGGTAGGGCAGGCCGTGCTCGGTGAGCCAGGCGCTCATCTCGTGGCGGCCGCCGAGCTCGGTGACGAACGCGGCGTCGAGCCACGGCTTGTAGATGCGCAGGTCGGGGTTCGCGAGCAGGCCGTAGCGGTAGAACCGCTCGATGTCGTTGCCCTTGAACGTCGAGCCGTCCCCCCAGATGTTGACGCCGTCGTCGTGCATCGCGCGGACGAGCATGGTGCCGGTGACGGCGCGGCCGAGCGGCGTGGTGTTGAAGTAGGCACGGCCGCCGGAGCGGATGTGGAAGGCGCCGCACGCGAGCGCGGCGAGGCCCTCCTCGACCAGCTGCTGCTTGCAGTCGACCGCGCGCGCCAGCTCGGCGCCGTACTGCAGCGCCCGGGACGGTACGCCGGAGATGTCCGGCTCGTCGTACTGGCCGATGTCGGCGGTGTAGGTGCACGGCACCGCTCCCCTGTCGCGCATCCAGGCGACCGCCACCGAGGTGTCGAGGCCGCCGGAGAACGCGATGCCGACGCGCTCGCCGACCGGGAGGGAGGTGAGGACCTTGCTCACTGGGAGTCCTTTTCGGGTGGGGTGTGCGGGAGGGAGCCGGCGCTGCCGGCCACGTCGTGGGGGTGGTGGTCGTGGGGGTGGTGGGGGTGGTTGGCGAGGTCGAGGAAGCGCTGGGCGAGCGCGTCGCCACCTCGGGGGTCCCGGCCGATGAGCAGCACGGTGTCGTCGCCGGCGATGGTGCCGAGCACGTCGCCGAGCTCGGCCTTGTCGAAGGCGGAGGCGAGGAACTGCGCCGCGCCGGGCGGCGTGCGCAGCACGACGAGGTTGGCGCTGGCCTCGGCGCTGACGAGGAGCTCGGCGCACAGCCGGGCCAGCCGGTCGCGGCCGGCTGCGGTCTCGCGGGGAGCCGCGACCGACCGGTCGCCGCCCTCCCCCGGCACCGCGTAGACCAGGGCTCCGTCGGCGCTGCGCACCTTGACCGCGTCGAGCTCGACGAGGTCGCGGCTGAGGGTCGCCTGCGTGACCCGGACGCCGTGGTCGCCGAGGAGCTCGGCCAGCTCGGTCTGCGAGCGGACCGGGTGCGCCGTCACGATGTCGATGATCCGCTGGTGGCGGGCGCTCTTGGTCAGGGGGGACACGGCGGTCATCATCGCTCCAGCAGCCAGGCGAGCACGGCCTTCTGGGCGTGGCGGCGGTTCTCCGCCTCGTCCCAGACCACCGACTGCGGGCCCTCGATGACCTCCTCGGCGATCTCCTTGCCGCGGTAGGCCGGCAGGCAGTGCATCACGATGGCGTCGGGCGCGGCGTGCGCGAGCAGGTCGTCGGTCACGCCGTAGGGCGGGAAGACCCGCAGCCGCTCCTGCGCCTCCTCCTCGCGCCCCATGCTCACCCAGGAGTCGGTGACGACGACGTCGGCGCCCTTCACCGCTTCCGCCGCGTCGGTGGTGAGCTCCACCGAGCCGCCGGTGTCCTCGGCGATCTCCCGGGCCCGCGCGACCACGTGGGCGTCGGGGCTGTAGCCGTCGGGTGCCCCGACGACGACGTGCATCCCGGCGGACGCGCCGGCCAGCGCCCACGAGTTGCCCATGTTGCAGGCGCCGTCACCGACGAAGGCGACGCGCACGCCGGCCAGCCGCCCCTTGTGCTCGCGAACCGTCTGCAGGTCCGCGAGCAGCTGGCAGGGGTGGAAGTCGTCGGTCAGCGCGTTGAGCACCGGCACGCCGGCGTACGCCGCCATGGTGACGACGTCGCCCTGGTGGGCGGTGCGCCAGACGATCGCGGCGGCCTGCCTGCCGAGGATGCGGGCGACGTCCTCGACGCCCTCGCGCGAGCCCATGGCCGCGAGGCCCCCGTCGACCGTCATCGGGTTGCCGCCCAGCTCGGCGATGCCGGCCGCGAACGACACCTGGGTCCGCAGCGTGGGCCGGTCGAAGACCAGGGCGACGGTGCGCGGGCCGCGCAGCGGCTGGGCGTCGAAGGG
This sequence comes from Nocardioides xinjiangensis, assembly GCF_017916385.1. Classification (NCBI taxonomy): domain Bacteria; kingdom Bacillati; phylum Actinomycetota; class Actinomycetes; order Propionibacteriales; family Nocardioidaceae; genus Nocardioides; species Nocardioides xinjiangensis. The sequence continues at coordinate 5,268 of NZ_JAFMSW010000001.1, forward strand.
CGCAGCCTTCATCCGGTCGGCCAGGTCGAGGACCTCGAGCAGCTCGGACGGCGAGAGGTCGTCGTCGCGGAGGAAGTGGCGCGTCATCGGGTGGTCTCCGGGTTCGTGTGGGCGACCGCGGCGCGGGCGGCGTCGAGGATCGCGGGCAGGGCGGCGTCGAGCGCGTCGAGGTCGGCCGCGCTGATCACCAGCGGTGGCACGAAGCGCAGGCGGCTCGGACCGGTGGCGTTGAGGATGAAGCCGGCCGAGCGGCCGGCCGCGACGACCTCGGCGGCGTACGGGCCGTCGAGCTCGGCGCCGCGCATCAGTCCGGCGCCGGTCACCTCGACGACGCCGACCTGCCCGCGCAGCACGGCGGCCAGCTGCTCGCCGCGGGCGACGGCGGCGCCGAGCAGGTCGTCTGCCTCGATCGTGCGGAGGACGGCGAGCGCGGCCGCCGCGGCGACGGGGTTCCCGCCGAAGGTGGTGCCGTGGTTGCCCGGCTGCAGCAATGCGCCCGCCGGTCCCCTGGCGACGGTGGCGCCGACGGGCATGCCGCCGCCGAGGCCCTTGGCCAGGGTGACCACGTCGGGCTCGACGCCCTCGAGGTGGTGGTGGGCGAACCAGGCTCCCGTGCGGCCGATGCCGGTCTGCACCTCGTCGAGCCACAGCAGGGCGCCGCTGCCACGGGCGATCCGCTGGGCGGCGGCGAGGTAGTCCGGGGACGGGACGACGACGCCCGCCTCGCCCTGCACCGGCTCGAGCACGACCGCGGCGACCGTGTCGTCGACGGCCGCCTCGAGCGCGGCCACGTCGTCGTAGGGCACGAACGTGACCTCGCCGGGCAGCGGCACGAACGGCTCGCGGTACGCGGCCTTGGAGGTGAGCGCGAGGGCTCCCATGGTGCGACCGTGGAACGAGCCCTCGGCTGCCACGAGCCGGGTGCGGCCGGTGCGGCGGGTCAGCTTGAGCGCCGCCTCGTTGGCCTCCGCGCCGGAGTTGCTGAGGAAGACGCGGCCGTCGGACCAGCCGAGCAGGCCGAGCAGCTGCTCGGCGAGCGCCACCTGCGGCTCGGTGGCGAAGAAGTTGCTGACGTGCCCGAGCGTCGAGAGCTGGGTGGTGACCGCCTCGACGAGGGCGGGGTGGGCGTGCCCGAGGGAGTTCACGGCGATGCCGCCGAGCAGGTCGACGTACTCGCGGCCGTCGGCGTCCCAGACGTGGGCGCCCGCGCCGCGGACCAGCGCCAGCGCAGGCGGGCCGAAGGTGTTCATCACGGCGCCGGCGTAGCGCTCCTGGATGGTCGTGGCCGGTGCGTTCACGACGCGTCCTCCGTGGCGTAGGGCTTGCGCAGCCGGGTGGTGGCGCCGGGCAGCACCTGCGTGCCGACGCCCTCGTCGGTGAAGATCTCGAGCAGGACGGCGTGCGGCTCGCGTCCGTCGACGACGGTGGCGCGCGGGACTCCCCCGGTCACCGCCTCGTAGCAGGCCTGCATCTTGGGGACCATGCCGGCGTCGAGGCTGGGCAGCATCTCGCCCAGCGCCTCCGGGCTGATCTCCTGGATGAGGTCGTCGGAGTTGCCGTAGTCGCGGTAGAGGCCCTCCACGTCGGTGAGCACCAGGAGCTTCTCGGCGCCGAGCGCGACGGCCAGCGCGGCGGCGGCCGTGTCGGCGTTGACGTTGTGGACGCGGCCGTGGACGTCGGGGGCGACGGAGCTCACGACCGGCACGCGCCCGGCCTCGATGAGGTCGAGGACGGCCTCGGGGCGCACGTCGGCCACCTCGCCCACCAGGCCGAGGTCGACCTCCTCGCCGTCGACCGTCGTGCTCGTGGGACGCGCGGTGAAGAGGCCGGCGTCCTCCCCGGACAGGCCGACGGCCAGCGCGCCGTGCTGGTTGACCAGGCCGACCAGCTCGCGCTGCACCTGGCCGACGAGCACCATCCGCACGACGTCCATCGCCTCGGGCGTGGTGACGCGCAGGCCGCCGCGGAACTCCGACTCGATGCCGAGCTTGTCGAGCATCCGGGAGATCTGCGGTCCGCCGCCGTGGACGACGACCGGCTTGAAGCCGGCGAACCGGAGGAAGGCGATGTCCTCGGCGAAGGCGACCTTGAGCGAGTCGTCGGTCATCGCGTTGCCGCCGTACTTCACCACGATGGTCCGGCCGTGGTAGCGCTTGAGCCACGGCAGGGCGGCGGCGAGCGTGCGGGCCTTGGCGGGGTCGGGCCGCCTGGGGTGCTGGTCGACGGTGGGGTCGGTGCTGGTCGGGCTCACGAGCTGTAGGCGCTGTTCTCGTGGACGTAGGCGTGGGTGAGGTCGTTGGTCCAGACGGTGGCGCGGGCGTCACCGGACTTGAGGTCGATGGTCACCGTGACCTCGCGCCCGGTCAGGTCGACGCCGGCCGGGTCCTCGGCCGGGGTGGACTGCCGGCAGACCCAGACGCCGTTCATCGCGACGTCGAGGTCCGCGGGGTCGAACTGCGCGCTGGTCGTGCCGATGGAGGCGAGCACGCGGCCCCAGTTGGGGTCGTTGCCGAAGATCGCGGCCTTGAACAGGTTGCTGCGCGCGACGCTGCGGCCCACCTCGACGGCGTCCTCCTCCGACGCCGCGTGGACGGTGGTGATCGCGATCTCGTGGTCGGCGCCCTCCGCGTCCTGGAGCAGCTGCATGGCCAGGTCGGCGCAGGCCTGGGTGAGGGCGGCGGTGAAGTCCTCGGGCGTCGGCGTGATGCCGCTGGCCCCGCTGGCCATGACGGTGACGGTGTCGTTGGTCGACATGCAGCCGTCGGAGTCGAGGCGGTCGAAGGTGACGCGGGTCGCGGCCCGGAGCGCGGCGTCGAGGTCGCTCGCGGGCACCACGGCGTCGGTGGTGAGCACGACGAGCATCGTGGCCAGCTGCGGGGCGAGCATCCCGGCGCCCTTGGCCATGCCCCCGATCGACCACCCGGCGCCCTCGACGACGGTGTTCTTGCTGACCGAGTCGGTGGTCATGATCGCCTCCGCCGCCGCTGCTCCCCCGTCGGCGGACAGCGCGGCGGTGGCGGCCTCGACGCCCTCGAGCAGGTCGTCGCGGTCGTTGGCGAGCCCGATGAGGCCGGTGGAGCACACCACGACGTCGATCGCGCCGATGCCGAGGCCCTCGGCGACCTTCTCGGCGACCGCGTGCGTGGTCCGGAAGCCGTCCGGACCGGTGTAGCAGTTGGCGCCGCCGGAGTTGAGGACGACGGCGCGCACGACGCCGTCCTTGACGACCTCCTGGCTCCAGAGCACGGGGTTGGCCTTGCAGCGGTTGGTCGTGAAGACGGTGGCCGAGTCGTGGGCGGGGCCCTCGTTGACGACCAGGGCGAGGTCCGGGGCGCCGGTGGACTTGAGTCCGGCCGCGACGCCGGCGGCGGTGAAGCCGCTGGGGTGGGTGACGCTCATCAGGGGGCGAGTCCGATCGTGGAGAGCCCGGTGGCCTCGTCGAGGCCCAGGGCGAGGTTCATGCACTGGACGGCGGCGCCGGCGGTGCCCTTGGTCAGGTTGTCGACCACGGCCACCGCCACGAGTCGTCGGACGCGCTCGTCGACGGCGACCTGGACCTGGACCGCGTTGGAGCCCAGCACGGACTGGGTCTGCGGCCACCGGCCCTCCGGGAGGAGGTGCACGAACGGCTCAGCGTCGTACGCTCCGGCGTAGGCGTCGCGGACCTGCTCCGGGCTGACGCCGTCCAGCAGCGGCGCCTGCACGGTAGCGAGGATGCCGCGCGACATCGGGACCAGGAGCGGCGTGAACCCGACCCGCACGGCCCCGCCGTGGACGCCGCTGAGGTTCTGCACGATCTCGGGGGTGTGCCGGTGCACGCCACCGACGCCGTACGCGCTGGCGTTGCCCATCACCTCGCTGCCGAGCAGGTGCGGCTTGGGCGCCTTGCCGGCACCGCTCGTGCCGGACGCGGCCACCACGGTGACGTCGGGCTGGACCAGGCCGGCGGCGAGCGCCGGCACGACGGCCAGCGTCGACACGGTCGGGTAGCAGCCCGGCACGGCGATCCGCCGTGCGGCGCGCAGCAGCTCGCGCTGGCCCGGCAGCTCGGGGAGGCCGTAGGGCCAGGACCCCGCGTGCTCACCTCCGTAGAACGCCCGCCACTCCTCGGGGTCCGTCAGCCGGAAGTCGGCGCCGCAGTCGATGACCACCGTGTCCTCGCCGAGCGCCTGCGCGATCGCTGCGGACTGGCCGTGCGGCAGGGCGAGGAACACGACGTCGTGGCCCGAGAGGACGTCCACCGACGTGGCCTCGAGGACCCGGTCGGCCAGTGGCAGGAGGTGCGGCTGCAGCGCGCCGAGCCGCTCGCCCGCGTTGGAGCCCGCCGTGAGCGCGCCGACCTCGACGCCGGGGTGCCCGGCCAGCAGGCGCAGGACTTCGCCCCCGGCGTACCCGCTGGCTCCGGCGACGGCGACTGATGCGGTCATGTGCATGACTATACATGGTCCTGCATGGTCCCTCGATCGGGGCCCGATCTCGGAGGCACGGTACGGCCGCCTCGCCTACGGTGCACGGGTGAGCACACCTCCCACCCGCCTGTCCCCCGACGCCTACCTCGACCACCTCCGCAGGGAGTCCGCGCGCTTCCGCGAGGTGCTCACGGACTGCGACCCCGCCGCCGGTGTCCCGTCCTGCCCCGACTGGGACGCCGCGGACCTGCTGTGGCACCTCGCCACCGTGCAGAGGTGGTGGACCGAGGTGCTGCGCGCCCGACCCGCGCGACCCGACGAGATCGACCCGCCCCGTCCCGGGACGTACGACGAGCTGCTCGCCACCTACGACGACTGGTCGCGCGGGCTGGCAGAGGTGCTCGAGGCCGCGGACCCCGCCGACGAGGCGTGGAACTGGTCCGACGACCACACGGTCGGCTTCATCCTGCGACGGCAGGCCCACGAGGCGCTGGTCCACCGGGTCGACGCCGAGCAGGCGGCGGGCGTGGCCAGCGAGCTCGACCCAGTGCTCGCCGCGGACGGCGTCCACGAGTGCCTCGACGTGATGTACGGCGGGATGCCCGCCTGGGGGTCGTGGGAGCCGGGCGAGGGCCTGGTCCGGGTGGACGTCATCGACACCGGGCACGGGTTCTGGCTGCGGCTGGGCACGTTCTCCGGCACCGACCCCGACAGCGGGACGTCGTACGCCGACGAGGAGGACTTCCACGTCGTGCCGGCGCCGGAGGACGAGGACACGGAGCCCGACGTGGTCGTCGACGGGACGGCGCAGGCGCTCGACCTGTGGCTCTGGAGCCGGGCCGACGACACGGAGGTCTCCGCCGCGGGCGACCCGCACGTCCTGGCGCGGTTCCGTGCGGTCGTGACCTCGCCGATCACCTGATCGCCCGCGCCTGCAACCTTCTGCTCCCGCACGACGTCTCCTCTGCCGACGCCACGACGAGGGAGGCCGCACCATGACCCGCACCCGCACGACCACCGCTGCCCTGGCCTGCGCCCTGCTGGGCGCCACGCTGTCGGTGACCGCCACGCCGTCCGCCGGGGCGGCTGCGACGACGTGCCAGGGCAGGCCGGTCACGGTCGTGGGCACCGGCACGGAGGGGGATGACGTCCTCCTGGTCGAGGCCGTCCCGGACGCGGGCCCCACGGCGTACGACGGCAAGGGAGGCGACGACCTCGTCTGCATCCGCTCGAGGCTGCAGGACGAGATCTACACGATCACGGTGAGCGCGGGAGCGGGCGACGACACGGTCGTCAACGAGGTGTCGGACGACGACGTGTGGGTCACCACGGTGCTGGGCGCGGGATCGGACACCTACGTCGGGCTCGATCGCGCCATCCCGGACGACCCGAAGGCCTCGCCGTTCCACGAGACGGTCTTCGCCGGCGAGCACGACCTGACCCACGCGGGCCTCGGCGAGACGCTCGACACCGAGCCGGACACGATCGACACCGGGGCGGGCGAGGACGTCGTCCACTCCGGGTCGACCGCGCCGGGCGCGACCAACGGCGACGTCGTCCGCCTCGGCCCGGGAGCCGACCGCCTGAGCTGGGGCGGCGAGCAGACCGGTGTCCTCGACACGGGTGCCGGTGGGGACCACCTGGAGGTCCACCCCGGCTGGCAGGGCACCGACGTGGCCGTCGACGCCGCGGCCGGCGTGGCGACCGTCGACGGCCGGTCGGTCCTGCGGTGGACGGGCGAGGTCGCCACCTACACCCTGATGCTGGACAACCCGGTCGTGTCGTTCGTAGGCTCCGACGCCGACGAGTCCCTCTACCTGTCCGCGGCGGCCGCCACCCCGCCTGCGGCGAGCACGGGCCGCCGTTCCGTGTCGATGGGCGCGGGCGACGACCACCTCCGTCTCGGCGTCCGTGGCTCCGGATCCGTGGACGGGGGGCCGGGACGGGACACGTACAGCTCCACCGGCTGCGGACGGGCGCACGTCACCTTCGGTGGGTCCTTCGTCTGCACGCCGTCCGACGAGCAGTCCACCTACGCGTTCGCGTTCGACCGGTGGGAGGACCTCTTCGTCGGTGGCGGCGCCGTGACGGTGGTCGGCAGCCCGCGCGCGGAGAAGGTCAAGGTCGTCGCCACCCGCATCCGGGTGCGTGGGCTCGGCGGGGACGACGTGCTCAACGCCAACGCCGTCCAGGGCCCCGGTCGGCCGGTGGTCCTGTCGGGGGGCCGTGGCGACGACCGCGTGGTCGGCAGCTACGCCCGGGACCGGCTCCTGGGCGGACGCGGTGACGACAAGCTGTTCGGCGACTCCCGTGGCGACGACATCCTGGGGGGACCGGGTCGCGACCGTGCCTTCGGACAGCACGGGCGCGACCGGTGCGTCGCGGAGGAGCGCCGCTCCTGCGAGCGGCGCTGACCGCCAGCGGGACGAGCACCAGACGTGCGCACCGGGCCCCGAGTCCCACGGGACTCGAGGCCCGGCGGCCGTCGTCACGCGCGCTGCGTGGCGCCCGTCCGCTCGGCGGCGAGCGCGACGGCCGAGTCACGCGCCGCGGCCGCCTCGCCCTCCTTCAGCGTCCGGTCCGGCGCCCGGAACCGCAGGGCGTAGGCCAGCGACTTCCGGCCCGGCCCGACCTGCTCGCCGGTGTAGACGTCGAAGAGGCGGATCGACTCCAGCAGCTCGCCGGCGCCTTCGCGCAGCGCCCCCTCGACCTCCGCCGCGGGGACCCCGGTGTCGACCACGAGGGCGACGTCCTCCTTGGCGACCGGGTAGGAGGAGAAGCTCGGCGCCCGCCGGAGGTCGACGGCCCGCGCCATGAGCAGGTCGAGGTCGACCTCGGCTGCCACCGAGCGCTTCGGCAGGCCGAACGCCTGGCAGACCGTGGGGTGCACCTCGCCCGCGTGGCCGACGACCTCGCCGTCGACGGACAGCTCCGCGCAGCGGCCGGGGTGCCAGGGAGCGAGCTCGACGGCGGAGGCCGTGACCTCGAGGCCCAACGCCGCGGCGACGGAGCGGACCGCCTCGACCGCGTCGGCCCACGTGACCGGCCGGGACTCGCCCCACCAGCCGCCCGAGTCCGCGTCACCGGCCGCGACGACCGCCAGGTGGAGCGGCTGGGCCGGCAGGGCGGCGTCGAGCGCCGCGAACTCCTCGTCCGTGGGACGGCGGTCGACCGGGAGGATCGCCGCCGGACCGGCGTGCCGGGGCAGCGTGACGGTGGCGGTCTCGAAGATCGCCACGTCGTCGTTGCCGTGGCCGACGTTCTTGCCGGCCGTGCGGAGGAGGCCCGGGAGGAGCGTCGAGGTGAGGAAGCCGGCCTCGGCGTTGAGCGGGTTGGACAGCTTCAGCAGGTCGCGCCGCGGGTCCTCGGCGGTGAGGCCGAGGTCGTCGAGGTCCGACGCGCCGACGAACGGGAAGCTCACGACCTCCACGAAGCCCTCGCCCGCGAGCGTGCGCCCGATGCGGCGACGCAGCCGCTGCGCGCGCGTCAGGCCGCGACCGGACGGCGGGGTCGGCAGGACGGAGGGGATCGCGTCGTAGCCGACGAGCCGGATGACCTCCTCGGTGAGGTCCTCGGGGTCGGTGAGGTCGGGGCGCCACGGCGGCGGCACGACCTCGACCTCCGCTCCGTCGGCGTCGACGCGGCATCCCACCGCCTGCAGCGAGGCGACGACCGTCCGGGGGTCGATCGGCAGGCCGGCCACGCGCTGCGGCAGCTCGGCCGCCATCCGGATCGCGGGCACCGCGGGCGGGGAGCCGACGACGGTGACTCCGGGGTGGGCCTGGCCGCCGCCGTGCTCGACGAGGAGCTCGACGACGCGGTCGGCCGCGGCCTCGCAGATCGTCGGGTCGACGCCGCGCTCGTTGCGCCGGCCGGCCTCGGAGGTGATCTTGTGGCGACGACCGGTGCGGAACATCGACACGGCGTCCCAGTGGGCGGCCTCGACGAGGATCGAGGTCGTCGAGCCCGACATCTCCGTGGTCTCGCCACCCATGACGCCGCCGAGCCCGATGATGCCGGAGTCGTCGGTGACCACGAGGTCAGCGGGGTCCAGCTCGCGGGTCGTGCCGTCGAGGGTCGTCAGCCGCTCGCCCTCGCGCGCCCGGCGTACGACGATCGCGCCCTGGACCTTGTCGGCGTCGTAGCCGTGGATGGGGCGGCCGGTCTCGAGCATCACGTAGTTGGTGACGTCGACGGCCAGGGAGATCGGCCGCATCCCGGCGGCGGTGATGCGCCGCACCATGAAGTCGGGCGTGGGTGCGGTCGGGTCGAATCCGGTGACCTTGCGGGCGACGAAGACCGGGCAGCCGGCGGGGTCCTCGACGACGACCGGGTGGCCGTCCGCGTTGGGCGCCGGGGTGTCGCGGACCGCTGGGTCGCGGAAGCGGTCGGCGCCCTCGACGGAGACCAGCACCTCGCGCGCGATGCCCCGCAGCGACAGGGCGTAGGCGCGGTCGGGGTTGACCTCGAGCTCGATGACCTCCTCGTCGAGGCCCAGCACCGGGCGGACGTCCTGTCCCGGCTCGCCTGCGTCGGGGGGCAGCACGATGATGCCGTCGTGGTCCTCACCGAGGCCGAGCTCGCGGGCCGAGCAGATCATGCCGGCGGACAGGTGGCCGTAGGTCGTGCGCGCACCGATCGCGAAGCCGCCGGGCAGCACGCCGCCGGGCAGCACGGTGACCACGAGGTCGCCGGGCGCGAAGTTGTGCGCTCCGCAGACGATGCCCTGCGGCTCGCCGGTCCCGTTGGCGTCGCCGACGTCGACGGTGCACCAGTTGATGGTCTTGCCGTTCTTCTGCGGCTCGGGCTCCATGGTGAGCACGCGCCCGATCACCAGCGGGCCAGTGATCTCGCGGCCCGGGCTCTCCACGGCCTCGAGCTTGAGGCCGGTGAGCGTGAGCCGACGGGTCAGCTCGTCGGTGGTGACGTGCGCGGGCACGTCGACGTAGTCCTTGATCCAGGACAGTGGCGCCTTCATCTCAGATCTCCGTCCCGAACGCCGAGCTCCACCGCACGTCGCCCTCGAAGAGCGGCCTCAGGTCCTCCAGGTGGTGGCGGAACATGAAGGAGCGGTCGATGCCCATGCCGAAGGCGAAGCCGGAGTAGACCTCCGGGTCGACTCCGCACGCCACGAGCACCCGCGGGTTGACCACGCCGCAGCCGCCCCACTCGATCCACCCCTCGCCGCGGCACGTCCGGCACTCCGCCACGCCGTCGCCGCCGCGGCACACGAAGCAGCGGACGTCGACCTCCGCCGACGGCTCGGTGAAGGGGAAGTACGACGGGCGGAAGCGGGTGGTGATGCCGTCGCCGAAGAGCTGGGAGGCGAAGTGGTCGAGGGTGCCCTTGAGGTGGGCCATCGAGATGCCCTCGTCGACGACGAGGCCCTCGACCTGGTGGAACATCGGCGAGTGCGTGGCGTCGTACTCGTCGGTGCGGAAGACGCGACCCGGGCACACGACGTAGATCGGTGGCGTGCGGGTCAGCATGGTGCGGGCCTGCACCGGCGAGGTCTGGGTCCGCAGCACGACGTGGTCCTCGGCGGGCTCGGTCCAGAAGGTGTCCTGCATGGTGCGGGCCGGGTGGTCGGGCCCGAGGTTGAGCGCGTCGAAGTTGAGCCACTCGGCCTCCACCACGGGGCCCTCGGCGACCTCGTAGCCCATCGCCACGAAGAGGTCGGCGATCAGCTCGGACTGGAGGGTCAGCGGGTGGCGGCTGCCGCGCCGCCGGCGGGTGGTCGGCAGCGAGACGTCGACGGTCTCCTCGGCGAGCATCCGCTGCTCGTGCTCGGCCTCGAGCACGGCCTGGCGGGCCGCGAGCGCCTGGTTCACCGCCCCGCGGGCCTGGCCGACGCGCTGTCCGGCCTCCTTGCGCGCCTGCGGCGGCAGGGCGCCGATCTCGCGGTTGGCGAGCGCGAGCGGGGAGCGGTCCCCGGCGTGGTCGAGGCGCACCTGCTTCAGGGCGGCGAGGTCGGCGGCGCCGGCGATGGCGGCCAGGGCCGCCTCGCGCATCGCCTCGACCTCGTCGGCCTTGAGCGGGGTCACCTCGACAGGGTCGTAGTCGGTGTTGGGGCCGGACATGGCTCCCTTTCGAGCGGCGACGGAGGTTCGCCGCAGAGTCTAGAAGTGGACGGGCGTGGGGTCGCAGGGCACTCCCCGGACCCGGTGTGCGTCAGCTGCCCGACGGACCAGGTCCGGGGCGCAGAAATCGCAGGCTCGTGTCCACGGGCGCCATGGTACTCGTCGCTGCTCGTCGCTCGTCGTCACTGGTCGGGGTAGGCCGCCCACACGCCGCTGCAGCCGTCCTGCGCGTCGACCGGCGCCGCCGACAGGCCCAGGCCGGTCAGGGCGTCCTCCGCCCGCGAGCGCGACCAGTTCCACGCCCGCACGTCGCTGCGGACCTCGGGGTGCAGGCTGCCGGAGAGCAGGTCGGACAGCACGCAGCGAGCGACGTCCCGGGGCAGTCGCTCGGCGATCACCGGCGCCGCGTCGGCGGACAGTGTCCGGAGGTAGCGCAGGTCGAGGTGCCCCGTCGCCTCCCACCGGTCCAGGTTGCGCTCGGCCACCCACGCATCGGGGTTGACGGCCGCGAGCCCGACGAGCGCGACGGCGCCGGAGCCGAGCGCGATCCGGGGCAGCCATCGCCCGCGTCCGGCCGCGCCGGCCACCATGATCGCGAGCACCACGAAGCCGAGCCAGCCTTCGACGACGTCGACGAAGAGCCGCAGCGTGGTGAAGCCGTAGGCGTCCTGGTAGACGGCCATCCCGCGCAGCGCGGACGCGACGACGAGCAGGGTGAGGGTGCACAGCAGGCCGAGGGAGCCGAGCAGCCACCGGCGGTCCTCCGCGCTGTGGCCGGCCCGGCGGGCGGCGACCCACACCACCAGCACCGTCAGTGCGGTCGCGAGGGTGAGCTGGCCGAAGCCCTGGTGGACGAAGTCGGCGTAGGTCAGGCCGGTGGTGGCCTCGATGTAGTCGCGGCCGCCGATGAGCGCCCGGGCCTGGGCGGCCATGAACGCCACGAAGACGGCGTCCACGACGAGCACGGGCACCAGCCACTCGAACCGGTTCGCGAGGGCGGCAGGGCGGCGCCGGCTCAGCACCTCGACGTCGGCCGGGTTGAGCGCGAGGTACGCGGCGCCCAGGGTGGCGGCGAAGACGAAGCAGGCGAGGAACCCTCGCCCGACGACGTCGTTGAAGGTGAGGTTGGGCACGAGCCGGTCGACCCAGGAGCCGAAGACCGGGTTCGCGCTGGCGAAGATCGTGCCGAACACCGCGAGGCCGAGCAGGGACCACGCGGTCGTACGCACGACGGCGGGTGTGCGCGACTCCGGGCCGGCGAGCCGCAGCGTGCGCCCGAACCAGGGCAGGCCGCGGAGCGAGGCCAGCGGCCACGCGATGCCCGCGAGCACGGTGCCGCGCAGGGTGCGGGCACCCGTGACCCCGCTCAAGAACAGCGTCGCTGCGCAGAGGAGCCCGAGCATCTGGACCCACCAGGCGTCGAGCAGGGTCATCGGGAGCACGAGCAGGAGAGCCAGACCGGCGCAGGTGAGCGTCCAGGGGTCGTGCCGGTCGCGGGCGGTGAGGAGGGCCGCGGCGCCGCACACGACCGCGACGAGGGTCCAGGTCACTCCGACCTCGGTGAAGGACAGGGCGACGCCCGCGACGGCCCCCGCCACCGCGGCTGCCACGACCGTGCGCAGTCCCGACGGCGAGTCGGGCTCGGGCCAGAACCGGCCGAACAGCGCTTCCAGGCCCTGGGCGGGGCGCTCCGCCGGCGCCGGGACGGAGCGCGGCACCCGTGCCGGCGTAGCCCCGGCGGCGCGGGACCCGTCCGGAGGAGCGGCGTCGAGCGGCGTACGCCCCGACCCGTCCTGAACGGTCGCCGGCACGTGGAGCCGGAGGCGGGCACCCTGCCCGGATGCCGGGTCGAGGAAGCGCAGCGTGCCGCCGTGCAGCTGGGCCACCCACCGGGCCACCGCGAGCCCCAGGCCGGTGCCGCCGGCTCCGTCGGTGCCGAAGCGCTCGAAGACGCGCTCGCGGTCCTCCGGCGCGACTCCCCCGCCGTCGTCGGTCACCTCGAGCCACCAGCCCGCTCGCTCGCCGTGGTCCTGCCCGGCCACCACCCGGACGTCGGTGTCGGCCGGCGCGTGGCGGGCGGCGTTGTCGAGGACGTTGACGAGCAGCTGGCGCAGCCGGGTCGGGTCGGCGGTCACCACGAGCCGGTGCGGCACCCGGAGGTCGAAGCCCCGGCTCCGGCCGGTCGCCCGGACCTGGCGGACGGACTCCTCGACCACGGTGCGCAGCGTGACGTCCTGGCGGTCGAGGTCGACCACGCCGGCCTCGAGGCGCGAGAGCTGCAGGAGGTCCTCGACGAGACCGCCGAGGCGCTGCGCCTCGTCGAGGGCGGCCCGGAGGTGCTCGGGGTCGGCGGGGACCACGCCGTCGGCGAGGTTCTCCAGCAGCGCGGTCATCGCCGTCAGCGGCGTGCGGAGCTCGTGGGACACGGTGGCGATCAGGTCCCGACGCTCCCGGTCGACCGTGGCGAGGTCCTCGGCCATGCGGTTGAAGGCGGCGGCGAGCTGCCCCACCTCGTCGGTGGCGTTCGTGCGCACGCGGCCCGAGTAGTCCCCCCGCGCCATCGCCCGCGAGACCTCGGTCATCCGGCGCAGTGGCGCCACCATGCCCGCCGCCAGCAGCTGGGTGACGCCGAGGGCCAGCGCGACACTGACCGGGAGGACGAGGACCGCCGGGACGTCGGCCGCGGAGCCGAGCAGGGTCAGCGCCACCGCGGTGACGACCGACGCCGCGACCAGCAGCCCGAGCTTGACCTTGAGGCTGGAGACGGTGTCGAGCCAGGCGCTCACGGGAGGTCCTCGAGCGCGTAGCCGACCCCGTGGACCGTGCGGATCCGCGCGGCGCCGACCTTGCTGCGCAGCGCCTTGACGTGGCTGTCGACGGTGCGGGTGGCACTCGCGCTGGCCCAGGCGTCGCCCCAGTCCCACACGTCGCGGAGCAGGCGCTCGCGGCTGAGCACCTGGCCCGGTGCACGGGCCAGGCAGTGCAGGAGGTCGAACTCGGTCGGGGTGAGGTGCACCGGCTCGCCCGCCACGGTCGTACGCCGGGCCCCGGGGTCGATCACCACGCCGCCGACCCCGATGACGGCCGGCCGCTCGTCGGCCAGGGCGGCCGCTCGCTCGACCCGTCGCAGCAGGGCGGCCACCCGCGCCACGACCTCGCGCATGGAGAACGGCTTGGTCAGGTAGTCGTCGGCGCCGACACCGAGGCCGACGAGCACGTCCGCCTCGTCGTCGCGGGCCGTCAGCATCAGCACGGGCACGGGCCGCGCCGCCTGGATGCGGCGGCACACCTCGAGACCGTCGAAGCCGGGCAGCATCACGTCCAGCAGCACCACGTCGGGACGGCTCGACGCAGCCAGGTCGACCGCGGACGGACCGTCGAAGGACTGCTCGACGACGTAGCCCTCGACGCGCAGGCGCTGGGCGAGGGCGTCGTTGATCGTGCGCTCGTCCTCGACCACGAGGACGGTCCGGGGGGCAGTCCCCGAGGTGGTGCCCCGGGCGGCGCTCGACGTCATGCCCCGACCCTAGGAGCCCGAGCGGGTGGGAGCCGGGGACGACGCGTGAAGGTTGTGTGGAGGTCGGCCCTCACTCGGGCCGGAGGTCCTGGCACGGCCAGTCCACGTGGACCCGAGCGCCGCCGCCCGGGGCGTCGTCGATGGTGACCCAGCCGCCGTGCGCGCGGGCCAGCCCGCCCACGATGTACATCCCGAGACCGCTGCCGCCGGACTCGCCGGTGGTCCAGAACTTGGTGAACACCCGTCGGCGGAGCTCGGTCGGGATCCCCTCGCCCTCGTCGTCGACGGTGATCCGCACGCCGTCGAGCGCCTCGGATGCGGCGAGTCGCACGGTGACCTGGCCCTGGCCGTGGCGGACCGCGTTCTCGACGAGGTTGGTGACCACCTGGGTGAACTTGTCCGGATCCGCGAAGACGTCGGGCAGTCCCTCCTCCACCTCGACGCGGATCTCCCGGGCGGTGCCGGCCTCGATGGAGGCGACCACCCGTCGCACGAGGACCTCCGCGGACGACTCGCGCGGGTAGAGCTGGAGCCGGCCGGTGTCGATGCGGGCGACGTCGAGCAGCTCGGCGATGAGCCGGGCCAGCCGGTCGGCGTCGGCGTTCACCGTGGTGAGCATCAGCTTGCGCTGGTCGTCGTTGAGCTTGTCCCAGCGGTTGAGCAGCGCCTGCACGAAGCCCTTGACGCCGGTGAGCGGCGACCGCAGCTCGTGGGCGACCGTGGCGACGAGGTCGGAGCGGTCCCGGTCCAGCCGAGCGCGACCGCGCCCGCTGCGCAGGCCCACGGCGATGCCGACCACGGGTCCGAGCGGCACCTCGCGCACCAGGCGTGCGGTCGTGAGGACCTCGTGGCCCGACGCGTTGAGCCACGACTGCTCGGGGACGCCCCGGACGATCGAGATCGCGTCGAAGGGGCGGTTGACGTGGAGCCAGGTCCGCCCGTCCTGGTCGAGCAGCCGCAGCACGTCGGGGAGCGGCATGCCGAGCGCCTGCTCCGGGTCGACGCCCAGCAGCGCCGCCCCCTGGGCGTTGAGGATCGTCACGACGCCGTCGCGGCTCGCGCCGAGGACGCCGTCGGGGTAGAAGTCGGTCAGCGTGCGCAGCCGGCTCGGCCGGGCGCTCTCGACCCGGTGGCGCCTTGCATGGTCGTCCGACACGACCGCAACCCTAGTCGTGGGAGCGGTGGCGTGCGGCGGCCTTGGGCCGCCGCAGGCCGGCGGCGCGCAGCGCAGCCACCAGGTCGCGCGAGCTCACCGGGACGGCCCCCGCTGCCACGAGCGCCTCGTAGGCGTCCGCCGGCACGTCGTAGTGGTCACGGTCCCAGCCCCTGGCGGGGACGCCGTGCGCGGCGGCGAAGTCGTGCACCTCGTCGAAGGACGTGTCGCTCGCGAGGTGCGACCACAGCCGGTCCCAGCGCGGGACGGCCGGCGGGTCGATGAGGATCATGGTGCAGCGAGGCTAGCGCGGGCGGTGCGCCCGCGCCGTCGCGTAGAGGCAGACCGCCGCGGCGGTGGAGAGGTTCAGGCTCTCGGCACGACCGTGGATGGGGATGGCGACGCGGTGGTCGGCCAGTGCGGCGAGCTCGTCCGGCAGCCCCCAGGCCTCGTTGCCGAAGAGCCAGGCGGTCGGACCGCTGAGGTCGGCGTCGAAGAGGTCGACCTCGCCGGCGCCGTCGGCGGCGAGCACCGTCAGGCCGCGGCCCTGGGCGGCGCGGACGGCGACCGCCGGGTCGGGCTCCACGGCGATCGGGAGGTGGAACAGGCTGCCGACGGTGCTGCGGACGGTCTTGGGGTTGTAGGCGTCGACCGACTGGCCGGCCAGCACGACCGCGTCCGCACCGGCGGCGTCCGAGGTGCGGATGACGTTGCCGGCGTTGCCGGGGTCGCGCACGTCGGCGCAGATCGCGAGCAGGCGCGGGGACGACTCGAGCACGCGGTCGAGCGGGGCGTCGAGGTGGCGGCACAGCGCCACCAGTCCCGCCGGGGAGACCGAGTCGGACAGCGACGCGAGGGCCCGCTCGTCGACGAGGGTCACGGCGGCGCCGCCCAGGAGGTCGGCGTGCTGCTCGAGGGCGGTCGGCGTCGCGAAGACCTCGACGACGCAGCCCTCGACAGTCAGCGCCGCCTCGACGGCCTTCGGGCCGTCGGCGAGGAAGAGCCGCCGCTCGGTGCGTACCGAGCGGCGGCTCAGCTTGCGAGCCTCCTTGACGCGAGCGTTGCTCGCGGCGAGCGGAGTGCTCATTGTGCTCAGGCGGAGACCTTGGGCGCGTTGACGTCCTCGGGCAGCGCGGCCTTGGCGGCCTCGACGAGCGCGGCGAACGCCGGCGCGTCGTTGACGGCGAGCTCGGCGAGGATCTTGCGGTCGACCTCGATGCCGGCCAGGCCGAGGCCCTGGATGAACCGGTTGTAGGTGATGCCGTTGGCGCGGGCGGCAGCGTTGATGCGCTGGATCCACAGCTTGCGGAAGTTGCCCTTGTTCTTGCGGCGGTCGTTGTAGCTGTAGACCAGGGAGTGGGTGACCTGCTCCTTGGCCTTGCGGTAGAGCCGCGAGCGCTGGCCGCGGTAGCCGCTCGCGCGGTCGAGGGTGGTACGACGCTTCTTCTGGGCGTTCACTGCGCGCTTGACGCGTGCCATGGTGCTACTCCTTGATGCAGGGGAAATTCAGGCGGACGGGCGGCTGAGCCACCAGGTGGGGTCAGGCTCAGATGCCGAGCATCTTCTTGGCGCGAGCGACGTCGCCCTTCTCGAGCTCCACCATGCCGGCGTTGCGGCGGTGCTTCTTGCGGCTGCCGGTGGTGGGGGCGGACGCGAACGCAGCGCCGGACTTGCGGCCGGCCTGCAGACGCATGATCTTGCCCGAGCCGGTCACCTTGAAGCGCTTCTTGGCGCCCGAGTGGGTCTTGTTCTTCGGCATGTGTCTGCCTCAACTTCCTTGTGCGTGGTTCGGGGTTCTTGGGGGTCGTCACGGACCCGGCTGAGGTTGGTCGCGACGACGTCGTCGCCGCATGCTCGAGCGAGGCTCTCGCTCCGCTCGAGCCGTGCTCTCAGGCCTCGATCTCGGGATCCAGGTTCTCGGAGCGGCGGCGCTCCTTCTTCTGGGCGACCGGGCCGGCGGCGTGGGCCGCCTCGCGCTCGGCGTCCTCCTCGGCCTTGCGCTCGGCACGCGCCTGCTCCTTGGTCGCCCGGGCGGCCTCGGCGTCGATCTTGGCGTCGGCCTTCTTCTTGTGCGGGCCGATGACCATGGTCATGTTGCGGCCGTCCTGCTTGGGGGAGGACTCGACGAAGCCGAGGTCCTGCACGTCCTCGGCGAGCTTCTGCAGCAGGCGGAAGCCCAGCTCGGGACGGTGCTGCTCACGACCGCGGAACATGATCGTGATCTTGACCTTGTCGCCGGCGCCGAGGAACCGCACGACGTGACCCTTCTTGGTCTCGTAGTCGTGCGAGTCGATCTTCGGACGAAGCTTCATCTCCTTGATGATCACGTTCGTCTGGTTGCGGCGCGCCTCACGGGCCTTCTGGGCGTTCTCGTACTTGAACTTGCCGTAGTCCATGAGCTTGCAGACCGGGGGGCGACCCTGCGGGGCGATCTCGACGAGGTCGAGGTCGGCCTCCTGGGCCAGCTTGAGTGCCTGGTCGGTCGGCACGATGCCAACGGTCTCGCCGTTGGGTCCTACGAGCCGGACCTCGGGTACGCGGATCCGGTCGTTGATGCGCAGCTCGGTGCTGATGGGTCCTCCAGTGGTTCGGGTGGGTGGGAGTCCCCGTCCCACCGGTCCGTGCTCGGCCGGAAATGAACAAAGGCTCCCGCTGTCGCCAAGCGGGAGCCAGTCATGACACGCCTCCCCCGTCCGGGGAAGCTGAGATGTCCACGGCCGTCTCGCGACGACTGCGTCCACTGGACCGGACCCGACGATCTGTGGTGCTGGACGATCGGTGCGGGTGGGAGACGGGTGCTGCTCGGCTCCGCTTGGCTGGATCGGTGGCACCGGAAAGCGTGGTGTCACTGATCGGTCAACACAGGAGGTTAGCGGATCATTCCGCCGACGGGCCAATCCAGCCGTGGCCGCCCGAGCCGTCGCCGATCGCCACCAGCCGCCAGCCGGAGGCGAGCCGGGGGAGGTCGTCGCCGTCGACGACGTACGTCGCGGGGCCGGCGAGGTCCACCAGCAGGGCCTCGGCGCCGTCCTGGACCGCTGCCGTGGCGGCCGTCCGGGCCGGCACGGGGACCGGGCGGGCCTGCGGGTCCCACCGGGCCATCGAGGCGGTGGAGGTGAACGCCAGGAGGCCCGTGCTCCCGTCGGCGGCCTGCACCAGGACGGCCGCCATGTCGGACGACTTGTCGTGGGCCAGGCCCTGGTCGTCGACCTCGACCTCGCCGAGCACCGCGACCACCGGCACCAGCAGCCGGGCGTCCTGCAGGAGCGACAGCACCGCGCCCGAGGTCGCGGCGCCGCTCGCGTGGTCCGCGAGCACGCGGGCGAGCCGGGGGTCCGCCTCCCCCGCGTCGTCGCCGAACCCGGGGTCGGGGATGGTGCGCCCGGGCGGTTCCTCCTGCGGGGGTCGGGCGGGGTCGCGGTCGTCGTGCTGCACCTCGTCATTCTCCCGTAGGCATGGTGCGCTGTGGGACTCTGGGGCCGTGGAGGCGACAACCTGGGCCGCTCTGACCGCAGCACTCACGGTGGCGGGCGCCATCTGGACGTGGATCGCGTTCCGCCGGCGCGGAGCGGCGAACGGCCTCCGCGCGCTCGGCTTCACCCTGCTCCCGGCAGCCGCGTGGCTGACCGGGACGCTCGAGATGGTCGTCGAGATCGCCGGGTCGGTCACCGACTGGGCGACCGGCCTGGTCTTCGACGTCCGCACCTGGGCCGGGGTGGGGCTGGCCGGGCTGGCGCTGGTGCTGTGGGTCGTGAGCGGCTTCATCCGCGACCGCCAGCTCGCCCGCGGCCAGGCCGCGGGCGCCGGCCGCAGGGCTCGGCGCGGCGAGGCACTGCCGGAGGCGTCGTCCACCCGGACCCGCCCCGCCTCCGGCCCCACGGGCGCGACCCCCGGCCCGGCCGTGGACGACGAGATGGCCGACATCGAGGCGCTGCTGCGCAAGCGCGGCATCGAGTGAGCGTGGACCTCGTCGAGCGCAACCGGCTGTGGTCGCGGCTCGGGTCCGCAGTCGCCGGCCTGCCCGAGCCGCCCGCCACGCCGCTCGCCGTGGTCGACCTGGACCTCTTCGACGCCAACGCCGACGACCTGGTGCGCCGTGCCGGGGGCAAGCCGCTCCGGGTCGCGTCGAAGTCGCTGCGGGTCCCCGCGCTGATCGAGCGCGCGCTGGGGCGTCCCGGGTTCGCCGGCGTGCTGGCGTACACCCTCGCCGAGGCGCTCTGGCTGCACGAGCACGGCCTCAGCGACGACATCGTCGTCGCGTACCCGACCGTGGACGCCGCGGCGCTGCGGCGGCTGACGTCCTCCCCGTCCGCCGCGGCGGCGATCACCCTCATGGTGGACGACCCGGCCCACCTCGACGCCGTCGACGCGACCCGCAGCTCGCTCGCGGTCCCCGTGCGGGTGGCGCTGGACCTCGACGCCGGCCTGCGGCTCGGCGGTCAGCGCGTCGGACCGAGGCGGTCACCGCTCCTCGACACCGCCGACGTGGTCGCGATGGCACGTCGGGTCGCCGATCGCGACGGCTTCCGGCTCGTCGGCGTGATGACGTACGAGGGCCAGGTCGCCGGCGTGCCGGACGACGTCCCGGGGCAGCGAGCCCGGTCGCTGCTCGTCCGCCGGCTCAAGCAGGCGTCGATGGCGCAGCTCGCCTCCCGGCGGAGCGAGATCGCCGAGGCCCTGCGGCCGGTCGCCCAGCTCGAGTTCTGGAACGGCGGCGGCTCCGGCTCGGTCGAGTCCACCGCAGCCGACCCGGCCGTCACCGAGGTCGCGGCGGGCTCCGGCCTGCTGGTGCCCGGCCTGTTCGACCACTACACGTCGTTCGAGCCGCGCCCGGCGGCCTTCTTCGGCCTGCGCGTCACGCGCAGGCCCGGCCCCACCACGGTGACGGTCCACGGCGGCGGGCTCGTCGCCAGCGGCCCCACCGGCGCCGACCGCTCACCCCTCCCCTGGGCGCCGCCGGGACTGCGCCTCACCGTCCTCGAGGGGGCGGGCGAGGTGCAGACGCCGCTGACCGGCCACCCCGCCGCGTCGCTCGCGATCGGCGACCTCGTCTGGTTCCGTCACGCGAAGTCGGGCGAGCTCTTCGAGCACGTCCGCGAGGTGCACCTCGTCCGGGGCGATGCGGTGACCGCGGTGGTGCCGTCCTACCGCGGCTGCGAGGTCGCGTTCTGAGCCCCCGTGACGACCGTCCGGACGAGGGCGGCCGGCTGGTGACGGCCGACCCCCACCACGTCGCCCGCACGGTGGTCGACCTCGTCCACGCGGGCCCGCCGACCCTCGGCACGGGACGCCTGGTGTGCATCGACGGCCCGGCGGGCTCGGGCAAGACCACGCTCGCGGCGGCGCTCGCCGAGCTCGTGCCGCGCGCTCAGGTGGTGCACTCCGACGAGCTGCTCGAGGGCTGGCGCGGACTGCCCGGCCTGGCGGGCACCGTGACCCGTCTGCTCACCCCGCTCGCCGGCGGCGAGCCCGGACGCTGGCGGCGCTGGGACTGGCACGCCGACGGCTGGGCCGAGAGCCGGGAGGTGCGTCCCGGCGGGCTGCTGGTGCTCGAGGGTGTCGGGTGCTGGTCGCCGGCGATCGGCCACCTCGTCGGCGTGCTGGTGTGGCTGGAGGCCGACCCGGGCGTGCGGCTCGCGCGTGCCCTCGAGCGCGACGGCGACTACCTGCGCGCACACTGGGACCAGTGGCGCACCGACGAGTCGGAGCTCTTCGAGCGGTACCGCACCCGCTCGCGCGCCGACTTCGTGGTGCGCACCGACTGAGCCGGCCGGTTCCGCCGGCGACGCCGTGGAGGCGGCTCAGTCGTCGGCGGGTCCGGCGCGGGCGATCAGCGCCCGCAGTTGGCGCACGCCGTCGCGGGCCACCTTGCCGTCCGAGCCCTGGAAGGCCATGGCCGAGATCGTCGTGCCGTCGGCGAGGTCGAGGGTCGCCCACGGGGCGCCCGCGGGCAGGTGCACGGCCACCACCTGCTCCCAGGCGAGCCGGCGGGTGCGGAACCCGTTGACCACGACCAGGGCCGCCGACTCGGCCGTCACCCGTGACCGGCCGAGCGCCCATCCGATGGTGGCGAAGCCCGCGCCGAGGGCGAGCAGGGTGGCTCGCTGGAGGAAGGTGAACCTGGCGCGGGTCTCGTCGTCGAAGCCGAACCACGCCGCAGCGCACACGACGAGCAGCGTCAGGCCGAAGCCGACCACGGCCAGCCGCACGCCCATCGGCCGCCAGGTGTGCGGCAGCGAGGGCACCGCCCGGCCTGCCGGGCGCTCAGAGGCGGCAGGCATGGATGTCGGTCAGCAGGATCGCGCGGGCACCGATCGAGTACAGCTCGTCCATCAGCCGCTGCGCACCCGCGCGCGGCACCATGACCCGCACCGCCACCCATCCGGGCTTGCCGAGGGGCGAGATCGTCGGCCCCTCGCGACCGGGGGCGAGCTCGGTCGCTCGGTCGAGGTGGGCCTCCTCGATGTCGTAGTCCATCATCACGTAGCTGCGCGCCACCAGGACGCCCTCGACCCGCCGGCGGAAGATCTCGAAGTCGTCGGGGACCTGCCCGCCACGGGTGATCAGCACGGCCTCGGACTCGAGGATGACCTCGCCGAAGGTGGCCAGGCCGGCGGCGCGCAGCGTCGAGCCGGTCTCCACGACGTCGGCGATGACGTCGGCCACGCCGAGCTGGATGCTGGTCTCGACCGCGCCGTCCAGGCGCGTGACGGTGGCGTCGATGCCGTGGCGGAACAGGTAGTCCTCCACCACCCCGACGTACGACGTCGCGACGCGCAGGCCGGCGAGGTCCTCCAGCGAGGAGTAGCGGCCGGCCGGGCCGGCGAAGTGGAAGCGCGAGCGGCCGAACCCGAGGCTCATCGTCTCGTCGGCCTTCGCCCCGGAGTCGAGCAGCAGGTCGCGACCGGTGATCCCGACGTCGAGGGTGCCCTCGCCGACGTAGAGCGCGATGTCGCGCGGGCGCAGGTAGAAGAACTCGACGCCGTTCTCGGAGTCGACGAGCGCGAGCTCCTTGGTGTCGGTGCGCTGGCGGTAGCCGGACTCGCGCAGGATGTCGGTGGCGGCCTGGGACAGCGACCCCTTGTTGGGGACGGCGATGCGGAGGGTCATGCGAGGTTCTCCGGGGCTCTCAGAGGTGTGCGTAGACGTCGTCGAGGGTCAGGCCGGAGGCCAGCATCAGGACCTGCGCGTGGTAGAGCAGCTGGCTGATCTCCAGCGCCGTGGCCTCCTTGCCCTCGTGCTCGGCGGCCATCCACGACTCGGCGGCCTCCTCGAGCAGCTTCTTGCCGATGGCATGGATCCCGGCGTCGAGCTGCTGCACGGTGCCGGACCCCTCGGGGCGCTCCGCGGCCTTGGTGGACAGCTCCGCCCACAGGTCCTCGAACGTCTTCACGAGGGACAACCCTACGGCGCCGTGACGACGCCGCCACCAGCGGTCCCGTGCGCGGACCGCCCCTGCGGGGGTTGTCCTGTCGGCACGGCGCGCTACCGTCGGGGCATGAGCAATTCGAACACGCATTCGGACCCCGAGCCCCGCGAGACGATCGGGGCCACCAGTGGCGACAGCACCCGCAAGGACCCCGAGGACTGGGTCACCGGCGACGAGCCCATGACGGGCGCGCAGCGCAGCTACCTCGACACCTTGGCCCGGGAGGCCGGCGAGGAGCTGCCGGCCGACCTGACCAAGGCGGAGGCGTCGGAGCACATCGACCGGCTGCAGGGAGCCAGCGACCGGACGAGCTAGCCGGCGCGCCGGGCCCGGAGCACCCGCGCGGTGTCGAGCGCCGCGGCCGTGGCCTCCCAGCCCTTGTCCTCCCTCGACCCGTCGAGGCCGGCCCGGTCGAGCGCCTGCTCCTCGGTGTCGCACGTGAGCACCCCGAAGCCGACCGGCATCACGTGCTCGACGCTGACCCGGGTCAGCCCCTCGGTCGCGGCGGAGCAGACGTAGTCGAAGTGCGGGGTGCCGCCCCGGATGACGACGCCGAGCGCCACCACCGCGTCGTACCCCTCACGTGCGAGCGCCGCGGCGACCACCGGCAGCTCGAACGTCCCCGGCACCCGGACGAGCTCCGGCTCGGTGATGCCGTAGGCGGCCAGCGCGCGCGCGGCGCCGGCCACGAGGCCGTCCATCACCTGGGTGTGCCAGCTCGCGGCGACGACGGCCACCTGCAGGTCGCTGGCGTCGAAGGGCTGGGACGTGGGGGCTCCGGCGCCGCTCATGGGGTTCCTCCGTGGCTGAGGTCTGGCAGGTCGTGGCCCATCCGGTCGCGCTTGGTGAGCAGGTAGGCCAGGTTGTGGTCGTTGGGGTGCGGCGTGAGCGGCACGCGCTCGGTGACGGTGATCCCGTAGTCCTCGAGGCTCGCCGTCTTGGCGGGGTTGTTCGTCATCAACCGGACCGAGGAGATGCCGAGGTCGCGCAGGACCTGGGTCGCGGTGCCGTAGTGGCGTGCGTCGGCCGGCAGGCCGAGGTCGAGGTTGGCGTCGACGGTGTCCCGTCCGCCGTCCTGCAGCTGGTAGGCCTGCAGCTTGGCCACCAGGCCGATCCCTCGGCCCTCGTGGCCGCGGAGGTAGACGACCACTCCCCTGCCCTCGGCGACCACCCGGGCCAGCGCCTCGTCGAGCTGCGGGCCGCAGTCGCAGCGCTCGCTGCCGAACACGTCGCCGGTCAGGCACTCGCTGTGCACGCGGGTGAGCACCGGCTCGCCCCGCTCGACCGCCTCCGCGAGGTCGCCGTGCACGAGCGCGACGTGCTCGGAGTCGTCGATGGTGATGCGGTAGCCGTAGGCGGTGAACAGCCCGTGCCGGGTCGGCAGCCGGGTCTCCGCGACGCGCTCGACGTGCCGCTCGTGGCGCCGCCGGTACCGGACGAGGTCCTCGATCGAGATCATCGCCAGCCCGTGCTCGTCGGCGAACTCGCGCAGCTCGGGCGCCCGCTTCATCGTGCCGTCGTCGTTGACCACCTCGACCAGGACGCCGGCCGGCGTGAGACCGGCGAGCCGGGCCAGGTCGACGGCGGCCTCGGTGTGCCCGCGACGCACCAGGACCCCGCCCTCGCGGTAGCGCAGCGGGAAGACGTGGCCCGGACGGGTCAGCTCCCAGGGCTCGGTGGCCGAGTCGGCCAGCGTCCGGGCGGTGCGCGCCCGGTCCGCCGCGCTGATGCCGGTCGAGACGCCGTCGCGCGCGTCGACGGACACGGTGTACGCCGTGCGCAGCCGGTCCTTGTTGTGCGGGGTCATCAGCGGGATCTCCAGCCGCTCGAGCATGTCGCCCGGCATGGGCACGCAGATCACGCCGCTGGAGTGGCGGATCGTGAAGGCCATCAGCTCCGGCGTCGCCTTGGCGGCGGCGAAGATGATGTCGCCCTCGTTCTCGCGGTCCTCGTCGTCGACCACGACGACCGCCTTGCCCGCCGCGATGTCGGCGATCGCGCGCTCGACGGTGTCGAGCCTGACGCTGCCGGGGCTCATGCCGGCACCGCCTGCTTCTCCTCGGCGGCGTCGACCACCGTGCGGCTCGCGCGCCACCACACGACGAAGCCGATGACGACGAAGACGGCGTAGAACAGGTACATCCCGGCCGTCGGGTAGTACTCCGCCTGGACGAGCGTGGTCACGCCGACGACGTCGACCAGGATCCACACCAGCCAGAACTCCACCCACCCGCGCGCCATCCCGTAGGTGGCCAGCATCGAGCCGGCGAGGATCCACGCCTCGGTGGTCGGGCCCCACGATCCCAGCACGCGGGTGAGCAGCAGGTACGCCGCGGCGTACCCCACGACGCCCAGCACGAGCAGTTGGCCGCGCTCGGCCCACGTCGCCCAGCGGGGCGCGATCGCGCCGCCGTCCGACGCCCCGCCGGCCCGGCGCGCCTGCGACCAGCGCCACCACCCGTAGAGCGAGACGGCGGCGAAGAAGACCTGGCGGCCCGCCTGCCCCCACAGCGGCTCCTCGATGTGACCGGAGAGCTCCCCTGTCGCGAAGACGGTGAAGAGCAGCACGTTGCCGACCAGGCCGACGGGCCAGGCCCACACCAGCCGGCGCATGCCGAGGACGGCGCTCGCCAGGCCGAACAGGTTGCCGATCACCTCGCGAGCACCGAGGGAGCCGCCGCCTGGCACGGGGATGGTGCCGTGGACGAGCCATTCGAGCAGGGTCATCATTCTTCCTCGTCGGTTCGGAGGGTCCGGGCGTCCCCGGCGTGGGCGTAGGCGCCGAGGAGCTTCTCGACGTGCTTGGCGATGACGTCGGCCTCGAGGTTGACGAGGTCGCCGACGCGGCGGGCGCCGAGGGTCGTCCGGGCGAGGGTCTCGGGGATGAGGCTGACGGTGAAGCCGCTCTCGCGCGCCTCGACGACGGTGAGGCTCACGCCGTCGACGGTGATGGACCCCTTGTCGACGAGGTAGCGCGCGAGGTGGGCGGGCAGCGAGACCTCCACGACGTCCCAGTGCTCGCTCGGCGAGCGGGAGACGATCTCGCCGACGCCGTCGACGTGGCCCTGGACGATGTGCCCGCCGAGCCGCTTGTCGACGGTGACCGCCCGCTCGAGGTTGACCCGGTCGCCCGGCGCGACGCCGCGCAGGGAGGTCTTGTCGAGCGTCTCCTGCATGAGGTCGGCCGTCCAGGTGCCGTCCCCGAGCTCGGCGACCGTGAGGCAGCAGCCGTTGACGGAGATGGAGTCGCCCAGTCCGGTGCCCTCGAGCACCGTGGCGGCCTCGATCGTGAGCCGGATGGCGTCGCCCTGGTCGGTGATCGCGGCGACCGTGCCGAGCTCCTCGACGATCCCGGTGAACATCAGTTCCTCCTCTGCTCGGCACCCGGCTGGGGCCGCATGGTGAGCCGTACGTTGGTGTCGTCGCCGTCGTGGCCGGGCAGCACGGCGACGTCGTCGAGGGTGAGGTGCAGGGCGTCCGCGATGGTGCCGATGCCGAGGTCGGCGACGGCGTTCCTGCCCGCGCCGAGCAGCATCGGGGCGACGTAGGCGACGACCTCGTCGACCAGACCGGCCTGCAGGAAGGCGCGCGCGAGCGTCGGACCGCCCTCGAGGAACACGTGCCGGCGCTCCAGCGCGTGCAGTCGCGCCAGCGCCTCCTCCGGGTCGCGGGTGCGCAGGTGCACGGTCTCGGCCTCGCCGTCAAGGACCCGGCGGTCCGGTGGCAGGTCGCGCAGCCCCATCACGGCGCGCAGCGGCTGGCGGGGCAGCGGCGTGTCGTCCTCGTCGCGCACGGTGAGCCGCGGGTCGTCGACCTCGACGGTGTTCGTCCCGACGAGCATCGTGTCGCACAGCGCGCGCAGGCGGTGGGTGTCGCGGCGCGCGGCCGGACTCGACACCCAGCGGCTGGTGCCGTCGGGGGCGGCGCTGCGGCCGTCGAGCGTGGTGGCGAACTTCCAGGTCACGAGGGGGCGTCCGTGGGTGACGGCGAAGGTCCAGGCCCGGTTCAGGGCCTCCGCCTCGGCGGCCATCGGCCCCTGCTCGACGTCGACGCCCGCACCGTGCAGGCGGCCGGCGCCGCCTCGGGCGACGGGGTTCGGGTCGGTCTGGGCGTACACCACGCGCCGTACGCCGGCGGCGATGAGCGCCTCGCTGCACGGCCCCGTGCGACCGGTGTGGTCGCACGGCTCGAGGGTCACCACGGCGGTCGCGCCCCGCGCGGCGGCGCCGGCCGCTGCGAGGGCGGCGGCCTCGGCGTGCGGCGTACCCGCGCCGCGGTGGAACCCCTCCGCGATCGTGGTGCCGTCGGGAGCCAGGAGCACGCAGCCGACGCGGGGGTTGGGACCGAGGGGCACGCCGGGGGTGGCGGCGATCGCGAGCGCGCGCTGCATCGCGCGGCGCTCCGCCTCGGTGTTCGTCATCTCCGCCTCCGGTCCGTGTGCGGACTCCGGGGGGCGGGCGACGGTGCTCGCGCTCCCTCGAGGAGCGCGGAGCCGTCTGCGTGCACTTCTCATCCGGACTTTGACCGTCGGTCCAGGAGTTCCACCTGGTCAACCGGCCACTGGCTGTGGCCGGGTCGCGGACTTCCGAGGCGAGGCACGAAGCCCCGCTCGGTCACCGCCGGTGCGGAGTTCCACCGCCCCCAGAGCACGCGAGCTCTTACCGGCGCAACTGTGCCACAGCGCCGCGCATTCCCTCACCGGTGTCCGGGCGTGACCTGCGCAACACGGGTCCCTCCTGCCTCCTGTTCCCCCGCCTACCCGGGGGAACGCGAACTTCCGGTGGCCTGCACGCCCCGAGAAGTTCGCGACACGCCCGCGAGGTTCAGACCTGGTCGAGGAACCGGTCGAAGACCCGCGCGCCGAACTCCAGCGCGTCCACGGGCACCCGCTCGTCGACGCCGTGGAACAGCGCGGTGAAGTCGAGGTCCGCGGGCAGCCGCAGCGGCGCGAAGCCGTAGGACCGCATGCCGAGCTTGCGGAAGTGCTTGGCGTCGGTGCCGCCGCTCATCAGGTACGGCGCGACGACCGCGTCGGGATCCTCGGCGAGCAGGCTGCGCGTCATCGCCGTGACGAGGTCGCCGTCGTACGGCGTCTCCCACGGGTCCTGCTTGGACTCGAACGAGAAGTCGATCCCGTCGCCGGCGAGCTCGCGGAGCGTCGCGAAGAACTCGTCCTCGTAGCCGGGCAGGAAGCGCCCGTCCACGGTCGCCTGGGCGTCGGTCGGGATGACGTTGGTCTTGTAGCCGGCCCGCAGCATCGTCGGGTTGGCCGTGTTGCGGATGACGGCGCCGAGCATCCGGGCGGCGTCGCCGAACTCCTCGACCAGGGCCTCGGCGTTGTCCGGCGTCGCCTCGGTGCCGGCGAGCTCGCCGATGGTCGCGAGCAGCACCTCCATGGTCGGCGTCAGCCGCACCGGCCACTGGTGGGCGCCGATGCGGGCGACCGCCCCGGCGAGCCGGGTCACCGCGTTGTCGTCGTTGATCATCGAGCCGTGGCCCGCACGGCCGCGGGCGGTGAGGCGCATCCAGGCCATGCCCTTCTCGGCCGCCTCGATGAGGTAGACCCGGCGGCCCCGCACGGTCGCGGAGAAGCCGCCGACCTCCCCGACGGCCTCGGAGCAGTCGGCGAGCAGGTCGGCGTGGTCGTCGACCAGGATCCCGGCGCCGTGGTGCCCGCCGGCCTCCTCGTCGGCGGTGAAGCACAGCACCACCTCCCGGTCGGGCGCGGCACCCGCCGCCGCGCGGGCGCGCACGACGCTGAGCAGCATGGCGTCGAAGTCCTTCATGTCCACCGCGCCCCGGCCCCAGACGTGGCCGTCCTTGATCTCGCCGCTGAACGGGTCGACCTGCCAGTCCGACGCCTCGGCCGGTACGACGTCGAGGTGGCCGTGCAGCAGCAGGGGGGCGCGGCCGTCGCCACCGCCCCAGCGCGCGACGACGTTCGCCCGGCCCGGCCGGCCCTCGATGACCTCGCTCGCGATCCCCACCTCGTCGAGCAGGCCGGCCACCAGCTCGGCGGCCTTGCGCTCCCCGGGCCCGTCGTCGGTGCCGTAGTTCGAGGTGTCGATCCCGATGAGGTCCTGGCAGAGCTGCACCACCTCCGCGGCGGGGTCGTACGCGCGGTCCTGGGGAGTGTCGTGGGAGGGGTCCTGGGGCGCCTGGTCCATGCCGTCCATCCTGCCCCACGAGTGTGCAGCGGCCCCGATTCGTTGGCCGGGAACCCCTTTGCTACTGTTCTCCAGCACTCGTCCGGGTGGCGGAATTGGCAGACGCGCTAGCTTGAGGTGCTAGTGCCCGTATTAGGGCGTGGGGGTTCAAGTCCCCCCTCGGACACACGAGCAGAACCCCAGGTCGCAGACCTGGGGTTCTTCGCTTGTCCGGGCAGCCGGCCGCGGGGCGCGCTCAGTCGTCGAACGCGTTGACCACGTCGTGGTCGATCGTGGTCCTGGGCCCGGTGAACCACCGCTTGGCCGACACGTTCCACCAGATCGCGAGCACGAGCAGCGTGCCGATGGTGAGGACGGGGGCGTAGTTGACGCTGCTCCAGGCGAAGTCGTCGCTGAACGGCACGCCGGCCGGCGTGAACGGCAGGACGAAGTAGACCGAGATGATGAGGATCTCGAGCACCGCCACGAGGTTCATCCACTTGTACTTCGCGCCGTTGTTCCAGGTGCCCGCCTCGAACGCGTCACCCAAGCGCCAGCGCAGGAAGATCGGGATCACGAAGGACAGGTAGAGCCCGATCACCGCGACCGAGACGACGGCGTAGAAGGCCACCGGCACGCCGCCGATGCTCTTGAGCGCCGGGAGCGTGATCACGATGCCGACGACCGCCACGAACATCACGGCGTTGGCGGGGATGCGGGTGGTCTTGTTGACCCTGGACAGCCAGCGCGAGCCGGGGATCGCGCCGTCGCGGCTGAAGGCGAACGTCATTCGCGACGCGCTGGTCAGGCACGCGGTGGCGCAGAACAGCTGGCCGGCGGTGGAGATGAGCAGTACCAGGAAGTGCCATCCGTCCGGCAGCGCCTGGCCGAAGATGACGTCCACCGCCCCGAAGCCCTCGCTGACGCCCTGCGGGTCCTGCACGGCGAAGAGGAACGCCAGCAGGAGCACGTAGCCGCCGATCGCGGAGTAGAAGATCGAGCGCCAGATGCCCTTCGCCGCCCCCTCCGCCGCGCCCTGGGTCTCCTCGGAGAGGTGGGCGGAGGCGTCGAAGCCGGTGATCGTGTACTGGGTGAGCAGGAAGCCCAGCGGCAGCACCAGGAACCAGTAGGCACCGTTGCTGAAGCCGGAGTTGTTGATGCGCTCGGTGAAGACGAAGTCGAGGCTCTGGTGGGTGGGCGGGACGATGATCAGCACCGCGATGACGATCGCCGCGCCGGCGACGTGCCACCACACCGAGATGTTGTTGATGACCGCGAGCAGGTGGCCGCTGAAGATGTTGAGCACCGAGGCGAGCACGAGGATCGCCACGAAGAGCAGGAACACCCGGGTGAGCGAGTAGCTCTCGGCCCAGTCGGTGCTGATCGTGCTGATGGTCAGGTCGAGGAACGTCGCGGCGCCGTACGCCACGCTCGCCGTGACCGCCAGCAGCCCGATGAGGTTGAGCCACCCGGAGAAGAACCCGGCCGCCGGGCCGCCCAGCTTGGCCGCCCACCAGTAGATGCCGCCCGAGGTGGGATAGGCGGAGACCAGCTCGCTGAGCGTGAAGCCGATGATGAGGATGAACGCCGAGATGATCGGCCAGCCCCACGAGATGGCGATGGGCCCGCCGTTGTTCCACGCCTGGCCGAAGGTCGTGAAGCACCCGGCCAGGATCGAGATGATGGAGAACGAGATCGCGAAGTTGGAGAAGCTCGACCAGCTCCGGCTCAGCTCCTGGGAGTAGCCCAGCTTGGCGAGATGCTTCTCGTCGTCGGTCAGCTCGCGCTCTCGGGCAGTTCCTCCTGCGGATCCAGCAGCGGACTCAGCGGACATGGGCACACCTCTCGGGGCGTCGTCGGGTGCTCGGCACCGTAGACCCGGCCGCACCCGCCGTAAAGGGCCTCGCAGAGAACAGCCGAAAATTGGTATGAACTCCGACCATTGACCGTGGACCCCGGACGTGCCCAGACTGGCCCGCATGACCGCGCAGCCGCACGAGCACCTCACCGCGGCGGTGCTCCGGCCGGTGCGCGGGCACCACGCGTTCGAGGGCTGCGTCGAGCAGCTCGCCACGGCCATCCGCCTCGGCGTCTACCCGGTGGGCAGCGTGCTGCCGCCCGAGCGGGAGCTCGCCGAGCGGCTCGCCGTCAGCCGGGCGACGCTCCGCGAGGCCATCGCCGCGCTCCGCCAGGCCGGCCTCGTCGAGACCCGGCGCGGCCGCGGGGGCGGCTCGACGGTGACCTCGCAGGCCCGCGCCCGGATCCGCGGCGGGCTGTCCCGGCTGTCCGCCGCCACGAAGTCCGAGTGGCTCGACGCGCTGGAGTTCCGGCGGGTCGTGGAGCCGGGCGCCGCGCACCTCGCCGCGAGCCACGAGCTCGCCGACCCCGACCGTGAGCGGCTCACGGCGACGGAGGCGGCGGTGCACGACGCGGCCGGGAAGCGCGCCCACCGGCAGGCCGACTCGCGGCTGCACCTCACGATCGCCGCGCTCAGCGGCTCGGCCCGCCTCCAGGAGGCGGTCACGTCGGTGCAGTCCACGCTCGACACGATGCTGGCCGCCATTCCCGCGCTCGACACCAACATCGGGCACTCGCACCACCAGCACCGGCTCATCTGCACGGCCATCCTCAACGGGCGCGCCGAGCGCGCCCGGAAGGTGATGGAGGACCACTGCGACGACACGGCCGCGCTGCTGCGCGGCCTGCTCGTCTGACCGGCACCGCCGCCCCCACAGGAGACCACGTGAGCACACGCAACGACCGGCACCTCAGCATGGACGACCTGCGCCGACGCATCGAGGCCGGCGACGTCGACACCGTCGTGGTCGCCTTCACCGACATGCAGGGCCGGCTGCAGGGCAAGCGGCTGCACGGGCGGTACTTCCTCGACCACGTCGTGGGCCACGGCACCGAGGGCTGCAACTACCTGCTGGCGGTCGACGTCGACATGAACACCGTCGACGGCTACGCGATGACGTCGTGGGAGCAGGGCTACGGCGACATGGAGCTCGTCATGGACGAGCGGACGATCCGGCTGCTCCCGTGGCTGCCGGCCACCGCGATGGTCCAGTGCGACCTCGAGTGGGCCGACCACCGGCCGGTGTCGGCGAGCCCGCGGGCGATCCTGCGTGCGCAGCTCGCGCGGCTCGAGGAGCGCGGCCTGGTCGCGATGGCGGGCACCGAGCTGGAGTTCGTCATCCACGAGGACACCTACGAGGAGGCGCGCCTCAAGGGCTATCGCGACCTCGTGCCCGCCAACCAGTACAACATCGACTACTCGATCCTCGGCACCACGCGGGTCGAGCCGCTGCTGCGCGACATCCGCAACCACATGTACGCCGCGGGGCTCGACGTGGAGGGCGCCAAGGGCGAGTGCAACTTCGGCCAGCACGAGATCGGCTTCCTGTTCGACGACGCGCTGACCACGGCCGACAACCACGTCGTCTACAAGAACGCCGCGAAGGAGATCGCCGCCCAGCACGGCAAGTCGATCACGTTCATGGCCAAGCCCAACCAGCGCGAGGGCAGCTCCTGCCACATCCACCTGTCGCTGCGCGGGGCCGACGGGGACCTCGTGTTCTGGGACGACGCCCGGGACGCGCGTACGCCGCTCTACGACAGGTTCGTCGCAGGCGTGCTGGCCACCGCCGCGGACTTCGCCCTGTTCTTCGCGCCCAACATCAACTCCTACAAGCGCTTCGCCGACGGCTCGTTCGCACCCACCACCCTCGCGTGGGGCCTCGACAACCGCACGTGTGCCGTGCGCCTGGTCGGGCGCGGCGCCGGCGCGCGGATGGAGAACCGCATCCCCGGAGCCGACGCGAATCCCTACCTCGCGCTGGCGGCGATGATCGCCGGCGGGCTGCACGGCATCGACCACGAGCTCGAGCTCGAGCCCGAGCTCACCGGCAACGCCTACGCATCCGACAGGCCGCGCGTGCCGAGCACCATGGGTGCCGCACGTGAGCGGTTCCACACCTCCGAGGTGACCCGGGCGACCCTGGGCGACGACGTCGTCGACCACTACGCCAACATGGCCGACGTCGAGCTGGCGGCCTACAACGCCGCCGTCACCGACTGGGAGCTCGTCCGCGGGTTCGAGCGGCTCTGAGGAAGGCACCGGACACTGACATGAGCACCCTGATCAACCCCGCCACGGGCGTCGAGCTCGACGCCTCCCCCGCCTCCGCGACGCTCGAGGAGACCAACGCGGCGATCGAGCGGGCCGCCGACGCCTTCGCAGCCTGGCGCGACGTCGCGCCGGGCGAGCGCGCGCGGCTGCTGCGCACCTTCGCCGCCGTCGTCGACGAGCACCTCGAGGAGCTCGCCCAGCTCGAGGTCCTCAACGCCGGCCACACGATCGGCAACGCCCGCTGGGAGGCCGGCAACGTCCGCGACTGCCTGAACTACTACTCGGCCGCGCCGGAGCGGCTCTTCGGCCGGCAGATCCCGGTGCCGGGCGGCACCGACGTCACCTTCCACGAGCCGCTGGGCGTGGTGGGCGTCATCGTGCCCTGGAACTTCCCGATGCCGATCGCGGCCTGGGGCTTCGCCCCCGCGCTCGCGGCCGGCAACACGGTCGTGTTGAAGCCGGCGGAGCTGACACCGCTGACCGCGATGCGGATCGGCGAGCTCGCGCTGGAGGCGGGCCTGCCCGAGGGCGTCCTCACCGTCGTCCCCGGCAAGGGCTCCGTCGTGGGCGAGCGCTTCGTCACCCACCCGCTGGTGCGCAAGGTCTGCTTCACCGGCTCCACGGCCGTCGGCAAGCAGATCATGGCCGGCTGCGCCGACCAGGTCAAGCGGGTGACCCTCGAGCTCGGCGGCAAGAGCGCGAACATCGTCTTCGCCGACGCCGACGTGGCCGCGGCCGCCGCGAGCGCGCCGTACGCCGTGTTCGACAACGCCGGGCAGGACTGCTGCGCGCGGTCGCGCATCCTCGTGCAGCGCGCGGCGTACGACGAGTTCGTCGGGCGGCTCGAGACCGCCGTCAAGGCCCTGCGCGTGCTCGACCCGGCCGACGAGCAGAGCGAGATGGGCCCGCTGGTCTCCGCGGGCCAGCGCGACGCCGTGCGGTCCTACGTCGAGGGCGCCAGCGTCGCGTTCACCGGCACCGCGCCCGACGGCCCCGGGTGGTGGCTGCCGCCGACGGTGGTCGAGTCGCGCGACACCGGCGAGGCAGTGTGGCGCGAGGAGGTCTTCGGCCCGGTGGTCGCGGTGATGGCCTTCGACGACGAGGACGAGGCCGTGGCGCTGGCCAACGACACCGAGTACGGCCTGTCCGGCTCGATCTTCACCTCCGACGTCGGCCGCGCGCTGCGGGTCGCCCGCGCCGTCGAGGCCGGCAACCTGTCGGTCAACAGCCACTCCTCGGTGCGCTACTGGACGCCGTTCGGCGGCTACAAGCAGTCCGGACTCGGCCGCGAGCTCGGGCCGGACGCGCCCGACGCGTTCACCGAGGAGAAGAACGTCTTCATCGCGCACTGAGACCACGCGCGACCCCCTGATCGGCACCACGAGAGGAACAGGCATGGCAGGACGCATCGAGGGCCGCACGGCGGTCGTCACCGGCGGGTGCAGCGGCATCGGGCTGGCGACCGTGCGGCGCTTCGTCGAGGAGGGCGCGCGCGTCGTCGTCGGCGACATCGACGACGCCGCCGGGGAGGCGCTCGCCGCGGAGCTCGGCGGGCCCGACGCGGTGACGTACGTGCACGTCGACGTGACCTCCAAGGAGCAGGTCGACGCGCTGTTCCGGACGGCCAAGGACACCTACGGCTCGGTCGACATCGCGTTCAACAACGCCGGCATCTCGCCCCCGGAGGACGACTCGATCCTCGACACCGACCTCGACGCCTGGCGGCGCGTGCAGGAGGTCAACCTCACCAGCGTCTACCTGTGCTGCAAGGCGGCCCTGCCCTACATGCTCGAGCAGAAGCGGGGGTCGATCATCAACACCGCGTCGTTCGTCGCGGTCATGGGCGCGGCCACGTCGCAGATCTCCTACTCCGCGTCCAAGGGCGGTGTGCTGTCGATGTCGCGCGAGCTCGGGGTGCAGTTCGCGCGCGAGGGGGTGCGGGTCAACGCGCTGTGCCCCGGCCCGGTCAACACGCCGCTGCTGAAGGAGCTGTTCGCCAGCGACGCCGAGCGGGCGGCCCGCCGGCTGGTGCACGTGCCGATGGGCCGGTTCGGCGAGCCCGAGGAGATGGCCAACGCCGTGCTCTTCCTCGCCTCGGACGAGTCGAGCTTCATGACCGCCAACACCTTCCTGGTCGACGGCGGCATCTCCGGCGCCTACGTCACGCCGCTCTGAGCCGTGCCCGCCGACGCGCCCCTCGTCGGGCTCACGACCTACCGCCAGCAGGCCTCCTGGGGGGTCTGGGACACCCGCGCCGACCTCCTGCCGACGGAGTACGCCGTCGCGGTGGAGCTGGCCGGCGGGGTGCCCGTGCTGCTGCCGCCGGTCGCGCTGCCGGAGGCGGCCGGCCGCGTGGTGTCGCGCCTCGACGCGCTCGTCGTCTCGGGCGGCGCCGACGTCGACCCGGCGAGATACGGCGCCGAGCCGCACCCGCGGACGGCGGCGTGGCAGCCGGACCGGGACGACTGGGAGCTGGCCCTGCTGGGCGCCGCCGCGGGGGCCGGGCTGCCGGTGCTCGGGATCTGCCGCGGCATGCAGCTCATGGCGGTCCACGCCGGCGGGACGCTGCACCAGCACGTCCCCGACCTGGTGGGCCACGACACCCACTCCCCCGGCGGTGACGCCTACGGCGACGTCGCGGTGACCACCGAGCCGGGGTCGCGGCTCGCCGGCCTCGTCGGGCGCGAGCTGGAGGTCGGCTGCCACCACCACCAGTCGGTCGCCAGCCACCCCGGCTTCACGG
Organism: Nocardioides xinjiangensis; assembly: GCF_017916385.1. Lineage (NCBI taxonomy): Bacteria > Bacillati > Actinomycetota > Actinomycetes > Propionibacteriales > Nocardioidaceae > Nocardioides > Nocardioides xinjiangensis. The sequence goes on from NZ_JAFMSW010000001.1 coordinate 40,877, forward strand.
CCGTGGCGCGGTCGGCGGACGGGACGCTGGAGGCGATGGAGGCCACCGGCGAGCGCTTCTGCCTCGCGGTGCAGTGGCACCCCGAGACGCGGGTGGAGGTGGGCCTGATGGCCGGGCTCGTGGCCGCCGCGCGCGAGCACGCAGCCCGTCAGCCGTGACGCGCCCGCTGCCGACGTCGGCGCACCGCGGCCGGCCAGGTGAGCACCATCGCGAGGACGATCCCGGCGAACATGCCGATCGAGTTCGCCGCGACGTCGCGCGGGTCCGCCACGCGGCCCGGGACCTGCCGCTGGATGCCCTCGATCATCGACGTCAGCACGATGCCGGCGGCCAGCGCGACGAGCCAGAGCCGGGTGCCGACGAGGAGCAGCACGAACATCCCCAGCGGGACGAACAGGCCGATGTTGGCGAGGAACTCGACCCGCTCCACGCTCAGCCGGCTCGTCAGCGGGTCGAGGTCGGGGTAGCGCTGCAGCCGCGCCAGCACGCGGGCGGCCAGGCGCTGGTAGTCCGGCTGGGACCCCGCGGGCGTCAGCGTGACCAGCCCGACGAAACCGAGGTAGAGCAGCGTCAGCAGGCTGAGGAACGGGTGGCGGTGCAGCACGCGCCCATCATCCCCGCCGTCGCAGTCGTGCGAGAGGCTGTCCCCCATGACCCGCCTCCAGCTCTCCCGCCTGCCGGGCGAGCGGGTGCTGGTCACCGGGGACGGACCCGCCGAGACGCTTCCCGTCGCCGCGCTCGCGGCGTACGTCCGCGAGCGCGAGGCCGGGCCGACGCGGCACCGCTGGGTCTGGGACGACACGGCTCGCTGGTACCCACCGCTGCTGGCGGCGGGCGTGCGGGTGGAGCGCTGCCACGACCTGCGGCTGTGCCACCGGCTGCTCGCCCGGGCGCCGGCCGTCGACGACGTCCTGCTCCGGGGCGAGGACTCCGAGATCTGGGACCGGCTGCGTCCGGCCCCGCCGAGCGACCCGGTGCTGTTCACCGCGCACGACGCGGCCGACCACCTGCGCGCCGACCTCGAGGACGCACGACAGGTCGCCGCCGTCGCTGCGTCCCCCGAGGCCGCCCGGCTCACCCTCCTGCTGGCAGCCGAGTCGTCCGGCGCGCTGGCGGCCGCCGAGATGACGTACGCCGGGGTGCCGTGGCGCGTCGACGTCCACGAGGCCCTGCTCGCCGAGCGGCTCGGGCCACGACCGCCACGCGGTGCCCCGCCGCGGCTCCTGGCGGAGTGCGCGGACGAGGTGCGCCGCCTGCTCGACGCGCCGGGCCTCAACCCCGAGTCCCGCCCCGACCTCCTCGCCGCCCTGCGCCGCGCCGGCATCGACGTCCCGGACACCCGGGCCTCGACCCTGCGCCGGTTGGCGCACCCGGCGATCGAGCCCCTGCTGCGCTACAAGAAGCTGGCCCACCTGTTCCAGACCCACGGCTGGGCCTGGATCGACGAGTGGGTCAGCGGGGGCCGGTTCCGCCCGTCCTACCAGCCCGCCGGCTCGGCCACCGGCCGGTGGTCCTCCAACGGCGGCGGGGCGCTCTCCTTCCCGGTGCAGGTGCGCTCCGTGGCCGTCGCCGACGAGGGCTGGGTCCTCGTCGTCGCCGACGTCGCCCAGCTCGAGCCGCGGGTCCTGGCCGGGATGAGCGGCGACCGCGAGCTCGCTCGCGCCGCGCGGGGCGCGGACCTCTACCAGGGGATGGTCGACGCGGGCGCCGTCGCGTCACGTCAGGACGCCAAGCTCGGCCTGCTCGGGGCGATGTACGGCGCCACGAGCGGCGAGAGCGGGCGGATGGTCGCCGGGCTGACGCGCCGCTACCCCCGGGCGTTCGGGCTGGTCGAGGAGGCCGCCCGGGCCGGTGAGCGGGGGCAGGTGGTGCGCACCCTGCTCGGGCGCGGCTGCCCGGCGCTCGGCGGGTCCTGGGACGAGTCGCCCGACGCACCGCCCGCGGACCTCGCCGACCAGGACCGGAACCGTCGGGCGTACGCCCGGTTCACCCGCAACTTCGTGGTGCAGGGCACCGGCGCCGAGTGGGCGCTGTGCTGGATCTCCGAGCTGCGCAACCGGCTGTGGCGCCTGGGGGGCGAGGGCCCGCTCGAGACCCGGCCCCACCTCGTGTTCTTCCTCCACGACGAGGTCGTCGTCCACGCGCCAGCGAGCCTGGCGGACGCCGTGGCCGCCGAGGTCGGCGCCGCCGCGGCCGCCGCCGGCCGGCTGCTCTTCCGCGAGCTGCCCGTCGACTTCCCGCTCACGGTCTCGGTCGTGCGCTCGTACGCCGAGGCGGGCAAGCCGCATGCCGGGACTGCCGCGGACGCCGGGACCGGCGCCGGGGGTGGCCGGCGTGCCGGCGCGGCACCTATCGTGGGCGGATGAGCCAGGACGCGCAGCCGGTCGGCGAGCCCGACGTCATGCAGATGTTCGACAGCGACGCGGGACCGGGACTGGCGTGCCGCGTGTGCGGGGCCCTGGTCAGTGACGCGGGTGGTTACCCACGCGCGCACTGGGACTGGCACGAGGCGTCCAACGGCGCCTGAGCCGCCGGCGTCACGCTCCCTGGCCGAGGGGCTCGATCTCGCCGCGCTCGACGAGGTCCTCGAGGGCCAGCCCGCATCCCGACTGCCACTGGCCGTCGTCGTCCTCGAAGGAGACGACCGCCTCGCCCGAGCACTGGCCTCCCCCTCCCTGGTCGGCGTGGTAGGAGCATCGTCCCTCCGCGGCCGGGCTGCCCGGCGCGTGCAGGGACGGGTCGAACGTCTGCGATGGCTTCATGCCGCTCACCTCCGCTCCCACAGTGGCACTCCCACCCCTTGTGGCGCCCCACCCCTGTGGTCCTTGTCTCACCCGGCGCGCGGGCGTCCCGCGCGGGGTTGCCTCGGGAGGAGATTCTTGGTCTGGTCGGGGGATGGCCACCGGCATCGAACACCCGCGCGACCTGCCCACCCCTGACCGGAGCGAGGAGCCGCACCCGGCCCTGGAGGCGGCCATCGAGTCCAGGGTGCCCCGGGAGCGGGGCGTGGACAAGCTCGTCTTCGGCGTCACCGCGCTCGTCAGCCTGGCGTTCCTCACGTGGGGCTTCGTCAGCACCGGCAGCCTCGCCGACGCCTCGGCCGGCGGCCTGGCCTGGACGATGGAGAACACCGGCTGGCTGTTCGTCCTCACCTCCAGCGCCTTCGTGGTGTTCGTGATCTGGCTGGCGCTCGGCAAGTTCGGCAACATCCCGCTCGGGCGCGACGACGAGGACCCGGAGTTCGGGACCATCTCGTGGGTCGCGATGATGTTCAGCGCCGGGATGGGCATCGGCCTGATGTTCTACGGCGTCAGCGAGCCGATCTCGCACTTCGTCACGCCGCCCCCCGGGACCGGCGAGGCGGGCAACCCGGAGGCGGCGCAGAACGCCATGGCGACCACGCTCTTCCACTGGACGCTGCACCCGTGGGCGATCTACGCCGTGGTGGGCCTCGCGGTGGCGTACGGCGTCTACCGCAAGGGCCGCCTGCAGCTGATCAGCTCCGCCTTCGAGCCGATCCTGGGCCGCCACGCCCGCGGTGCCGGCGGCAAGGCGATCGACATGTTCGCGATCTTCGCGACCCTGTTCGGCTCCGCCACCTCCCTCGGGCTCGGCGCGCTCCAGATCCAGTCGGGACTGCAGATCGTCGCCGGGCTCGGCGACACCGGCAACGCCGTCCTGGTGGGCATCATCGCCGTGCTCACGGCTGCCTTCGTGCTGTCGGCGGTCTCCGGCGTCGCCAGGGGCATCCAGTGGCTGTCCAACGTCAACATGGTGCTGGCCATCACCCTGGCACTGTTCCTGTTCGTCGTCGGTCCGACCGTCTTCATCCTCAACCTGCTGCCGACCTCGATCGGCAGCTACGTCGGCGACCTGCCCATGATGGCCGCGCGGACCGCGGCCGAGGGCCCGGAGACCAGCGACTGGCTCTCGACCTGGACGGTCTTCTACTGGGCGTGGTGGCTGTCCTGGACGCCGTTCGTCGGCATGTTCATCGCCCGCATCTCGCGCGGGCGCACGATCCGCCAGTTCGTCACGGGCGTGCTGCTCGTCCCCAGCCTGGTGAGCGTGGTCTGGTTCTGCATCTTCGGCGGCACCGCGATCGACCTGCAGATGGACGGCACGGACATCGCCGGTGCCGGCGGCCTCGAGGCGCAGCTCTTCAGCACCCTGGAGGCGTACCCGTTCGCGACCGTGTCGAGCATCGCCGTCATGGTGCTGGTCGGCATCTTCTTCGTCAGCGGGGCCGACGCCGCGTCGATCGTCATGGGGTCGCTCTCCGAGCGCGGCACGATCCACCCGAGCCGCCCGACCGTCGTGTTCTGGGGCGTGGCCACCGGCGCCGTCGCCGCGGTGATGCTGCTCGTCGGCGGCCAGGACGCCCTCAGCGGCCTGCAGACCATCACGGTGATCGCCGCCCTCCCGTTCGTCCTGATCATGGTCGGCCTCGCCGTGGCGCTGGTGAAGGACCTCGCCCAGGACCCGATGGTGGTGCGGCGCAGGTACGCCATCGAGGCGGTGGAGGCGGCGGTCATCACGGGCGTGACCGAGCACGGCGACGACTTCGTGCTGTCCGTCGAGAAGGGTCAGTCGGACACCGGAGAGGCCGGCGAGGACCGGGACGGGCACCCGCACGGCTGACGGCCTAGTGTCGGCGTCATGACCGACTCCCTTCGCATCGGCTTCGTCACCGGCGCCACGCCGGACAAGTGGGCGCGCCACTGGCGTGACCGCCGCCCCGAGCCCCTGGAGCTGGTGCCGGTGAGCGAGGAGGAGCAGCTCGCCGGCGTGCACGACGGCACCCTCGACATGGCGCTGGTCCGCCTGCCCGTGGACCGCGACGGCCTGCACTGCGTGCGCCTCTACGACGAGCTGCAGGTCGCGGTGGCCTCGCGCGAGCACGTGCTGGCCGCCGCCGACGAGGAGGTGACCACGGCCGACCTCGTCGACGAGCAGCTCGTGCGCCCGCACGCGAGCGGCTGGACGCCGACGGCCGAGCAGCTCGGGTGGCCGCCGATGAGCGAGCAGGAGGCGGTCGAGACGGTCGCGGCCGGCACGGGCATCGTGGTGCTGCCGATGTCGGTGGCCAGGCTGCACCAGCGCAAGGACGTCGTGAGCCGCGTCGTGGCCGACCTCGAGCCCACGACGATCGCCCTCGTGTGGCGCGTCGAGCGCGACGACGCCGTCACGCAGGCGTTCGTCGGGGTGACGAAGGGGCGCACCGCGAACAGCTCGCGCTGAGCCGCCACGCGCGACGCGGGTGCACAGGCCGCCCGCTGGGTACGGGTCGGACGAGCGGGCGTCGGTCGCCCGCCGCGAGGAGGAGACGACATGCGCATCGTGATCACCGGCGCCAGCGGGAACGTCGGGTCCGCCCTGCTCCGCAGGCTGGCGGACGACGGCAGCCACGAGCTGGTCGGACTGGTCAGGCGTCCCCCCGGGAACGGCGACCCCTTCCCGGACACCGAGTGGATCCCGGTCGACCTCACCGACGACGATCCCTCCACGCTCCGCCTCGCGTGCGAGGGTGCGGACGCCGTCGTGCACCTCGCCTGGGGCTTCCAGCCGACCCACCGGGAGGACTACCTCGAGGAGCTCGGCGTCGGCGGCACCAGGCGCGTCATCGAGGCCGTCATCGCGGCCGGGGTGCCGCACCTGGTGCACATGTCCTCGGTCGGCGCGTACTCACCGAAGCGCGACGACGCCCCGGTCGACGAGGACTGGCCGACCGGCGGCGTGCGCAGCTCGATGTACAGCCGGCACAAGTCCGCCGCCGAGCGGCTCCTCGACGCGCTGGAGCGCGACCGTCCCGAGCTCGTGGTGAGCCGGATGCGTCCGGGCATCGTGGGTCAGGGACGAGCCGGCAGCGCCCTGCTGCGCTACGGCCTGCCGGCGCTCGTGCCGTCCGGCGTGATCGACCACCTGCCGGTGCTCCCGCTCGACCGCGGCCTCGCCGTCCCGATGGTCCACGCCGACGACGTCGCGGACGCCATCGCCCGCACCCTGGAGGCCCGGGCGCCCGGCGCCTTCAACCTCGCCGCAGAGCCCGTCATCACCGCCCAGCACATCGCGGACGCCCTGCAGGCGCGCCTCGTCCACGTCCCGTCGGCCGCGGTCCGCGCCGCGGTGTCCGCCAGCTGGCACGCCCGGCTCCAGCCGCTGGACCCCGGCTGGATCGACATGGCCTACGCGCTGCCGCTGCTCGACACGACCAGGGCGCTCACCGAGCTCGGGTGGTCTCCCACGAAGGACGCCACGGAGGTCCTGGCCGAGACCCTCGCCGGCATGCGGGACGCCGCCGCGGGCCGCACGCCGGTGCTCCGACCCCGCACGGTCGCCAGCGGCCTGCTCCGCGCCCTGCGGCGCGGACCGGTGAGCAGCCGTCGCGAGCCCTGAGGTCGGCCGGCCCGTCGGCCCGCCCGTCGGCCCGCCCGTCGGCCTGCCGCCCCGGCGCGCGGCAGCGGGTCACGTGGGGCGCCGGCTCACCACGATCTCGGCACCCACACGGACGGCGCGCCCGACGCGCAGCCGCAGCACCTTGGCGTAGCCCCGCACGAACTGGGTGTAGCCGGGGGTGGGGCCGTGGTAGCCGAGGAAGCCCTTGGGGCCGCTCACCATGTCGCCGGTCGTGACGTCGTAGCGCGACTGGTGCCAGGGGCAGACGAGGCAGCCGTCCGCGTCGATGGTGCCCTCCGACAGGTCGGCGAGCTGGTGGCGGCAGCGGCGCGAGACCGCGAACAGCTCGCCGTCCCGGTTGCCGACCGCCCAGGTGCCGGCGCGGGTCACGCTGCCCGGGGGCAGCTGGTCGGCAGGGACGCTCGAAGACTTGGTCATGGCACCAGCCTGCGGCGCGCTCGTCGCCGACGCCAACGCCCCGGGGGGTGAGGCCAGCGGACGCCTCCGGCCTACCGACCGGCCAGCGGGGGCGCGCCGTCGCGCAGCCAGGTGCCGAGCGCCCGGGCCGACGCATCGACGAGGGTCGGCCAGTCCAGGGCGGACTCGTCGGCGGTGTCCGACACGTGCTTGACGAGGCGGACCGGGACGCCGGCCTCCCGGGCGGCCCACGCGACGGCGTAGCCCTCCATGTCCACGAGGTGGGCGCGCGCGGCGAGGGCGTCACGGACGGCCGGGTCGCTGACGAAGACGTCGCCGGTGGCCAGCACGACGTCGGACTCCCCCACCTCGAGGCGCTCCTGCGGGTCGTAGCCGAGCGCACGGACGACGTCGGCGCTGAGGTCGTGGTTGAGCACCACCCCGGGCTCGAACAGCCCGGCCAGTCCCGGACGCAGGGCACCGGCCGTGCCGACGTTGAGCACGGTGAGGCCGGCGAGGTCGTCGTACGACGCCAGGGCGCGGGCGGTCGCGGCCGCGGCGCGGGTCTTCCCGAGGCCCGTCACGAGCAGCGGCAGCCCGGCCGGCACGTGGGCGGCCTCGGCAGCCGTGGCGGAGACCACGAGCAGGCGCTCAGCCACGGTGCCTGCCCCGGCGCGAGTGCGGCGTGGCGAGGACCGACTCCACCGCGGCGAGGTCGAGCTCCTCGCCGAGCCAGTCGAACAGCCCGCGGAGCACCGTCGGGTCGGCGACGTAGTCGTCGTAGTGCACCCGGAAGACCGACTCGCCCAGGGCCTCGGCCGCGCTGAGCATCCGCTCCTCGATCCGCCGGACGCGACCGAGCGGGTCGTCCTTGTGCGTCCAGTAGTTGCTCGCGGCGACGTCCTCGAGCCGCCGGGTGTTGAGCACGAAGCGCGCACCCGGGAAGACCTGTCGCAGGAAGTCGAGGTAGTCCGGCAGGTCCTCGTCGTACCAGCGGATCTCCTTGTAGCCGGTGACCCGGGTGCCGGGCTCGGGACGCAGCAGCGTCGCCTCGGCCAGCGCGCGGATGTGGGCGAGGGAGACGTCCTCGGGGAAGGCCTCGATGCCGAACCACGGGTGGGTCGGCTGGCTCGCCCGGGCCGCGTCGACGCGCGCCCTCTCGACCAGCCCGCTGCGGTGGAACTCGTAGAGGTGGCGCATCGCGTGCCGGTTCTCCCCCCGCAGCAGCCAGCCGGGGATGGAGTTCAAGATGCCCATCAGCAGCGTGGAGCCCGACCGGCCGTAGGTCATCACGAAGACGTAGTCGCGCGGCGCCGTCTCAGCCACGGGTCACCAGGACCTGTCGAGCGGGCGGCCCTCGTGGAAGCCGGCCGCGGACTGGACGCCGACGAGGGCGCGCTCGTGCAGCTCGGCGAGGGTGGCGGCACCGGCATAGGTGCACGACGACCGGACGCCCGAGCAGATCTGGTCGATGAGGTCCTCCACGCCGGGGCGCTGCGGGTCGAGGTACATCCGCGAGGACGAGATGCCCTCCTCGTAGAGCCCCTTGCGGGCGCGGTCGTACGACGACTCCCCGGAGGTCCGGTTGGCCACCGCGCGGGCGGACGCCATGCCGAACGACACCTTGAACGCTCGCCCGTCGGCGTCGTGCATCAGGTCGCCCGGCGACTCGTGCGTGCCGGCGAACCAGGAGCCGATCATCACCGACGACGCGCCGGCGGCGAGCGCGAGCGCGACGTCGCGCGGGTGGCGCACTCCCCCGTCGGCCCAGACGTGCTTGCCCAGCTCGCGGGCGGCGGCGGCGCACTCGAGGACCGCCGAGAACTGCGGCCGGCCCACCCCGGTCATCATCCGGGTCGTGCACATCGCACCCGGCCCGACGCCGACCTTGACGATGTCGGCGCCGGCCTCCACCAGCGCCCGGGTGCCCTCGGCGGAGACCACGTTGCCGGCCGCCACGGGGACGGACGGGGAGAGGTCGCGCACCGCCTTCAGCGCGTGCAGCATCCGGTCCTGGTGGCCGTGCGCGGTGTCGACGACGAGGCAGTCGACGCCGGCGGCCAGCAGGTCCGCGGCACGGTCGGCGACCTCGCCGTTCACCCCGACGGCGGCGGCGATCCGCAGCCCGCCGGCGGCGTCCACGGCGGGGGTGTAGAGCGTGGCGCGCAGCGCGCCGAGCCGGGTCAGCACCCCGACGAGCTCGCCGGACGCCGACACCGCCACCGCCAGCGGCGCCTTCGCCCGCTCGATGGCGTCGTAGACCTCCCGCGGGTCGGTGCTCGCCGGGACGGTGACGACGGCGGGGTTCATCACGGTCGCGACCTGGGCGAAGCGGTCCACGTCCGCGCAGTCGGCCTCCGACACCACGCCGACGGGGCGGCCGTCCTGGACCACCACGGCGGCCTTGTGCGCCCGCTTGGGGATCAGCGACAGCGCCTCGGCGACCGTCTGGTCGGGGCGCAGCTCGATGGGGGTGTCGAAGACCCGGTGGCGCTGCTTGACCCAGGCCACCACCTCGGCGACCACCGGGATCGGGATGTCCTGCGGGATGACCGTGATGCCGCCGCGTCGCGCGACGGTCTCGGCCATCCGCTTGCCGGCGATCGCCGTCATGTTGGCGACGACGAGCGGCAGGGTCGCGCCGGTGCCGTCGGAGGTCGCGAGGTCGACGTCGTAGCGGCTGGCGACCGAGGAGTGCCTCGGGACCATGAAGACGTCGTCGTAGGTCAGGTCGTGGGCCGGGGCCGCACCGGACTCTGCGTGGAGGAACTGCACGTGGGCGTAGTCTACGCGGCCCGGCGGGCTCATCCGTGCACGGCCGCTGCCTCCTGCAGGGCGCGCCACGCACGGTCGACGTCCGCCTGCGTCGTGCGCCAACTGCCGACGGCGAGCCGGATGGCCGCCCGGCCGCGGACCGTCGTGTGCGACAGGTAGGCCTCCCCCGAGGCGTTGACCGCCTCCATCGCCGCCATCGTCTGCTCGTCGCCCGCCACGAGGCGGAAGACCACGAGGGACAGCGACGGCTCGGTCACCATCTCGAAGCGCTCGTCGGCGGCCACCAGGCCCGCGACGTGCTGGGCCAGGGCGACGCCGCTGCGGACGTGCTCGCGCAGCCCGCTCAGGCCGTAGGTGCGCAGCACCGCCCACAGCTTGAGCGCGCGGAACCGCCGACCCAGCTGCGGGTGCCAGTCGCGGTAGTCCACGACCTCGCCCGACTCCGTCGCGGCGTTGCGGAGGTACTCGGGAAGGATCGACAGCGCTCCGGTGAGGGCCGTCCGGTCCCGCACCCAGAACGTGCTGCAGTCGAACGTGGTCAGCAGCCACTTGTGCGGGTTGGTCACGAACGAGTCGGCGGCCTCCACGCCGGCGAGGTGGCCGCGGAGCTCGGGACACACGGCGGCGACCCCTGCCCAGGCCGCGTCGACGTGGACCCACATGTCCGCCGTGCCCGCGACCTCGGCGACCGCGGCGATGTCGTCCATCGCGCCGGTGGAGGTGCTGCCGGCCGCGACGTGCACCATCAGCGGCCGCAGCCCGCCGGCGACGTCCTCGGCGACCGCCGAGCGCAGCGCCTCGACGTCGACGGCCTGGGTCGCCGGGTCCACGTCGACGACGCGGACGGCCTGCTCGCCGAGGCCCGCCATCACCGCGGCCTTCACCAGCGACGAGTGGGCCTGCGTGGAGCCGTAGACGCGCCACCGGCCGCCTCCGACCCCGCTCGCGCGGGCCTCGCCGCCGCTGGCGCGGTGCAGCGCGGCGAGCAGCGCGGTGAAGGTCGCCGTCGAGGCGGTGTCCTGGATGACCCCGCCCCCGGGGCCGTCGCTGCGGAACGCCGCGGGGAGGCCGAGCGCCTCGCCGAACCAGTCCAGGACGGCCTGCTCGACCTCGGTGACCGCCGGGCTGGTGGCCCAGATCATCCCCTGGGCGCCGATGCCGCTGGAGAGCAGGTCGCCGAGGATCGCCGCCGGCGAGGAGTTGGCCGGGAAGTAGGCGAAGAACCGCGGGTGCTGCCAGTGCGTCAGCCCCGGCACGACCACGCGGTCGAGGTCGGCGAGCAGCGCGTCGAACGGCTCGGCGTCCTCCGGCGCCGCCGGCGGGAGCATCCGGCGTACGTCGCCGGGCGCGACCGGCGAGCGCACCGGCAGGTCGTCGAGGGAGGCCCAGTAGTCGGCGATCCAGTCGATCGCGGCGTGCCCGTTCCGGCGGAACTCCTCGGGCGACATGTGCTCGGACATGGGGCGAAACGTACCGGCCCGGATCGGGTGCGCGTACTCAGGTGGGACGGGTAGTGCGACAGGTCCCCGCGGTCGCGGAGGGGAGCACGCTGCTGCCATGACCACCAAGCCCGACTCCACCGCCAAGAACACCACCGCCTTCGCCGCCCAGGCCGCGATCTCCTTCGGCGCCTCGCTCTTCGCGATGCTCGTCGCCGTCTACTTCATGGAGGCCGATCCGTGGGTGAAGGGGTTCCTCGCCCTCGGCACCCTCTACCTGACCACCTCGGCGTTCACGCTCGCGAAGGTCGTGCGCGACATGCAGGAGGACCAGCGGGTCTTCCACCGCATCGACCAGGCGCGCGTCGACAAGCTGCTCGCCGAGCACGACCCCTTCAAGGCCGTCTCCTGACCCCGCGTCCGTCCACTGCCGGCACGAAGCCCCTCCCGGAGCCCGGGAGGGGCTTCCTCCGTGCGTGGCCTCGTGGGTCGCCCCGTGGGTGGTCTCGTCGCGGCGCGGCTCAGCGCAGCTCGGCGCTGGTGAGCCCGAGGACCCGGCGGGCCACGATCAGCTGCTGGATCTGCTGGGTGCCCTCGAAGATGTCGAGGATCTTGGAGTCGCGGGCCCACTTCTCGAGCAGCTCGGCCTCGCTGTAGCCCAGGGTGCCGCACAGCTGCACGCACGACAGCGTCACGTCGGAGCCGACCCGCCCCGCCTTGGCCTTGGCCATCGATGCCTCCAGCGAGTTGGGCTTCCGGTTGTCCGCCATCCAGGCCGCCTGCATCATCAGCAGCCTCGCCCCCTCCCAGTCGGCCTCGAGCCGGAGGAAGGTCGCGGCGGCGGCCGACTGCGACTGGGCGGGCCGGTCGTGGTCGATGACCACGCCGGCCTGCTCGAGCAGGTCGCGGGTGAGGTCCAGGGCGGCCCGGGCGCAGCCGACGGCCATCGCCGCCACCAGCGGCCGGGTGTTGTCGAAGGTCGCCATCGCGCCGGCGAACCCGGAGCTGGTGTCGATCTCCGGCGAGCCGAGGAGGTCCTCGGCCGGCACCCGGCAGTCGGTGAAGGTGATCGCCGCGGTGTCGGAGGCGCGGATGCCCAGCTTGTGCTCGAGCCGCTCGACCTTGAGGCCCGGGTTGTCCTTGCGGACGAGGAACGACTTGATCGCCGCGCGGCCCAGGTCCTTGTCCAGGGTGGCCCACACCACGACGCTGTCGGCGCGGTCGCCGGAGGTGACGTAGATCTTCTCGCCGTTGATGACGTACTCGTCGCCGTCCCTGACCGCGGTGGTCGTGATGCTCGCCGAGTCCGACCCGGTCCCGGGCTCGGTGATCGCCATCGCCGCCCAGGTGCCGCGGTAGCGCTCGAGCTGCTCCTCGTTCGCCACCGAGGCGATCGCGGAGTTGCCCAGCCCCTGCCGGGGCATCGACAGGAGCAGCGCGGTGTCGCCCCAGCACATCTCCGCGATCGAGAGCACGGACGCGAGGTTCGCGCCGTTGCGGACCGTGCCCTCCCCGGCCGGCGCCGACTCCCTGCGGACGCCGCCGGCTCCGGCGCCGCCGGTCGCACCGGTCTCGGACACGCCGTCGATGAGCGCGGCGAGCATGTCGAGCTCCTTGGGGTACGCGTGCTCGGCGCGGTCGTACTTGCGCGAGATGGGGCGCAGCATGTTCATCGCCAGCTGGTGGGCCTGGTCGACCAGGCCCGCGTGCTTGCGGGGGACCTCGAGGTTGATCATCGCCGGGGCCCCCGTTCGGAGCGGAGCGAAGCGAGCATTCGAATGGGGTTGTTCATACCATCACCACGCCTTCCATCACGCCGACGGCCCGCAGGTCGCGGTACCACCGCTCGACCGGGTGCTCCTTGACGAACCCGTGGCCACCGAGCAGCTGCACGCCGTCGAGGCCGATCCGCATGCCCTTCTCCGTGCACAGCTGGCGGGCCAGGCCGACCTCGCGGGCGAAGTCCTCGCCGCGGGTGGCGCGGGAGGCGGCCTTCCACGTCAGCAGCCGCATCGCCTGGAGCTCGATGGCGATGTCGGCCACCATGAAGGCGACCGACTGCCGGTGGCTGATCGGCTCGCCGAAGGCCTCGCGCTCGTTGACGTAGTCCTTCACGTGGTCGAGGACCGCCTGGCCGGTGCCGACCGCGAGCGCGCACCACGCCAGGCGCGAGAGGCGGACGCACTCGGCGTACGCCTCGCCGGCGGTGTCGCCGAGCAGCGCGTCGGCACCCAGGCGCACGCCGGTGAGGTGCAGGCGCGAGAGCCCGGCGGCACGCACGCCCATCGAGGGGTCGGCCTCGACCTCGAGCCCCTCCGTGCCGGACTCGACGAGGAAGAGCGCGGGAGTGCCGTCGAGCATCGCGGCGACCACGAACAGCTCGGCCTCCGCGCCCCGGACGACCGCCGACTTCAGGCCGTCGAGGACGTAGCCGTCGCCGTCGCGCAGGGCGGTCGTGGACAGCGTGAACGGGTCGAACAGCACGGTCGGCTCGGCGATCGTCAAGGCGGCGACGGGGACGCCCGATCCGTCGCCGTCCCCGGTGAACGCGGGGAGGTAGGTCTGCTGCTGGGCCTCGGTGCCCCAGAGCCCGATCGCCGTGGCGACCGCACCGGGCGCGAGCGTCGCGACGGCGAGGCCCATGTCGCCGTGCGCCAGCGCCTCGGCCACCAGCGTCCCCGCCATCGCCGAGCGCTCCTCCAGGATCCCGCCGAGCGAGTCGGGGACGCCCAGCCCGGGGAGGCCGACGTCCTGCGCGGCGGTGAGCACCGCGGGTGGCGGCGCGCACGCCTCGTCGGCCGCCGACGCGGCGGGCCGCAGCACCTCCTCGGCGAGCTCGCGCGCGACGTCGAGGAGCATCGCCTCGTCCTCGGTCGGCGTGAGGTCGAAGACACCGCTGGACGCGGCGCTCGCGGGCCGGGTGCCGGCGGTGCGCCGGCCGGCCCGGACGAACGTGCGGCCTGCGGCCGTCGCGACCCGGAAGCCGTTGCGCGTGGTGGAGTAGACGAACTGCTCGGCCTGGCGCCGCAGCCCGACGCGGTCGATGAGGTCGCTCTGCGCCAGCCGGTTCACCGCGGCGACGGCGAGACCGATGGGGTCGCGCGTCTCCCGGGTCGACAACCCGTGCCGCCCGCCCGGTCGGAGGCTGCTCATGATGGACATGGCAAAACTGTAACTAGGAGTTACACGTCGCGCCAGTCGCTCACCCGTGGTGAGTGCCGCGCTCCGTCCCCTCGTTAGGATCCACGGCATGTCCGCCGACCGACCGACCGACGCCTCCGCCGAGCCCCGGGCGCCGCACGGCCCGCTCCCCGAGGGCGGGAGGGTGCGCCCCATCACGCGGTGGGGCACGCCGGTGATGCACCGCCCGCAGGCCGGCGTGACGACGTACGACGAGGCGCTGGCCGCGCTCGCAGCCGACATGGTCGCGACCATGTACGCCGCCGACGGCGTCGGGCTGGCGGCCTGCCAGGTCGGCGAGGACGTCGCGATGTTCGTCTTCGACTGCCCCGACGCCGACGGCGTGCGGACCGTCGGCGTCGTGTGCAACCCGGTGCTCACGCTGCCGGAGGGCAGGGACCGCCGGCTCGAGGACGACGACGAGGGCTGCCTCTCCTTCCCGGGCTCGTTCGAGTCCTGCCCGCGCCCCGACTGGGCGCGTGTCGACGGCCAGGGCCTCGACGGGCAGCCCGTGACCTTCGAGGGGACCGGCCTGCTCGCGCGCTGCCTGCAGCACGAGACCGACCACACCCTCGGCACCGTCTTCGGTGACCGGCTCTCGGCGAAGGCCCGCAAGCGGCTCGAGCGGCAGCACCAGGCCGCCGCGGAGGACTACCCGCCCACCTGGCCCGCCGACGCCTCGGCGTGAGCCCGGCATGACCGACCTGCGGATCACCCGGGAGAACGCGCGCTTCCAGCAGTGGGAGGCGCTGCTGACCAACCGCGCCAAGCGGCACCGCAACCGCGAGCTGCTGGTGCAGGGCGTCCGCCCGATCACCCGCGCCGTCGAGGAGGGGTGGACGGTGCGCGCCCTGCTGCGGGCCGAGGGGGCGACCTCCGCCTGGTCCGACCGGCTCTGGTCCAGCACCGGCGCCGAGCGCGTCGTCCTGTCCCCCGCGCTGCACGCGCGCCTCAGCGGCAAGGACGGCGCCGAGCTCGTCGCCGTGGTCGAGATGCCGGAGGACGGGGTGGAGCGGCTCGCCGACTCCTCCCGCCCCCACGGACCGGTCGTGGTCCTCGACCGGCCCACCAGCCCCGGCAACATCGGCACGCTGGCACGCTCGGCCGACGCGTTCGGCGCCTCCGCGCTCGTGGTCACCGGCCACGCGGCCGACCCCTACGACCCGCAGGCCGTGCGGGCCAGCACCGGCTCGCTGTTCGCGCTGACGGTCCTCCGCGTCCCGGGTCCGGGGCCGGTCGTCGAGTACGCGCACGCGCACGGCTACCGGATCGTCGGCACCGACGAGGAGGGCACCCCGCTGGCCGATGTCGCGCTCGGCGGCCGCGTGCTCGTCGTGGTCGGCAACGAGACCACCGGCCTCTCGTCGGGCTGGCGTGCGGCCTGCGACGACGTCGCGAGCATCCCGATGGTCGGCACCGCCTCGTCGCTCAACGCGGCCGTGGCCGGCTCCATCGTGCTCCACGAGGCGCTGCGGCAGCGCGGCTGACGGGGCCTCGGGGTGCAAGCGGTTCTCGACTGGGTCGTCCTCGTCATGCGCACGGTCGGCTCACCCGGCGTCGGGCTGGCCACCGCGCTGGAGACCGTCTTCCCGCCGGTGCCCAGCGAGCTGGTGCTGCCGCTCGCGGGCTACACGGCCAGCCAGGGCCACTACGGACTGCTCGCCGCGATCCTCTGGGCCACGGCGGGCTCGCTGGCGGGCGCGCTCGTCCTCTACTGGCTGGGCGCGGCGTGGGGGCTGGAGCGCACCTGCGCGCTGGCCGACCGCATCCCGCTCATGCGGGCGGCCGACGTGCGCAAGGCCGTCGCGTGGTTCGGCGACCACGGCCGGGCCGCGGTCCTCCTCGGCCGGCTGGTGCCGGGGGTGCGCAGCCTCGTCTCGATCCCGGCGGGGGTGGACCGGATGCCGCTGGCGACGTTCTGCCTCTTCACCACGATCGGCAGCCTGGCCTGGAACTCCGCGCTCATCCTCGCCGGCTACGAGCTCGGCGCGCAGTGGCACCTCGTGGAGTCGTACGTCGGGCCGGCGAGCAACGTGGTCTACGTCCTGGTCGCGGTCGTGCTGGTCGTCGTGGTCGCCCGCCGGTGGCGGCACCGGGTCAGCGGCGGGCCGCGACGTAGCACGCGACGGCGCTCGCCGCGGCCACGTTGAGCGAGTCGATCCCCGCCGCCATTGGGATGATCGCCCGCCGGTCGGCCGACTGCTCCCACCGCTCCGACAGCCCGTGCCCCTCGGACCCCAGGACCAGGGCCAGCCGGTCCACGCCCGCCACCGCCTCCTCGATCGGCACGGAGTCGGGTCGCAGCGTCAGGGCGACCGTGGTGAAGCCGCGCGCCGCCAGGCCCGGCAGGGCGTCGTACCAGTCCGGCAGCCGCGTCCACGGCGTGGTGAACACCGCCCCCATCCCGACCTTGATCGACCGCCGGTAGAGCGGGTCGGCGCACCGCGGGGCCAGCAGCACCGCGTCGAAGCCCAGGGCCGCCCCCGACCGGAAGATCGCGCCGACGTTGGTGTGGTCGACGACGTCCTCGAGGACCAGCACCGACCGCGCCCCCGCGAGGACGTCGTCTACCGACGGCAGGGGCCGCCGGCGCAGCGACGCGAGGGCACCGCGGTGCACGTGGAAGCCGGTGACCTGCTCGATGAGCGCCTCGGAGAGCACGTAGCACGGACCGGAGCCGCGGGCGACGACGTCGGCGAGGCCGTCGAGCCAGCGCGGCGCCATCAGGAACGACCGCGCGTCGTAGCCGGCCTCGACGGCGCGCCGCACCACCTTCTCCCCCTCGGCGAGGAACAGACCGTGCTCGGACTCGAGGTGCTTGCGCAGCTCCACGTCGCGCAGGTCGCGGTAGTCGGCGAGGCGCGGGTCGCCGGGGTCGGAGATCTCGACGACGTCCACGGGGCGCTCAGGCACGGGGGTAGTGCCCGGGGCGGGCGACGGCCACCACCTCGCCGACGACGATGATGGCCGGCGGCACCACCTCGTTTGCGGCGAGGTCGGCGGCCAGCGTGCCGAGCGTGGACAGCACCGTGCGCTCGGTCGGCATCGTGCCGTCGACGATCACGGCGACCGGGGTGTGCGCGGAGCGGCCGCCGTCGAGGAGCGCGGCGGCGATCGCGGGAGCGTTGTCGACCGCCATGAGAAGGACCAGCGTGCCGGAGAGCCCGGCGACCGCCGCCCACTCGACCAGCGAGTCGGGGTGGCCGGGGGGCAGGTGCCCGGAGATGACGGTGAACTCGTGCGCGACGCCACGGTGGGTCACCGGGATGCCCACCCGCGCCGGGACGGCGATGGCCGAGCTCAGGCCGGGCACCACGGTGACCGGCACGTCGGCCGCCGCGCACGCCAGCAGCTCCTCGTAGCCACGACCGAAGACGAAGTTGTCGCCGCCCTTGAACCGCACGACGCGCTTCCCGGCGCGCGCCCGCTCGACGATGAGCTCGTTGATGCGCTCCTGCGAGGCGGAGCGCCCGCGCGGGAGCTTGGCGACGTCGATCAGCTCCACGTGCGGGCCGAGCTCGTCGAGCAGCTCGCGCGGTGCCAGTCGGTCGGCGACCACCACGTCGGCGGACGCCAGCGCGTGCCGGGCGGCGACCGTGACCAGCTCCGGCTCTCCCGGGCCGCCACCCACCAGCACCACGCCGGGGCTGCGGTCCAGCGCGTCCGAGGCGGTCAGGTGCCCGTCGCGCAGCGCGGTGACGATGTCGTCGCGGAGTGCGGCCGACCGGCGCGGCTCGCGGTTGCCCAGCACGCCCACGGTCACGCTGCCGTGGCGGCCGACGGCCGGGGTCCACGCCGTGCCGCCCAGGGCGTCGTCGGCGCGGACGCAGAACGTGTGCCGCTCCTCGGCCGCCGCGACCACGCGCGCGTTGACGGCCGGGTCGTCGGTGGCGGCGACGACGTACCACGCACCGTCGAGGTCGCTCTCGGCGAAGTCGCGCAGGACCAGGGTGAGCTCGCCGGCGAGTCCCTCGATCGCCGGGGTGACCTCCGGGCTCACCACGAGCACGTCGGCACCGCTGGCGAGGAGCGCGGGCACCCGGCGCTGCGCCACGTGGCCGCCGCCGACGACGACCACCCGGCGGCCGGTGAGCACCAGTCCCGCGAGGTAGGGATGGGGGTCGGCCGAGCCCGGGTGCGCAGTGGTGGTGCCCATGCCTCATTGTCTCTGGCCCGAGCCGCGCCCCGGTGGCTAGGTTCGAGGTATGAGCATCGAGCGACCTGTCAGCCCCGATCCGTACGACTACCTGCCGGCGACGGCGTCCTTCACCGTCACCAGCGACGACGTCACCGACGGCGCACCCCTCAAGGACGACCAGGTGGCCGCGCTGGGCAACACCTCGCCGCAGCTGAGCTGGTCGGGCGCCCCCGAGGGGACCCGGTCCTACGTCGTCACCTGCTTCGACCCCGATGCGCCGACGCCGAGCGGCTTCTGGCACTGGTGCCTGGTCGACATCCCCGCGGAGGTGACCTCGCTCGACGCCGGCGCCGCCTCGGACACGCTGCCCGGCGCCGCGTTCCACGTCCGCAACGACGGCGGCGAGGCCGGATTCATGGGAGCCGCCCCGCCCGAGGGCGACCAGCCGCACCGCTACTACTTCGTCGTCCACGCCGTGAAGGACGACTCGCTGGGCGTCGACCCCGACGCCTCCCCCGCCGTCGTCTCGTTCAATCTCGCCTTCAAGACGCTCGGACGCGCGATCATCCACGGCACCTACCAGCACTGACCCCGGCGGTCGCCCGCCCGGGCGCTGCACCACGAGACCCGTGGTCGGACCGACAGGTCCAGACCACGGGTCTTTTTTCGCGATTCCGGTCATGGAGAAACGGTCAAGGCGCTTTGATCTCCCCCAGACGTCCCCGAGATTCGTGCCGAAACCTTGACGAACCATGACGCATACCGTCCTCGGACAGGCGTCGAATCGACATCAGCAGGAGCGGCCGTTACGGTCGAGTCTCAGTTTCTGAAAGATTTCGTCAAGACGCGCATACTTTTGGCGCCGTCCGATTCCCGGAGGACCCCCGTGCAGCACCCCCGACTCATCACCCGCCTCGCGATCGCCGTCACAGCCGCGGTGCTGTGCGGCGTCCCGGGCACCGCCGGGGCCCACGCCGACTCCCCGAAGCTCGACTCCAGGGCCGCGAAGGTCGCGTCCAAGACCTGGCCGGTCCCCCGCACCGTCTCGGCCAAGGACCTCGAGGAGGCGTCCAGCAACGACCTCGAGGACGCGCTGATGGTGCAGATCAACGAGGCGCGAGCCGCCCACGGACTGCGCAAGATCTGGAGTTTCGACGGCTGCACCGACCAGCTGGCCGAGCAGTGGGGCGAGCGCATCGCGCGCACGGGCCGCTTCGAGCACCGCGACCAGGGCGAGGTCATCCGCAGGTGCGACAACGCCTGGGCCGGCGAGACGCTGGTGCGCGGCACCGGCCTCCGCCCGACGGACATGGTCGAGCTCTGGCTCGACTCCCCCGGCCACCGCGAGATCCTGCTCAGCCCGCGTGCGCGCCGTGCCGGCGTCGCGATCACCCGCGACGCCCAGGGACGCACGATCGGCGTCGTCAACCTCGTCAAGCACAGCTGAGGTGCGCCGCACCCCGGCGGTGTGAGCCGATCCCCGGCCCCCTCGTCGGGCGGGCCGGGGACCGAACGCGTTGAGGGGGTGGCGGATGCTGCACGTCGCCGTCGCGACCTCCAGGACATCGAGGCGCTCTGCGACCGGGTCGTCGTCATCGACCGCGGCACCTCGGTGTACGACGGCTCGCTCGCCGGGCTGCGCACGCCCAGGGCGGCTCGATGAGGACCCTCGTGGTGGACCTCGTCGACAGGCGCCGCCCGTCGTGGTGCCGGGCGCGACGGCCTACGACGTGGCGGACCTGTCGATCCAGGAGCCCGCGATCGAGGACGTCATCCGCGACCTCTACTCCCGCGGCGCCTGAGCCGGCGTCCCCAGGGCGCGGTCAGCCGCCGACCCGCAGGGCGCGTTCGGCGTCGAGCTCCGGCGAGGTGAGCGGCTGGCGCTCCAGCAGCAGCAGCGCCCGGTCGTCGTCGCCGCGCGGCACCTTCTTGAGCACGCGTCGCGGCATGCCGGTGAAGCCGCGCGCGTCGACGGCCTGCAGGGCGACCTGCCGCAGCCAGTCGATGCCCTCGTCGAGGTCGCGGTCCGCTGCCTCGATGACGCCGTCGGTGTAGAACATCAGCGCCTCGCCGGGGCGGAGCCGGCCCGTGCTCGGGGTGAACTCCGCCTCGTCGATGACACCGAGCGCCATGCCCCGCGCGTTGTCGATGGACCAGCCGCGGCGGTCCAGGTGCCAGTGGAGGGCGGGCGGGTGGCCCGCGCTGGTGATCGTGTAGTCGCCGGTGACGAGGTCGACCTTGATGTGCACGGCGGTCGCGAGCGACTCGTCGGACTCCTGCCGCAGCAGGAACGCGTTGGCCGCGGCCATCATCTGGGCCGGCGGCAGCGCGCCGATGAGGCCGCCGAGCGCGCCCGCGAACTGCAGCGCCTGCGGTCCCACCGAGGTGCCCTTGCCGCACACGTCGACGAGCGCCATCTCCAGCCAGCGTCCCTCACGCAGGTCGGCCACGAGGAAGTCGCCGGCGTAGCTCGGGCCGTTGGCGGTGATCGTCGCCGACTGCGAGCGCCAGCCGTTGGGCAGCGGCGGCACGACGCCCTGGCGCTGGAGCCGGTCGCGCAGCTGGGTCAGCACCGCCTCGCTCAGCGCCATCGGCAGGCCGGAGCGCTGCCGGCTGGACTGGTAGATCGCCAGCAGCAGGGCCAGGCCGAAGATCGTCAGCGCCGACGTGCGGCTCGCGGTGGCGAAGTCGGTGTCCAGGGAGGTCCACACCGAGACGGCGCCCAGCACGAGCGCCAGGACCAGCAGCGGCACGAACCGCAGCAGCATCGTGCCGACCATGAGGAAGAGGAACCACATGGCGACCGGGACCACGACCTGCACGGCCGCGCCGAGGAGCGTCGTCGTCGCGACCATCGCGACGAGGACGGCGAGCAGGAACCCCTGGCTCCCCCGGGACCCGGTGCGCCACCCGGCGACACGCTGCCGGACGTACGACGAGACGCCGCCCAGCACGGTCCCCACAGCACTCGACACGGCCAAAGGGTAGGTCCGGTCGGCCACGCGCCGAGGCCGAACCGGCAAAGTCGCCGCGGCTGGATAGGCTCCCGCCCATGCCCCTGGTCCCGCTGCAGGCAGACATCCTCGGGCCTGACTACCGGGTGGAGACCATCTCGCTCCCGCCCGACGACGAGGGGCCGGTCGTCGCCACCCTCGTGAAGCTCGAGCCGGCCCGTCCGACCGGTCGTGCCGTGCTGCACGTGCACGGGTTCGCCGACTACTTCTTCCACACCGAGTACGCCCAGTGGTGGGCCGCGCGCGGCTACACCTTCTACGCGCTCGACCTGCGCAAGTACGGCCGCTCCCTCCGCGAGCACCAGACTCCCCACTACGTCGCCGACCTCGCCGAGTACTTCGCCGAGATCGACCTCGCCTGGTGGCGGATCACCACGCGCGACGGTCACCGGCGCGTCATCGCGTCCGGCCACTCCACCGGCGGCCTGACCGTGCCGCTGTGGGCGCACGAGCGGCGACCCGACGAGCTCGCCGCGCTCGTGCTGAACTCGCCGTGGTTCGACATGCAGGGCGCCGCGTGGCTGCGCAGCCCGGCGGCCCGCCTCGCGATCGAGCGGATCGGCACGAGCCGGCCCAGGCAGCAGATCCCCCGGCGGATCAGCGGGGTCTACGGCCGCTCGCTGCACCGCGACCACGGCGGCGAGTGGGACTACGACCTCACCTGGAAGCCGCTCGAGTCGCGGCCGGTCCACGTCGGGTGGCTGCGCGCCGTGCGGCGCGGCCACGCCATGCTGCACGCAGGGCTCGACATCGCCTGCCCGACGCTCGTGCTGTCCTCGGCGCGGTCGCACTTCGGCGAGCAGACCGAGGAGACCGCGGCGACGCACGACATCGTGCTGGACGTGCAGCAGATCCGGCACTGGGCGTCGTCGGTCGGGCGGCACGTCACCTCGGTCGCGATCGAGGACGCGATCCACGACGTGGTGCTCTCCCGGCCCCACGTGCGCGCCCGGGCGTACGACGCGTTGGCGACGTGGCTGGACGCCTGGGTGCGGCCCGACGCGGACCGCGCGGGCTCAGACGAGGAGGACGGCGAGGGCCACGATCCCGACCACGGCGATCACGGCGCGTAGCAGCACCGGCGGGAGCCGGCGGCCGACGCCGGCGCCGAGCTGACCTCCGACCACCGAGCCGAGGGCGATCAGGCCGGCCACCGCCCAGTCGATGTCGGCGACGCCGACGAACACGGCCGCGGCCACGGCGTTGACGAGCAGGGCCAGCACGTTCTTGGTGGCGGTGTGGCGCTGCATGGTGTCGGCGACGCCGATGCCGAGGACGGCCATCAGCAGGACGCCCTGGGCCGCCCCGAAGTACCCGCCGTAGACGCCGGTGGCCGCGACGGCCGGCCAGACCCACCACACCCCGTGGTCGGGGATGCCGCCGCGTGACTCGGCGCGGGCGGCGACGGAGCGCTGGATCCGCGGCCCGAGCAGGACGAGCAGCACGCCGAGGGCGATCAGCACGGGGACGATCGCGTCGAAGGCGGACGACGGCAGCCACAGCAGGAGCAGCGCGCCGGCGATCCCGCCGAGCAGGGACGCCGAGCCCAGCCGCACGATCCGGGCGCGTTGGCCGGCGAGCTCGCGGCGGTAGCCGACGACCCCGGACAGGCTGCCGGGCACGAGCCCGACGGTGTTGCTGACGTTGGCGGTCACCGGCGGCACGCCGAACGCCAGCAGGGTCGGGAACGTGATCAACGTTCCCGACCCCACCACGGTGTTGATGGTGCCGGCCGCGACCCCCGCGAGGGCGACCAGCACGGCTTCGGTCGGACTCACTGGCCGGCGGACGCCCCCGGGTCGGTGGGCTCGCCTGCCGGACCGCTCGGACCCTGGAGCCGGTCGGTCTCGGTCGCGGTCGCCGCGGGGTCGATGGAGCGCGCCGTACGGCCCGGGTTGGCGGCGTTGGCCGCCTCGGCGATGGCCGCCTGCACGGCCTCGCTCGTGGCCCGGGTCTCCGGGTCGTCCGACGACCTCGGCAGCTGCGGCTCCGAGGGGCCCATGTCCACGCGCGTGCGCGGCGTGGCGTCACGGGGGATGCCCGCGACCTCGTGGATGGAGGAGCCCAGGCCCTCGAGCGCCTTGGTGATCTCCGAGGGGATCACCCACACCTTGTTGGCGTCGCCCTCGGCGATCTTCGGCATCATCTGGAGGTACTGGTAGGCCAGCAGCGACTGGTCGGGCTGGCCGTCGTGGATGGCCTGGAAGACCGTCTGGATGGCCTGTCCCTCACCCTGGGCCCGCAGGATCGCGGCCTCGCGGTCGGCCTGCGCACGGAGGATCTGCGACTCGCGCTCGCCCTCCGCGTTGAGGATCGCGGACTGCTTGTTGCCCTCGGCGGTGAGGATCGCGGACTGTCGCTGGCCCTCGGCGCTGAGGATCAGGGCGCGCTTGTCGCGGTCGGCGCGCATCTGCTTCTCCATCGCGTCCTTGATCGACGGCGGCGGGTCGATGCCCTTGATCTCGACGCGGTTGACGCGGATGCCCCACTTGCCGGTCGCCTCGTCGAGCACGCCGCGCAGGCCGTTGTTGATCTCCTCGCGGGAGGTCAGCGTCTGCTCGAGGTCCATGCCACCGACGATGTTGCGCAGGGTGGTCATGGTGAGCTGCTCGACGGCCTGGATGTAGTTGGCGATCTCGTAGGTCGCCGCCACCGGGTCGGTGACCTGGAAGTAGATGACGGTGTCGATCGACACCACCAGGTTGTCCTCGGTGATCACCGGCTGCGGCGGGAAGCTCACGACCTGCTCGCGCAGGTCGATGAGGTAACGCACCTTGTCGATGAACGGCACGACGATGTTGAGTCCCGCCGGCAGCGTCCCCTTGTACTTGCCGAAGCGCTCGACGATCGCCGCTCGTGCCTGGGGCACGATCCGGACCGTCTTGGCGAGCATGACGACGACGAACAGGATGACGAGCAGGAACAGGACGAGCAATGCGGTCGGCACTGGTCTCCCCCGATCTCGTGTGGGCTGTGTGTGCTGGTGGTTGCGTGGGCAGTGGGTTGTCGCGTGGGTCCGGCGTGAGCCCTGGGCCGACGCTCGTGGCTGGCCTGAGGTCCGGTCAGGGCTCGAGCGTCGCCACCGGGTGGACGTAGGCCGTGGCGCCCCTGATCTCCAGGATCTCGACGGTCTCGCCCGGGGCGATCCGGAGGTTCTCGTCGTAGGGCAGGGCCGTCCAGATCTCGCCGGCCGCCTTGATGCGACCCGGCGCGAGGCCGGTGATCTCCTCGGTCACCATCCCGCGGGTCCCGACGAGCTTGCCGTGCCCGAGAGCCAGCTCGGGGCCGGAGTGCAGCCGCTTGACGAACGCGGGTCGGACGAAGGCCAGCATGGCGACCGACGCGCCGAGCGCCGCGAGGACCTGCACGAAGATCGGGAGGCCCAGGAGGGCGGTGACCATGCCGATCACGGCGCCGGCCGCGAGCATCGCCAGGATCAGGTCAAGGCTGAACATCTCGGCCACGCCCAGCGCGATCGAGAGAGCCAGCCAGGTCTCCCAGAGGTGGTCACGGAACCAGTCCATGACACGACCCTATCCACTGCCCGATCCACCGCCCGCAGGCGTCAGGGCCCCGTGACCCGGTCGCCGGGTCGTCGGCGTGCGGCGAAGCGGTCGTCGGCACGGCTCAGCAGCAGCGGCATGCCGAAGGTCTCCGACAGCGTCTCGGCCGTGACGACGTCCTCCACGGGACCGGCGTCGACGACCCGGCCCTCGCGCAGCAGCAGCGCGTGGGTGAACCCGGGCGGGATCTCCTCGACGTGGTGGGAGACCAGGACCGTGGCGGGTGAGTCCGGGTCGAGGGCCAGCCGCGACAACGTCGCCACGAGGTCCTCCCGGCCACCGAGGTCGAGGCCCGCGGCCGGCTCGTCGAGCAGCAGCAGCTCGGGGTCGGTCATCAGCGCACGCGCGATCTGCACCCGCTTGCGCTCGCCCTCGCTGAGGGTGCCGAACGTCCTGTCCAGCAGGTGGGCCGCGCCCACCTCGGCCAGCAGGCCGGCGGCGCGGTCGTGGTCGAGGTCGGCGTACTGCTCGCGCCAGCGGCCCACGACACCGTAGGACGCCGAGACGACGACGTCGCGGACGAGCTCGCTGCGCGGGATCCTGTCGGCGAGCGCGGCACTGGTCAGCCCGATGCGCGGACGCAGCTCGAACACGTCGGTGGTGCCGAGCACCTCGTCGAGGATGCCGGCGACCCCGGACGTCGGGTGCAGCTGGGCGGCCGCGACCTGCAGCAGCGTCGTCTTGCCGGCGCCGTTGGGCCCGAGGACCACCCAGCGCTCGTCCTCCTCGACCAACCAGCTGACGTCGTCGAGCAGGAGCGTCGTGCCACGGCGGACCGTGACCCCGGCGAGCTCGATGACGGCGACCACGTCGCTCACCCTATCCAGCCGCGTCCGTGGCGCCGGTCCTGACACGGCGGTGGCGGGACGACGGGTAGCCTCGCCGGCGATGTCGCCCTCTCCCGCGTCCCCGGCCGCGACCCTGCCGCACGCGGCCCGGCTCGCGTGGTGGCTGACCGCCTGGCTGCGCGGCCACGAGCAGACCGACCACGTGCTCGACGTCCTCGCCGACGACACCCACCTGCTCGCCGGCGGCTCGGCGCTCGACCTGCTGGCGCGCTCGCGCGCGACGGGGGCGACGCACGCCGGGGTGGCCCTGCCGGTCGACGGCGACCTGCTCGGGCTCGGCGGGCCGCGCGACTTCAACGCCGCGGCCCTCGAGGCGGGCCAGGCCGTGGTGGTCGGGGACCTCGGCCTGGTGCCGGAGGAGCAGGGCGAGACGGTCCAGTGGCGGGTGTTCGCCGCGGCCCGCCGCCAGCTGCCGGACGTCGGGGAGGCCGACCGGTCCCTGCGGCAGACGCTGCTGTCCACGGCCGGCGACCTCGCCGACCTCGACGTCGCCCGGTGGCGGCCCGAGGCCGCAGACGCGTTGATGGACCTCCACCACCGCCCGGAGCTCGACGCGCCGCTCGGCACGCCGCCCCGGTGCCTGGAGCTCGCCGCCCGCGGGCTGCAGGCCTGGGCGATCGTCGACCTGGCCCTCGCCGACGACGGCGGTGCGCTGTCGTCCTACGAGATCGAGCGGCGTCGCGGCCTGCTGCAGCCGCTCGGGCGGGCGGCGCGTGGGGCGGTCGTCGCGGCGTGCTCGGCCGAGGTGTGGCCCGAGCACTGACGGACCGCTCGAGGCGCGGACCCGGCAGCGGGTTGCCGGGCCGCGAGGCTAGCCTTCGTCGCACCATGGAAGACGAGCCGAAGACCCTCCTCGTCACGCTCACGGGCAAGGACCGCCCGGGCGTCACCTCGACGATCTTCGCCGCGCTCGCCGGCGCGGGCGTCGAGGTCCTCGACATCGAGCAGATCGTGCTCCGGCGCCGCCTCGTGCTCGGCATCCTGGTCACCGCGCCGCGCGACTGGAAGAAGCTGCGCGACGTCGTCGAGCGCACCGCCGCGGAGCTCGAGATGAGCGTCGAGGTCGACCGCGGCGCGGGCGACAACCGCAGCCGCCCCGGCGACCGGTCGCACATCACGATCATCGGCAGCCCGCTGAAGGCGTCCGCGATGGCCGCCGTCGCCGGGCGCATCGCCGACTCCGGTGCCAACATCGACAGGATCGAGCGGATGGCGCGCTACCCCGTCACGGCCATCGAGCTCCACGTCTCGGGCGCCCCGGCCGACACGCTGCGCCCGCTGCTCGCCGTCGAGGCCGTCAAGCAGGGCATCGACCTCGCGGTGCAACGTGACTCGCTGCACCGGCGTGGCATCCGGCTCATCGTGATGGACGTCGACTCCACGCTCGTCCAGGGCGAGGTGATCGAGATGCTGGCCGCGCACGCCGGGCAGGAGGCCGAGGTCGCGCGGGTCACCGAGGCGGCGATGCGGGGCGAGCTGGACTTCGAGGAGTCGCTGCGCGAGCGGGTGGCGCTCCTCGAGGGGGTGCCCGCCTCGGCGCTCGACGAGGTGTACGACTCCATCGTGCTGGCCCCCGGAGCGCGCACCATGGTGCGCACCCTGCGTCGCCTCGGCTACCGCTTCGCGATCGTCTCGGGGGGCTTCACCCAGGTCACCGACCGCCTCGCTGCCGACCTCGGCATCCACTTCGCACGGGCCAACGAGCTCGAGATCGTCGACGGCCGCCTGACGGGGCGCATCGTGGGCGACGTCGTCGACCGCGCCGGCAAGGCGGCGGCGCTGCGCGAGTTCGCCCGCGAGGTCGGCGTCCCGCTCGACGCGGTGATCGCCATCGGTGACGGCGCGAACGACCTGGACATGCTCAACGCCGCAGGGCTGGGCATCGCCTACAACGCCAAGCCCATGGTCCGCGACGCCGCCGACACGTCCGTCAACGTCCCCTACCTCGACGCGATCCTCTACCTCCTCGGCATCTCGCGGGAGCAGATCGAGGACGCCGACGCCGCGGTCGGCATCGTCACCCCCGCTCCGCCCCTCCTGGGCTGACCCCGACCGCGACGCAGCCGCCGATCTCCTCGTCCACGACGACGTGGGCGGCCAGGCCCGCGCGCTCCATGGCAGCGGTCGTCAGGGCGGCCTGGGCAGGACTGGTCTCGATGAGGAGCACCCCATCCGGCGCGAGCCACGCGGGTGCGCCCGCAGCCAGCCGCCGGTGCACGTCGACGCCGTCGGGACCGCCGTCCAGCGCCTCGCGCGGCTCGTGGTCGCGGGCCTCCGGGGGCATCCGGGCGACGGCGTCGCTCGGCACGTAGGGCGCGTTGGCCGCGACGACGTCGATGCGCCCCGCCAGGTCGCGCGGCAGGGCGTCGTAGAGGTCGCCCAGGTGCAGCGCGGCCCCGGGCGCGTTCTGCCGGGCGCACGCGAGAGCGGCGCGGCTCAGGTCGGCGGCGTGCACCTCCGTGCCGGCCCCGACGCGGGCCCCGACGCGGGCCCCGACGTCGGTCTCGAGGCAGGCTGCGACCGGCGCGACCCCGCTGCACATCTCCACCACCACGAGCGCCCCACCGCCGCGGGGTGCGGCCCGTGCTGCCACCTCGGCGAGGGTCGTGCGGGCGAGCAGCTCCGTGCGGCGGCGCGGCACGAAGACCCCCGGCGCCACCACGAGCCGGCGCCCGAGGAACTCCACCCAGCCGAGCACCAGCTCGAGGGGCTCACCCGCGACCCGGCGCGCCACCAGGTCGTCGAGCTGCGCCGGCGACCCGGCCGCGCCCGTCAGCAGCGCCGCCTCCTCCTCGGCCCACACGCACCCGGCCGCGCGCAGCAGCCCTGCCACCTCGACCGGCCCGTGCCGAGCGCTCATCCGGCCCCGACGTAAAAGGCCTCGAGCCGACCGGTGCCCGGACCGAGGCCGCTCCACGGGACGGCCACCGAGAACACCGCCAGGGCGGCGGGCGGGAAGCCGCGGGTCAGCATGCTGGTCGTCGCGCCGGCGTCGCCCTCGCCGTCGTCGACCAGCTCGGCGAGCGTCGCCATCGTCGGGTTGTGGCCGACCACGACGAGGCACCCGACCCCGGCGTCGGTGTCGCGGAGCAGGTCGAACGCCGAGTCGGCACCGGCGGCGTAGAGGCCGGCGGAGTGCTCGGCCGGACAGCTCCAGCCGGCGCCGGCGGCGACCTGCTCCCAGGTCTGCACGGCCCGCGTCGCGTCGGAGACCAGCGCGGCGTCGGGACGTACGCCCCGGTCGTGCAGCCAGCGTCCGGCCTCCGCGGCGTCCGCGCGCCCCTGCGACGTCAGGGTCCGGGCGTGGTCGGAGGGCGCCATGGCCGCGGCCGTGGCATGGCGCACCAGCACCAGCCGTCGTACGTCCTCGCCCGTCACGTCGCTCCCCTACCCCGCTCGCGGCTCCTGCATCCCCGCACCTTTGCAGCCGCTAGCCTGCCTGTCATGCCCAAGGGTCCACTCATGATCATCGGTGGCGCCGAGGACAAGGTCCGCAAGCCGACCATCCTCGAGCACTTCGTGGCCCTCAGCGGGGGCCCGGACGCCCGCATCGCCGTGGTCCCCACCGCGTCCTCGCTGGGTCGCGAGGTCGTCGAGGTCTACGACGCGCTGTTCAGCAAGTTCGGGGCGGCCCGCGTCGACGCCGTACGCCCCGAGTCGCGCGAGGAGGCCCACGACGCGTCCCTGGTGGAGGTCCTCGACAAGGCCACCGGGGTGTTCATGACCGGTGGCAACCAGCTCAAGCTGTCGTCGATCGTGTGCGGCACGCCCGTCGGTGAGGCGATCCTGCGCGCCCACGAGCGCGGCGCGGTGGTCGCCGGCACGTCCGCGGGCGCGAGCATCCAGTCCTCGCACATGGTCGCCTTCGGCGTCGGCGGGTCGACGCCGAAACAACGGATGACCCAGGTGGCGGCGGGGCTCGGGCTGGTCGACGCTGCCGTGATCGACCAGCACTTCGACCAGCGCAACCGCTACGGCCGGCTGCTGATGATCGTCGCGCAGAGCCCGCAGCTGCTGGGCATCGGCGTCGACGAGGACACCTGCGGTCTCGTGGAGGACGTCGACGGGGAGAGGGTGATGCGGGTGCTGGGCCGAGGGGCCGTCACCGTCTTCGACGGCTCCCGCATGGTCTCCAACGCCCACGAGGCGAAGCGGTCCGCGCCGCTGCTGGCCAGCGGCATCGTCTTCCACACGCTGCCCGAGGGGACGGTGTTCAACCTCTCGACACGCTCGCTCGTGCCGCAGGACGCGGTCGTGGACCCGGAGGACGCCGAAGAGCTCGCCGAGGCCAGCCGCGACCTGCGCCAGCTGGCGCGCGACATCGCCGCCGCCGACGCCGCGCCGGCCGCCATCCGGCGTCGCCTCCGGATGCGGCGCCCGCGGACCGCGCCCGTGGCCACCCGACCCACCGAGCCCAGCCAGCCGACCGAGCCCACCGAGCCCACCGAGCCCACCGAGCCCACCGAGCCCACCGAGCCCACCGAAGGAGATCCTGCATGAGCGAGCGCCCCACGCCGGACCTGGAGATCGTCGAGACGCGGGTCTACCGCGGTCCCAACGTGTGGTCCTACGACAAGTCGATCCACCTCGTGGTCGACCTCGGGTCGCTCGAGCAGTTCCCCACCAGCACCCTCCCCGGCTTCACCGACGCTCTCGTCGCGATGCTGCCCGGCCTGCGGGAGCACTCCTGCTCGCGGGGGCGCCGCGGCGGCTTCCTGGAGCGGCTCCACGAGGGGACGTGGCTCGGCCACGTCGCCGAGCACGTCGCGCTGGCGCTGCAGCAGCTGGTCGGCCACGACATCCGCCGCGGCAAGACCCGTCAGGTCGCGGGCGTCCCGGGGCGCTACAACATCGTCTACGGCTACATCGAGGAGAACGTCGGCCTGACCGCCGGCCGTCTCGCCGTGCGCCTGGTCAACCACCTCGTGGAGGGCGACCCCGACTTCGACTGGGAGACCGAGCGCGACGACTTCATCCGCCGGGCCGAGCGGACCGCGTTCGGCCCCTCGACGCAGGCGATCGTCGACGAGGCCGTCTCCCGCGACATCCCCTGGATCCGCCTGAACCAGTACTCCCTCGTCCAGCTCGGCCAGGGCGTCCACGCCAGGCGGATCCGGGCGACGATGACGTCCGAGACGTCCTCGATCGCCGTCGACATCGCCTCCGACAAGGACCTCACCACCACGCTGCTCGGCGCGGCCGGTCTGCCGGTGCCCAAGCAGGAGTCGGTCCGCACGGAGGACGGCGCGGTGGCCGCCGCCCGCCGCATCGGCTACCCGGTCGTGCTCAAGCCGCTCGACGGCAACCACGGCCGCGGCGTGTGCCTCGACCTGCAGGACGAGGCCGACGTACGCGCTGCCTTCCCGGTCGCGCACGGGCAGTCGCGCCGCGGCAACGTCATCGTCGAGTCCTTCGTGACGGGCAAGGACTACCGGTGCCTGATCATCGACGGCCGGATGGTCGCCATCGCCGAGCGCGTCCCCGCGTCGGTCACCGGTGACGGCACGTCGACCGTGCAGGAGCTCGTGGACCTCACCAACGCCGACCCGCGTCGCGGGGTCGGCCACGAGAAGGTCCTGACCCGCATCAAGGTCGACGAGGCGGCCGTGGAGGTGCTCGCCGACCAGGGCCACACGCTCGACTCGGTGCCGGCCGAGGGCGAGATGATCAAGCTCGCGCTGACCGGCAACATGTCCACCGGCGGCATCTCCATCGACCGCACGTTCGAGGCCCACCCCGAGAACGTCGAGATCGCGGAGGAGGCGGCGCAGATGGTCGGCCTCGACATCGCGGGCATCGACTTCATCTGCCCCGACATCACCCAGCCGGTGCGCGAGACCGGCGGCGCGATCTGCGAGGTCAACGCCGCCCCCGGCTTCCGGATGCACACGCACCCCACCATCGGGGAGCCGCAGTTCATCGCCAAGCCGGTGGTCGACATGCTCTTCCCGCCGGGCGCGACGTCGCGGATCCCGATCGTCGCGGTCACCGGCACCAACGGCAAGACGACGACGAGCCGGATGATCAGCCACATCTTCAAGGGCATGGGCCGCAAGGTCGGCATGACCTCCACGGACGGCGTCGTGATCGACGAGCGGCTGCTCATCCGCGCCGACGCGTCGGGGCCCCGCTCGGCCCGGATGGTCCTGCAGAACCCGCGCGTGGACTTCGCCGTCTTCGAGGTGGCGCGCGGCGGGATCCTGCGCGAGGGCCTCGGCTACGAGCGCAACGACGTCGCCGTCGTGCTCAACGTGCAGCCCGACCACCTCGGCCTCCGCGGCATCGACACCGTGGAGCAGCTCGCCGACGTGAAGGCGGTGATCGTCGAGGCGGTGCCGCGCGACGGCCACGCCGTCCTCAACGCCGACGACCCGCTCGTGCGGGAGATGCGGCGCAAGTGCTCCGGGCAGGTCGTGTGGTTCTCGATGGCCGAGCCCGGCAGCGAGGCGCGCGAGATGATCGACGCCCACTGCCGCCGCGGCGGGAAGGCGATCGTCCTCGACCCCAGCGACCGCGGCGAGATGATGGTCGTCCTGCACGGCCGCCGCGCGATGCAGCTGGCGTGGACCCACCTGCTGCCGGCGACCTTCAACGGCCGGGCCCGCATGAACGTCCAGAACGCGCTGGCCGCGGCGGCCGCGGCGTTCGCGGCCGGCGCGCCGCTGCACGACATCCGGCAGGGCCTGCGCACGTTCTCGACGAACTACTACCTCTCCCCCGGGCGCCTCAACGAGGTCGACGTCAACGGGGTCAACGTCATCGTCGACTACTGCCACAACGCACCGGGCATGCGGATGCTCGGCGACTTCGTCGACCGGGTCGGGGAGTCGCTCGAGTCCTCGCACGACCTCGCCCGGCCGTCGCGCATCGGCATCATCGCCACCGCCGGCGACCGCCGCGACGAGGACATGCGCGAGCTCGGCCGGATCGCCGCGCAGCACTTCGACGTGTGCATCGTGCGCGAGGACGTGGCGCTGCGCGGCCGCGAGCGCGGTGCGACGGCGGAGCTCGTGATGGACGGCGTGCGTGCCGCGATGGCCGAGGGTGCCCGCTGCAAGCAGGCGGAGCTGGTGCTGGAGGAGATCGAGGCGGTGCGCCACGCCATGAGCCGGGCCAACCGCGGCGACCTCGTCGTGGTCTGCGTCGACAAGCACGCCGAGGTCATGGCGGAGCTGGAGAACTGGTCCGACGTCGCGCAGGCGGGATCGGTGAGCAATCCCGACGCCCCGTCGGCGGACCCCGACTACACGCCCTCGACCGCCGGCGTCTGAGCCGCCGCCTGGCGCCGCGGGCGGTGCGTGGACGGCACGCCGCCTGCCGCCGCGGGCGGTGCGTGAGGCAGGTTCTGAGCCCCCGGAACATGCCTCACCCACCGCCGCCGCCGCGGGCGGTGCGTGGAACAGGCTCTGAGCCCCCGAAACATGCCTCACCCACCGCTGCCGCCGCGGGCGGTGCGTGGAACAGGTTCTGAGCCCCCGGAACATGCCTCACTCACCGCTGCCGCCGCGGGCCGGTGCGTGAGGCAGGTTCTGAGCCCCCGGAACATGCCTCACTCACCGCCGCCGCCGCGGGCCGGTGCGTGAGACAGGTTCTGAGCCCCCGGAACATGCCTCACCCACCGCTCCCGCCGCGGGCCGGTGCGTGAGACACGTTCTGAGCCCCCGAAACCTGCCTCACCCACCGCTCGGCGCCGCTCAGGGCTGCGCTGACGCGGCCCGCACCTTCCCCGACAGGGTCTCGGGCGAGTCGGGCGTGCCGCCGTGCGCGGCGATCCAGTCGTAGGCCTCCTGCCGCTCGGCGTGGCACATCAGCCCGACGACGTCGCCCGGCTCGGCGCGCCCCACCAGGGCGGCGAGGCACTCCACCTCGGTCCGGAAGGTGTCGATGTCGGTGACGCCGACGCGGGCGGCGCCGGCGCGCAACAGGGCGTCGAGCTCGTCCATGGTCCGTCCCCGCAGGTACCACTCCTTGTGGCCGATCGCGACCACGTCGCTGCTCTTCGCGCCGATCTCGCCGAGCGCCTCGATGAGCTCGTCGGTGCGGTCCCCCACCGCGCCGAGGCCGAGCAGCAGGCGGGCACCGGGACGGCGTACGCCGGCCATGACCTCCAGCAGCGCCTCGAGCCCCGCCTCGTTGTGGGCGAGGTCCATCACCACGGAGACGCCGCCGGGGAGGGAGAAGAAGTTCATCCGGCCGGGGTTGTGCTCGGCATCGGGCCGGAAGGACGTCAGGCCGGCCACCACGTGCTCGCGGGCCAGCCCGACCGCCAGGGCCGCCGACGCGGCGGCGAGCGCGTTCTCGATGTTGAAGCGCGAGAGACCGGCCAGGGTCATCGGCACGTCGACCAGCTCGACCAGGGGGTCGGGGTCCGCACCGGGCGCGAGCACCGTTATCCACCCGTCGATGACCGTGCTGGCGCGGCCGCCGTGGCCGAGCACCTCGCGCACCGCCGGCGAGTCGGGGTCGCGGCTGAAGACCCACGGCTGCGCGGCGATCACCGCGCGCATGGCCAGCACGCGCGGGTCGTCGCCGTTGAGCACCGCCCAGCCGTCCTTGCGGGTGATCCGCGGGACGACGGACTTCACCTCGGCGAGCTGGTCGACGGTGTCGATGCCCTGCAGGCCGAGGTGGTCGGCGGTCACGTTGGTCACCACCGACACGTCGTTGCGGGTGACGCCGATCCCCTTGAGGAGGATCCCGCCGCGAGCGGTCTCGGTGACCGCGAGCTCGACGCCCTCCAGGCCCAGTGCCCGCCCGGCACCGGACGGACCCGAGTAGTCGCCGGCCTCGACCAGCACCCCGTCGCGGTAGATGCCGTCGGTGTTCGACCAGCCCACGACGAGCCCGCTGGTGCGGGCGATGTGGGCGACCATCCGGCTGGTCGTGGTCTTCCCGTTGGTGCCGGTGACCGCGACGACCGGGATCGTCGGCGTGACCGTGGTCGGCGGCGGGCCGGGCGGGGCGGCGGCGACCTCGCGGGCAGCGGCGGTGACAGCGGCCTCCACGTCCGGGGCGGGCAGCGCGTCCAGGGCGTGGGCCACCGCCTCGCCCAGCGCCCGGGCCCGGCCGCGGCGGCGCCAAGGGAACGCGACGACGACCACGTCGGGGGCCGCCGTCGGACGCACCCGCACCGCGAGCCGGCGGGTGCCCGCCTCGAGGGCGATCGCGCGGACCAGCCGCTCGACCGCCCGCAGGGCGAAGCGCTGGCGGAAGCCGGACCCAGGCGCGCCGGGGCGCGTGGTGCGCAGCCCGATGCGGCGGGCGAACCGCAGCACCGCCTCGTCCTCGGCCCCGGTGATCGTCGAGACGTCGAGGGTCAGCTTCACCGCGGCGCGCGGGAAGTAGAGGTTCGGGCCTTCGAGGACGCGCAGCTCGACGAGTGAGGTCACCGGGCGAAAACTACCCGGCACCGCCTCCGGGGGCACCAGCCCGCGCACCGGCGTCGCTGGTCACAGGCCCATCGCGTGGAAGCCGCCGTCGACGTGGACGATCTCGCCGGTGGTGGCCGGGAAGAAGTCGCTCAGCAGCGCGCACACGCCGCGGGCGGTCGGCTCGTGGTCGGACTCGTCCCAGCCCAGCGGGGCACGGTCCTTCCACGACGACTCGAGGGCCTCGAACCCCGGGATCGCCTTCGCGGCGAGCGTCTTCAGCGGGCCCGCCGACACGAGGTTGCAGCGGATGCCCTCGGGCCCGAGGTCGCGCGCGAGGTAGCGCGAGGTGTTCTCCAGCGCAGCCTTCGCGACGCCCATCCAGTCGTACGCCGGCCACGCGGTCGTCGCGTCGAAGGTCAGGCCGACGATGGACGAGCCGGGCGACAGCAGCGGCCTCGTCGCGACGGCGAGCGACTTCAACGAGTACGCCGAGACCTGCACGGCCTGGGCCACGTCGTCCCACGGGCCGTCCATGAACTTGCCGCCCAGCAGCGTCTCCGGGTTGCCGTACGCGATGGAGTGGACGACGCCGTCGAGCC
This sequence comes from Nocardioides xinjiangensis, assembly GCF_017916385.1. Lineage (NCBI taxonomy): Bacteria > Bacillati > Actinomycetota > Actinomycetes > Propionibacteriales > Nocardioidaceae > Nocardioides > Nocardioides xinjiangensis. The sequence goes on from NZ_JAFMSW010000001.1 coordinate 76,617, forward strand.
CGTCGACGTGCTCGCGCACCTGGTCGGCGAGGCCGGCGAGGTGGGCCTCGTCGGTGACGTCGAGCTCGAGCACCGGCGGCTCCTGCGGCAGCCGCTTCGCGATCCGCCTGGTGATGCCGAGCGCCCGGCCGAAGTTGGAGATCAGCACCGTGGCGCCCTGCTCCTGCGCGACCCTGGCGGTCGCGAAGCCGATCGAGCTGTCCATCGTGACGCCGGCGACGAGGATGCGCTTGCCGTCGAGGATTCCCATGTCGTTGTCGACCTTTCGTGTCTGGCGTGGAGGGGTCAGTGGCCCATGCCGAGGCCGCCGTCGACCGGGATCACGGCCCCGGTGACGTACGCCGCGCCGTCGGAGGCCAGCCAGGTGACGGCCGAGGCGACCTCGGCCGTCGAGGCGTAGCGCCCCAGCGGCACCTGCGCCCTGATCGAGGCCTTCTGGTCGTCGCTCAGCACCTCGGTCATGTCGGTCTCGACGAAGCCGGGCGCGACGACGTTCGTGGTGATCGACCGGCTGCCGAGCTCGCGTGCCAGCGAGCGGGCCATGCCCACGAGGCCGGCCTTGGACGCGGCGTAGTTGACCTGGCCGGCCGAGCCGAGCAGGCCGACGACCGACGAGATCAGGATGATCCGGCCGCGGCGCATGCGCAGCATGCCCTTGGCGGCGCGCTTGGCGAGCCGGAACGTGCCGGTCAGGTTGGTGTCGATGACCGAGGACCAGTCGTCCTCGCTCATCCGGAGCAGCAGGGTGTCCTTGGTGATGCCGGCGTTGGCGACCAGCACCTCGACCGGCCCGTGGGCCTGCTCCACCTGCGCGAACGCCGCCTCGACGGCCTCCGGGTCGGTCACGTCGCAGCGCACGTCGAGCGCACCCTCGGGAGCGCCACCGTTGCGCGTGGTCACCGCGACCTTGTCGCCCTGGGCGATGAAGGCCTCGGCGATGGCGCGGCCGATGCCGCGGTTGCCGCCGGTCACCAGGACCGAACGGGGCTCGGACGGGGCGCTGGCTGCGGGAGTGTCGCTCACGTTCCCGACGCTAGTGATTACCGGGCGGTAGAGGCGAAACCTACTCGTCCTCGAGGCGGAAGCCGACCTTCATGCCGACCTGGAAGTGCTCGACCACGCCGTCCTTGGCCTGCCCGCGGACCTGGGTGACCTCGAACCAGTCGATGTGGCGCAGCGTGCGACCGGCGCGCTCGATGCCGTTGCGGATCGCCTGGTCGATGCCGTCCGGCGAGGTCCCGACGATCTCGGTGACGCGGTAGGTGCGGTTGGTCATGTGTCCTCCTGCTCGGGCGGCGGTCCGTGGACCGGCCGAGCGGTCCGCGGCGTGGGTTCCCGAGCCTAGCGACGTAGACTGGGGGGCGTGGCAAGGTCCGACGCCGTACGCATCACCACGGCACGCAGCAGCGCCGCCGAGGACATGCGATCCCGGCAGCGCCGCTACGCCTGGTCGATGAGCATCCGCCTCGTCTGCTTCGTCGCCGCGGTCGCGGTCGGACCGGGCGTCCTGCGCTGGGTCCTCGTCGGCGCGGCCGTGTTCCTCCCGCTGTTCGCGGTGGTCATGGCCAACGCGAACGACCAGCGTGACGACGGATTCACCCTCCCCCACGGCGCCGGGGTGCACGAACTGACGGCACGTGACGACGAACACTGAGGAAACGCCGGGCGACGTGCGGGTGACGAAAGTTTGGTTTTCATCCGGTCCCATGGAATGATCAACCCCGCGAACGCAGCATCCCCCGTCTGCGTTGGCGCCGAAGTGCCGGACAGCTTCCCCCCGTGGCTGTCCGGCACTTCTCTTTCGTCCGCACGCCGCTCGCACGCCTTCCGGGAGGACGCCATGGAGCCCGACCGCGACATCTGCTCGGCGAAGGGCTGCCAGGCCGACGCCGCCTGGGACCTGCAGTGGAACAACCCCAAGATCCACACGCCCGAGCGCCGCAAGTCGTGGCTCGCGTGCGATGAGCACCGGGCGTCGCTGTCGGACTTCCTCGGCTCGCGCGGGTTCCTGAGGGACGTCGTCCCGCACCGCCCCGCCGTGTGATCCGCCCCACCCGCGGAGGCGAGGCCCGGCACCGGTAGATCCGCGGGCGCGGGGAACTGGGGCCGCATGGACAACGGCTTGCGCGACTCGACCGACGCCTGGGGCATTCAGCACCGCTGGCTCGACGCCGACGACGTACCGCAGGAGGTCTCCGACGCGACGGTGGCCCGGCTGCGCGAGGTCATCGGGGAGGCACCCGACGACCTCGAGCAGCGGGCGCCGCTGGTGACGCGGCCCGGGCGCGACCTCGGCCCCGTCGCCGGACGCGTGCTCTGCGAGGACGGCACCGAGCGACGCATCGAGGGTCGCGTGCCCGACGACATGCCGCTCGGCTACCACCGGCTGCACGGCCCCGACGGCACCGACCGCCTGCTCGTGGTGTCCCCCGGCCGCTGCTGGCTCCCGTCGCGGAGGTCGTGGGGATGGGCGGTGCAGCTCTACGGCGCGCGCTCGGCCGCGAGCTGGGGCATCGGCGACCTCGGCGACCTGCGCACCCTGCGCGAGTGGACCGAGCGCGCGGGCGGCGGCTTCCTGCTGGTCAACCCGCTCCACGCGGTGGCCCCGACGGTCCCGCTCGAGCCGAGTCCCTACCTCCCGGCCACCCGGCGCTTCCGGAACCCGGTCTACCTGCGCGTGCAGGACGTGCCGGGCTGGTCCGCCGACGACGCCGACCCCGACGCCGTACGCCGGCTGGGTGACTCGCCGCTCGTCGACCGCGACGCCGCCTGGCAGCTCAAGCGCACCGTCCTGCAGGCGGCGTACGACCGCTTCCGCTCCGCCGGCGGCGACCCGCACTTCGACGACTGGCGCGAGCAGCGCGGTCCGGGGCTGCAGGAGTTCGCGACCTGGTGCGCCCTGGCCGAGGAGCACGGACCGGACTGGCACCAGTGGCCACCCGTCCTCCAACGGCCCGACACCGAGGACGTGGCGAGCTTCGGGCGCACCCACGCGACCGAGGTCGGCTTCCACGCCTGGCTGCAGTGGCAGCTGGACGTGCAGCTGCGCTCCGCCACCGGCGGGCTGACCGTCCTGCAGGACCTGCCGATCGGCGTCTCCGGAGGAGGCGCCGACGCCTGGGCGTGGCAGGAGGGCGTGGCGCAGGGCGTCACGGTCGGGGCGCCGCCCGACGCGCTCAACACGCTCGGCCAGGACTGGGGCTCGCCGCCGATGGTGCCGTGGCGCCTGCGGCTCGCCGAGTACGAGCCCTTCATCGAGTCGGTGCGCGGCACCATCGCGGGGGCGGGCGGCCTGCGGATCGACCACGTGATGGGGCTGTTCCGCCTGTGGTGGATCCCCGAGGGGGCCGACGCGACCGAGGGCGCCTACGTCCGCTACCCCAGCGACGACCTGCTCGACATCGTCGCCCTCGAGTCGCACCGTGCCGAGGCGGTCGTCGTCGGCGAGGACCTCGGTACCGTCGAGCCGGGCGTCCCCGAGGCCCTGTCCAGCCGGGCGCTGCTGTCCTACAAGGTGCTGTGGTTCGAGGAGGACGATCCGTCCGAGTGGCCCGCGGAGGCGCTGGCGACGGTCACCACGCACGACCTCCCGACGGTGGCCGGTCTCTGGACCGGGTCCGACGCCGAGGACCAGCTGGCCACGACCGGCATGCCGGAGGAGGACGTGCGCCAGGGCCGCGCCGACCTCGTGGCGAAGCTGACGCGCTCGGGTCTGCCCACCGACGCCACCCCCGAGCAGGCGGTCGACGCTGCCTACCGCGAGCTGTCGCGGGCGCCGTCGCTGCTGCTGTCGCTGTCGCTGGAGGACGCGGTGCTGGAGGAGCACCGGCCCAACGTCCCGGGCACGGTGGAGCGCGACAACTGGCGCCTGCCGCTGCCCGTGCCGGTCGACGCGCTCGACGACGTGCCGTCGGCGAGGCGCCTCGTGCGGACCGTCACCGAGGCGCTGGCCGGCGACGCCTGACCGCGCCGGTCGGCCGCCGGCCGGTCAGCGGCCGGCCCGTCGGCCGGTCGGCCGCCGGCGCGTCAGCCGCCGATCGCCGACATCGGTCGGTCGGGCTGGAGGAAGGACTGGTCGTCGATGCCGTGGCCGGCACGCTTGCCGCGCATCGCGACGACCCACCTGTCGGCGACCTCCTGGTCGCTCGCGCCGGAGCGCAGCGCCGTACGCAGGTCGGACTCCTCACGCGCGAACAGGCAGTTGCGCACCTGGCCGTCGGCGGTGAGCCGCACGCGGTCGCAGTCGCCGCAGAACGGGCGCGTCACCGACGCGATGATGCCGACGGTCGCCGGTCCCCCGTCGACGTCGAAGAGCTCGGCCGGAGCGCTCCCGCGCGGCGCACCGTGCGGCGTGAGCGTGAACTCGGCGGACAGCGCGGCGTGGATCTCGTCAGCGGTCACCATGGCCGCCCGGCTCCACCCGTGCTGGGCGTCGAGCGGCATCTGCTCGATGAAGCGCAGCTCGTAGCCCTGGGCGATGCTCCAGCGGAGCAGCTCGGCCGCCTGGTCGTCGTTGGTGCCGCGCAGCAGCACCGCGTTGAGCTTGATGGGCCCCAGCCCGGCCTCCCGGGCCGCCTCGAGCCCGGCGACGACGTCGCGCAACCGGTCCCGGCGGGTGATGGTGGCGAAGGTCTCGGGACGGACGCTGTCGATGCTGGCGTTGATCCGGTCGAGCCCGGCGTCGGCGAGGGCCCGCGCGGTGCGGGACAGGCCCAGGGCGTTGGTGGTCAGGGAGGTCTCGACGCCGAGCGCGTGCGTCCGCGCCACGATGTCGACCAGTCCGCGGCGCAGCAGCGGCTCGCCGCCGGTGAAGCGCACCTCGCTGATCCCGAGCCGCTCGACGCCGATGGTGATGAGCCGCACGACCTCGTCGTCGGTCAGGGTCTGCTCGGTGGGCAGCCAGTCGAGGCCCTCGGCAGGCATGCAGTAGTTGCACCGCAGGTTGCAGCGGTCGGTGAGGGAGACGCGCAGGTCCGTGGCCACGCGGCCGAAGCGATCTGCCAGGAGTGTCGTCACGGTCACGAGTCTACGAGTGCCGTCGAGCCCCCCTCCGCCACCGAGGACGCGCCGGATAGCCTCGGTGGGTGCCCAAGCTGCGGTTCCTGCTCTCGCGCCGCTGGATCGTCTTCGCACTCGTCGTCGTCTTCCTCGCCTGGGTCGCCTGGCGGCTCGGCGAGTGGCAGTTCCACCGGCTCGAGGACCGCCAGAAGCGCAACGCGATCATCGAGCGGAACGAGAAGGCCGGTGCCGCCCCCGTCACCGAGGTGATGGCTCCGGGCCGCGACGTCGACGCCTCGGACGAGTGGCGGATCGTCGAGGCCCGCGGGACCTACGCGGTCGAGGACACGGTCATCGTGCGCTACCGCACCCGCGACGGCGAGGCCGGTGTCGACGTCGTCGTCCCGCTCGAGCTGCCCGGCGGCACGAGCGTGCTGGTCGACCGCGGCTGGTACGCCACCGACAACCGCGGCGCCACCACGGCGGACGTCCCGGCGCCGCCCGAGGGCGAGGTGACGATCACGGGGTGGGTGCGCCGCGACGCCGAGGGCGACAGCACGCAGGTCACCGACCAGTCCACCCGTGCGGTCGACAGCGAGCAGATCGGTGAGGCGCTGGACCGCCCGGTGCTGGGCGGCTGGCTCGACCTGCGCTCGGAGTCGCCAGCGCCCAAGACGGCGCTGCAGCCGGTGGAGCTGCCCGAGCTCGACAACGGCCCCCACTTCTTCTACGGGCTGCAGTGGTGGTTCTTCGGGGTGCTCGCAATCTTCGGCTTCCTCTACCTCATCTACGACGAGTGGCGCGGCGGCCGCGGTCCGTGGGGCCGCCAGGACGCCGCCGGGGGCCGACCCGCCGGCGGCCCTGCGGGTCCGCCGGCGCGTACGGCGGCCGCGAAGCCGCGCCGCACCTGGCGCGACCGGCTGGACCGGGGCGCGGACGAGGACGACGCGCCCCCGTCAGAGCGCGCGGAGCAGTCCCCCGTCGACCGGGAGCATCACGCCCGTCAGGAATGACGCGGCCGGCGAGAGCAGGAACGCCGCGACCGCGCCGAACTCCTCCGGCTCCCCGTAGCGGCCCAGCGGGATCGTGGCCTCGGCTGCGCGCCGTGCCGCCTCCGGGTCGCCCGTCGAGGCGTCGAGCTCGGCGACCCGCTCGGTGGCGAGGCGGCCGGGCAGCAGCCCGTTGACGCGCACCCCGCGCGGGCCGAGCTCGTCGGCCAGGGTCTTGGCGACCATCGCCAGGCCCGGGCGCAGCCCGTTGGAGATCGCCATGTCGGGCAGCGGCGCGCGGACGCTCGACGAGAGCACGAGCCCGAGGGAGCCGCCCGACGGGAGGGCGGCGCCGACCTCGCGCGCGAGGCGTACGGCACCGAGGAACACCGACTCGAACGCACTGGTCCACTGCTCGTCGGTGATCGTGCCGACCGGGCCCTTGGGCGGACCGCCGACGCTGATGAGCGCGCCGTCGACGCGCCCCCAGGCGTCGTCGGCCGCGGCGAGCAGGCGGGCCGGGGTCTCGCGGTCGGCGTTGTCGGCGACCACCGTGACGGCGGCGTGACGGCCGGCCGCCTCGTCGAGCGTGGCGGCCGCCTGCTCGAGCGTCTCGCGGGAGCGGCCGGACAGGACGACACGCGCGCCCTCGGCGACCAGCACGTCGGCGCTCGCCCGCCCGAGCCCCCGGGCTCCGCCGGTGACGAGGTAGACGCGATCGGTGAGCTGGAGGTCCATGTCGCGAGCCTAGCCGGGGTCGGCGGGGTCGCTGTGCGGGTGCCGGGGCGGCCGGACGCCCCCCGCCCCGGCCCGGCCAGCGTCATACGAACCCGCACGTATAGGCGCCGGTCCGCATGACGCATGCGGGCGCCCGCCACCAGCGTCATACGAACCCGCACCCATAAGCGCCGGTCCGCATGACGCACCCCGGCGCCGCCGGACGCTTACCGGCGGCGCATGACGCTCACCGGCGCCGCCGGGCGCGACCCGGCGCACCGCGGACGCCAGGCGAGTGACGCTCAGCCGCGCGCGGGGACCGCCGACTCCTCGCGGAACTGGGTCGCGTGGAGCGTGGCGTAGAGCCCGCCGGAGGCGAGGAGCTCGGCGTGCGTGCCCTGCTGGACGACCCGGCCGCCCTCGAGGACCAGGATGAGGTCGGCGTTGCGGACGGTGGAGAGCCGGTGGGCGATCACGAGGGACGTACGCCCCTCGAGCGCGGCGTCGAGCGCCTGCTGGACGGCGGCCTCGGACTCGCTGTCGAGGTGGGCGGTCGCCTCGTCGAGGACGACGATCGAGGGCGCCTTGAGCAGCAACCGGGCGATCGCCAGCCGCTGGCGCTCGCCGCCGCTGAGGCGGTAGCCGCGGTCACCGACGACCGTGTCGAGGCCGTCGGGCAGGGCCCGGACGAGGGAGGCGATCTGCGCGGCCTCCAGCGCCGCCCAGACGTCGGCCTCGCTGGCCTCGGGCCGCGCGTAGAGGAGGTTGGCGCGGATGGTGTCGTGGAACATGTGGGCGTCCTGGGTGACGTAGCCGACGACGTCCTCGAGCGACTCGAGCGTCACGTCTCGGACGTCGTGGCCACCGACCCGGACGGCACCGGCCTCGACGTCGTAGAGCCGCGCGACGAGGTGGGTGACGGTCGTCTTGCCGGCCCCGGACGGCCCGACCAGCGCGACCATCTGGCCCGGCTCGGCGGTGAAGGTGACGTCGTGCAGCACGCGTCCGCTGTCGCGCGACTCGGTGCGCGCGACGGTCTCGAGGGAGGCGAGCGAGATCTCGTCGGCGCGCGGGTAGGTGAACGCGACGTGGTCGAACTCCAGCCGGGAGGCCGACCTCGGCAGCGCGATCGCGTCGGGCTTCTCCTGGATCAGCGAGGGCAGGTCGAGCACCTCGAAGACCCGGTCGAAGCTCACCAGGGCGGTCATCACGTCGATGCGCACGTTGGAGAGCCCCTGCAGCGGACCGAGCAGCCTGGTCAGCAGCACGCCCAGCGCCACGATCGTGCCGACCGAGAGGTCGCCGCGAATCGCCAGCCAGCCGCCGATGCCGTAGACCAGGGCCGTCGCCAGGGACGGCACGAGGGTCATGGCGGCGAAGAAGATGCGGGTCAGCAGCGAGATCCGCACGCCGAGGTCGCGCACCACGGCGGCCTTCCGCGCGTACGTCGCGTCCTCTGCGTCGCGGCGTCCGAACAGCTTGAGCAACATCGCGCCGCCCACGTTGAAGCGCTCGGTCATGGCGTTGCCGAGGTCGGCGTTGCCGTCCATCTGCTGCCGCGAGAGGTCCGCGAGGCGGTTGCCGACCACCCGGGAGGCCAGGAGCAGGATCGGGAACAGCGCGACGCACAGCAGCGTCACCGGCCAGCTCAGGAACAGCATGGTCACGCCGACCACGACGGCGGCGATGACGTTGGACACGGTGCCCTGCAGCGTCGAGGTGAACGCCCGCTGCGCGCCGATGACGTCGTTGTTCAGGCGGCTGACGAGCGCCCCGGTCTGCGTGCGCGTGAAGAAGGCGAGCGACTGCCGCTGCACGTGGGAGAAGACCTGCGTGCGCAGGTCGTAGATCAGGCCCTCGCCGATCCGGCTCGACAGCCAGCCGGTGACCAGGCCGAAGGCGGAGTCGACCACCGCAACCAGCGCGACCAGCGACGCCAGCCACACGACCAGCGAGGTGTCGCCGGTGCGCACGCCGTCGTCGATGATCGCCTTGAGCAGCAGCGGCGGCACCACGACGAGGGCCGCGTCGACGACGGTGACGGCGAGGAAGGCTACGATCAGCCTGCGGTGCGGACGGGCGAACGCGAGGACCCTGCGCACGGTGCGGCGCTCGATCTTGTTGTCGACCACGCTCCGGTCGCTGCGCAGGAAACGCCACGGCGGGCCACCTGCGCCCGGTCCCATCGACATGCCTGCTCCTCCGTCCGTCCCCACGAGAACCCGCGAGTGGACCGGATTGTTCCTCCCGCCACCGACAGGCCGGTCATGCTGCTGCCTCGGGGCGCCGGCCCGCGATCAGCTGAGCGCGGCGGCGACGGCGCGGAAGCGGCGTACCTGGGCCTCGCGCTCGAGGCGGCGCTGCTCGTCGAGGTCGCGGCCGGCGGCGCCCTGCAGCAGGCGCTTGGTCTCGGTCACGACGCCGGGCATCGGGGCGACGAGGGCGGCGACGAGGTCGCCGACGGCGGCGTCGAGGTCGGCGGATGGGTACGCCGCCGTGGCCAGGCCGATGCGGACGGCCTCCTCCGCCCCGACCGTGCGGGCCGTGGCGCAGATCTCGAGCGCCCGCGCGTAGCCCACGTGCTCCACCAGCGGCTTGGTGCCGGTGAGGTCCGGCACGAGCCCGAGCGCCGACTCCTTCATGGAGAACGAGGCGTCGTCCGCGACCACGCGCAGGTCGCAGGCGAGCGCGAGCTGGAACCCGGCGCCGACCGCGTGGCCGCGGACCTTCGCGATGGAGACGAACCGCGGCTCGCGCAACCACGTGAAGCCGCGCTGGAACTCATCGACCCGGGCCGAGGCGTCCTGGTCGCTGAGGGCGAGCAGGCCGACGACACTCTCCCGCGCGTCGGTGGACGGGTCGAGCATCGCCCGGTCGAGCCCCGCGGAGAACGTCGGTCCCTCCCCCGTCACCACGACGACGCGCACGTCGTCGGGCAGGGTGCCGCCGATCTCGGCCAGGGCGAGCCACATGGCCGGAGTCTGCGCGTTGCGGACGGCGGGCCGGTCGAGCGTCACGGTCGCGACGGGGCCGGCGAGGTCGAGGCGGAGGCCGACGGCGGCGAGCTCTTCGGGAGTCATGCCGCGAGGCTACTACTGGTCAGTAACCTCAGGCGAGGGACACGAGGTCGGCGTACTCGTCGCTCCACAGGTCCTCATCACCGTCCGGGAGCAGCAGCACCCGGTCGGGGTCGAGCGCCCGGACCGCCCCCTCGTCGTGGGTGACGAGGATGATCGCGCCGGTGTAGCTGCGGATGGCGTGCAGCACCTCCTCGCGGGAGGCAGGGTCGAGGTTGTTGGTCGGCTCGTCGAGGAGGAGCACGTTGGCGCTCGACACGACGAGGATCGCCAGGGCGAGGCGGGTCTTCTCCCCGCCGGACAGCACCCCGGCGGGCTTGTGCGCGTCGTCGCCGGAGAAGAGGAACGAGCCCAGCACCGACCGGGCCTGGGTGTCGGTGAGCTGCGGCGCCGCGCTGTGGAGGTTCTCCAGGACGGTCCGGCCGACGTCGAGCGTCTCGTGCTCCTGGGCGTAGTAGCCGAGCTTGAGGCCGTGGCCGGGCACGACCCGGCCGGTGTCGGGCTGGTCCACCCCGGCGAGGATCCGCAGCATCGTGGTCTTGCCGGCGCCGTTCAGGCCCAGGATCACCACCCGGCTCCCCCGGTCGATCGCGAGGTCGACGGCGGTGAAGACCTCGAGCGAGCCGTAGGACTTCGACAGGTCGGAGCCCATGAGGGGCGTCTTGCCGCACGGCGCCGGCTCGGGGAACGCGATGCGCGCGACCCGGTCGGCCTGGCGCTCGGTCTCGACGCCGGCCATCATCTTCTCGGCCCGCTTGAGCATCGACTGCGCGGCCTGCGCCTTGGTGGCCTTGGCCCGCATCTTGTTGGCCTGGTCGGTGAGCACCCTCGCCTTGTTCTCGGCGTTCTGGCGCTCGCGCCTGCGGCGCTTCTCGTCGTCCTCGCGCTGGGTGAGGTAGTTGTGCCAGCCCATGTTGTAGACGTCGATCACCGCGCGGTTGGCGTCGAGGTGGAACACCTTGTTGACCGTCGCCTCGAGCAGCGCGTTGTCGTGGCTGATGACCACGAAGCCGCCCCTGTGCGCCTTGAGGAAGTCGCGCAGCCAGATGATCGAGTCGGCGTCGAGGTGGTTGGTCGGCTCGTCGAGGAGCATGATCTCGGCGCCGGAGAACAGGATGCGCGCGAGCTCGACGCGGCGCCGCTGGCCGCCCGACAGCGTGCCGATCGGCTGGGCGAGGATGCGCTCCTCGATGCCCAGCGCGGCCGCCATCTGCGCCGCCTCGGACTCCGCGGCGTACCCGCCCCCGGCGTGCAGCTCGGCGTCGGCGCGCGCCCACCGGCGCATGCCGCGCTCGTGGACCTTCGGGTCCTCGCTCGCCATGTCGACCTCGGCCTCGCGCAGGCGGCGGACCACCTCGTCGAGGCCGCGGGCCGACAGGATCCGGTCGCGAGCGATGACCGCGGGGTCGCCGACCCGGGGGTCCTGGGGCAGGTAGCCGATGTCGCCGCTGCGGACGACCTGGCCGGAGGCCGGCTGCCCCTCGCCGGCGAGGATCCTGGTGAGGGTCGTCTTGCCGGCGCCGTTGCGCCCCACGAGGCCCACCTTGTCGCCCGCGGCGATCCGGAAGGTGACGTCCTCCATGAGGAGCCGCGCGCCGGCTCGGACCTCGAGCTTCTGGGCGGTGATCATCAGGGTGCACATCCTACGAAGGGGTGGCTCCCGGAGCCCCATCGGGAGCCGTTCGCGCTACTGTGCGCGAAGGCTCCTCGCCCGCCCCAGACCCCCGGAAAGGCACCCGCATGCGCTTCAACCCGAAGGCCGACATCAGCGGTGGCCGCGTCCGCGACGTGGGCGGCGGCGGTGGCGGCCCGATGCGCATCCCGCTGCCGGGCGGCACCCGTGCCGGCGGCGGCATCGGCGGCATCCTCATCATCATCCTGTTCGTGGTGCTGACCCAGTGCATGGGCGGGGGCACGGGACTGCCCAGCGGCGGCGGTGGGTCGCTGGGCCAGCCCCAGGGCATCGACAGCGACGACGAGCGCTACGCCAACTGCAGGACCGGCGCGGACGCCAACACCGACAGCGACTGCGCCCGCATGGGCGTGGCGGCCTCGCTCGAGGACTACTGGGCCACGGCGCTGCCCGAGCAGGGCGGCCCGCAGTTCACCCCGGCGGTGATCAACACCTTCGCCGGAGGCGTGCAGACCGGCTGCGGCCAGGCGACGTCGCAGGTCGGCCCCTTCTACTGCCCGGCCGACCAGCAGATCTACCTCGACACCACCTTCTTCGCCGACGTGCTCGAGGGCCAGCTCGGCGGCCAGGGCGGCGACTTCGTCGAGCCCTACGTCCTCGGTCACGAGTACGGCCACCACATCCAGAACCTGATGGGCACCATGGGCCGGGTGCGCACCCAGCAGGGCGCGAGCTCCGACGCCGTGCGCCTCGAGCTCCAGGCCGACTGCTACGCGGGCATGTGGACGCAGCACGCCGAGGACAGCGAGCTGTTGACCCTCGACGACGCCGACATCGCGGAGGCGCTCGACTCGGCCAAGGCGGTCGGCGACGACCGGATCCAGCAGCGGTCGGGCCAGGGCGTGAACCCCGAGGGCTGGACGCACGGCTCCTCCGAGCAGCGGATGGCGTGGTTCACCCGCGGCTACGAGGAGGGCACGCTCGAGGCGTGCGACACCTTCTCGGCGTCCTCGCTGTAGGCCCGGCGCCCACCGGGCTCAGGCCAGCAGGGCCTCGATCTGGCCCACCTGCCGCTGCATGGCGCGGATGTACGGCGCCACGCTGGGGTGGCGGAACTTCCCGGCGAGCGCGCCCTCGCCGTCGGCGATGCGGGCGAGGGCCCAGTCGAGCCGGGTGAGCGCCGTGTAGACGGCCATCACCCGGGCGCCGGTCAACGCCGCGTCGGGTGTGGCGAGGCCCGGCGGCAGCGCGGCGACGTAGGCGTCCACGAGCGGTTCGAGGTCCTCGCGGGCGGCCAGCGAGAGGTAGCCGAGGTCGGCGCCGACCGGGCCCCGTCCGAGGTGGGCCCAGTCGACGGCGACGGCACCGTCGCCGGCACGGCCGGGGATGTTGGCCGCCGACGGGTCGCCGTGCTGCGCCACCTGCGGGAGCGCGTCGCACCGGTCCAGCCACATCCCCCGGTGCGACCAGAGGTGCTCGGCGACGTCGGCCATGGGTGTGCGCGCCAGCGTGCGCCAGCCTCCGCGCCGCTCGACGAGCGCGAGGCGGGTGCGGAGCTGGTCACGGGCCAGCCACGGGTGGCGGCCGAGGTCGGCGGCCGCGAAGCGGCCCAGGCAGGCGGCGAGCCACAGGCCGGGGGCGTCGCGCGCCTCCACGCGCTCGTGCACCAGCGTGACGCCCTCCTCGTCCTCGTCGACCCGCACCACGGGCGCCTCGCGGAGACCGGGCGCGCCGGCCACGATGCCGCTGAGGGCCACGTCGGCGGCGCGGCGCCAGTAGTTGACGTCGGACGGCCGCAGCGGGCCGGGCGCGTCGTACGGGTCGGGCCGGCGCAGGCGCTTGACCACCACGTCGCGGCCCCGGTGCGTCGCCGACCAGACACCGACCGTGGCCGGACCGGCGCCCGCGAGCGGCTGCCACCCCGGCTCGGGCTGCCAGACGGAGGCGTCCATGGGCGCGAACCTAGCGCACCCGCGGCCCCGCCGCCGGACCCGCGCGCCCCGAGCTGCCTCAGGCGTTGGAGACCTCCACCTGCACCGCCTGCGCGTCGGCGACCGCCGCGTCGAGCACCGCCCGGCGCGGGTCGGGGACGGGGAGCCACGGCTCGCACACGACGACCGACGCGAGCCGGGCGTCGGTGAGAACGGCCGCCACCGCCGCGTGGTCGCCGCCGGTGACGACCGGGCCGCTGGTCCCCAGCACGGCGGCCAGCACGCGGGCGGCGTGGTCGGCCGCGGCCTCGTAGGCCTGTCGCGCCTGGTTGTCGCGCCGCCGGGCGAAGCGCTGCTGGCTCTGACCGCCCGCCTTGGTGCGACCCTGCACGTGCCGCTGTCCCACCTTGTGCTCGACGAGGTCGGCGCCGCTCAGCCGCGCGACCGCGAACCCGCCCTTGCGCACGAGCAGTACCCCCCACGTGTCCGGCGGCACCGCCGCGGCGGCGAACGCGGCGGCCTCCGCGGGACCGTCGTACGACGTCGCGAAGGGCAGCACCGCCGTGAAGTGCGACCCGTCGGCGGCGCTGCCGCGGAGCGTGCCGTCGGCGACCGCGAGCTCGGCTCCGCCGTGGCCGGTGGCGAAGTTGGCGACCCAGCGCTCCCAGCGCGCGGCAGGGACGAGGACGCGGGGCACGGCACGGACGCTACCGCGTCAGGCCGGGCGGGCCGCCTCGTCGGAGGCCCGCGGGAACGGGGTCAGCGAGATGACCGCTCCCGCTGCGGCGCGCCGGCCCTCGCCGGGCCGGCGCGTCAGAGGAAGTCGAGCGGGTCGAACTGGTCGATCGGGATGATCCGGATCCGGGGCAACGACGAGTTGAAGGCTCCGATGTCGTACTCGAGGTCGAGGATCCGCACGCCGGGAAGGGTGCGGAACTGTGAGTTGACGAACTCGCCGAACCCGACAACGCCGACCTGGCGGCTGCCGTCGCACAGGGCGGAGACCTGGTCGACGAAGTCACCGTCGTGGCTGACCAGCACCACGTCGGCCGGCCGGTCGACGAGCGCCTCGGCGGTGCGCTGGATCGCGATGTCGACGATCTTGCCCTCGCCGCTCAGCGGGATCGGCTTGAAGCCGATCGCCAGGAGCGCCTGCACGAAGCTCGTCGGGAGCTCGGTGCTCGCGGCGAGGAAGAAGAGCCCGGTGACGTCCTGGTCGAAGGCGCGCTCGACCCACTCGAGGAGGCGGTCCCAGCGCGGCCGCTCCTCGGGGCGCGGACGCCGGCCCAGGATCGAGGTGCCCAGGGTGGCGTCGATGTTCTCCCCGTCGACGAGGAGGTAGGTCATCCGCTCGGCCATGCGAGGACTCTCCCACACCGCGCCGGCGGCCGTCGGACCGCTCAGGACCGGTAGACGACCTTGAAGGACTCGACCACCTCGTCGCCCGCGACCTCGACCGCGGTGACCTCCACCAGCGCCCGCGGCACGCCCGCCCCGTCGCACAGGATGGAGAGCACCCCCACCTCGGGGAGGCCGTCGGCGTAGTCGGCCGCCGCCGCGCTCGTCCGGCCCCGGTCGTCGGCCAGCACCTCGGCGACGAAGGCGTCGGACTCCTCGGCGGACTCGCCGTAGGCCCACGCCGGCGGCGGCACCGACTCCAGCGTGGTCGGCCCGAAGTAGGTCGGCGCCGCGTTGAGCTTGGCGTGGTAGCGGGCGAGGTCCCAGAAGACCCGCAGCTCCTCGTGGTCGAACTCGATGTCGGACAGGTCGACCTGGGGCTGCTCCATGGAGGGAGCCTAGCCAGTCGGGCGCGCTCGCGCGGCCCCGACGCTCACGCGATGTCGGCGACGTACGACGCGAAGGCGCGCGCCGCCTCCATCGAGCCCGGGCGCGGGCGCGCCTCCCGGTCGAGGCCGAGATCGCGGTCGGCCTGCACCTGCTGCAGCAGCGGTCGCCACCGGGGGTCCGCGTGCATCATCGCCCAGCGCAGGGCGTCGCGCTTGCTCGCGACCCCACCCGTGCGCACCGTGTAGAGGCTGCGGCAGGCCTGGACGACGAGGTACCGCTGGCACCACGCCACGTCGGGCGGACACCAGCCGAGGACGCCCTCGGTGAGGCCGGCGAGCCCGGCGCGCGCGTGCTCGCGCAGCACCCCCTCCGGCACCGGCTCCACCAGCTCGACCGGGCACGGCCCGAGGAGCGTGATGCCGTGCTCGCGCAGGATCCAGCGGGTCCACGGCTGGTTGCAGTGCGTCGACCACGACATCTCGTCGGCGCCGTGGTCGACGTAGAGCCACTCGCGGCCGAGCCCGGCAGTGGTGCGCAGGTCGCCGGCGACCGCGTACGAGCCCTCGAGGTGGCGGTGCCAGGAGCCGCCGCGGTGCGGCAGGTCACCGTGCATCGCCCGCAGCGCGGCCTCCTGCGCCTCGTCGGGCCGCTCGCGCACGACGACCAGGAAGTCGCAGTCGCTGTGCCGGTCCCCCGCCCCGAGCGCGAACGAGCCCTGGAGGTAGGCGCCCACGAACAGCTCGCCGAGGACCGGCTGCGCCTCCGTGACGAGGTCGTGCAGCACGCCGTTGAGGTCGGCGTAGCGCGTGGGGTGGGGGTTGAGCACGGATGGAGTGTGCGCCCGCCCGCTCCCCCGCCGCCACGGGATATCGACGAGGTTTCAGCGAGCCCGCCCCTCGCGGTCCCAGCTGCTCGGGTAACGCCACCGAACGTGCACTCCCGCCCCCACCGGTGGGGGCGGGAGTGCACGTTCGGTGGCGTTACCGGACGACCCGGCGCGGGCTCAGGTGTCCGCTGCGGCCGGGCCTCGTGCGCGGCTCAGACGTTGAAGCCGAGGGCGCGCAGCTGCTCGCGGCCGTCGTCGGTGATCTTGTCCGGGCCCCACGGCGGCATCCAGACCCAGTTGATCGCCACGTCGTTGACCAGGCCCTCGAGGGCGGACTCCGTCTGGTCGGTGATCACGTCGGTCAGCGGGCACGCCGCGGAGGTGAGGGTCATGTCGAGGACGGCGTTGCTGCCCTCGTCGAGGTGGACGCCGTAGACGAGGCCGAGGTCGACCACGTTGATGCCGAGCTCGGGGTCGACGACGTCCTTCATGGCCTCGGTGACGTCCTCGACGGTCACCGTCGAGGTGCCGCCGGCGCCGAGGGTGGCCTCGGGAACCTCGGGCAGGTCGCCGTGGCGCTGCTGGTCGGTGGAGTCGGTCATCGGGTCTCTCCTTCTGTCTGGGCCTGGGTGGTCGCGTCCTTCCACGCCATCCAGGAGAGCAGGGCGCACTTCACGCGCGCCGGGAACTTGGCGACGCCGGCGAACGCGATCCCGTCCTCGAGGACGTCCTCGTCGGGCTCGACCTGGCCCTTGCCCTGCATGAGCTCGAGGAAGGTCGCGTGGATCGACATCGCCTCGTCGACCGGCTTGCCGATCACGAGGTCGGTGAGCACCGACGCCGACGCCTGCGAGATGGAGCAGCCGACGGCGTCGTAGGACACGTCCCCGACGACGGAGCCGTCGGGGCCGTCGGCGAGGTGCACCCGCAGGGTGACCTCGTCGCCGCAGGTCGGGTTGACGTGGTGCACCTCGGACTCGAACGGGTCGCGCAGGCCCTTGTGGTGCGGGTTCTTGTAGTGGTCCAGGATGATCTCCTGGTAGAGCGAGTCGAGGTCGGTGCTCACGTTCAGGCCACCTTGAAGTAGCTGCGGGTGTGGTGCAGGGCCTCGACCAGCGCGTCGACCTCCGCGGGCGTCGTGTAGAGGTAGGACGACATCCGGGTCGAGCTCTGCACGCCGAAGCGCGCGTGCGCCGGCTTGGCGCAGTGGTGCCCAGCGCGCACGGCGACGCCTCGCGAGTCCAGGACCTGGGCGATGTCGTGCGGGTGGACGCCGTCGAGCTCGAACGACACCGCCCCGCCGCGCTGGGTGGCGTCGAGCGGGCCGAGCACGGTGAGCCCCGGCACGGACTGCAGGCCCTCGAGGGCGTACGCGGTGATCGCCTGCTCGTGGCGGTGGATGGCCTCGAGCCCGATGTGCGAGAGGTAGTCCACCGCCGCACCGAGCCCGACGGCCTCCACGATGGGCGGGGTGCCGGCCTCGAAGCGGTGCGGCGCCCGGGCGTAGGTCGAGCGCGCCATGGTGACGGTCTCGATCATCTCGCCGCCGCCGTGGAACGGGGGCAGCTCGTCGAGCAGCTCCTGGCGCCCCCACAGCACGCCGATGCCCGTCGGGCCGCAGACCTTGTGTCCGGTGAACACGAGGAAGTCGCAGCCGACGGCCTGGACGTCGACCGGCAGCTGCGGTGCCGCCTGCGACGCGTCGATGACCGAGTACGCCCCGACGGCGCGGGCGCGGGCCACCAGGTCCTCGACCGGGTTGATCGTGCCCAGCATGTTCGACACCCAGGTGAAGGCGACGACCTTGGTGTTCTCGTCGACCAGCCGGTCGGCGTCGGTGAGGTCGAGCCGTCCGTCGTCGGTCAGGCCGAACCAGCGCAGCTCGGCGCCCGAGCGCTCGCACGCCAGCTGCCACGACACGATGTTGGAGTGGTGCTCCATCTCGGTGATCACGACGTTGTCGCCGGGGCCGAGCTCGATCGTGCGGGCCAGCAGGTTCAGCGCCTCGGTGGCGTTCTTGGTGAACACCACCTCGTTGCGCGAGGGCGCGTTGAGGAACGACGCGACCTTGTCGCGCGCCGACTCGTAGGCCTCGGTCGACTCCGCACCCAGCTGGTGCATCGCCCGCGCGATGTTGGCGTTGTGGCGCTCGAGGTGGTCGACCATCGTGTCGATGACCACCTGCGGCTTCTGCGAGGTGTTGGCGCTGTCGAGGTAGACCAGCGGCACCCCGCCCGCGAGCGTGCGCTCGAGGATCGGGAAGTCCTTGCGGATCACGTCGAGATCCGGCAGCAGACCGTCCATCGTGGTCGTCCTTTCGTGGCGCCCGGGGGTCAGGCGGAGGCGGGCTTCAGGTAGCGGTCGTAGCCCTCGGCCTCGAGGCGGTCGGCGAGCTCCTTGCCGCCGGACTCGGCGACCTTGCCGTCGACGAACACGTGGACGTAGTCGGGCTCGATGTAGCGCAGGATGCGCGTGTAGTGCGTGATCAGCAGGACGCCCTTGCCCTCGCGGGCGCGGAAGCGGTTGACGCCCTCGGAGACGATCTTGAGCGCGTCGATGTCGAGGCCGGAGTCGGTCTCGTCGAGCACCGCGACCTGGGGGTCGAGCAGCTCGAGCTGGGCGATCTCGTGGCGCTTCTTCTCGCCGCCGGAGAAGCCCTCGTTGACCGAGCGCTGCGAGAACGACGCGTCGAGGTTGAGCGCCTCGAGGGCGCCGTTGACGTCCTTGACCCAGGTGCGCAGCTTGGGCGCCTCGCCGTCGATGGCGGTCTTGGCGGTGCGGAGGAAGTTGGCCACGGACACACCGGGGACCTCGACCGGGTACTGCATGGCGAGGAAGAGGCCGGCGCGGGCGCGCTCGTCGACGGACAGCGCGAGCACGTCCTGGCCGTCCAGGGTCACCGAGCCTCCGGTGATCGTGTACTTCGGGTGGCCGGCGATGGAGTACGCCAGCGTGGACTTCCCGGAGCCGTTGGGACCCATGATCGCGTGGGTCTCGCCCTCCTTGATGGTGAGCGTGACGCCCTTGAGGATCTCCTTGGGGCCGTCCTCGGTGTCGACGGTGACGTGGAGGTCGGTGATGACGAGCTTGCTCATGCGGGGGTGACTCCGTTCAGGGTGGTCTCGGTGTCGACGTACACGTCGGTGCCGCGTACCTCGACCGGGAAGGTGGCGACCGGCTCGGTCGCGGGGAGGCTGGTGGGCTTGCCGGTGCGCAGGTCGAACATCGACCCGTGCAGCCAGCACTCGATCTGGCAGTCGGCCACCTCGCCCTCGCTGAGGGCGACGGTGGCGTGGCTGCACTCGTTCTGGAGGGCGAAGACCTCGTCGCCGTCGCGGGCGACCACGACCTCGAGGTCGCCGAGGGTGACGGCGAGGCCCTGGTCCGCGGGGACCTCGGACAGCGCGCAGGCGAGCTCGAAGGTCATGCCGACAGGTCCTTCAGCACGTTCTTGGCCAGCTCCGCCTCGACCGTGGTCATCAGGCGCTCCTCGATGGAGGGCACGCCGACCTTGCGGATCAGGTCGTTGAAGAAGCCGTGCACCACCAGCCGCTGGGCCTCCTGCTCGGAGACCCCGCGCGACTGGAGGTAGAAGAGCTGGTTGTCGTCGAAGCGCGCGGTCGCCGAGGCGTGCCCGGCGCCCTCGATCTCGCCCGTCTCGATCTCCAGGTTGGGGATCGAGTCGGCCTGGCAGCCGTCGGTCAGGACGAGGTTGCGGTTCTCCTCGTAGGTCTCGATGCCCTCGGCGACCTTGCGGATCAGCACGTTGCCGACCCACACGGTGTGCGCCTTCTCGCCCTGCAGCGCACCCTTGTAGATCGCGTTGGACTTGGTGCGCGGCGCGGTGTGGTCGGCGAAGATCCGGTGCTCGATGTGCTGGCCGGCGTCGGCGAAGTAGAGACCGAGCAGCTCCGCGGAGCCACCGGGTCCGTCGTAGGTCACGTTGGCGTCCATGCGCACCACGTCGCCGCCGAAGGAGATCGCGGCGTGCTTGTAGGTCGCGTCGCGACCGACCCGCGCCTGGTGGTGCGAGAGGTGGACGGCGTCGTCGGCCCAGTCCTGGATCGACACGACGCTCGCCTCGGCGCCGTCAGCGACGACCACCTCGACGACCGCGGCCACCGCGGCGGAGCCGGTGTGGTTGAGCACGACGACGGCCTTGCTGTGCCGGCCGAACCGCAGCACCACGTGGGCGCCGCTGGTCGCGTCGGCGTCGGTGCCGTCGACCTCGAGCACGATCGGCTCGTCCGCCTCGACCTCGGCGGGCACGTCGACCAGCAGGGTCGCGGGCACCTCGGCGAGGACGCGCGCGGTGAAGCGCGTGTTGGGCGCCCAGCCGCTCACGCCGCGCAGGTCAGCGGCCTCGTCGCCGCTCACCATGCCGACGGTCACGCCCTCCGGCGCTGCCCAGCTCGCGCGGACGTTGCGCCCGTCGAGCGGCGCGTCGGCGTGCAGGCCCTTGAGCCGCTTGAGCGGCGTGAAGCGCCAGATCTCCTCACGACCGGTGGGCACGGCGTGGTCGGCCACGTCGAACGAGCCCGCCGGGTGGAGGTGGCTCTCGACCTTGTCCAGCGCGGGTGCCTGCTCCAGAGCGGAGCGGACGGAATCAGTGATGGTCAACTGTCTACTTTCCTTGGTACTCGAAACGAGCGTCGTGCTGTCCGGGTCAGCCCGGACGGTCAGCCGACCGCGCCTTCCATCTGCAGCTCGATGAGGCGGTTGAGCTCGAGGGCGTACTCCATCGGCAGCTCCTTGGCGATCGGCTCGACGAAGCCGCGCACGATCATCGCCATCGCCTCGTCCTCCTCCATGCCGCGCGACATGAGGTAGAAGAGCTGGTCGTCGGAGACCTTGGAGACGCTCGCCTCGTGACCCATCGACACGTCGTCCTCGCGGATGTCGACGTACGGGTAGGTGTCGCTGCGGCTGATCTGGTCGACGAGCAGCGCGTCGCACAGCACGTTGGACTTCGAGCCGTGGGCGCCCTCGTTGACCTGGATCAGGCCGCGGTACGACGTCCGGCCGCCGCCGCGGGCCACCGACTTGCTCAGGATCGAGCTCGAGGTGTGCGGCGCAGCGTGCACCATCTTGGCGCCGGCGTCCTGGTGCTGGCCCTCGCCGGCGAACGCGATCGAGAGCGTCTCGCCCTTGGCGTGCTCGCCCATGAGGTACACGGCGGGGTACTTCATGGTCACCTTGGAGCCGATGTTGCCGTCGACCCACTCCATGGTCGCCCCGGCCTCGCACGTCGCGCGCTTGGTGACGAGGTTGTAGACGTTGTTCGACCAGTTCTGGATGGTCGTGTAGCGCACGCGGGCGCCCTTCTTCACCACGATCTCCACGACCGCCGAGTGCAGCGAGTCGGAGGAGTAGATCGGCGCGGTGCAGCCCTCGACGTAGTGCACGTAGGAGTCCTCGTCGGCGATGATCAGCGTCCGCTCGAACTGGCCCATGTTCTCGGTGTTGATGCGGAAGTACGCCTGGAGCGGGATGTCGACGTGGACGCCCTTGGGGACGTAGATGAACGACCCGCCCGACCACACCGAGGTGTTGAGCGCGGCGAACTTGTTGTCACCGACCGGGATGACGGTGCCGAAGTACTCCTTGAAGAGCTCCTCGTGCTCCTTCAGCGCCGTGTCGGTGTCGACGAAGATGACGCCCTTCTCCTCGAGGTCCTCGCGGATCGAGTGGTAGACGACCTCCGACTCGTACTGCGCGGCGACACCGGCGACGAGGCGCTGCTTCTCCGCCTCCGGGATGCCGAGCTTGTCGTAGGTGTTCTTGATGTCCTCGGGGAGCTCCTCCCACGAGGTGGCCTGCTTCTCGCTGGAGCGGACGAAGTACTTGATGTTGTCGAAGTCGATCGCCGAGAGGTCGGAGCCCCACGTCGGCATCGGCTTGCGGTGGAAGAGCTTCAGGCCCTTCAGGCGCAGGTCGAGCATCCACTGCGGCTCGGACTTCTTCGCCGAGATGTCGCGCACGACCTCCTCGTTGAGGCCACGGGTCGCGGTGGCGCCGGCGTCGTCGCGGTCGGCCCAGCCGAACTCGTAGCGGCCGATGCCCTTGAGCTCGGGGTTGAGGTCTTCGATGCTCAGGTTCTGGGTCATGCCTGCTGCTCCTTCGGGTGCGGCTTGTGGGTCTGGGGGATGCACGTGGTGCAGACGCCGTCGCCGTGGGCGATGGTCGCCAGGCGCTGGACGTGGGTGCCGAGGACGGAGGCGATCGCCTCGGTCTCGGCCTCGCAGAGCTGGGGGAACTCGTGGGCGACGTGGGAGACCGGGCAGTGCTGCTGGCACAGCTGCTCGCCCACGACGGGCAGGTCGCGCACGGACGCGGCGTAGCCGTTCTGGGTGAACACCCGCGCCAGGGCCTCGGCGGGGGTCAGGTCGGGGTCGAGCGCCATCACCGCGGCGTAGTCGCGCTCGACGAAGGCGACGCGGCGCCGGGCGAACTCCACCACGGCGTCCTCGCCCTGCGTCTCGGCCAGGAACCGCATCGCCTGCACCGCCAGGTCGTCGTACTGCTGGTCGAAGCTGTCGCGGCCGGCCTGGGTCAGCGCGAACACCTTCGCCGGACGGCCCCGGCCCCGCGTGCCGTAGACCTTCTGCTCGCGCGACTCCACGACCCCCTCCACGGCGAGGTGGTCGAGGTGGCGGCGCACGGCGGCCGGCGTGAGCACGAGCCGACGCGCGAGCTCGGCGGCGGTCGAGGGACCGTTCTCGAGGATTGCGCGGGCCACGCGGTCACGCGTGGGCCCATCGCCCTCACGCTGTGCCGTCGACGTCCCCACGAATTCCACAACACCAGTGTGTCGTTATTGCTTCCCGTGGTTCAAGCAAGGGTCGCCTAAGTGACGCGGGCCACCGCGGTCCGCACCGGCACCGCCCTCGGCGGCCGGCCGACCTAGACTTCCGATCGTGCCACCCGCCTCCCCCGCCGTCGTCATCGACGGCCTGGTGATGGCGTACGGCGACAAGGTGGCGGTGGACGGCCTGTCGCTGGAGGTCGCCCGTGGCTCGGTGACGGCGGTGCTCGGTCCCAACGGCGCGGGCAAGACCACGACGCTCGAGACCTGCGAGGGCTACCGCGTCCCGCAGCGAGGCACCGTCCGGGTCCTGGGGCTGGACCCGCAGCGTGACCGCGCCGCGCTGCTCCCCCGCATCGGGGTCATGCTCCAGGCCGGCGGTGCGTGGAGCGGCGTGCGGGCCGTCGAGATGCTGGAGCACATGGCGGCTCTGCACGCCCATCCCCTCGACACGGCGATGCTGGTGGAGCGGCTCGGGCTGGGGGACTGCGGCAGGACGCCCTACCGCCGGCTCTCGGGCGGGCAGAAGCAGCGGCTCGGGCTCGCGATCGCGCTGGTCGGGCGCCCCGAGCTGGTGTTCGTCGACGAGCCGACGGCGGGCATGGACCCGCAGGCACGGCGCACGACGTGGGAGCTGCTCGAGGAGATCCGGGCGGACGGCGTGACGGTCGTGCTCACCACCCACCACATGGACGAGGCCGAGCACCTCGCGGACCGGATCCACATCATCGACCGCGGCAGCGTCATCGCCAGCGGCACGCCCGCGGAGCTCACCCGCGGCGGACGGGCGGCCACGATCCGGCTCGTGGTCAACCGGCCCTTCCCCGACGGGGCACCGGAGTCCCTGCGCGCCGAGCTCGGCGCCGGCACCGAGGTGCGCCAGCTCGACGAGGTCAGCATGCTGATCCACGGGCCCGCCGACGGCACCACGCTCGGCCGCGTCTCGCGGTGGTGCGAGGAGCACGACGTCCTGCCGCAGACGCTGAGCCTCGGCCAGCGCACCCTCGAGGACGTCTTCCTCGACCTGACCGGACGCGAGCTGGCCTCGTGAGCGGCCCCGCTGCGACCCGAGCGTTCTCCCCCGCACCGGGCGGCGCCCCGCTGGCGCGCATGGTGCTCGCGCAGTCACGCATGGAGGCGCGGCTGATGCTGCGCAACGGCGAGCAGCTGCTGCTCGCCATCGTCATCCCGGTGATCGTGCTGGTGGGCGGCGTCGCCGCCGCGGGACGCATCGGCATCGACCTCGACGGCCACCGGGCCGTCGACGTCCTCACCCCCGGCGTGCTGGCGCTCGCAGTCATGTCGACGGCCTTCACGTCCGTGGCGATCGCGACGGGGTTCGAGCGCCGCTACGGCGTCATCAAGCTGCTGGGATCGTCGCCGCTGCCCCGCCACGGGCTGCTGCTCGGCAAGGTGCTCGCCCTGCTCAACGTGGTCGCGCTCCAGCTCGTGGTGCTCGTCGTCGTCGGGCTGGTGCTCGGCTGGGAGCCGACCCTCGCGGCCCCGCCGCGCACCCTGGCCGGCGTGGTCCTGGCGGTCGCGCTCGGCACCGCCGCCTTCGCCGCCCTCGGCCTCTTCGTGGCGGGGGCGTTGCGCGCCGAGGCGACGCTCGCGCTGGCGAACCTCGTCTACCTCCTCCTCATGGCCGGCGGCGGCGTCGTGCTGCCCGTCGGCACGTACGGCGCGGCGGGCGGCCTCATCCAGTGGCTGCCCTCGGGAGCCCTCGGCGAGGCGATGCGCTCCGCGCTCGTCGACGCCGTCGTCGACAGCCGCTCGCTGCTCGTCCTCGCCGGCTGGGCGCTGCTCGGCACGGCGATGACGGCCCGGACCTTCAAGTGGGAATGATGTCCTCCGTGCTCGCCCGGCTCGCCCGGCACCTGTGGCCCCTCGCGGTCGCCAACCTCCTGGCCAACATCGGCATCGTCGTCACCGGCGCCGCGGTGCGGCTCACCGGGTCGGGACTCGGGTGTCCCACCTGGCCGCGCTGCACCGAGGCGTCGTACGTCGCCCACGCCGAGCTCGGCGTCTACGGTGCCATCGAGTTCGGCAACCGGCTGCTGACGTTCCTGCTGGCCGCGGTCGCCGTGCTGTGCTTCCTGGCCGCGCTCGGCGCCCGGCACCGGCGCGCCACCAGGCTCGCGCTCGTCGTCGGGCTCGGCATCCCGCTCCAGGCCGGCCTCGGCGGCATCACCGTCCTCACCGACCTCAACCCGTGGGTCGTCGCTGGCCACTTCCTGCTGTCGATGGCCATCGTCATGGTGTGCGTCGCCCTGGTCGACGAGCTGCGCAGCCCCGACCGCGGGCTGGCTCCGCGGCTCCCCCGGGCACTCGCCTGGGGCACGCTGGGCTGGGGATGGCTCGTGCTGTACCTCGGCACGGTGGTGACCGGCGCCGGTCCGCACGCCGGCGACGCCGACGCACGGCGCAACGGCCTCGACCCCGCCACCGTGTCGCAGGTGCACGCGGTGTCCGTCTACGTCCTGGTCGCGCTCACGGTCGCGCTGCTGGTGGTCGCCGTGCGCGGTGGGCACGGCTGGCTCGCCCGCGTGACCGGCCTCGTGCTGGTCATCGAGCTGGCGCAGGGCGTGCTCGGCTGGGTGCAGTACTGGCTGGACCTGCCGGTCGGTCTGGTGGCCCTGCACATGCTGGGCGCTGCCCTCCTGGCAGCGGGCCTCGCCCGGATCGCGCTCGCGGTGCTGCCCCACCGGGCGGACCGGGAGGCCCGGGCCGGCGGCGAGTCGCAGCCCCACGCTGCGACTCGCCTGCCCTAGCCCTCCGGGTCCACCTGTCGGCGCCGTGCGCCTAGCCCTCGACCTTGCGGGCGAACACCACGGTGCGCTTGGCGTAGTCGTCGGCCTTGCAGGCCAGCAGGACGATGCGCGCGGGCCCGGACACGGAGTAGAGCGAGCCGATCCGGCGCTGGGCCGGCCAGAACTCGCGCTTGGTGACCCGGAACCTGCACCCCGCGACCGTGATCAGGTCCCCGCGGCGGAGCTGGCCCCACCGGTCGGCGACACCATTGCCGGCCCGCCAGGCGTGACCGGCGTAGACGGTGCTGCCGGTCGGGTCGCACGGCGGGTCGCCCTTCGACCAGGTGTAGACCGCTCCACGGAGGCGGGAGCCGACCGCCAGCGTGTCGTTGCGGGCCGGCACCTCGATGACAGCGGCGTCGGTGCCCAGCGTGGGGATGCGCAGCCGGTCAGGGGCGGCGTGGGCTGCCACTCCCTGACCGGCCAGCACCGTCGCACCGAGCGCCACACCTGCGAGCAGGCGTGCGAGCACGGGGCGGCGCATCACATTCCGGTGTTGGGCGCGATCTCCGGGGCACTCGCGCAGGGCCGAGTGCTGAAGGTCATCCGCCACACCTGCTTGCCCTCGAGCCGGAAGGTCGCGTCGGCGGCGTAGGCACGGACGGTGATCGACCGGGTCGTCGCCCTGAGCCACCTGCCCTCGCGCAGGACCTTGCCGCGGGACTTGTAGATGACGCCGGAGCGCTCGGCGACCCTGAACCGGTCACCGCTGCGGCCGCACTTGTCGATCTTGCGCGCCTGCGCCCGCACCACCCGCACCTGCGCGGGCAGCACCTCCGGCGGAACGACCACCGGCGGGGTGAGCACCGGCGGATTGACGGGCGGGTTCACCGGCGGCGTCACGGGGCAGGGCACGTTGCTGTCGCTCGGCGGAGGCAAGGTGACCGTCGTCGTGCCCCCGGGGAACTGGTGGCCCGGGTTCGCGGTGATCGTGATGCTGCCGTTGCCGTTGATCACGTACGTCCACGGGCCCGACGGCACCGGGCCGTAGGTCGCGTTGTTCGGGCCGCACGGGTCGAGCACCGGCACGGTCGGCGGCTCGACGATCTTGACGTCGCACTTGTCGGTGAACTTGGCGACAGCGACACTGCCGGAGTTGGTCCTGGTGTAGCCGTTGTCCCACTTCGCCGTCAGCCTCAGGGTCAGCGGCTCGGTGGGCTTGGTCGTCACCGTCTCGGTGAACGTGCGCGTCTGGTGACCGCTCAGCGTCGTGCCGGCGGGCACGACGCCCCGGCTGGAGTACGTGATCGTCTCGCTGATCGGCTCGCTGTTGACGACGGTCCAGGTGACGGCCCACCCGCCGCCGTCCTTGCACGCCACGGAGCCCGTGATGGTGTTGTGGTGCGCGTTGGCGGCGCCCGCGATCCCGACGACCGCGAAGCCGACCGCCAGGACCAGCGTGATCACTCTCGACACGATGCGGTTCAGGGAGGACGTCCGTCCTGCGACCTGCCCCCGGGTCTCGTCGCCGAGACGGTGTTGCGGTGCTGATTTCATGCTGCCGAACCCCCACGTCCCTCGGGGGATGCCCACTGCCTCCCCATCCCGCGATTCAACGCCGTCCGGGAGGACCGAGCCCGGGAGGTTGCCTCAAGATGCTCTATGTATTCACCCGGTCGCCTGACGAATCCTTCGGGATGCGCTAGCGACCGAGCAGAGGATCCAGGGCAACAGCGACGAAAAGGAGGGAAAGGTAGAGGTTCGAGGCGTGGAACAGGCGCATCGGGTTGATCTCACCGAGCACGTCAGAGGCCTTCGTACGGCTCCACATGCGGTGCGCCTCGGCGAGGAAGACCGCACCCAGCACGGCCGCCGCCACCGGGTAGACGAGGCTCGTGCCGGCGACCGGCCACAGCACCAGGGAGGTCGCCACCATCACCCAGCTGTAGAGGACCACCTGACGCCCCACCTCCGCGGCGGGCTTGACCACCGGGAGCATGGGCACGTCGACGTTGCGGTAGTCCTCCCGGTAGCGCAGCGCCAGCGCCCACGTGTGGGGCGGGGTCCAGAAGAACACCACGAGGAACAGCACGACCGGCGTCCATGCCAGCTCGCCGGTGACGGCCGTCCAGCCGATCAGGGCCGGGAAGCAGCCGGCCAGCCCACCCCAGACGATGTTCTGGGTGGTGCGGCGCTTGAGCACCATGGTGTAGACGACGACGTAGAACGCGTTGGCCAGCACCGACAGCCCCGCCGACAGCCAGTTGACCCACAGGCCCAGCACGATTGTCGACAGCACGGCGAGCATCGTCGCGAACACGAGCGCGGAGGTCGGCGAGACGATGTGTCGCGGGAGCGCGCGGCGCCGCGTCCGACGCATCTGCTCGTCGATGTCGCGGTCATAGACGCAGTTGTAGGCCGAGGCGGAACCGGCCGAGAGCGCACCGCCCACGACCGTGGCGGCGACCAGTCCCAGGGCCGGGATGCCCCGCTCGGCGAAGAACATCACCGGCACCGTGGTCAGCAGCAGCAGCTCGATCACGCGCGGCTTGGTGAGGCCGACGTACGCCGCGACGACGTCCCGCCAGGTCTTCGGCCCCTCGACCGCACCCTCGTCACCGGTCGACTGCCGGTCGGACGCGGCAGCGTGCGGGCCGGCGTGGGACACGTGGAAACCTCGGGTGGCGGAGCGGATGGGACGCGAGCGGGTGGGAACCGGAGGACATGAGCAGCCGGATTTCCGGCGTCCGGGACGACCCTCGGGCGTTGTCGAGTCTACTCGGCGACGGCGCTAGGCTCGCAGTCGAGGCCACCGACGCGCACCTGTGATCCTGGCTGCACCGCACCTGTGCTCCACCGGCGCTGCCTGGCACTCCTGGCTGCACCCCACCTGCATGACGTCCGAGAGGAACTGCGTTGACCGACAACCCCGCCCTGCCCGCCACGCTCGAGTGGGACGACGTCGACCGCCGGGCGGTCGACACGGCCAGGGTCCTGGCGATGGACGCGGTCCAGAAGGTCGGCAACGGCCACCCTGGCACGGCCATGAGCCTGGCGCCGGCCGCCTACCTGCTGTTCCAGAAGGTCATGCGGCACAACCCGGCGGACCCGCACTGGACCGGTCGGGACCGGTTCGTCCTCTCGGCCGGGCACAGCTCGATCACGCTCTACACCCAGCTGTTCCTCGGCGGCTTCGGCCTCGAGGTCGAGGACCTCCGCTCGCTGCGCACGTGGGGCAGCAAGACACCCGGTCACCCCGAGCACGGCCACACGGCCGGCGTCGAGACCACGACCGGCCCGCTCGGACAGGGCGTCGCCAACGCCGTCGGCATGGCCATGGCGGCCCGTCGCGAGCGCGGCCTGCTCGACCCCGACACCGCCGAGGCCGACTCCCCGTTCACCCACCACGTCTACGCCATCTGCTCCGACGGCGACCTCGAGGAGGGCGTCAGCGCCGAGGCCTCGTCGCTCGCGGGCACGCAGCAGCTCGGCAACCTGACGATGATCTACGACGCCAACCAGATCTCCATCGAGGGCGACACCGACGTCGCCTTCACCGAGGACGTCGGTGCGCGCTACGAGGCCTACGGCTGGCACGTGCAGCACGTCGACTGGACCAATGGGGGCAGCGACTACGTCGAGGACGTCCCCGAGCTCTACGCCGCAGTCCGCGCCGCGGCCGAGGTCACCGACCGCCCCAGCCTGATCGTCCTCCACACGGTCATCGCCTGGCCGGCACCCAACGCCCAGGGCACGGGCAAGTCCCACGGCTCCGCGCTCGGCGCCGAGGAGGTCGCGGCCACCAAGCAGATCCTCGGGTTCGACCCGGAGCAGCACTTCGAGGTGCCCGACGAGGTCATCACCCGCACCCGGTCGCTGGTCGAGCGCGGGAAGGAGGCCCAGGCGGCCTGGCAGGAGCGCTTCGAGGCGTGGCAGGCCGCCGCCCCGGCCGACGTGCTGGCGACCTTCGAGCGCATGCAGACGCGGGCGCTCCCCGAGGGGCTGGCCGAGGCGCTGCCGACGTTCGAGGCGGACCCGAAGGGCGTCGCCACGCGCAAGGCCTCCGGCGCGGTGATCAACGCCGTCGCCGGCATCATGCCCGAGCTGTGGGGCGGCTCCGCCGACCTGGCCGAGTCCAACAACACCACCATCGAGGACGCCCCGTCCTTCATCCCCGCGAGCCGGTCGACCGACCAGTGGACCGGCGACCCGCTCGCCGGGCGCGTGCTCCACTTCGGCATCCGCGAGCACGGCATGGGCGGCATCCTCAACGGCATCGCGCTCCACGGCGGCACCCGGGTCTTCGGCGGCACGTTCCTCACGTTCTCCGACTACATGCGCGGCTCGGTGCGGCTCGCCGCGCTCATGGGGCTCCCGGTCACCTACGTGTGGACGCACGACTCCATCGGGCTCGGCGAGGACGGCCCGACCCACCAGCCGATCGAGCACCTCGCTGCCCTGCGCGCGATCCCGGGCCTCGACGTCGTGCGACCCGCGGACGCCAACGAGACCGCCGCTGCGTGGCACGCGGTGCTCCGGCGCACCGACCGCCCGGCCGGCATCGCCCTGACCCGCCAGAACGTCCCGGTCTTCCCCCGCGGGAAGGACCCCGAGACCGGTGAGCACTGGAGCGACACCTCCAACGTGCACCGCGGCGGCTACGTCCTCCTCGACGTCGACGGCGGCGACCCCGACGTGATCTTGATGGGCACCGGCTCGGAGGTGCAGGTGGCGGTCGCGGCCCGCGACCTGCTCGCCGCCGACGGCATCCGCGCCCGCGTGGTGTCGCTGCCCTGCCTGGAGTGGTTCGAGGAGCAGGAGGAGGCCTACCGGGAGACGGTGCTGCCGCCGGCGGTCAAGGCCCGCGTGTCCGTCGAGGCCGGCGTGAAGCTGGGCTGGCGCGAGTACGTCGGCGACCACGGCCGCATCGTGTCCATCGACCACTACGGGGCCTCGGCCGACTACGCCCGGATCTACCAGGAGTTCGACATCACCGGCGAGGCGGTGGCCAACGCCGCCCGCGACAGCCTGCGGACGCTCACCGACTGAGCCCCTCCGCGGCCCGACCGACCCACCCCCAGGAGGCACACATGTCCGACCGTCTCAAGGCCCTGGCTGACGCCGGGGTGTCCATCTGGCTCGACGACCTGTCCCGCGAGCGGCTCGAGACCGGCAACCTCGCCGACCTGGTGCGGGACAAGCACGTCGTCGGGGTGACCTCCAACCCGGCGATCTTCCAGTCGGCGCTGGCCGACGGCGAGCGCTACGACGCGCAGGTGCGCCAGCTCGCCGCCGAGGGCGCCGACGTCGACCGGGCGACGCTGGTCATCACCACCGACGACGTCCGCGAGGCGTGCAAGGTCATGCGCCCGGTGTTCGACGCGACCGACGGCGTCGACGGCCGCGTGTCGATCGAGGTCTCCCCCGGCCTGGCCCACGACACCGCCGAGACGGTGAAGGAGGCGGCGATCCTCCACGAGACCGTCGGCGAGCCCAACGTGATGATCAAGATCCCCGGCACCAAGGAGGGGTGGCCCGCCATCACCGAGACCCTCGCCGCCGGCATCTCGGTCAACGTCACGCTGATCTTCGGCCTCGAGCAGTACCGCAACGTCATGGAGGCCTACGTGACCGGGCTCGAGCGGGCCGCCGACAACGGCCACGACCTCGCCGGCATCCACTCCGTCGCCTCCTTCTTCGTCTCCCGCGTCGACACCGAGATCGACAAGCGCCTCGAGGCGGTCAGCGAGGGCCCGGGCACCGACCCCTCGCTGCGGGGCAAGGCCGGCGTCGCCAACGCCCGGCTGGCGTTCCAGATGTACGAGGAGTTCTTCACCGGCGAGCGCTGGGAGGCGCTGGCCGCCAAGGGCGCCCGCAAGCAGCGCCCGCTGTGGGCCTCGACCGGCGTCAAGAACCCCGACTACGACGACACGATGTACGTCGTCGACCTCGTCGTCGAGGGCACGGTCAACACGATGCCCGAGAAGACCCTGGACGCCGTCGCCGACCACGGCGAGGTGCGCGGCGACCGGGTGCGGCCCTTCTACGACGACGCCCACGCCCACATGCACGCGCTCGCCGAGGCGGGGATCGACTACGACGACGTGATCGAGGCCCTCATCAAGGAAGGTGTCGACAAGTTCGTCACCGCCTGGGACGAGCTGCAGTCGACGCTGTCGGCGTCCCTCGACTCCGCCCGCGCATGAGCACCGGGCCCGTCGACCCGACCACCACGACGGCCTGGACGCGGCTGGCGGGGCTCGCAGCGGCCCCCCGGCCGGACCTGCGCTCCACCCTGACCCCGGCCTGGGTCGAGCAGCAGACCCTGGTCGCCGCCGACCTCCACGTCGACCTGTCGAAGAACCTGTTCGACGACGAGGTGGAGGCGGCGCTGCTCGCGCTCGCCGAGGAGGTCGACCTCCACGGCCGCCGACGGGCGATGTTCGCCGGGGAGCACATCAACGTCACCGAGGACCGGGCGGTGCTCCACACCGCGCTCCGGCTCCCGGCCGGCGCGTCGCTGGTCGTCGACGGCCACGACGTCGTCCCGGAGGTGCACGACGTGCTCGCCCGCGCGTACGACTTCGCCGAGCGGGTGCGCTCCGGTGACTGGACGGGCGCCACCGGCAGGCGCATCGCCACGGTGGTCAACATCGGGATCGGCGGCTCGGACCTCGGGCCTGTGATGGCCTACGAGGCGCTCGAGCCCTACCGGCAGGAAGGGCTCAGCTGCCGGTTCATCAGCAACATCGACCCGACCGACGCCGGGCAGGAGCTGAAGGGCCTCGATCCCGAGACCACGCTCTTCATCGTCTCGAGCAAGACCTTCGGGACCCTGGAGACGCTCACCAACGCGCGGCTGTGCAAGGCGTGGCTGCTCGAGCGGCTGCCCGCCGGCACCGACCCGTCCGCCGCGGTGGCGCAGCACTTCGTCGCCGTCTCCACCGCGCTCGACAAGGTCGCCGACTTCGGCATCGACCCCGACAACGCGTTCGGGTTCTGGGACTGGGTGGGCGGCCGCTACTCGATGGACTCCGCGATCGGGCTCTCGCTCATGGTCGCGGTCGGACCCGAGCGGTTCACCGAGATGCTGGCCGGCTTCCACGCCATGGACGAGCACTTCCGCACCGCCCCCGACACGGCCAACGTGCCGCTCAAGATGGGCCTGCTCAACGTCTGGTACACCAACTTCCTCGGCGCCCACACCCATGCCGTCCTCCCCTACGCCCAGTTCCTCCACCGCTTCCCCGCCTACCTCCAGCAGCTCACGATGGAGTCCAACGGCAAGGGCGTGCGCTGGGACGGCGAGGCGGTCGGCTACGACACCGGGGAGGTGTTCTGGGGCGAGCCCGGCACCAACGGCCAGCACGCCTTCTACCAGCTCATCCACCAGGGCACCCGGCTCGTGCCGGCCGACTTCATCGCCTTCGCGCGGCCGTCGTACGCCCTCACCGACGGTGACACCGACGTCCACGAGTTGTTCCTGGCGAACTTCCTCGCCCAGACCAAGGCGCTGGCCTTCGGCAGGACGGCGGACGAGGTGCGTGCCGAGGGCGTGGCCGAGGACCTCGTGTCCGCGCGGACCTTCCCCGGCAACCGGCCGACGACCTCGATCATGGCCCCCGAGCTCACGCCGGGCGTGCTGGGTCAGCTGGTGGCGCTCTACGAGCACATCACGTTCGTCGAGGGCGCGGTCTGGGGCATCGACAGCTTCGACCAGTGGGGCGTCGAGCTCGGCAAGCAGCTCGCCCAGGAGCTGCGGCCGGCCGTCGCCGGCGACGCGGAGGTCGCTGCCGAGCAGGACCCCTCCACCCAGTCCCTCATCCGCTACTACCAGGAGAACCGAGGCC
This sequence comes from Nocardioides xinjiangensis, assembly GCF_017916385.1. Taxonomy (NCBI): domain Bacteria; kingdom Bacillati; phylum Actinomycetota; class Actinomycetes; order Propionibacteriales; family Nocardioidaceae; genus Nocardioides; species Nocardioides xinjiangensis. Next base: position 109,981 of record NZ_JAFMSW010000001.1, read on the forward strand.
GATGAGTCCCGCCAACCCCCTCCGCGACCCGCAGGACCGGCGGCTCCCGCGCATCGCCGGTCCCTGCGGCATGGTGCTGTTCGGCGTCACCGGGGACCTGTCGCGCAAGAAGGTCATGCCGGCGATCTACGACCTCGCGAACCGCGGGCTGCTGCCCCCGGGCTTCAGCCTGGTCGGGTTCGCCCGTCGCGACTGGGAGGACCAGGACTTCGCGCAGATCGTGCACGACGCGGTCAAGGAGCACGCGCGCACGCCGTTCCGCGAGGAGGTCTGGAAGCAGCTGTCCGAGGGCTTCCGCTTCGTGTCGGGCAACTTCGACGACGACGAGGCGTTCGACCAGCTGCGCCGCACCGTGCAGGAGCTCGACGAGCTGCGCGGCACCGGCGGCAACATGGCGTTCTACCTGGCGATTCCCCCGGCGTTCTTCGGCACCGTGGTGGGACAGCTCAAGGAGCACGGCCTCGCCGACCCGGGTCCCGAGCAGTGGCGCCGCGTCGTGGTCGAGAAGCCGTTCGGCCACGACCTGGAGTCCGCGCGCGAGCTCAACGAGACGCTCGCCGGGGTGTTCCCGTCCGGGTCGGTGTTCCGCATCGACCACTACCTCGGCAAGGAGACGGTGCAGAACATCCTGGCGATGCGCTTCGCCAACAACATGTTCGAGCCGATCTGGAACGCCAACTACGTCGACCACGTGCAGATCACCATGGCCGAGGACATCGGCATCGGCGGCCGCGCCGGCTACTACGACGGGATCGGCGCCGCCCGTGACGTCATCCAGAACCACCTGCTCCAACTGATGGCCCTCGTCGCGATGGAGGAGCCGGTGGCCTTCGACGCGGAGAGCCTCCGGCTGGAGAAGCAGAAGGTGCTCGCCTCGGCCCAGCTGCCGGCGCGGCTCGACACCACCACGGCGCGCGGGCAGTACACCGCCGGCTGGGCCGGGGGCGAGAAGGTCATCGGCTTCACCGACGAGGAGGGCATCGCCAAGGACTCGGCGACCGAGACGTTCGCCGCGATCACCGTGCACGTGGAGACCCGGCGGTGGGCGGGCGTGCCGTTCTACCTGCGCACCGGCAAGCGGCTCGGCAGGCGGGTGACCGAGGTGGCCGTGGTCTTCAAGCGCGCTCCGCACCTGCCGTTCACCTCGACCGCCACCGAGGACCTCACGCAGAACGCCCTCGTCATCAGGGTGCAGCCCGACGAGGGCCTGACGATGCGGTTCGGCTCCAAGGTGCCCGGGACGGCGATGGAGATCCGCGACGTCAACATGGACTTCGCCTACGGCGGCTCGTTCACCGAGGCGAGCGCCGAGGCCTACGAGCGGCTGATCCTCGACGTGCTGCTCGGCGACCCGCCCCTGTTCCCGCGCCACGAGGAGGTCGAGCTGTCCTGGAAGCTGCTCGACCCGGTCATCGCCCACTGGGAGAAGGACGGCCGGCCCGAGCCGTACGAGTCCGGCACATGGGGACCCGAGTCCGCCGTGGCGATGCTCGCCCGCGACGGGCGTACGTGGAGGAGGCCCTGACATGACCCCGCCCCACGCTGCTCCTCGCCTCCCCCGCTCCGCTCCTCCGCCGAACACCACCGAGGGGACCCCGAGATGATCGAGCTCACCGACACCAACGCCTCGAAGATCGCCGCGGAGTTCGTCCGGGCGCGCACCCGCGCCGGGAGCCCGGCCATGGGGATGGTGATGACGCTGATCATCGTCGCCCCCGAGGAGGACGCCGAGGAGGCGATGTTCGCGGCGAAGCGTGCCTCCCGCGAGCACCCGTCCCGCGTGCTCGGCGTGATCCTGGGCGAGACGCGCGGCGCCGCTCGCGTCAGTGCGCAGGTGGGCAGCGGGGACGGATGGGGCGGCGAGACCGCGCTGATCCGCCTCGAGGGCGAGGTCGTCGACCACGCGGAGTCCGTCGTGCTGCCCCTGCTGCTCCCCGACTCCCCCGTCGCCATCTGGTGGCCCACGACGGCGCCGGCCGACCCTGCGGCCGACTCCCTGGGCGCGCTGGCCCAGCGCCGCATCACCGACTCCGCCGCCGCCTCGCAGCGCAAGAGCACCGCGATGCTGCACCAGTGCCGCGCCTACGCCCCCGGGAACACCGACCTGAGCTGGACGCGGCTGACGCCGTGGCGCGCGCTCCTCGCCGCCGCGCTCGACCAGCACCCCCTCCACGTCACCGGCGCCAAGGTCACGGCCGAGCGGGTGAGCCCCAGCGCCGACCTGCTCGTCGCCTGGCTGACCGACCGGCTGGAGGTCGAGGTCGACCGCGGGCACTCCGACGGGCCCGGCATCACCGAGGTCAGCATGGACACCGAGGAGGGGCCGATCCGCATCTCCCGTGCCGACGGCCGGCTGGCGACGTTCTCCTCCCCCCACCGCCCCGACCGTCCGGTGGCGCTCAAGCGTCGCGAGGTCCCGGCCCTACTGGCCGAGGAGCTGCGGCGGCTCGACGAGGACGACGTCTACGCGGCCACGGCACGGCGCCTGGTCGAGCTGCGGGGGAACAAGTGAGCGGCGCCCCCGAGGTCCGGCGGCACCAGGACGCGGACGTCCTCGTCGGCGACGTGGCGTCCGCGCTCCTCGAGCGGCTCGAGGCGGCCCAGGGCCGTGGCGAGGTGCCCCACGTCGGCCTCACCGGCGGAACGATCGCCGAGGCGCTGCACCGCGAGCTGGCACGCCGCGCGCCGGACTCGTCCGTGGACTGGTCGCGCGTGGTGTTCTGGTGGGGCGACGAGCGCTTCGTGCCCGCCGGCTCGCCCGACCGCAACGCCGGTCAAGCGCGGGAGGCACTGCTCGACCACGTCCCCGTCGACCCGGCCAACGTCCACGAGGTGCCCGCGAGCGACCAGGTGGCGACGGCCGAGGACGCCGCAGCCGCCTACGACGCCGCCTTGCGCGAGCACGGTGCCGGCTCCTTCGAGGTGATGATGCTCGGCATCGGCCCCGACGGTCACTGCGCCTCGCTCTTCCCGGGGCACCCGGCGCTCGAGGTCCGCGACGCCGTCGCGGTCGCCGTCCACGACTCGCCGAAGCCGCCCCCGGACCGCGTCTCGCTCACGTTCGAGGCGATCGCACGATCGCGCTCGGTGTGGTTCATCGCGAGCGGCGCCGGCAAGGCCGAGGCGGTCGCGCGGGCGCTCGCGGAGGACGGTTCGGTCACCGAGACCCCGGCGCGCGGCGCGCGGGGCGAGGAGACCGTCTGGTGGCTCGACGAGGACGCCGCCTCCCGTCTGTGACGCCCGAGTGGGCGCGGGCGTCCCCTCCCGAACCGCCGAGTGGGCGCGAGGGTCCCGCCCGGGCGCCCCGAGTGGGCGCGAACGTCCCGCGCGAGCGCTCGAGTCGGCGCGAATATCCCGCCTGAGCGCACCGAGTCGGCGCGAACGTCGCGTCTGAGCGCACCGAGTCGGCGCGAACGTCCCGGCCTGTCCACAGGCAGTGACGGACCGGAGTGCCCGGCTTCCCCCGCGGGCAGGGATGTCGTCATGAACCTGCGCGCGTGGCTCGAGCTGCCGTACCTCGACGACAGCTTCCCTCTCCCGTTGGACGGTCCCTTCACCACGCGATCGGCGCTGGACGCCGGGCTCCCGCGGAAGTGGCTACCTGCGCTGACCGGCGCCGGGCTCCTCCGCAACCCGATCCGCAACTGCTTCGTCCCTGCCCAGCTGGCGGACGACATCGCCACGCGGATCGCCGTCCTTCGCCTGGTGGTGCCGCCTGACGCCGTGCTGGTCGACCGGCACGCCGGATGGGCGCACGGCGCCGACATGCTGCTGCTCCCGAACGAGCACCTCGGCACCCAGCCCATCGCCATGTACCTCCCGGACGGGCGGGGACGGCTGCGCAACAAGCTGGTCGCGAGCGGTCAGCGTACGTTCCGCGACGAGGACCTCGTCGTCGTACGAGGCGTCCGGATGACGACGCCGCTGCGGACGGCGCTCGACCTCGGCCGGCAGCGATGGCCGGAGCCCGCGCTCACCGCGCTGGATGCGCTCCACCGGCTCGGCACGTTCACCGTCCCCGAGCTCGTGCACGCCGTCGATCGCTTCGCCGGCATGCGGTGGGTCACCACGCTGCGTACGGTCGCTCCGCACACGGACGGCCGCTCGCAGTCCGGCGGCGAGACGGTCGTGCGATGGCGGTGGAAGCAACTGCCCGTGCCACCGCCCGAGCCGCAGGTCGAGGTGCGCTCAGGGACCAACGTCGCCCTCATCGACGTGGGCAACGAGGAGATCAGGTTCGGTGTCGAGTTCCAGGGGCGCGAGTGGCACACCGGAGCACGAGCCGAAGCGCGGGACGAGAAGCGCCTGCGTTGGCTCGACCGCGACGCCGGCTGGGAGATCGCTCCGGTCTGGACCCCGGACGTCTACGCGCGCAACTCGACGCTCGACGACATCATCCTGGCGGGCGTACGTCGAGCACGGGACCGGCGGTGACGCGCGGGACACTCGCGACCACTCGGCGCCCTACTGCGGGACACTCGCACCCACCCGGCCCCCTAGCGCGGGACACGCGCGCCCACTCGGCGCCCTAGCGCGGGACACCCGCGCCCACTCGCGCGGGCGGGCGGGCGGTCAGAAGATGATCTCGCCGGCCTTGCGGCGGCTGCGCAGCAGCGCGACGGCCTCGTCGAGGATGTCGGCCGCCTCGGTCTCGCTGCGCCGCTCCTTCACGTAGGCGAGGTGCGTCTTGTAGGGCTCGATCTTCGGCGCCGGCGGCGGGTTCTCGCTGTCCAGGCTGGCCGGCAGACCGCACTTGGGGCAGTCCCACGACTCGGGCACGGCCGCCTCGATCGCGAAGGTCACGACCGAGCGGTGGTCGTGACTGCAGAAGTAGGTGACGGTCTGCCGCGGAGCGGCCTCGCCGCGCTCGGCCTCGCCCATGGGACCGGCCCCGACCCGGCTGCCCCGGATTGCGTTTCCTCCACCACCAGCCACGAGGGACTCCTTCGGTCGAACTTCAGAGGGGGGTCAGTTGCCCTGGTAGGCCATGAGCAGGCCCAGGGCGACGATGCAGGCGAACCAGATGACGCCGATGCCGATCGTGAACCGGTCGAGGTTGCGCTCCGCCACCGACGATCCCCCCAGGCTGCTCGAGACACCACCGCCGAACATGTCGGACAGGCCGCCTCCGCGGCCCTTGTGCAGCAGGACCAGCAGGATCATGATCGCGCTCGATGCGACGAGCAGGATGGTGAAGAGCAGAATCACGAGCGGAAGCCTACGTCACGTCGCCCGCGGATCGGCGAGCGCCTCACAGCACGGGCATGTCGTAGAACCGGCAGATGCCGCCGAACTCGTCGACCTGCAGGCTGGCGCCCCCGACGAGGCACCCGTCGACGTCCGGCTTCTCCATGATCCCGCCGACGTTCGCGGCCTTGACGGACCCGCCGTAGAGGATGCGGAGGCCGTCCGCGGCCGCGTCGCCGTGGACCTCGCGGACCCGCGCGCGGATGGCCGCACAGACCTCCTGCGCGTCGTCGGGGGTGGCCACCTCGCCGGTGCCGATGGCCCACACGGGCTCGTAGGCCACGACCAGGCCGGCGACCTGCTCGGCGGTGAACCCGTCGAGCGAGCCGTCCACCTGGGTCAGCGTGAACGGGACGTGCTCCCCGGCCTGGCGTACGTCGAGTCCCTCGCCGACGCACACGATCGGGGTCATCCCGGCGTGCAGCGCCTTGTGGGCCTTGGCGTTGACCAGCTCGTCGCTCTCGTTGTGGTACATCCGGCGCTCGGAGTGCCCGACCACGACGTAGGAGCAGCCCAGCTTGGCCAGCATCGCCGCCGAGATCTCGCCGGTGTACGCGCCCTCGTCGTGCACGGAGACGTCCTGCGCGCCGTAGCGGATCGCGAGGCGGTCGCCGTCGACGAGCGTCTGCACCGAGCGGATGTCGGTGAACGGCGGCACCACGACGACCTCGACCTTGCCGTAGTCGTGCCGCTTGTCCGACAACGTCCACGCGAGCTTCTGGACCAGCACCACCGCTTCCTGGTGGTTGAGGTTCATCTTCCAGTTGCCCGCCATCAGCGGGGTGCGCTCTGCCACGTGTCAGTCCTTCTCGAGTACGGCGATGCCCGGGAGCTGCTTGCCCTCCAGGAACTCCAGCGACGCGCCGCCGCCGGTGGAGATGTGGCCGAACGCGGCCTCGTCGAAGCCGAGCTGCCGCACGGCCGCGGCGGAGTCGCCGCCGCCGACCACGGACAGGCCGTCGACCTTCGTGAGCGCCTCGGCGACGGCGCGGGTGCCCTCGGCAAACGCCTCGACCTCGAACACGCCCATCGGACCGTTCCAGAACACGGTGCGGGCGTCGGCCAGCGCCGCCGCGAACGCGGCGGACGACTTTGGCCCGATGTCGAGCCCCAGCGCGTCGGCCGGGATCTCCGAGGCGGGCACGACCCGGGGTTGCGGCTCGCGGTCGCCCGACGGGAACGCCGTGTCGACCACCACGTCGGTCGGGAGCACGATCTCCACGCCGCGGTCCGCCGCCTCGGTGAGGTAGCGGGTGCAGGTGTCGAGCTGGTCGTCCTCGAGCAGGCTCCTGCCGACCTCGTGGCCCTGGGCCTTGAGGAAGGTGAACACCATGCCGCCGCCGATGAGCAGCCTGTCGGCCTTGTCGATGAGGTTGTCGATGACGCCGAGCTTGTCGGAGACCTTGGAGCCGCCGAGCACCACGACGTAGGGGCGGTCGGGGTGCTCGGTGAGTCGGCGCAGCACGTCGACCTCGGCCGCGACCAGCCCGCCCATGGCCGAGGGCAGCCGCTGCGCGACGTCGTACACGCTGGCCTGCTTGCGGTGGACCACGCCGAAGCCATCGGAGACGAAGGCGTCGGCCAGGGCGGCGAGCTCGTCGGCGAACGCGCCCCGGGCGGCGTCGTCCTTGCTGGTCTCGCCGGCGTTGAACCGGACGTTCTCCAGCAGGGCGACGCCACCGTCGGCGAGGCCCTCGACCGTCTCGCTGGCGCTCGCGCCGACGGTGTCGGTCGCGAACGCGACCGGGCGCCCGAGCAGCTCGGAGAGCCGCTCGGCGACCGGGCGCAGCGAGTACCTCGGGTCGGGTGAGCCGTCCGGGCGGCCCAGGTGGGCGGTGACGACCACCCGGGCCCCTGCGTCGGACAGCTGCCGGAGCGTCGGCACGCTCGCCCGGATGCGGCCGTCGTCGGTGATGGAGGTGCCGTCGAGGGGCACGTTGAGGTCCGAGCGGACCAGGACGCGCCTGCCCCTCAGGTCACCCAGCGACTCGATGCCTGCGGTGTGGTCGACCATCGACGTCAGAGCGTCTCGCCGATGTAGGTGATCAGGTCGGCGAGGCGGTTGGAGTAGCCCCACTCGTTGTCGTACCAGCCGGCGACCTTGACCTGGTTGCCGATGACCTTGGTCAGCGGCGCGTCGAAGATGCAGGACGCCGGGTCGGTGACGATGTCGGAGGAGACGATCGGGTCGGTGGAGTAGCGGAGGTACCTGCCGTCCGCGGCCGCCTTGACGATCTCGTTGACCTCGTCGACCGAGGTCTCGCGCGAGGCCTCGAACGAGAGGTCGGTGAGCGAGCCGGTCGGGGTCGGGACGCGCAGCGCGTAGCCGTCGAGCTTGCCCTTGAGCTCGGGCAGCACCAGGCCGATGGCCTTCGCGGCGCCGGTCGAGGTCGGCACGATGTTGAGGGCGGCGGCGCGGGCGCGGCGCGGGTCCTTGTGGATGTTGTCCTGGAGGTTCTGGTCGGCGGTGTAGGCGTGGATGGTGGTCATCAGGCCCTTGTTGATGCCGAGGCCGTCGTTGAGGGCCTTCGCCATGGGCGCCAGGCAGTTCGTGGTGCACGAGGCGTTCGAGATGACGGTGTGCGCGGACCCGTCGTAGAGCTCGTGGTTCACGCCCATCACGATGGTGATGTCCTCGTTGGAGGCCGGCGCGGAGATGATGACCTTCTTGGCCCCGGCGTCGACGTGGGCCTTCGCCTTGGTCGCGTCGGTGAAGAAGCCGGTGGACTCGACGACGACGTCGGCGCCGATGTCACCCCACTTGAGGGCGGAGGGGTCGCGCTCGGCGAACGCGTGGATGGTCTGGTCGCCGACCTTGATCGAGGACTCGTCGCTCGACACGTCGGCGTCGAGACGCCCCAGGATCGAGTCGAACTTGAGCAGGTGCGCCAGGGACGCGTTGTCGGTCAGGTCGTTGACGCCGACGATCTCGATGTCGGCGCCGGAGGCGCGGACGGCGCGGAAGAAGTTGCGGCCGATGCGGCCGAAGCCGTTGATGCCTACGCGAACGGTCATGTGCATGTCTCCTAGGTGTGGGGCCTTCGGTGACCCCGTCGACGACTCTGGCCTTCGGTGACCGTCACCGACCCTATCGGTAGCCGCGAGGGCCCCGGCCCGGAGTCTCCCGCGGTACGGACGGGTAACCGGGGATCGCCGCGACGCCTCAGCGGGCGCGCCCGGGCGGCCGCGGGCGACGATGCGTCGGTGGCGACCCGCTCGGTCGGGGTGCATGATGTCCCCCGCACTCCGGCACGGGCGGGGTGGCGGACCGAGGCGGCTACGGGGGGACTCGCGTGCAGGACGGGGGCGGCATCGGCGTCCGGTGCTCGGGCGTGGTGCACCTGTACCGCACCTTCGAGGGGCACGACGTGGTGGCGCTGCAGGGCGTCGACCTCGAGATCGCGCCCGGGGAGCGGGTCGCGTTCCTCGGACCCAGCGGGTCGGGCAAGTCCACCCTCCTCGCGCTGCTCGGCGGCATCCAGCGGCCCAGCGCCGGGCGCATCCTCCTCGGCGACGACGACATCTCCCGCATGGGCGAACGGCACCTCGCCCGGCTCCGCGCACGCCGCGTGGCCACGATGCTGCAGGGAGCCACGCGCAACCTCCTCCCCTACACGACGGCGCGGCGCAACATCGAGTTCGCCCGGGTCGGGATGACCGCGGAGGAGGCCACCCGGGCGCCGGCCGTGTTCGACCTGCTCGACCGGGTCGGGCTGACCGACCAGGCCGACCAGGTGGTGAGCACGCTCTCCGGCGGCCAGCGCCAGCGCCTGGCCCTGGCGTGCGCCATCGCCACGACACCCGGTCTGCTCCTCGCCGACGAGCCCACCAGCCAGCTCTCGCACGCCGACCGCGACGCCGTGGTGGGGCTGCTCCACGACCTCAACCGCGACTTCGGCACCACCGTCGTGGTCGTCACCCACCAGCCGGAGGTCGCTGCGACGTTCCCCCGGACGGTGACGATGAAGGGCGGCCGCGTCGGCTCGGAGGGGCACCACGGCGCCGAGTACGCCGTCATCGGCACCGAGGGCGTGCTGCACCTGCCCTCGCACCTGTCCGCGCAGTGGCCCCCGGGCACGTTGGTCCGCGTCGAGGCCGAGCCGCGGAGGATCGTGATCTCCCATCCCGCGGACGAGACCGGCATCCCCCAGGACGGCGTGCGATGAGCGCCGCCGGCGACCTGGTCCTCGACCACGTGAGCTACCGGCCCGGGCCGCTGCTCCTCGACGACGTCTCCGTGACGTTCCCGGCCGGGAAGGTCACGGCCCTGTCGGGACCGAGCGGGTCGGGGAAGACCACGCTGCTCTCGGTGGCGGGCGGCCTCGTCGCACCGACCGCGGGCACGGCGACGTACCGCGGCCAGGAGACGTGGCAGGGCGACGGCGACCCGCCGCCCGAGATCGCGTTCGTGCTCCAGGTCTACGGCCTCGTCCCCATCCTCTCCGCGCGCGAGAACGTCGCCATCGCGCTGCGCGCCCGCGGCACGCCGTGGTCCGACGCCTCCGACCGCGCCGAGGCGGCGCTCGCCCGCTTCGACATCGCCGACCTCGGCGACCGGCAGGTCGAGGAGCTCTCCGGGGGCCAGATGCAGCGGGTGGCCTGCGCCCGCGGCCTCGTCGTCGGCGCTCCCGTGCTGCTCGCCGACGAGCCGACCAGCGAGCTCGACCAGGGCAACGTCGCGGTGGTCCTCGGCGCGCTGCGTGCGGAGGCGGAGCGCGGCTGCGTGGTGGTCATCGCCACCCACGACCCGGCCATCGTCGAGGCGGCCGACCACCACGTCGCGATCGACGAGGGCCGGCTCGCATGACCTCACGCGCGGTGGCCGGGTGGTGGACCCGGCGGGGGACGCACCTGCCCGTCGCCGCCGCGATCGCCCTCGTGACAGCCGCGTCGGTGCTCGCCGACGGCAGCGGCAGCCGGGCGCTCCTGGTCCCCCTCGCCGTGCTGACCGCCGGGGTGCTCCCCGGCGCGGGCGCGGCGCTCGGCGCCGCGCGCCGGCAGGAGGCGGCCCTGCTGCGGCTGCACGGCCGCCGGGGGCCCCGGTGGGCGAGCGCGCTGGTGGCCGAGCCGCTGCTGACCGCCGTCCTCGGCGGCGCGGCCGGGGTGGCCGTTCCGGTGGCGGCCGGCGCCGAGCGTCCCTCTCCGGGCCTGCTCCTCACGGTGTGGCTCGCCGCCACGGCCACCGTCGTCACCGCGATGCTGGTCGCCCTGCGCGGACCGCTGCCCCACCTGCTCCGACCCGCCGGCGGCGAGCGGGCCCGCCGGTCCGGCACCCTCGCGGCGCTGGTGCCCGTGACCGTCGCGGTGGCCGCGGTCGTGGCGCTGCTGCGCCGCTCCTCGACGGTGCCGGACGCCTGGGCGTTCACCGCCCCGGTCGTGGTCGGGCTCGCGGCCGGGCTGCTCGCGACCACGACGGTGCGGCTGGTCGCCCGCCGGCTCGCCGGACGCCCCGCGCTCGGCCCGTCGCTCGCGGGTCATCGGCTCGCGCCGTCCCGCGCCACGGCCGGGATGGCCGTCCTGGTCGGGTCGGCCGTGCTCCTCGGCTGCGCCGCGAACACCGCCCTGGCCGTCGGTGACTGGGCGCGCGACACCAGGCTCGTCACGTCCGCCGCACCTCTCGTCGTGCCCTTCGACGGATCTGCCGACGCGGTCCTGGAGGCGACCCGCACGGCGGACCCGGACGGCAGGTGGCTGATGGCGGCCGTCCGGGTCTTCGAGGACGACCGGCCGGTCTCGCGCCGGGTCTACCTCGACGCCACGCGCTACGAGCGGGTGGTTGGCGACCGCCTGGACGGGACCGTCGCGGCCGATGGCTCCCAGCAGGTGAGCGACCTCGCCGCCGCGGCCGCCGGGACCGAGCCCGAGCCCGCCACCAGTGGACGGCGCCTGACCGTCCGCCTCGCCCTCACCGGCCCGCGTCCGCGTCCGCTGCGGCTCGACGTGCTCACGGTGAGCCCCTCCGGTGCGGGCCGCCAGACCGTCTTCGCCCGCCCGGTGCCCGGCACGCCGACGACGGTGTCGGCCGCCCTGACCCGCTGCGAGACCGGGTGCCGCGTGACAGGCCTGGAGGTCGCCATCGGCGTCCCGTGCAACCCCGACACCTGGGCCCAGCCTCGGTGCCGGCGGCCCGCGCTCGACGTGACCGCGCTCGACCTCGGGGGGCTCGACCTGCTCGCGCGTCCGTGGGTGCTCGCCGAGCCCGACGACCGGCCCCCGGGCGAGGTCACCGCCTCGCCGGCGCGGCTCCGCGTCCGGCCGAGCAGCGCCGGCACCAGCTACCTCACCACCGACCGCTCGCCGTGGGCCGCTCCGGTCCTCGCCACCGAGACCGTGGAGTGGTCCGAGGGCCCCGAGGCGCCGACCACCGGCGGCATGGCGCGACCCGCACGGGTGCTCGACACCGCGGAGGCCCTCCCCGTCGTCGGGGCCGCGGGCAGCGTGCTCGACCTGCCGACCTCGCTGCTGCCGGGCACCGGCACCGTCGCCCGCGCCGAGCCGCTCGTGCTGGCGCGGGCCGACACCCCGGCCGACGTGCTGGCCGGGATCGGCGCGCCGCGAGTGGGCACCGAGCTCTCCCGCGACGTCGTCGAGGCGGCGGACCGCGGGGTCGCGACGCGCTTCACGCTGCTCGCCGCCGGCGGTGCGCTGCTGGGGCTCCTGGCCGTCCTGCTCCCGGCCGCACGACTGCGGGGCGAGCGCGCTCACGAGCGCGCGGTCCTGCGCCTGGTCGGCGTCCGTCGGGCCGACCAGCGCGCAGCCGGCCGCCTGCAGGCCCTCGCGGTGGCCCTCGCCGCCGGGCTGGCCACCGTCGCCGCGACCCTGCTCGTGGTCGTGACCCTCTCCGGCGCGCTGCCCGTGCTCGCGACCGGTCCCGGGCAGCTGCCGCTCGACACCGGCCCCCGCGCCCTCGCCGTGCTTCTCGCCGGGGCCGTGGCGACGACGCTGGCGGGGGCCGCCGCGTGGTGGACCGACCTCGTCCCCGACCGTGCGAGCCGCCCCGCGCGCCTGCGCGAGGAGGTGGCGCCGTGATCCGGGTGGCGCTCGACGGACTCCGGTCGCGCTCCCTGTTGTCGGTGGGCACCCTGCTGCTGCTGGTCGTGGCGCTCGGCTCGGCCGTGCTGGGCCCCGCCTTCGCCGCGGCCGTCGGCAACGCGTACGCCGTCACCCGCCTCGCCGAGGAGCGCAACGCCCTGACGGGGCGCACGTGGGAGGTCCGGCCCAGCCGCGGCACCGACGACCCGGGCGCCCTGCTCGACGACACGCTGACCCAGCTGGTCCTGCCCGAGGACCAGCACGCGCCGTCGGCCCAGCTCGAGACCGCTCGCGTGCTCGCCCCCGGCGCGCTCGGCGAGGTGATGCTGATGGCGAAGCCGGACGCGTGCGCCTACCTCGACATCGAGGGCCGGTGCCCGTCGGGGCCGGGCGAGGTGGCGGTGCTGGCCGGTGATGCCGAGGAGGACGGCCACGCGCTCGGCGACCGGATCGACCTGGGCGAGCCGTTCGGCACGCTGACCCTCGTCGGCACCTACGCCTACCCGTCCGGTCCCGCCGTGGCCGCCGAGCGACGCGAGGCGCTGGAGGACTTCTGGTTCGAGCCGGGCCGGCTGGCCTCCGTGCCGGCGACCGTGCGCACCGGCACCGAGGTGCCGCGCCGGCCCGCGCCGTACCTCGTCGTGCCCGAGCAGCTCGCCGGCCTGCCGCCGCACCTGCTGCTCGTCCGGGCCGACAGCCGCATCGAGGTGCCGGCCGACCTCGACGCCGCCGACCTGCCCGAGCTGGCCCGCCGCGCCGCCCGGGACCCGGCTCCGCAGCAGCTGGGGGTCGGCACCGCCGCCGAGGTCTCCAACAACGACCTCGACGGCATCGTCACCGACGTCGACCGGGAGCGTCGCGCCGCGCTCCTCGCCGTCGCGCCCGCCGTGGTGTCGCTCGTCCTCGTCGCCCTCGCGCTGCTCGGCCGGCTCACGTCGGCCGCCGGCGAGCTGCGGGTGCCCGACCTCGCGCTCGCCTCGCTGCGCGGCGCCGACCGGCGCCGCACGTGGCTGCTGGCGCTGAGCGAGCCGCTGCTCCTCGTCGCCCTCGCGGTGCCGGCCGGGATCGCGGCCGGCGCGGGACTCACGTGGGCGCTGGTGCGCGCCTGGCTGCCGCCGGGGGTCCCGGTGCCGGTGCCTGCGTACGCCGTGCTCGCGTGCGTGGCGGTCGTCGGCTGCGCCGTCGCGGTGTGCGTGGTGTCCACCCGGGCGGTCCTCGCCCGCACCCTCGCCGACCAGCTGAGCGGCCAGGCGCGGCCCCGTCCGGCCGGACGGCCGGCCGTGCTGGCCGCGCTCGTGCTGGTGGCACTCACCCTCGCCCTGGTCGTCGCCGCGCTCTCCCGGCCCTCCGGGGGCGCCACCGACGCCGCCGACCTGGTGCTCCCGCTGCTCATCGCCGCCGTGCTCGGGCTGGCCGCCGCCGGCGGTGCACGCGCGGGCGCGGCCGCGCTCGCCCGGCGGCCTCCCCGCGGGGTCGCCGGCTTCCTGGCCGTGCGGGCGGTCGCGCGGCGTGCGGTCGGCACCCTCGTCGTCCTCCCGCTGACGATCGCGATCGCGGTCGTGACCTTCGGGGCCGGTACCTTCGACGCGGCTGCCGCCTGGCGGGCCAGCGTGGCCGCCACGCAGGCGCCGGCCAGCACGGTGTGGTCGAGCGAGCTGCCGATGCGCGAGGCGGTGGCGCTCACCCACCGCCTCGACCCGGACGGGCGATGGCTGATGGCGACCGGCACCTGGAACGCCCAGGACGGCACGTACGTCGTCGCCGACGTCCCCCGCCTGCCCGCCGCGTCGCTGTGGGACCCGTCCTGGACGCCGGGGCACGACGTCGACGACGTGGTGGCCCTCGTCACCCGGCCGTCGCCGCCCGCGCTGACGGGCTCCCGGCTGCGCCTGGGACTGACCGTGCCGCGCGCCGCGGAGGAGGTCACCGTCGAGGTGCGGCTGCGCACGTCCGGCGGCGACACCCTCAACGCCTACGTCGGGCCGTTCCCGCCGGGCGCCTCCTCGGCCACCGAGCGCGTCCCCTGCGGCGACGGCTGCACGGTCGAGGGACTCGCGCTCGCCGGACCGGCGGGCCTGCCGACCGAGCTCGTGGGCGACTACGTCGTCGGCCCGCTCGAGGTCGACGGCGCGGCCGCGTCCGAGGTGCTGACCGGCGGCGCCTGGCACCTGGTCGGCGAGGGCATCGCGCAGGCCGCCGACGGCCTGCGGGTCGCCGGCGACGGCCTCGTCGTCACGGCCGACGGCACCGGCAAGGCGGGGCTGACGTCCGGGGCCGGCGGCCTGCGCCCCGTGGTCGCCGGCCGCGAGGCCGTGGACCGGCTGGGCCGGGTCGCCGCGGGCGCCGCCACGTCGTCGGTGGGCGGTCCGCCGCCGTCCGAGGCCGTGCTCGCCGCGGAGAGCGTCCCCTTCCTCGGTCCCGAGGGCGTGCTGATCGACTACGCCGTCCTCACGACCAACCGCACGGTCTACGAGGACGAGTTCGAGGTGCGCGTCCTGGCGGCCGCCGACACGCCCGGCCGCGTGTCCACCGCGCTGGCCCGCGAGGGGCTCACCGTCGAGCGGCTGCACGGCCAGGAGCGCGAACGCCTCGACGGCACGGCGTACGCCCTGGCGCTGCGGCTCTACCTGGTCGCCGCGCTCCTCGTGCTGCTGATGGCCGTGGCCGGGCTCGCGGTCACCACCGCGATCCAGCTGCCCGGGCGCCGGATGGACGCCGCCGCGCTCAGCGTCGTGGGGGTCCGGCGCCGCTCGGTGCTGCTGTCCGTGGCGGTGGAGCAGGCCGTGGTGCTCGGCGCGGCCGCGGTCGCGGGCCTGCTCGCAGGTGCGGCGGCCCAGCTCATCGTGCTCGGCCGGATCACCCTGGGCCAGGTCGAGGAGGCGTCGTGGCCGCGGGTCGTCGCTCGCGTCGACCCGGCCCTGCTGAGTGCCACCGCGCTGCTGGTCGCCGTCCTGCTGGGCACGGTGGCGCTGCTGAGCGCCTGGGCGACCGTCCGGCGTGCGCGCGGCGCGTCGTTGCGGGAGAAGGCCCGCTAGGCCGGTCGTTCCCGGCTCACGCCTCGTCGGCGAGCATCTCCGGGGTCAGCGACGCCTCGGTGTCGGGGATGCCCAGCTCCTCGGCACGCTTGTCGGCCATCGCCAGGAGCCGCCGGATGCGACCGGCGATGGCGTCCTTGGTCAGCACCGGCTCGTGCAGCTGGCCCAGCTCCTCGAGCGAGGCCTGCTTGTGCTCGAGCCGCAGGTGGCCGGCCTGGCGGAGGTGGTCGGGGATCTCCTCGCCCAGGATCTCCAGGGCGCGCTCGACGCGCGCGCCGGCAGCGACCGCGGCCCGCGCCGAACGGCGCAGGTTGGCGTCGTCGAAGTTCGCCAGCCGGTTGGCGGTGGCCCGGACCTCGCGGCGCATCCGCCGCTCCTCCCAGGCCATCAGCGACTCGTGGGCACCGAGCCGGGTGAGCAGGGCCCCGATCGCGTCGCCGTCGCGGATGACGACCCGGTCGATCCCGCGGACCTCGCGCGCCTTCGCGGAGATGCCGAGGCGACGGGCGACGCCGACGATCGCCAGCGCGGCCTCGGGACCGGGGCAGGTGATCTCGAGCGAGGACGAGCGACCCGGCTCGGTGAGCGAGCCGTGCGCCAGGAACGCGCCCCGCCAGGCCGCGACGGCGTCGCAGCCGCCGCCGCTGACGACGGCGGGCGGGAGCCCGCGCACGGGCCGGCCGCGCTGGTCGAGGAGCCCGGTCTGGCGCGCCAGCGCCTCGCCGTCCTTGGTCACCCGGACGAGGTAGCGGCTGCCCTTGCGGATGCCGTTGCCCTGCACCATGACGACGTCGGACGGGTGGCCGTAGACCTCCGCGATGTCCGTGCGGAGGCGTCGGGCGGCAGCGCCCGTGTCGAGCTCGGCCTCGACGACGATGCGTCCGCTCACGATGTGCAGCCCGCCGGCGAACCGGAGCATCGACGCCACCTCGGCCTTGCGGCAGCAGGTCTTGGTGATCTGGGTCGAGGCGAGCTCCGCCTTGACCTGTGCCGTCATTGCCATGGGGCGAATCCTGCCATGCAGGTCAACGACCCTCGAACCGTCAGCTCAGGCCTCGGCCACGATCTCGCGGAACGCCGCGGCGAGACGTTCGGGGTCGTGACGCGGCTCACCGGGGACGGCGACGTCGGCGACGACCAGGCGGGCACCCCGGTCGGCGACGGCCTTCTCCAGCCGCGGGTGGTCGTCGGCCAGGGCGGAGGCGTCGACGAGGACGGCGTGCACGCTGAGGTCGGGGGCGTGCTCGAAGAGGACGGCGAGGTGGTCGGCGGGACCGAAGCCGGTGGTCTCCCCCGCCTGCGCCTCCAGGTTGAGAACGACCACGAGGCGCGCCGCGGTCTCGGCGAGCGCCCGGCGCAGCCCGGGGACCATGAGGTGCGGGATGACCGAGCTGAACCACGAGCCCGGCCCCAGCACCACCCACTCGGCGGCCAGGATCGCCTCCACCGCCTCGGCGCAGGCCTCAGGCGCCTCGGGCACCAGCGCCACGGACTCGATCCGCCCGGCGGTGGTGGCGACCTCGACCTGGCCGCGCACCACGCTGACCGACCCCGGCTCGGCCGGGTCGGCGCCCCGGACGCGGGCCGTGATGTCCATCGGGGTCGTCGCCATCGGCAGCACCCGTCCGTGGGCGCCCAGCAGCCGGCCCACCCAGTCCAGGGCGCGCACCGGGTCGCCCATCAGCTCCCAGAGGCCGACGATCAGGAGGTTGCCGACGACGTGGCCGTTCATCTCGCCCTCGCCGGCGAACCGGTGCTGGACGACGTCCGCCCACGTGCGGCCCCACTCGTCGTCGCCGCACAGCGCCGCGAGCGCCATCCGCAGGTCGCCGGGCGGGAGCACGCCGAACTCGCCGCGCAGGCGGCCCGAGGAGCCGCCGTTGTCGGCCACCGTCACCACGGCGGTGAGGTCGTCGATGGTCAGGTCGTCGTGGAGCCGTCGCAGCGCCGACAGGGTCGCGAACAACCCGTGCCCGCCGCCGAGGGCCACCGCGGCCTGCGCGGTGTCGCGGGCCACGTCACTCCCTGCCGAGGTCGCGGTGGGTGGTGCTCACGTCGTAGCCCCCCTCCCGCAGCCGCCCGGCGATCGCCTCGGTCATCGCGACGCTCCGGTGCTTGCCGCCGGTGCAGCCGACGGCCACCTGCATGAAGCGCTTGCCCTCGGTGAGGTAGCCGCGGGCGACGGTCTCGAGCACCGGGAGGTACTGCTCGAGGAACGTCCCCGCAGCCGGCTGGGACAGCACGTAGGCCGAGACGTCGGGGTCGCGACCGTTCTGGGGGCGCAGGTCGGGGACCCAGTGCGGGTTGGGCAGGAAGCGCATGTCGACGACCCAGTCGGCGTCGACGGGGATGCCGTACTTGAAGCCGAAGCTGATCACGGTGATCTTCAGCCGGGTCGTGGCGGCCGTGCCGAACAGCTCCGCGATGCGGTCCTGGAGCTGGTGGACGTTGAAGTTCGAGGTGTCGAGGAGGACGTCGGCGTCGCCGCGGACGTCGGCCATCACCTCGCGCTCACGCCGCAGCCCGTGCAGCAGGCGGCCGCCGCCCTGGAGGGGGTGCGGCCGGCGTGCCGCCTCCTGCCGGCGCACGAGCACCTCGTCGCTGGCCTCGAGGAACAGCAGCGTCGTGGGGCGGCCGGTGACCTGCTGGTGGCGGTTGGCCTGGAGGGAGTCGAAGAACGAGCCGGAGCGCACGTCGACCACCACCGCGATGGGCTGGTGGATCCCGCGACTGTCGTCGACGAGGCGGACCACGTCGCGGACCAGGGTCGGCGGGAGGTTGTCGACGACGAAGTAGCCGAGGTCCTCGAGCTCCTTGGCTGCGGTGCTTCGGCCGGCGCCGGTCATGCCGGTGACGACCACCAGCTCGCCGGGGGTCGGCTCGTCCATCTAGTCCTCCATGATCTCGCCGGTGGCGGTGTTGACCGTCGGCGCCTTGGCAGCAGTCTTGCCGGTCGCGTCGACCTTCGCGACGGCGTCCTTGATGGCGGTCGCGGTGCGCGGGCCGATGCCGGGCACCAGGGCGATCTCGTCGACCTCCGCCTCGCGCAGCTTCTTGAGCGAGCCGAAGTGCTTGAGCAACGTCTTGCGCCGGACCTCGCCGAGCCCTGGGACGTCGTCGAGGGTGCTCTCGACCATCGACTTCGAGCGCCGGCCGCGGTGGTGGTTGATGGCGAAGCGGTGCGCCTCGTCACGGATGCGCTGCAGGAGGTAGAGCCCCTCGCTCGTGCGGGCCATGATGACCGGGTCCTCCTCGCCGGGCAGCCACACCTCCTCGAGCCGCTTGGCCAGCCCGCAGACCGGGACGTCGTTGATGCCCAGCTCGGCCAGCGCCTGCTGCGCGGCCGCGACCTGCGGCGGACCGCCGTCGACGACGACCAGGGACGGGACGTAGGCGAACTTGCGGGGCCGGCCCGTCTCGGGGTCGACGAGGAGGGGCCTCTGGGTGTCGTCCGGACCGGCCTGCGCCGCCGCGCGACCCTCCGCGGCCGCCGGCGGAGCGTCGTGCGGCTCGACCCGGCTCTGCTCGTCGAGCAGCCTCTTGAAGCGCCGGGTGATCACCTCGTGCATCGACGCGACGTCGTTCTGCCCGTCGACGCCGCGGATCACGAACCGGCGGTACTCCGACTTGCGCGCCAGTCCGTCCTCGAAGACCACCATCGACGCCACGACCTCCGTGCCCTGGAGGTTGGACACGTCGTAGCACTCGATGCGCAGCGGCACCTCGTCGAGGCCGAGCGACTGCTGGATCTCCTCGAGCGCCCGGTTGCGGGTGGTCAGGTCGCTGGCGCGCTTGGTCTTGTGGAGCGCCAGCGCCTGCGCGGCGTTGGTCGCCACGGTCTGCTGGAGGTCGCGCTTGTCGCCGCGCTGCGGGACGCGGATGGCGACCCTGCTCCCCCGCCGCTCGGTGAGCAGCTCCTCGAGCACGTCGTGGTCGGGCGGGAGCGCGGGCACGAGCACCTCGCGCGGGATGGACTCGGTCTCGCCGCCGTAGAGCTGGAGCAGGAAGTCCTGGACCAGCTCGGGGGTGCCGCCCTCGTCGGTGCGGTCGGCGACCCAGCCGCGCTGGCCGCGGATGCGCCCGCCCCGCACGTAGAAGATCTGGACGGCGACCTCGAGCGGGTCCTCGGCCAGCGCGATGACGTCGGCGTCGGTGCCGTCGCGCAGCACGACCGCCTGCTTCTCGAGCGCCCGGTTGAGCGCGCCGAGGTCGTCGCGCAGGCGCGCGGCCTTCTCGAAGTCGAGCGCCTCGGAGGCGGCGTACATCTCCCGCTCGAGCCGCTTGGTGAACGCCGCGGTGTTGCCGGCCATGAAGTCGCAGAAGTCGTCGACGATCTCGCGGTGCTCCTCGGCGGTGACGTTGCCGACGCACGGCGCGGCGCACTTGTCGATGTAGCCCAGGAGGCAGGGGCGCCCGATCTGCGCCGAGCGCTTGAACACGCCGTTGCTGCACGAGCGCATCGGGAAGACGCGCAGCAGCAGGTCGACGGTCTCCCGGATCGCCCAGGCGTGGCTGTAGGGGCCGAAGTAGCGGGTGCCCTTGCGCTTGGCGCCCCGGCCGACCATCACGCGCGGGAACTCCTCGCCCACGGTGACGGCGAGCCAGGGGTAGGACTTGTCGTCGCGGTACTTGACGTTGAACCGCGGGTCGAACTCCTTGATCCAGCTGTACTCCAGCTGGAGCGCCTCGACTTCGGTGTCGACCACGGTCCACTCGACGCTCGCCCCGGTCGTGACCATGCTGGCGGTGCGGGGGTGCAGGTTGGCGATGTCCTGGAAGTAGGACGACAGCCGCGGCCGCAGGCTCTTGGCCTTGCCGACGTAGATGACGCGGCCCTTGGCGTCGCGGAACCGGTAGACCCCCGGCTTGGTGGGGATCGACCCTGGAGCGGGTCGATAGGAGCTCGGCGTGGCCACCCGACAACCCTACGGGCGGCCCCCGACAGGCAGCACGACCCGGTGCGGGCCCACCCGCGGCACCACCGTCCGGGACGTCAGGGGCACCGCCGCGTCGTGGGACGGGCCGCGCTCAAGCCTGCGCGATGGAGTCGCCCTCGACCGTGATCGCGACGGTCTCGAGCGCGGCGGTCGCCGGCCCGGAGAGCGGGGACCCGTTCTCCAGCGAGAACTTGCTGGCGTGGCACGGGCAGGGGATGTCGCCCTCGCTGCTGGACTCGACGAGGCATCCCTGGTGGGTGCACACGGCGGAGAACGCCTTGAAGTCCCCCTCCGTCGGCTGAGTAAGCACGATCTTGGCGCTCGCCACCACGAAGCACCCGCCGACCGGGACGTCGGCCGTGCTCGCCAGCGCGCCGGCGTCACCGCTTGGGGTCTGGGTCCCGTCCGGGGAGCTGGGCGAGGACGACGCGTCCGAGGGCGAGGCCGAGGCGTCGTCCGGGTCGGTGGCCGTCGGCTCGTCGGCGCCGCAGGCGGCGAGCACGGGGACGCCCACGGCGATCGCGGCAGAACCGGTCAGGGCACGACGTCTGTTGATGGCGGTCATGCTGCGACCCTAGCCACCCCGCCTGTGAGGAACCTGTGCGGCACGAGGGCTCAGGAGGTCTTCCTCGCCGGTGCCGTGCGCGCCGCGCCCGTCGTCGCGGCCTTCCTGGCCGGGGCCTTGGCCGGGGCCTTGGCGGCGGCCTTCTTCGCCGGCGCCTTCTTCGCCGGCGCCTTCGCGGTCGCGGTCCGGCGCGAGGGGCCGGCGGACGCGGCCGCCGGAGCGCGTCGTGGCGCGCCCGGCTGCTGGGCGCCGCGGCCCTCGAGGATCGGCGCCAGGAACGCGCCGGTGTGGCTCTCGGCCACCGCCGCCACCTCCTCGGGCGTGCCCTCGGCGACCACCGTGCCACCGCGCGAGCCGCCCTCGGGACCCATGTCGATGAGCCAGTCGGCGGTCTTGATGACGTCGAGGTTGTGCTCGATCACCAGCACCGTGTTGCCCTTGTCGACCAGGCTGGACAGCACCCCCAGCAGCTTGCGGATGTCCTCGAAGTGCAGGCCGGTCGTCGGCTCGTCGAGCACGTAGACGGTGCGTCCGGTGGACCGCTTCTGCAGCTCGCTGGCGAGCTTGACGCGCTGCGCCTCGCCGCCGGACAGCGTCGTCGCCGGCTGACCCAGGCGGACGTAGCCGAGGCCGACCTCCTCGAGGGTCTTCATGTGCCGGGCGATCGCGGGCACCGCGGCGAAGAACTCCGCGGCCTCCTCGATCGGCATGTCGAGGACCTCGGCGATGGTCTTGCCCTTGTAGTGGACCTCGAGCGTCTCGCGGTTGTAGCGGGCGCCGTGGCAGACCTCGCACGGGACGTAGACGTCCGGCAGGAAGTTCATCTCGATCTTGATCGTGCCGTCGCCGGAGCAGGCCTCGCAGCGCCCGCCCTTGACGTTGAAGGAGAACCGACCCTGCAGGTAGCCGCGCATCTTGGCCTCGGGCGTCGAGGCGAAGAGCCGGCGGATGTGGTCGAAGACCCCTGTGTAGGTCGCGGGGTTGGAGCGCGGGGTGCGGCCGATCGGCGACTGGTCGACGTGGATCACCTTGTCGACGTGCTCGAGCCCGGTGATCTTCGTGTGCCGGCCCGGGACCGTCCGGGCGTTGTAGATCTGCTTGGCCAGCGAGGTGTAGAGGATGTCGTTGACGAGGGTGGACTTGCCCGAGCCCGACACCCCGGTGACCGCGCAGAAGACGCCGAGCGGGAAGCTGACGTCGACGTTCTGCAGGTTGTGCTCGCGCGCGCCGTGCACGGTGAGCTCACGGCCCCGGGTGCGCGGGCGGCGTACGGCCGGGACGGGGATCTCGCGCCGTCCGCTGAGGTACTGCCCGGTCATCGAGTCCGGGTGTGCCAGCAGGTCGGCGACCGTGCCGGAGTGCACCACCTGGCCGCCGTGCTCGCCGGCGCCCGGGCCGATGTCGACCACCCAGTCGGCCACCCGCACGGTGTCCTCGTCGTGCTCGACCACGATCAGGGTGTTGCCGAGGTCCTTGAGCCGGACGAGCGTCTCGATGAGGCGCTGGTTGTCGCGCTGGTGGAGGCCGATCGAGGGCTCGTCGAGGACGTAGAGCACGCCCACCAGGCCGGCGCCGATCTGCGTGGCCAGCCGGATGCGCTGCGCCTCGCCGCCCGACAACGAGCCGCTCGGCCGGTCGAGCGAGAGGTAGTCGAGGCCGACGTCGAGCAGAAACTGCAGGCGCTCCTGGATCTCCTTGAGGACCCGCTCGCCGATCTGGCGCTCGCGCACCGACAGGTCGACGGTGCGCAGGTAGTGGGCCGCCTCGTTGATCGGCAGCGCGCAGACCTCGGCGATGTTCTTGCCGCCCTGGTCGCGGGCGCCGAGCGTCACCGACACCGACACCGGCTTGAGCCGGGTGCCGCGGCAGGCGGGGCATGGCACCTCGCGCATGAAGCCCTCGAACCGCTCGCGGCTGGTGTCGGACTCCGCCTCCCGGTGGCGGCGCTCGACGTAGGGGCGCACGCCCTCGAACGCCGCGTAGTAGGCGCGCTGGCGCCCGTAGCGGTTGCGCGTGACGACGTGGACCTTGGTCTTGTGGCCCTCGAGGAGCGAGGTGCGGGCCTTGGCGGGGAGCTCCGACCACGGGGTGTTGAGGTCGAAGCCGAGCTCCTCGCCCAGCGCGTTGACCAGGCGCAGGAAGTAGTCGGCGACGTGGGCGCCGCTCCACGGGGCGATCGCGCCCTCGCCGAGGGTGGCGCCGGGGTCGGGGACGACGAGGTCGGGGTCGACCTCCATCCTCGTGCCGAGGCCCGAGCACACGGGGCAGGCGCCGAACGGGGAGTTGAAGGAGAACGAGCGGGGCTCGAGGTCGTCGGTGTCGATGGTGTGGTCGTTGGGGCACGCCATCTTCTCCGAGAACTTCATTTCGCGGCCGGCGTCCGAAGGGTCGAGGTCGACGAAGTCGAACACGACGAGCCCGCCGGCGAGCCCCAGCGCCGTCTCGACCGAGTCGGTCAGGCGACGCTTGGACGACTCCTTGACGGCGAGGCGGTCGACCACGACCTCGATCGTGTGCTTGAGCTTCTTGTCGAGGGTCGGCGGGTCGTCGAGCGTGTGGGTCTGGCCGTCGACGCGTGCGCGGCTGAAGCCCTGCTGCTGCAGCTGGCGGAACAGCTCGACGTACTCGCCCTTGCGGCCGCGGATGACCGGCGCGAGCACCTGGAAGCGGCGGCCCTCCTCGAGCGAGAGGATCCGGTCGACGATCTGCTGCGGCGTCTGGCGCTCGATCGGCGCCCCGCACGTCGGGCAGTGCGCCCGACCGGCGCGGGCGTAGAGCAGGCGGAGGTAGTCGTAGACCTCCGTGATCGTGCCGACGGTCGAGCGAGGGTTCTTCGAGGTGGACTTCTGGTCGATGCTGACGGCCGGGCTGAGGCCCTCGATGAAGTCGACGTCGGGCTTGTCCATCTGGCCGAGGAACTGACGGGCGTAGGCCGACAGCGACTCGACGTAGCGACGCTGGCCCTCCGCGAAGATCGTGTCGAAGGCGAGGCTGGACTTGCCCGAGCCGGAGAGCCCGGTGAACACGATGAGCGAGTCACGCGGGAGGTCGAGGGAGACGTCCTTCAGGTTGTGCTCCCGGGCGCCCCGGATGATGAGCTGGTCGGCCACAGTTGATCCTCGATCTGGCATGCGGTGGAGTCGAACACGTGTTCGGCTCAGCGTACGCGGTCGGGTGCTCCGACTCGCCGTTCCACCCTCTCACGCAGCACCGACAGCGGATCCATCGATCACCCACGCGGGTGGACTCCGGAGAGGGCGGACGAGGTGGCACGATGGCAGCGTGACCGACGTCGCGGGCGCCCTGCCCGAGCTCATCGCCCAGGCCGACCAGGCGCTGGTGCGCACCGTGGACGGACTCTCCGACGACCAGTATGCGGAGCCGACCCAACTGCCCGGCTGGACCCGCGCCCACGTCGTCGCCCACCTCGCCCTCAACGCCGAGGGGCTCGGCGGGGTGCTGCACGGCGCCCACGTCGGCCGGCCGCGTCCGATGTACGCCTCCGTCGAGCGACGCGACGCCGACATCGCCGACCTCGCGACGGCGTCGCCCCCCGAGCTGCGCGAGCGGCTGCTCGCCGCAACGGCGCGCTTCACCGACGCGCTCGGCGCGATGCACGAGGCCGACTGGGACGGGCGGTTCGAGCGGGTGCCCGACGGACCGACGTACGCGCTCACCAGCGTCCCGCTCATGCGGTTGCGCGAGGTGGAGATCCACCACGCCGACCTCGGTGCCGGATACACCCGGGCCGACTGGCCCGAGGGCTTCCGCAGGGTGCTGCTCGACTCCCTGCGCGCGTTCCGCACGGTGCCGCTGACCGTCCGGGCCACGGACCTCGACGGCACCTGGCGCTACGGCGACGGCGACCGCGGTCCTACCGTCACCGGCACCTCCGCCGACCTCGCCTGGTGGCTCACCGGCCGCGGCTCGGGCGAGGGTCTCACGTCCGACACCGGCGAGCTGCCGGAGATGGAGGCATGGTGAACGACCAGCAGCCCGACACCTACACCGGCGACGTCTCCCCCGGCGGCGCCGCGGCCGTCCGCCGCCTCGGCCGCCTCACGCTGACCAAGGTCGCGGTCGACCCGGAGATGTCCAACAACTGCTACCTGCTCCAGTGCGGCGAGACGGGCGACCTCGTGCTGGTCGACGCCGCCGCGGAGCCCGAGCGCCTCCTCGAGCTCGTCGGCGACCGGCCGCTCACGGCGGTTGTCACCACGCACCGGCACTGGGACCACCACCGCGCCCTCGCGGCGGTCAAGGCGGCGCACCCGCACGCCGTGGTGGTCGCCGGCGAGCCCGACGCCGACGCGATCGAGGAGCAGACGGGGGTGAGGGTCGAGCGCCGGGTGGGCGAGGGCGACACGGTGCGCGTGGGCTCCTCCGACCTGGCGGTGATCCCGGTCGCGGGCCACACCCCCGGGTCCATCTGCCTGCTGCTCGACGACGCGGGAGCCTCGGCCACGCCGCACCTGTTCACCGGCGACTCCCTCTTCCCCGGCGGCGTGGGCGCGACGTTCGGCGACGCCGACGCCTTCACGCAGCTCATCGACGAGGTGGAGACGAAGCTCTTCGGCCGGCTCCCCGACGAGACGTGGTTCTACCCGGGGCACGGCGGCGACGGCAGGCTGGGCGACGAGCGGCCCCACCTGGAGGAGTGGCGCGAGCGCGGCTGGTGAGGCGTGGCACGCTGGGAGCATGAGCACCCGTGCACTGACCCTGGCCGACTTCGAGCAGACCGTGAGCGGCGAGGGCATCGTCCTCGTCGACTTCTGGGCGGCGTGGTGCGGTCCGTGCCGGCAGTTCGCCCCCGTCTTCGAGAAGGCGTCGGAGGACAACCCGGATATAGTCTTCGGCAAGGTCGACACCGAGGCCGAGCAGCAGCTGGCGCAGATGGCGGCGATCACCTCCATCCCCACCCTCATGCTGTTCCGCGACGGCATCCTGCTGTTCAACCAGGCCGGCGCCCTGCCGCCGCAGGCCCTGGCCGGCGTGATCCAGCAGGCGCGCGAGCTCGACATGGACGCCGTGCGGCAGGAGGTCCAGGCGGCACAGCAGGCCGCTGAGCAGGCGCCGCAGGACGAGGTGGGCCTCGACGAGTTCGCCGCCGCTCACAGCCAGGGGGCGTACGTCCTCGACGTGCGGGAGGCCGACGAGGTGGCGCAGGGACGCGTGCCCGGTGCCGTGCACATCCCCATGAACGACGTGCCCGCACGGGTGGCGGAGCTCCCGCAGGACCGGCCGGTCTTCGTGGTCTGCCAGTCGGGGGGCCGCAGCCGCCAGGTGGTGGACCACCTGCGCTCGCGCGGCGTCGTGGCCGTCAACGTGTCCGGCGGCACGGGCGGCTGGGCGCAGCTCGGGTGGCCGCTCGAGGCCTGACCCGCCCAGCCGCGGGCGCCGTCCTCAGCCGCCGGGCAGCATCCGGCGCAGGATCGCCGGGCGCACGTTGGTGAACAGGTGCGCCGTGAGCGCCACGAAGAAGGCGACGTGCGCCGCGACGTGCAGCGGCAGCCAGGCGTCGTCCCCCGTGCCGACCAGCACCAGTCCCGACAGCGGCACGAGGACGAGCAGGAGCAGCAGCGCGCGCTCGGTCCAGTGGACGAGCCGCCGGTCCGCGTCGGAGAGGTGCTCCGACCACGGCGGCAGGCCCGCCACCTTGCGCCACAGCGGCCGCACCACGCCCAGCGCGAGCACCAGCAGCCCGAGCGCGAGGTGGAGCTCGGCGAGGTCGAACCCCCCGCCGAGCAGGTCGTAGCGGTCGGCGCGGTCCTCGCACCGCTCCTCGAGCCGGTCGAGCCGCTCCTCGAAGGCGTCGGTGGTGTCACCGCCGCTGAGGTCCTCGCCCGAAGGATCGCAGCCCTCGTCGAGGTCGAGGCGGTAGCCGACCGCGAACTGCGCGGCGATCGCCGCGACGGTGAGCCAGTGCAGGACCTTCTGCGACGGGCGGTAGCCAGTCCGAGTGTCGGCTGTCATGCCCCGACGCTAGGAGCAGGGGGGCACCACGCCCAGGTCGATCGTGCCCGTCGAGACGGTCGTCGTGACGTTCGTGCGGGTGTTCGTGGCGGTGTAGGTCAGGGCAGCGGTGACCGGGCCCTGGCTGTTCGTGTTGGTGCACACGACGAGGGTGACCATCGAGCTCGTCGTGGTGAGACCGGTGACCGTCTTCGGCGACGTCCCCGAGATGTAGGACGTGCCGTTGAGCACGACGTCAGTGAACGTGATGTTCCAGGGGTCGCCGGGCTGGACGCTGAAGTTGATCGACAGCCGGTAGCCCTGGCAGTTCACCGTGTTGGGCCCACCGGGCTGCTTGCAGGATCCCGCGAAGGCGCTGGGGCCGGCGATGGTCGGCGGGTCGGTCGACGCGGCGTAGGCCGGGGCATGGGCAGCGGCGGCGACCACCGGGACGCTCCACGCGGCGCCGCGCACGACGGAGCGACGGTTGATCTGGGACATGCTGGTGACCCCCACGGTCCTCGGAGTACGCCATCCCCACGACGGCGATCCCGATCGTATGGCCGCCGCCCCGCGGGTCCGCCCCGGTGGAACACTTCTTGAGAGTTCCTGAGGAACACCTTGAGAAATAGGGGACATCTGGCCTGGACCACCATTCGGCGCGACGGGGCTCGGGGGGAGAAGCCGGCCGCGGGGCTCTCCCCGGCCCGTGGGATAGCCTCGGCGCGTGCTGATCAGCGACGCCAAGCAGGTGCTCTTCGTCCACGTCCCCAAGACCGGGGGCGTGTCGGTCGAGGAGACCGTCAAGGAGGCGTGTCCCGACGCCCGCAAGGCACGGATCCCCATCGGCCGGCACGCGACGCTGGGCAAGATCATCAAGCACGAGCCGCAGGTCGTCGACTACTGGACCTTCGGGTTCGTGCGCAACCCGTGGGCCCGGATGGTCTCGTGGTACTCGATGATCTCGGCGTGGGACCGCCGCCACGGCCCGCGGAGCGGCAAGCCGCAGGACGTCAAGCACAACTCCATGCGCGACGGCAACGACATGTGGCGCGCGGCGGCGGCGTACTCCGGGTTCGAGGAGTTCGTGCTCCGCGGCACCGAGGAGCTCCCCCGCGTCGGCGTCCCGCAGATCACCTACCTGCGCGCACCGAAGCTCGGCCGCGAGGTCGACTTCATCGGCCGCACCGAGAACTTCGTCGAGGACCTGCAGCGGGTCCAGGTGCAGCTCGGCCTCGAGCCGTCCACCCCGCCGCACAAGAACAAGTCCCGCCACGGCAGCTACCGCGACTACTACACCGACGAGACGCGCCGCCGGGTCGCCGAGGTCTACGCCGAGGACATCGACCTCTTCGGCTACACCTACTAGGGCCCCTGACCTGCCCGGGACTAGGTGGACATGCCCGGGATGCGGGTGCCGCGCGCGCCCGCCCACTCCCCGGTCGCCTCGAGCCGGCGCCACACGTCGTACTCCGGCGCGAGGTGCGCGACCAGCGCCTCGCGGGTCGCGGGCTCCAGCTCGCCGTGCCCGGACCCCGAGGCGTTGCGCCGCTCGAAGTCCAGCGGCACGCCGATCCGCTCGCTGAACCAGCGCGACCACACGTCGGGGTGGCTGACGCTCAGGACGCGGTCCACCTCGACCGCGCCGCGGGCGTGGATGAACCGCGCCGGGCGGCCCCGGGGCACGGGTGCCTGCTCGTCGCCGGCGAGGTAGTGCCGCGCGAACTGCTCGAAGGACATGTCCGCGGTCGACCTGCGGCTGTCCTCGCGGGCGCGGTAGCGCCACCACGACTCCAGCCACGAGATCGGCTCGCGGAACATCGACACGAGCTCGTACGACTCGCGCGGGTGGCCCTGCTCGGCCAGCTCGCGGGCCTTCGTGTGCACGAACCCCCGCGCGGGCAGGTGCTTGCGCGCGGGTGGTGAGCCGACGACCTCGGTGGCGTACGGCGACAGCGTGCGCTCGAGCGTCGTGCTGGCGGTCTTCGGCAGGGCGAGCAGCACGAAGTCGCGACCGGGCCCGAGCTCGAGGAACGTCATCACGCGCCGATCATCCCGCACGCCGCCGCTCGGGTCGCGCCCGCTCGGCGGCACCTGTCACGGGTGCGTGGGCTAGCCTCGCGCCCGTGCTGATCTCCGACGCGAAGCGGGCACTGTTCGTGCACGTGCCCAAGACGGGCGGCGTCTCCGTGGGGGTGGCATTCGAGCGGTGCTGCCCCGACGCGCGCAGCAAGGCGCCCGGGGTGACTCCCCCGCTGGGCCGGCACGCGCCGTACGCCCGCATCCTCCGGGCCGAGCCGCAGACGGCCGACTACTGGTCCTTCGCCTTCGTGCGCAACCCGTGGGCCCGCATGGTGTCGTGGTGGTCGATGATCCACGACTGGGACCTCGCGCACGGCCCCTCGAGCGGCAAGCCGCAAGGCGTGGAGGCGAGCCGCATGCGCGGCAACGACATGTGGCGCGCGGCGGCCGCGTACTCGGGGTTCGAGGAGTTCGTGCTGCGCGGCACCGAGGAGCTGTCACGCGTGGGGCGCCCGCAGGTGGAGTACCTCCGGGCTCCGGGGCGCGAGGTCGACTTCGTCGGGCGCACCGAGTCGTTCGCGGAGGACCTGGCGGCGGTCGAGCGCCGGCTCGGCGGCGACCCCGCCCGGGTGCCGCACCGCAACAAGTCCCCGCACGGGAGCTACCGCGAGTACTACACCGCCGCGACCCGCGCGAAGGTCGCCGAGGTGTACGCCGCCGACCTCGAGGCCTTCGGCTACACCTTCTGAGGGTCCGGGGCGGGTGCCGGGGTCGGCTCACCCGTCCAGCGACGCCACGAGCTGCCGCAGGTGGCGAGGCCGAGGCGGGACTGCCGCGGCGTGCATCGCACTCATCGCAGCGACGTTGGTGTCGGCGCGCAGGCGGGGCACGCGAGCTTCCGACCGGCCGGGCCGCGACCGGCCTCGCGCACGGCACGATTGACGCTTCCCCGCACGCACTAGTCTCGTCGGTCGTGCCTCCCGAGACGATGCCCGCCGACCTGCTCGAGCACGCGCGTTCGGCGAAGGGGTTCATGCCCGAGGACGAGGGCGCCGTGCTCCACCGGTGGGCCCGCGAGCGGCTGCCCCACGGCCCGGGGCTCGAGGTCGGGACCTACTGCGGCAAGTCCGCGATCTGGCTGGGCGGCGCCGCCCGCGAGGTCGGCGGCACGGTGTTCACCGTTGACCACCACCGCGGCTCGGAGGAGAACCAGGCGGGGTGGGAGCACCACGACGACAGCCTTGTGGACCCCGAGCTCGGGCTGATGGACACGCTGCCCACCTTCCGGCGCACGATCGCCGGCGCCGGCCTCGAGGAGCACGTCGTCGCGGTCGTGGGCCGCTCCGAGACGGTCGGGCGCTGGTGGCGCACCCCGCTGTCGCTGCTCTTCATCGACGGCGGGCACGGGGTCGAGCCGGCGCGCGCCGATTTCCGCACCTGGCCGCGCTGGGTGGCGGCCGGCGGCGTCCTGGCGATCCACGACGTGTTCCCGGACCCGGCCGACGGGGGCCGGCCCCCCTACGAGGACATCTACCTGCCGGCGCTGGCCACGGGCGCCTTCACCGAGGTCGAGGCGGTCGGCTCGATGCGGGTGCTACGCCGTACGTCGGGCGACGCCGGCGACGCCCTCGCCTGATCCGTCCGCGGACGTGCAGCCGCACTCCAGCCCGATCTCGGCGAAGTCGGGGGCCAGGGTGGTGCCGCGCATGATGTCGGCCCCCGGGGTCCCAGCGGTCAGGGCGTCGACGGCCAGGATGACCGCCGCCGCGGTGTAGGTGGTCTGCTCCCCCGGCCAGTTCACCTCGTCCGGCCACACGTAGCCGGTCCAGTAGGAGCCGTCGTCGGTGCGCAGGTGCTGCATGTCGGCGAGCAGCTGGAGCGCCCGCCCACGGTCGCCGACGGCGTCGAGCGCCAGCACGAGCTCGGCCGTCTCGGCGCCGGTCACCCAGGGGTTCGTCGACACGCACCGGATGCCGAGCCCGGGCACCACGAAGGTGTCCCACCGCTCGGCGAGGAGCTCGTGCGCCGCCGCGCCGCGCACGGCTCCACCGAGCACCGGGTAGTACCAGTCCATCGAGAACGTCGACTTGTCCAGGAAGAGGTCGCGGTGCTCGCGCAGCGCGTGGCCGAGCCGCCCACCGGCCAGCTCCCACTCGACCTGCGGCTCCCCCACGAGTCCGGCGAGAGCCACGCCGGCCCGGAGCGAGTGGTAGATGCTCGAGGAGCCCGCCAGCAGCGCCTCCGCGTTGACTGTCCCCGGCTCGCCGTCGTGCCACTCCTGCGACCAGGCGATGCCGCCGAACGGCAGCTGCAGGGCGACCACGAAGTCGAGCGCGCGACGCACGGTCGGCCACATCGACCGCACGAACGCCTCGTCCCGCGCGACGAGCCAGTGGTGCCACGTGGCGACCGCGGCGTACGCCGACATGTTGGACTCGCCGGAGTGGTCCTCGACGTGGCCGGCGACGATCTTCATCGGCCACGAGCCGTCGCTCCGCTGGGTGGCGCGCGCCCAGGCGAAGGCGCGCTCGGCGGCCTCGCGCTGGTCGCCGACCATCAGCGCCATCGCGGACTCCAGGTGGTTCCAGACGTCGGTGTGCTGCCCGGGCGTCCACGGCACGGCGCCCGAGGGCTCCTGCATGGCCACGATCGTCGCCGCGGTCTGCTCGACCTGGGCGCGGGTCAGCACCTCGCCGCACGGTGGCACGTCGGCCGGCGGTCGGGTCACGCCGCCGCGCCGGGGCGCTCGGGCTTGCGGAAGTAGAGCACCATGCTCTTGCCGATCAGCGGGTCCAGCAGCCGCCCGGCGTACCGGAGCGGCTTCGGGTCCTGCAGGATCTCCCACACCAGCAGCCGGTGGTACGCCTTGGCGAGCGGGTGGTCGTCGTTGGTCACGCCGACCGCGCACTTGATCCACCAGTAGGGCGTGTGCAGGCCGTGGGCGTAGGCCTTGCCCGTGAACACCATGGCGTCACCCGGCGTCCCGTCGTTGGGCCGGCCCGCCTTGGTGACCTTGTCGACGAGCTCCTCGGCCGTGTAGATCCGCACGTGCCCGCCCTCGGCGTTGTGGTAGTCGTCAGACAGCTTCCAGTTCACCACCTCGGGCAGCCACCGCGGGACCGAGACCGCCAGCGTGCCGCCCGGACGCAGCACCCGGACCAGCTCCCTGATCGCGTCGACGTCGGCGTGGATGTGCTCGAGCACCTCGGCCGCGACGATCCGGTCGAACTCGCCGTCGGCGAAGGGCAGCGCGAGGGCGTCGCCCTCCTTCACGTCGGCCTCGGCGCCGTCGGGCACCTCGCCGGCCTCGCGCATGGCGGTGAACCACTCGCGCACGGTGGCCAGCTCGTCGGCGTCCTGGTCGAACGCCACGACGTCCGCACCGCGCTTGTACATCTCGAAGGCGTGCCGTCCGGCCCCGCAGCCCATGTCGAGCACCCGCTCGCCCGGACGGAGCCCGAGCCGGTCGAAGTCAACGGTCAGCACGGCGGCTCTCCTCCTGCTCGTGGCGGCCCCGTTCCTCGCGGAAGGCGGCGATGGTCTCCTCGTAGGCGGCCGCCGTGGCCTCGGCCACCGCGCGCCAGCTGAACATCCGCTCCACGCGGGCACGTCCGGCCGCGCCCATCGCCGTACGCCGCTCGGGGTCGTCGAGCAGGGCGGCGATCGCCTGCTCGAGCTCGCCGACGTCGCCGGGCGTGACGAGGTCGGCGCACTCGCCGTCGGGGCCGACGACCTCGGGGATCGCTCCGGCGCGGGACACCACGAGCGGCGTCGCGCAGGCCATCAGCTCGGCGGTCGGCAACGAGAAGCCCTCGTAGAGCGACGGCACGCACGCCACCTCGGCGGAGCCCATGACCTCGACGAGCTCGGCGTCGCTGACGCCGTTGACGAAGGTGACCCGGTCGGCGATGCCGAGCTGGTCGATGAGCCGCTCGGTGCGGCCACCGGGCTCGGGCCGGGTGACCAGCACGAGCGAGACGTCCCGCTCGACGGCGAGCTTCGCGAACGCCTCGAGCAGGGTGGCGATGCCCTTCATGGGGGCGTCGGCGCTGGCCATGGCGAGGATCCGGCCGGGGACGCGCGGGGGCGTCGGCGGTGCGAAGACGTCGTCGACGCCGAGCAGGATCGTCTGCATCCGGGCCGGGTCCACCCCGAAGTCGCGCGCGATGTCGCGGCGCGAGGACTCCGAGGGCGTCAGCACCTTGCGCAGCCGCTTGGCCACCTTGGACTGCATCCGCAGGAAGCCGTACCACCGGCGCAGGGTCAGCCGCTTGCGCCACGTGGGCGCCGTCTGCAGGTCGATCCTGCGGTCCATCGTGATGGGGTGGTGGATGGTGGCGATCACCGGCAGCCCGCGGTCCTCGAGCTCGAGGATCCCCGTGCCGAGCACCTGGTTGTCGTGCGCGATGTCGAAGTCGCCGGCGCGGTCGCGCATGATGCGCGCGATGCGCGAGCTGAACGTCTTCGGCTCGGGGAACCCGGCCGTGCACATCGTGAGGAACTCCTCGACGTCGATGAGGTCGCGGAACTCCCGCAGCCGCGGCACCCGGAACGGGTCGGGCTCGCGGTAGAGGTCCAGGCTCGGCACCTTGGTGAGCACCACGCCCTCATCGAGGTCGGGGTAGGGCTGGCCGGAGAACACCTCGACCTCGTGGCCGAGGCGGACGAGCTCGCGGCTCAGGTGCCGGACGTAGACGCCCTGTCCACCGCAGTGAGGCTTGCTCCGGTAGGACAGCATGGCGATGCGCACGCGCCCATTATGCCTACTCGCGGGTAGGCGTCCCGCCGGCCACCCCGGTCCCCGCTGCTCCGGCTCACGCCTCGCTGGAGTGCCCCGGGAAGACGTGGGCGGTCGGGTCGAGGACCACCGCGGCGTTGTTGACCGCGGTCGCGGCCTCGCCGAACCCGACCGCGATGAGGCGGACCTTGCCGGGATAGTCGGTGATGTCGCCGGCGGCGAAGACACGAGGCAGCGTCGTGCGCATGGACGAGTCGACCACCACGTGCCGCTTGCGGGTCTCCAGGCCCCACTGCTGGATCGCGCCGAGGTCGGCGATGAACCCGAGCGCCGCCACCAAGGCCTGCGCCTTGCGGACCTGCGGCTCCTGTCCGTCGACGCTGATCTCGACCTCCTCGAGGTGCCGCTCGCCGCGCAGCGCGGTGACCTGCGCGTTGGTGACGATCTCGACGCTCGACGCCCGCACCGCCGCGACCGTGCGCTCATGGGCGCGGAAGGCGTCGCGCCGGTGCACCAGCGTCACCGACGCCGCGATCGGCTCGAGGTGCTGCGCCCAGTCGAAGGCGCTGTCCCCGCCGCCCACGACGACGACGTCCTTGCCGGCGTACGGCGCGAAGCTGGGCACGAAGAACTCCATGCCGCGCCCCACCCACCCCTCCCCCGCGGGCAGGGGTCGCGGGCTGAACTTGCCGATGCCCGAGGTGATGAGCACCGCTCCCGCGGTGACGCGGGTGCCGTCGTCGAGGGTGACGACGACCCGGTCCTCGCCGTGGTCGAGGGTGGTGGCCGTGCGGTCGAGGAGGTACGTCGGGTCGGCGGTGGCAGCCTGCTCGACCAGTCCGGCGACGAGGTCGCGGCCCTTGACGCTGGGGAAGCCGGCGACGTCGAGGATCGCCTTCTCGGGGTACATGGCGGTGATCTGGCCGCCCAGCTCGGGCAGCGAGTCGACGACGGCGACGCTCAGGCCGCGGAACCCCGCGTAGTAGGCGGAGAACAGTCCGGTCGGGCCGGCGCCGATGATCAGGAGGTCGGTCGTCACGTCGTCCACGTCGCGGATCCTTCCGGTCGGACCGTCGGTCCACAAGGGTCGACGCGCGCTGTCACAGCGCGTCGAGCTCGCTGACCCTCCACCCGTCGTCGCCGCCGCCGGCGCGTTCCAGCGACACCAGCACGCGGTCGAGGTCGAGCCTCGGCTCGGCGAGGTCGGCGCCGGAGGTGCGCTGGTTGACGAACACCAGCACCCGGGCGGCCCGCGCCGTGGCGGTCACCAGCGCGGTGTCGACCACGTCGGCGGAGACGACCGTGCGGTCGCTCCGGCTCGTGGTCGCGACGCCGGCCATCGTCCGGTCGTAGCGGTCCTGCATCGCCGGCGTCATCAGGCGCCGGGCCGCGGCCTTGTCGTCCTCCAGGGTCTCCCACGAGTAGCTGTACGCCGCCCGCGTCGCCTCGGCGGCGACGTCGCGCACCTCGTCCTTGACCGCCGCCGACGCCACGGTCGCGTCCGCGGAGTCGGCGCTGCTCACCGCCCGACCCACGTCGCCGCCCGTGCCCGTCAGCAGCCACGTGAGGGCGAGCGCTGCGGCGCACACCAGCACCGCCAGTCCCGCCACCCAGCGTCGCGACGTCATCGCACGAACTCCACGTCGCTGGTCAGCCACCGCCCACCCTCGCGCACCAGCCGCATCCGGAGCCGGTAGTACCGGACCTCGCCCCGGGCGTCGGTGCCGGTGTTAATGACCGTGCTGTTCGCGGCGACCAGGACGGTGGCCGCGTCGTCGTCCTGGTCGCCCACGCCGAGGGCGACCACCTCGGGCGTGGAGACCGCCTCGGTGCGCTCGGCCTCGCTGACGAGGGTGTCGCGCTGGGACCGGTACTCCTCCGCGAACTCCCCCGTCGCGCCCGCCAGCACCGCCTCGACGAGCGGGTCCATGTCCTGGTGGTCGACGGTGAGGAAGGCGAGCGCCTCGGCCCGGGCCGCTGCCGCCACGTCCTGCTGGGCGGCCGTCAGCGGCTCGTCGACGGCGTCGCGCGACGACATGACCAGCCCGATGGCGACCAGCAGCCCGACGAGCACGACCGCCAGCGCCCCGCCCAGCCAGCTCCCAGACCGTCCGCCCACCCTGCGAACCTAGCCCAGCCGGACCTCCACCACGCGGCGCACCCGGCTCCCTAGACTCCGTTGTCGTGACCCGGCCGTTCCGACAACTGACAGCGCACCCGTCCGCGATGCTCCTGGGCGCCCAGCTGCTGCAGGTGCTGGCGTGGCCCTTCCTCGACGACTCCACGGTCGGGCGGGCCTTCCTGGGCGTCATCGGCATGCTCGCGGTGGGGTCGGCGGTGCTGGCCGTCCGGCGCACGCCCAACGTCAGCCGCGTCGTGCTCATCCTGGGCGCACCGGCGATGGTGCTGACCCTGCTGGAGGCGGTGTTCCCGGAGACGGACCCGATCGTGCTCACGTCGGGACTGCTGCACGCGCCGTTCTACTTCTACGTCTCCTACGCGATGCTGCGCTACCTGTTCCACGACGAGGAGGTCACCACGGACGAGTACTACGCCACGGGCGCCGCGTTCACCGTGGTGGCGTGGGGCTTCGCCTACGTGTTCTCCGTGGTCCAGGTCGTGTGGGCGGACTCGTTCAGCAACGCCGAGGGATTCGGCCGGGCGTGGTTCGAGCTGCTCTACCTGTCCTTCTCGGTGCTGACCAGCGTCGGGCTGTCCGACGTCGTCGCCGTCGGTGAGCAGGCCCGGGCCGTGGTGATGGTCGAGATGATGGTCGGGGTCTTCTACATCGCCATGGTCGTCTCGCGGATGGTCGGCCTCACCATGATGCGGCGGCGCTAGCCGCCCGAGCGGCCGGCGCCGCCCGGCGAGCTCAGTCGTCCGAGTCCTCGTCGTCCTCGTCGTCGAGGAGTCCCTCGCGCTCGGCCGCCTCGACGAGGCGACGGACGTTGTCGATGCTGCCGCAGTCGGCGTCGAGCTGGGCGTTGCGCTCGGCGGCGAACTCGGCGCCGAGCTGGTCGAGGACCTTCTCGGAGATCTCCTCGCGCGCCGGGTTGAGGATCGTCAGCTCCTCCTCGGTGAGGTGGTGGTTGAGCGCGGTCGCGAGCTCCTCGACGGCGTCGTCGAAGGCCTGCGTGTCGGTGCGCTTGAGCTCGAGCACCTTGAGCATCGCCTCGTGGCCCTCGGCGTGCTCCTCCTCGCCGTGCTCCGCCTCGTGCGCGGTGATCGCGTGCTTGCGCCGCAGCTTGGGGTAGACGTGCTTCTCCTCCGCCTCGGCGTGCGCGACGTGCAGCGCGGCGAGGCCCTTGCGCACGGCGTCGCGGTCGGAGCTGCTGTCGCGCAGCTGGCGCATCAGGGACTCGAACCGGCGGTGGTCCTCGAGGATGAGGTCGATGACGTTGCCGGAGACGGGGCGGCCGAGGTCGATGGGAGTGCTCATGGGCCAGACGGTAGCGACTCCGGCAGCACGCCGCCTCGCCACGCGCCGACGCTCACCTGGTGGCCTCCATCATCTGCCGCAGCTCCTTCTTGAGCTCCGAGATCTCGTCGCGCAGCCGCGCCGCCACCTCGAACTGCAGCTCTGCCGCGGCCGCCTTCATCTGGTCGGTCAGGCCCTGGATGAGCTCGGCGAGGTCGCTGCTCGGGATGCCCGCGGTGTCGGGGGCTTCGGAGTGGATCTTCGACAGCGCGGGCGTCGGCGACTTGCCCGCCTTGACGCCGCCAGCGCGCCCCTTCTGCCCGACGTCGGCCCAGGTCTTCAGCAGCTCCTGGGTGGTCTCGTCCTCGCGCGCGAGCATCTCGGTGATGTCGGCGATCTTCTTGCGCAGCGGCTGCGGGTCGATGCCGTGCTCGGCGTTGTAGGCGACCTGGATGGCACGACGACGGTTGGTCTCGTCGATGGCCGACTCCATCGACGGCGTGATCTTGTCGGCGTACATGTGGACCTGGCCGGACACGTTGCGCGCGGCACGGCCGATGGTCTGGATGAGCGACTTGTCGGAGCGCAGGAAGCCCTCCTTGTCGGCGTCGAGGATCGACACCAGCGACACCTCGGGGAGGTCGAGGCCCTCGCGCAGGAGGTTGATGCCGACGAGCACGTCGTACTCGCCGAGGCGCAGGTCGCGGAGCAGCTCGATGCGCTTGAGGGTGTCGACCTCGGAGTGGAGGTAGCGGGTGCGGATGCCGGCGTCGAGGAGGTAGTCGGTGAGGTCCTCCGACATCTTCTTGGTCAGCGTCGTGACCAGCACCCGCTCGCCCTTGTCGGCGCGGGTGCGGATCTCGTGGATCAGGTCGTCGATCTGGCCCTTGGTCGGCTTCACCACGACCTCGGGGTCGACCAGGCCGGTCGGGCGGATGATCTGCTGGACCGTGTTGTCCACGCCCCCCACCCGGTCGAGCTCGTAGTTGCCCGGGGTGGCCGACAGGTAGACCGTCTGGCCGATCCGGTCGACGAACTCCTCCCACCGCAGCGGGCGGTTGTCCATCGCGCTCGGGAGCCGGAACCCGTGGTCGACGAGGTTGCGCTTGCGCGACATGTCGCCTTCGTACATGCCGCCGATCTGCGGCACCGCGACGTGGGACTCGTCGATGACGAGCACGAAGTCCTCGGGGAAGTAGTCGAGGAGGGTGTTCGGGGCGCTGCCGCGCGTGCGGCCGTCCATGTGCATCGAGTAGTTCTCGATCCCGGAGCAGGAGCCGACCTGGCGCATCATCTCCACGTCGTAGGTCGTGCGCATCCGCAGGCGCTGCGCCTCGAGCAGCTTGCCCTGCTTCTCGAACGCCGCGAGCTGGTCGTCGAGCTCGAGCTCGATGCCCCGGATCGCCCGCTCCATCCGCTCCGGCCCGGCGACGTAGTGGGTGGCAGGGAACACGTGGAGCTCGGTGTCGTCCGAGACCACCTCGCCGGTGATCGGGTGCAGCGTCATCAGCCGCTCGACCTCGTCGCCGAAGAACTCCACGCGGATGGCGAGCTCCTCGTAGACCGGGAAGATCTCGAGGGTGTCGCCGCGCACCCGGAAGGTGCCGCGGGTGAAGGACATGTCGTTGCGGGTG
Organism: Nocardioides xinjiangensis; assembly: GCF_017916385.1. Taxonomy (NCBI): domain Bacteria; kingdom Bacillati; phylum Actinomycetota; class Actinomycetes; order Propionibacteriales; family Nocardioidaceae; genus Nocardioides; species Nocardioides xinjiangensis. The sequence continues at coordinate 148,561 of NZ_JAFMSW010000001.1, forward strand.
TACTGGATCTCCACGAGCCGGCGCAGCACGGAGTCGCGGTCGTGCTCCTCGCCGACCTTGAGCCGCAGCATGCGGTCGACGTACTCCTGCGGGGTGCCGAGGCCGTAGATGCAGGACACCGTCGAGACCACGATCGTGTCGCGTCGCGTGAGGAGGCTGTTGGTGGCGCTGTGCCGCAGCCGCTCGACCTCCTCGTTGATCGAGGAGTCCTTCTCGATGTAGGTGTCGGTCTGGGGGACGTAGGCCTCGGGCTGGTAGTAGTCGTAGTAGGAGACGAAGTACTCGACGGCGTTGTGGGGGAACAGCTGGCGCAGCTCGTTGGCGAACTGCGCGGCCAGGGTCTTGTTGGGCTGGAGCACGAGGACCGGACGCTGCAGCTGCTCGGCCACCCACGCGACGGTGGCGGTCTTTCCCGTGCCGGTCGCGCCGAGGAGGACGACGTCCTTCTCGCCGCCCTGGATCCGGCCGACGATCTCCTTGATCGCCGCCGGCTGGTCGCCGGAGGGCTCGTAGTCGGACACCACCTTGAAGGGGGCCACCCGGCGCTGGAGATCGGTGACTGGACGCATGCCTCGAGCGTACGCGGAGCCACCGACAGCGGGTCCTCCCGTTCGGGTGCGCCCGGGGACCCGGCCCTCCGCCGGGCCTCGACGCCCCGGGCCGGGCCGCTGGCTACATTGTGCCCGTGACCGTCGCCCGAACGCTGACCGCTGTCCGGCGCACCCTGCTCACGCTGCTCGGGCTCCAGATCGGGTTCGCGGTCGCCCTGTCCCTGGTCGACTCATACCGCCGCCGCGGCAAGAGGCCGAAGCCGTTCCCCGTCACCGGGCCGCGGACCGTCCCGGTCGGCGACGGGGAGATCACGACGTACACGTTCGGCCGCGACCTCTACGACGACATGCTGGCCGCGATCGACGGCGCCAAGAAGCAGATCCTCTTCGAGACCTACATCTGGAAGGGCGACGAGATCGGGTGGAAGTTCAAGACCGCCCTGACCGCGGCCGCCGACCGCGGCGTGGACGTCCACTGCATCTACGACGGCTTCGCCAACATGGTCGTCTCCCCCGCCTTCAAGCGCTTCTCGCCGAAGCTCAAGGTGCTGCGCTACCCGGTCTGGACCGCGGGGCTGCGCTTCTGGAACCTGCGCGGCTACGGCCGCAACCACCGCAAGATGCTGGTCGTCGACGAGGAGGTCGGCTTCCTCGGCGGCTACAACGTCGGCTCCGCCTACGCCACCGAGTGGCGGGACACGCACGTCCGCATCACCGGGCCCGGGGTGTGGGACATGAAGCGCGCCTTCGCCGACTTCTGGAACCTCAACCGCCGGCACCGGATCCGTCGCAACGACCGGCCGCTGCTGCTGGAGACCGCCTCCGACTGGGACCCGCAGATCCGCATCCACAAGAACATCCCGCGGCAGTGGAGCTTCCCGATCCGCAGCATGTACCTCGAGGCGATCAGCCGGGCCAGCCGCAACGTCTGGCTCACCACCGCCTACTTCCTGCCCGACCAGGACTTCGTGGACTGCCTCGCCGACGCAGCGCGGCGGGGCGTCGACGTACGGATCCTGCTGCCGCTGAAGTCCAACCACGTCGTCGCCGACTGGATCTCGCGCGGCTACTTCGGCCAGCTGCTCGCGGCCGGGGTACGGATCCTGCGCTTCAAGGACGCGATGGTGCACGCCAAGACCGCCACCATCGACGGCAGCTGGGCGACGGTCGGCACCGCCAACATCGACCGGCTCAGCCTCCAGGGCAACTACGAGGTCAACCTCGAGGTCATCGACCCGGCGTTCGCGGAGGTGATGGAGGACGTGTTCCGCACCGACGAGTCCAACTGCCTCGAGCTGACCCTGTCGGAGTGGGAGGCACGCGACCTCAACCGCAAGTTCACCGAGAGCTTCCTCGCACCGCTGCGCCCCCTCCTCTGAGCGCGAGGATCCACGCCGACACGACGGCGATCCACGCCAGCGCCGCGACGTACGCCGCCGCCTGCCAGCCGGTGCGGTCGAGCGCGTCACCGTGGCGGGCGAGGGCGACCACCTGCAGCACCACGAAGGCGGCGCCGGTCCAGCCGAGCGGGCGCACCTGGCCGGCGTCGTCGACCAGCCGGGCGTGCGCCGCCGCCCAGCCGAGCCCGACGAGCCAGGCACCGACGGCGCGTGCCGTCAGCGGGGTCAGCGGCCACGCCCACACCTCGCTCGCCCGCTCCGGTGCCGCGAGCAGGGCGACGCCCGTGCCGACGAGGACCAGCGCGAGCAGCACCAGCAGCCACTGCAGCGCCGCCGGCAGCGAGGTGCGTACGACGTCCGGGCCCCGCGGGACCCGCGCCTGCACCACCAGCCCGAGGACCATCGCCACCGGCACGCCGGCGTAGATCGCGAGCCACCCCCAGGTGACGAGCCGTGCGCTGGTCGGGTGCCCGGCTCCGAGGTGGAACCTCTCGAGGTGGACCAGCGTGACGACGAGCGTCAGGGTCGTGAAGACCAGCACCGTCCACACCGTCAGCCGCGCGCGGCCCCACCCGGGCGACCGGGCGCCGGCGACCTCGAGCACGGCGCTCGACCAGTAGGCCGCCCCCAGGAACACGGCGGTCATCGGCACGTCGATCGTCCAGGCGAACCAGTCCGCGGTCCGCGTGGTGAAGACGGTCAGCTGCAGCCCGGCGAGGAAGACGAGGAGGGCCGCGACCAGCAGCAGCGCCCGCATCGACGGCGCGACAGGGGCGTCGCGTCGCGCCCGCCGCCGGCTCACGGTGCGCCGGCGGGCGCCGGGTGCGCGGCGAGGTAGCCGTGGAGCAGCGCGATCACGGTCGCCCCGTCGCCGACGGCGGTCGCCACCCGCTTGATCGAGCCGGCGCGCACGTCGCCGACAGCGAAGACGCCGTCGATGGTGGTCTCCAGCGGCAGCCGTCCGTCCTCGCCCGTGCGGACGAAGCCGGCCTCGTCGCGCGCGACCTCCGCAGGCAGCCAGGAGGTCCGCGGGACCGACCCGATGAGCACGAACAGTCCGCCGGCCGCCACCTCCTCGGCGCCCGTCGCTCCGTGCGGGTCGCCCAGCGTCAGCCGGGCCAGGCAGCCGTCCTCCTCGCGCCCGTCGAGCACCGCCGTCCGGTAGCGGATGGCGACGTTGCGGGTCGCCTCCAGCTGGGAGACGAGGTACTCCGACATGCTGGCGGCGAGCGAGGACCCGCGTACCAGCAGCGTCACCTGCCGCGCGTAGCGGGCCAGGTGGAGCGCCGCCTGCCCGGCCGAGTTGCCGCCGCCCACGACGTACACCTCCTGCCCGGCCATCGACGGCGCCTCCGACACCGCAGCGCCGTAGAACACGCCGCGTCCGACGAGCGCGTCGAGGGAGGGCACGTCGAGGAGCCGGTAGTCGACGCCGGTGGCGACCACGACGCTGCGGGCGCGCACCACGCTGCCGTCGGACATCCCGACCGTGCGCAGCGGGCCGTCCGTGCCCAGCGCCTGGACCTGACGCAGGAAGAAGTACTCGCTGCCGAACGACCACGCCTGCTGGAAGGACCGGAACGCCAGGTGCGCGCCGCTGACGCCGCGGGAGAAGCCGGGATAGTTGCGGATCAGCGAGGACGTGCCGGCCTGGCCGCCCACGGCGGACTGCTCCACCACCATCGTCGACAGGCCCTCGGAGGAGGCGTAGACGGCGGCGGCGAGCCCGCTGGGGCCGGCGCCGACGACCACGACGTCGTAGACGCGGTCGTCGGACAGCGGCGACATCAGGCCGAACGCGTCGGCGATCTCGAGGTCGGTGGGCGCGACCAGCGTCGTCGGCGGACTCGTGAACGCGAGCTGCAGCACCGGGAGCTCGGGGTCGCGCAGGCCCAGCCCGTCGAGGAGCCGGGTGGCCGACTCCGTGCCGACCTGGTGGAAGCCGACCGGGATGTGGTTGCGGCCGAACTGGTCGCGCAGCGCGTGCGTGCGCTCGTCGCGCTGCTCACCGATGATGCGCACCGCCTCGAAGCCGATGCCCTGCGCCAGGTGCCAGTCGTCAAGCGCGTCCGTGATCGTGCCGTGGAACTCCTCGTCGCGGCGCCGCTCCGGCCGCAGCAGCACGAGCTCGGCGTGGCCGTGGCCGATGGCCGTGAAGACGTCGCGCGTGCTCGCGAAGTCGCCCCAGATCGCGGCGATCGCGCGCTTGGCCGAGGGGTGCAACGCGTACGCCCGGCGCAGGAAGTCGAGCCCGTCGCGGTCGTCCGGGCCGAAGCAGGCGATGACGAGCGCGACCTGGCGCTCCCACCGGCGCAGCCCCTCCAGGACCGCCCGCGCGTGCGCGTAGTCGGCGCAGACGACGACCTCGTAGTCGCCGCCGTAGCGGCGTCGCAGCTCCGAGCCGATCACCTCGCGCGAGGTCGCGTCGGTCGTGGCCAGCAGCAGGACAGGATCGACGTCGCCCATGGCGGCCTCCCTCACAGCCTTCACCCGTCCCCTCGACGCTACTCCCGCCGTCCGGGCGGCGGCGACACCAATTGCGGGGGGTCTGGACCGCTCGAGCCGGCTCTCACGCACCGCCGCCCGCCCGAAGCGAGGCCGAGCGGTGCGTGGCGCAGGTTCTGCGGCCCCGGAAGCTGCCTCACGCACCGCTGCCCGGCAGCTCGGAATGAGGCCGAGCGGTGCGTGGCGCAGGTTCTGCAGCCCCGGAAGCTGCCTCACGCACCGCCCTGGGATCGAGCGGTGCGTGGCGCAGGTTTCACGACCCCGGAAGCTGCCTCACGCACCGCCGGCAGCTCGAAGTGGGCCTGAGCGGTGCGTGGCGCAGGTTTCGCGACCCCGGAAGCTGCCTCACGCACCGCCCGCGCGGAGGGAGGCCGAGCGGTGCGTGGCGCAGGTTCTGCAGCGCCGGAAGCTGCCTCACGCACCGCTGGAGCTCGAAACGAGGCCGAGCGGTGCGTGGCGCAGGTTTCGCGAGCCCGGAAGCTGCCTCACGCACCGCCGCCAGCTCGAAACGAGGCCGAGCGGTGCGTGGCGCAGGTTCTGCAGCGCCGGAAGCTGCCTGACGCACCGCCGCCCGCCCGGGAGCGGGGCTCAGCGCGTCGGCAGGTGCGCCGGCACGCTCATCCGCGGGCCGCGCCGGGGGCGGGCACGGCCGCCCGCGATCGCCATCGCGGCAGCGCGCCCCCGCTGGGGGCGGTAGGGCTCGAGCATCTCGGCCATCTCGTCGTCGGTGATGTCGCGTCCGACCAGCGCCCAGCCCACCCAGTTGGCGAGGTGGTAGTCACCGAAGCTCACCGCGTCGGGGTCGCCGAGCGCGCGCTGCCGGACCTCGGCGCTGGTCCACACGCCGATGCCGCGGATCGAGCGCAGGCGCCGGTCTGCCTCCTCGACGGGCAGCTCGGCGACGCGCTCGATCGAGGCCGCCAGCCGGCAGGCGGTGACGACCGTGCGGGACTGCGCGGGCTGGACGCCGAGCCGCAGCCACTCCCACGACGGGATGGCGGCGATCGTCTCGGGCGTCGGCTGGACCATGAGCCGCAGCGACGCGACCGGGCCGGGCGCCGGCTCGCCGTGGCGCCGCACGAGCTCGCGGAAGGAGCCGAAGGCCTGCTTGCCGGTCACCTTCTGCTCGAGGATCGAGGGCACCAGCGACTCCATCACCAGGCCCGTCGCGCCGAGGCGCCAGTGCCGGTGCGTCCGCCAACCGGCGGCCACCTCCGGGTGGTGGTGCGCCTCGAAGCCCTCCGGGTCGTCGTTCGCGCCGAGCAGGGCGGGCATCCGGTCGAGCGCCCACTCCGCGCCCGGCCCCCACGCCCGGCCCACGACCTCGCCGGCCGACGGCCGCGGCTCCACGCACAGCGACGCCGGTCCGAGCGGCGTACGCATCGCCCGCCAGATGCGGCCCGAGTCCTCGTGCCGCTGGGTCGGGTCGCCGGCCCCGCGCCGCTGCGGACGCAGCACCTGCGCGGAAGAGCACGGCCAGTCGGGCGCCCAGGTGCGGGTGAGCTCGGTGGTCGCGAGGGGCATGGGTGCGACGGTAGACGAGGACACCGACTACCGTCCCCTCATGGGCGACTCACCGATCAAGCGCGACCTCGAAGAGGGCATCCAGCGGGACTTCTCGAAGGCGATGTCCTACGGCGACTACCTCCGCCTCGACGTGCTCCTCTCGGCCCAGCAGCCGCTCTCCGACCCGCCGCAGCACGACGAGCTGCTCTTCATCATCCAGCACCAGACGAGCGAGCTGTGGCTCAAGCTGATGATCCACGAGCTGCGCTCGGCGCGCGCCCTGCTGCGCACCGACGACCTCTCCCCCGCGCTCAAGCGGATGGCGCGCATCAAGCACATCCAGCACACCCTCACCGACCAGTGGTCGGTGCTCGCGACGCTGACGCCCAGCGAGTACGCCGAGATCCGGCCCTTCCTCGCCACGAGCTCGGGCTTCCAGTCCGCGCAGTACCGCGAGGTCGAGTTCCTGCTCGGCAACAAGAACGCCGACATGGTGAAGGTGCACGCCCACGACGGCGCGGCCCGGGCGGCGCTCGAGGAGCTCCTGCACGAGCCGTCGCTCTACGACGAGTTCCTCGCGTACCTGTCGCGCCAGGGGTACGCCGTCCCCGGACGGCTCCTCGACCGCGACTGGTCGCAGCCCTACGCGACCGACCAGGAGCTGGTCGACCTCTTCGCCGGCGTCTACGCCGCCCCGGCGGAGCACTGGGGCGTCTACGAGACCTGCGAGGAGCTCGTCGACGTCGAGGACGCCTTCCAGCAGTGGCGCTTCCGGCACCTGCAGGTCGTCCAGCGGGTGATCGGCCACAAGGTCGGCACCGGCGGGTCGTCCGGGGTCGACTTCCTCAGGCGGGCGCTGGACCTGACGTTCTTCCCCGAGCTCTACGAGGTGCGCACCCGCGTCGGCGAGTGAGCCCACGACAGCACGCACGCCGCAGGCAGCTCGCCGCGGGTTCGCCTGTGCCCGCGCTCAGAGCAGCCGGCCGCAGGTGGGCCACGGGGAGCGCCCACGCTGCTTGTAGAGCAGCTTGGCGCGGTAGGTCTGCTCGCCGGCCGAGGCGGCGGTCGGGACACCGGTGCCGCCCACGCTGCGCCACGTCCCGAGGTCGAACTGGTACAGCCCGTAGTAGCCGGCTGGGTTCACCGCGCGCGGGTTGCCGCCCGACTCGCAGTTGGCGAGGGCGCCCCAGTCGAGTCCGGCGGTACCCGGGACGGCGTACGGCTCGCGGCCGACGAGGACCCGACGCGGCCGGGGGTCCTTCACGACCGTGCGCTTCACGACGCGGTACCTCACCGGCTCGCCGTTGTGGAGCGTCCTCACCGCGACGACGCGGCGGACGCCGGGCCGACCCTGGCGCACGACCTTCCGGCGGCCGGGCGCGAGCTTCGTGGTGTGCACCTCGACGGTGCCGGCGCGGACCCGCTCGCGCTTGGTCTTGCGCTCCTTGACCACGTCGGTCAGGCGTACGACGTCGCCCTGCCGCAGGCGCTTGCGCGGGCCGGACACCTCACGACCGTCGCGGACGACGTCCACCAGGTCGTTGCGGTCCACGGGGACGCCGTGGGCCTCGAGCAGCCGGCCGGGCCACGCCCGGGGAGCGCTCGCGACCTCGACGGCGGGCTGGTCCGCCACCTTCAGGCGCACAGCGACCGGGTCGGCGTCCTGCTGGGCGGCGGCGCTGCCGGGAACGAGGGTCAGGGCCAGGGCGGCCGCGGCGGTGCCGGCGGCGGCGCCTCGGAGCCGGGCGGACAGGGCGGGTGTGGTGGCACGCACGTGCTTCGGACCTCACAGGGAGTTCTGCGCCTCCGGGGCGCTCGGACGCGACGCCGTCGTGTCGGGCGTCGAGGCCGCGGCGCGTCTCACCTCGCGACGGGAGGCGCCTCGTCCGCGACGAGGGGCACTGCCTGCGGCCCATCCACCAGAACACGATCACGCGGCCATGTCGAATCCGGGGCAGGCGCTGCGCCGGGCCCGAGCGAGGCGGCGTGAGCCGGTTCACGCCGGTTCCGCGGGGCCCCCGCGGTCGGGGACGCAGCCGGGAGCGGCGCCGGCTCGGGAAGCGGCCCGCCCTTTCGAGCCGCCGGGTGCAACTTCTGTCGAAGGACCGCGCGAAGTGGTGCCACTTGTGTGTTGACGTCGACGAATCGAGGTACCTACTGTGACGTGCATCACGGGGCCGCCGGGACCCCTCGGGAGATGGGCGACCGACTCGATGGCCAGAGCCGCTCTGCTGCAGCCGCTGATGCGCCGCGCGAGCGCGCGTCCCGGGCCCCCGCATCGGCCCGCCGGCCCGACCCGATGTCGCCACCGGCCGCCGCCGGCGCCCGACCCGGCCGACACAGCCGGCCCGGCATCCACTCGCACTCGCCCCCACGCCCCCAGGTCACCAGAAGGCAGGACAGCATGAGCAGGTTCCGTTCACCCGCGGCACGCGTCAGGACCGTCGCGAGCTCCCTCGCCCTCGCCGTGGCCGGCGGAAGCCTGGCCGTCGCGCCGGCCGCCGCGTCCGCGGCCGGGCCCGACCCGGCCGACGCGCCGCCCGCAGCCGCACGGGACGCGGCCGCGAGCCTCGCGGCGCCGACGTACGACGTCCTGGTCTTCAGCAAGACGACCGGCTTCCGGCACGGCTCGATCGGGGCGGGGATCCGGGCCATCGAGCGCCTCGGCGCGCAGTACGGCTTCAACGTCGACGCCACCGAGGACGCCGCCCAGTTCACCGCGGCCAACCTGGCGCAGTACGAGGCCGTCGTGTGGCTCTCCACGACCAGCGACGTGCTCAACGCCAGCCAGCAGGCGGCGTTCGAGGACTACATCCAGGCCGGCGGCGGCTACGTCGGCGTGCACGCCGCCTCCGACACCGAGTACACCTGGCCGTGGTACGGCCAGCTGGTCGGCGCGTACTTCCAGAGCCACCCGGCCGGCACCCCGACCGCCACCATCGACGTGGAGGACCAGGAGCACCCCTCCTCGTGCGCGCTGCCGCAGAAGTGGACCCGCACCGACGAGTGGTACAACTTCCAGGCCCCGGAGAACCCGGTCGTCAACGGCGGCGGACCCGACTACAGCCCGCGCGTCGACCCCCACATCCACGTCCTGGCGACGCTCGACGAGTCGACGTACGTCGAGAACGACGGCAACGCCACCGACGACGACCACCCGATCGCGTGGTACCAGGAGTTCGACGGCGGCCGCAGCTTCTACACCGGCGGCGGCCACACCGACGCCTCGTTCTCCGAGCCGCTCTTCCGCACGCACCTGCTCGGCGGCATCCAGTACGCCGCCGGCCAGGCCCCGGACGCCTGCACGCCGGTGCCGCCCGGCGACGCCTCCTTCGAGCAGGTCACCCTCGCCAAGGGCGTCGACAAGGTTGGGGAGCCGATGAGCATCTCGGTCCTGCCCGACGGCCGGGTGCTGCACAACGCCCGTGACGGCCGCATCTTCCTCACCGACCTCGAGGGCAACACCACCCTCCTGCACGACGTGCCGATCTACTCCCACGACGAGGACGGCCTGCAGAGCGTCACGGTCAGCCCCGACTTCGAGGAGGACGGCTGGGTCTACCTCTACTACGCCCCGCCGCTGGACACCCCGAGCGGCGACGCCCCCAACGACGGCACGGCCGAGGACTTCGCGGCGTGGAAGGGCTACAACGTCCTGACCCGGATGAAGATGGTCGACGACGACCTCGACCCGTCGACCGAGCAGGAGCTGCTGCGCGTCGAGGCGGACCGGGGCATCTGCTGCCACGCGGGCGGTGCGATCGACTTCGACGCCGACGGCAACCTGTACCTGTCCACCGGCGACGACTCCAACCCGTTCGCCTCCGACGGCTACGCGCCGCTCGACGAACGACCCACCCGCAACCCCGCGTACGACGCCCAGCGCAGCTCCGCCAACACCAACGACCTCCGCGGCAAGGTGCTGCGCATCACCCCCGACCCGACGGCGGCGAGCTACACCGTGCCGGCGGGCAACCTCTTCCCCGAGGCGTCGGACACCCAGGGCAAGACCCGCCCCGAGATCTACGCGATGGGCTTCCGCAACCCCTTCCGCATGACCGTCGACAAGCGCACCGGCTACGTCTACCTCGGTGAGTACGGTCCGGACGCCGGCAGCGCCAACCCCAACCGCGGCCCCGGCGGCATCGTGGAGTTCAACCAGATCCGCGAGGCGGGCAACTTCGGGTGGCCCTACTGCACCGGGTCCAACACCGCGGCCGAGACCTACAACGACTGGAACTTCGCGACCGGCACCACCGGCCCGAAGTTCGACTGCTCGGCGCCGGTCAACAACAGCCCCCGCAACACCGGCCTCACCAACCTGCCCCCGGCCCAGCCCGCCTGGATCAAGTACGACGGCGGCAACGTCACCTACAACGGCGTCACCACCGGCGAGTTCGGCGGCGGCGGCGAGGGCCCGATGGCCGGCCCGGTCTACAACTTCGACCCCGAGCTCGACTCGGACGTGAAGTTCCCCGAGTACTTCGACAACCACTTCTTCGCCGGTGAGTGGACCCGCGGGTGGATCCGTGACATCGCGATGGACGCCGAGGGCGACGTGGCCGGCATCGACCCGTTCTTCGACTCCATGACGCTGTACGCGGCGATGGACATGGAGTTCGGTCCCGACGGCTCCCTCTACGTCCTCGACTACGGCAACGGTGGCTACTTCACCGGCAACGAGAACTCGGCCGTCTACAAGATCAACGCGATCAACGAGGGCGCCCGCTCCCCCTCGGCCTCGGCCACCGCCACGCCCGACTCCGGCGCGGCGCCGCTGGAGGTGCAGTTCTCCAGCGCGGGCTCGAGCGACCCCGACCAGGGCGACTCGATCGTGGGCTACGCCTGGGACTTCGACAACGACGGCACGGTCGACTCCACCGAGGCCAACCCGACGCACGTCTACACCCAGGTCGGGGTGTACGACGCCCGCCTGACGGTGACCGACTCCACCGGCCGCACCGGCGTCGCCACCGCGGTCGTCACGGTCGGCAACACCCGGCCGAGCGTCGAGATCGAGCTCCCGCCCAACGGCGGCTTCTTCGAGTTCGGCGACTCCGTGCGGGTGAAGGTCAACGTGAGCGACCCGGAGGACGGGACGATCGACTGCGACCGGGTCGAGATCGACTACGTCCTGGGCCACGACTCGCACGGCCACCCGCTCAGCTCGCGCACCGGCTGTGACGTCGTCCTGCCGACCGTGCAGGACGAGGGCCACGACGCCTCGGCCAACATCTTCGGCGTCATCAACGCCAGCTACACCGACGAGGGCGGCAACGGCGTCCGCACGCTGACCGGCGAGGACGAGGTCGTGCTGCAGCCCAAGCGCAAGCAGGCCGAGCACACCACCACCCGCCAGGGCGTCGAGACCGAGGCGACCACCGACCCGCTCGGCGGAGCGCGCAACCTGTCCAACATCGACGCCGGCGACCACGTGTCCTACGCGCCGATCAGCCTGTCGCAGGTGCCGCGCCTGCGCTTCCGGGTCGCCTCGGCCGGGGCCGGCGGCACGATCGAGGCCCGACTCGACAGCCCGACCGGACCCCTGGCGGGGTCGGTCGCGGTCCCCGTGACCGGCGGCTGGCAGCAGTGGCAGTTCGTCGACATGGACATCGCGGAGTCGGCGCAGCAGGGCTCGCACGAGCTGTTCCTGGTGTTCACCAACGCCAACCCCTCCGCGACGGGCCTGTTCAACGTGAACTTCTTCGACGCAGCCGGCAAGGGCGTCTCGGTCAACTCCAGGCCGCAGGTGGGTGCACAGGGCACCCCCACCCAGGGCACCGCGCCGCTGACCGTCGACTTCACCGGCTCCGCGTCGGACTTCGACGGCGACGAGCTGACCTACCGGTGGGACTTCGGGGTGCCCGGTGACGGCGACACCGCCACCAGCCTCGACGCCGAGTACACCTACACCGAGCCGGGCACCTACACCGCGCGCCTGACCGCGACCGACCCGTCCGGGGCCAGCGGCTACTCGACGGTCCCGATCCGCGTTCTCAACGCCTGCGGCGTGCAGCAGTCCGACGAGTTCGACGGCAGCTCGCTCGACGGCAAGTGGGACGTCATCCGCGACAGCGGCGAGTGGAGCGTGGCGGACGGCGGCCTGCAGCTGCCGATCAACAGCGGCAGCCTCTACGGTCCCGGCGGCAACGCCGAGGACATCATCGTCCAGCAGACGCCGGACGGCGCGTGGCAGGTCACGGCGAAGGTCACCGCCGTGGTCTCGGAGAACTACCAGCAGGCCGGCCTGCGGGTCTACTCCGACGACGAGAACTGGGCCTCGGTCCACCTCATCTCGGCGGGCGGGAACCGCGACGTCGAGTTCATCTACGAGGCGCAGGGCTCGCCGCGCAACAACGCCGAGGACAAGCTGGGAGGTGTCCCCGAGGGCTTCCCCACGACCTACTACGTGCGGCTCACCTCGGACGGCACCGACCTGCGGGCGTCTTACTCCACCGACGGCGAGACCTTCTCGCCGGTCGGCCGGCCGGCGCCGATGAGCTCGTTCGCGGACCCGAAGATCGGTCCGGCGGCGGTCTCCGGCGGCGCGCAGGGAACCCCGACGGCGACGTTCGACTGGATCCGCTTCGACCCGGACGGCACGTCCGGGGCCGCGGACCCGACCGACGAGTTCGACGGCACCGCCCTGGACACGTGCCGCTGGAACGCGATCGTGCGCGAGGACGCCTCGCTGTACGACGTGGAGAACGGTGCGCTGACGATCTCGGCGACCACGGGTGACCTGTACCAGGGGTCCGACCCGTCGGGCACGAGGAACATCATCCTGCAGTCCGACACCAACACGACCGAGGACTACTCGATCGAGACGAAGATGTCGACGACGTTCACCGACGGCTACGCCCAGGGCGGGCTGATCATCTACGGCGACGACGACAACTACGTCAAGCTCGACCCGATCAGCGACACCAACGCGGGCCGGATCAACCGCATCGAGCTCCGCTCGGAGTCGAACGCCGCGATCCTCAACCCGCAGCCCGAGCTGGCGGCACCGGCCAACGTCACGTCGTACCGGCTGCGGCTGACCAAGACCGGGAACAGCTACACCGGTGAGGCAGCGTTCGACGGCGGCGAGTGGCAGACCGTCGGCACGGTCTCCAACCCGACGGCCGACATGGACTTCGGGGTCTTCGCCCTCGGTGTCCAGCAGGCCGGCCGGACGGCGACGTTCGACTACTTCCGCGTCGAGCCCGCCGACCAGAACCGGGCGCCCGTCGCCGACGACGACTCCGCCACGACGCTGGAGGGCACCCCGGTCGACGTGCCGGTCCTGGTGGGCGACACCGACCCGGACGGTGACGACCTCACCGTCGCCAGCGCCACCGACCCGGCGCACGGGACGACCGCCGTGAACGACGACGGCACCGTCCGCTACACGCCGGACGCCGGCTTCTCCGGCGCCGACTCGTTCAGCTACACGGTGGAGGACGGCAACGGCGGCAGCGACATCGCCTCGGTGGCCGTGACCGTGTTCGAGGACTGCGACCTCGAGAGCCCCGACGACACCTTCGAGGGCGCCGCCCTCGACGACTGCCGCTGGAACGCGATCGTGGCCGAGGACCCCGACCTGCTCGAGGTGGCCGACGGGCGCCTGCACCTCACCACCACGACGGGCGAGATCTACCAGAGCGGGACGAGCAAGTCGAACCTCGTCCTGCAGTCGCCCGACCACGCCGGCACGGACTGGACCATCGAGACGGTGGCCGACGTGAGGGGCCTCGACGGTGGGTGGAGCCAGGCCGGCCTGATGGCCTACGGCGACGACGCGAACTACGTCAAGCTCGTGTCCATCTCCGACGACGGCCGCTCGGCGCCGAACCGGTTCGAGCTGCGCTCGGAGGTCGGCGACGTCATCGTCGGGGCCAACCCGCAGCCCGAGATCGTGGTGCCGGCCGGCGCCGACCTGAGCGACGTGCGCCTGCGCCTGGTCAAGGCCGGGAGCACCTACACCGGCTCGGTCTCGTTCGACGACGGAGCGAGCTGGGTGGACATGCCCAGGACGGTCAGCAACCCGGTGGTGGCGCCGCGGTTCGGCGTCTTCGCCGCGGGCGTGCTGCAGAGCGGTGACGTCGTGTCGTTCGACAGCTTCACCGTCGACGGCGAGGACCCGGTCGACCCGGTCAACACCGCGCCGGTGGCGACCGACGACCGGGCGACGACGCAGCGGGGCACGGCCGTCCGCGTCGACGTGCTGGCCAACGACAGCGACGCCGACGAGGGCGACGAGCTCTCCGTCGAGTCGGTGACGAAGCCGGCGCACGGCACGGCGGTCGCCGGCGCCGACGGCACCGTCACCTACACCCCGGACGCCGGGTACACCGGTGACGACGCGTTCGACTACGTCGTCACCGACGGTGCCGACACCGACACCGCCACGGTGACCGTCACGGTCACCAAGGCCGCCGAGCCGGTCGCGGACACCCGGATCACGGTCGCTCCGCGCGACACCACGCGCTCGAGGACGGCGACCATCGGGTTCTCCGCGACCGGTCCGGGCGCTGCGGGAGCGACGTTCGAGTGCTCGCTCGACGGATCGGCGTTCCAGGCGTGCGCCTCGCCCCGCACCTACCGCGACCTGGCCGACGGTGCGCACGAGGTGCGGGTCCGGGCGGTCACCGCCGGCGGCGTCGACCCCACGCCCGCGACCGCCGCGTGGACGGTCGACCGGACCGGGCCGCGGGTCCGGAAGGTCACGCCGACGGGGGCGACCCGCGACCGCACGCCGAAGGTCGGCGCGCTCGTCACGGACAGGCACTCCGAGGTCCGCCCGGCCGGCCTGCGGCTGTTCGTCGACGGCACGCGGGTGCCCGGCGTGCGCTACGACGCGCGACGCGGCCGGCTGAGCTGGACGCCGGACCGGGCCCTGTCCCCCGGCCGCCACACCGTGCGCCTCGTCGCGAAGGACGCGCTCGGCAACCGGACCGTCGAGAAGTGGCGGTTCACCGTCCGCCGGTGACGCGGGAGCGCCGCCGAGGCGTCCGTCGTCAGACGGTCGTCCTCGGCGGCGCTACACGGGCCGTTCGATCGTGGTCACCACGCGTGTCACCGAGGGCCGCCTCGGCGTGCTGGAGAAGCCGAACCGGCAGGGCGGGTCGACGGACGCGAGAACACCCAGGCCGGTCCCCCGCCAGGCCCCGGTGATCCTGGTGACCGCCGCGACCGACGTCGCGCCGTACCACTCGCGCCGGTCGTTGCCGGCCGTCCCCCGCGTCCGGACGCCGCGCAGCACGACGCGGGCAAGGGGGTCGGCCAGCGCGCAGAACCACGGTGCCGTCGCGACGCGCGCGGGCACGAGGCCGAGCAGCAGGCCCAGCGGCGTACGGTTGCCCACCTCGAGGCCGAGCGACAGCGACGGGGTCGTGACCTGCCAGCCGGCAGGGGTGTCCTCGACCGACACCGGCTCGATGACGTGCTCGTCGAAGGAGTAGGTCGACGCGACGAAGTGGCGCACGCGGTCGTCAGGGGCCAGCAGGACGCGGTGGCCCGAGGCGTCCTCGACCATGACGTCGGTGAAGGGGCCCCACGGCGAGTCGTCCCAGCGGCCGACGACCACGCGGACGCCGCTGCTGCTGCCGACCCCGGCGATCCGGCCGGTGAAGCGCTCCCGGACCCGGCCGGTCCTCACGGCTGCACCAGCCCCCCGGGCTCACGGCCCTCGGCGGCGAGGCCGCGGGCCACGCCGGCGCGGTCCTCCTCGGAGCGGTTCTGGCTCAGCTTGGCCTTCGCCTCCACGGACTCCACGACGAGCTCGACCCCGACGATGGGGCGGAGGTTCTTCTCGACGTAGTCGGCCGGCGCATCGGTGACCGCCCACGGCTCGGCGCGCGGCTGCTCGTGGCGGTCGGTCAGCCGCGTGACCATCCCCCGCACCCACTCCGGGTCGTCGTGGACCGCGACCCGGCCGCGCAGGTGGACGACGGAGTAGTTCCAGGTCGGGACGACCCGGCCGTGCTCGGCCTTGGTGGCGTACCAGGAGGGGCTGACGTAGGCGTCGGGGCCGCTCACGACGGCCAGGGCCGGGGCCCCGTCGACGATGCGCCGCCAATGGGGATTCGCGCGGGCGAGGTGGCCGACGAGGAGCTCGTCCTCCCACAGCACCGGCAGGAACGTCGCGTCCGGTACGCCGTCCGCGCCGACCGTGACGAGCTGCGCGGTGCCGACGGCGCGGACGAACGGGCGCACGTCGTCGGCGTCCATCACGTTGAACCGCGGGACGTAGAGGGAGGCGGCCGGGTTGCTCACGCGACCATCCTGCCCCTCCGGGGGGCGCCGTTGTCGGCGGCGGGCGGCAGGATGGGCGCATGCTGCTGGCCGAGCTCGTCGCCACCTCCGCCGCGGTCGCCGCCACACGGTCCCGCAAGGCCAAGGTCGCCGCGCTCGCGGAGCTCCTCGGCCGAGTGTCGCCCGACGAGCTCGAGGTCGTCGTGTCCTACCTCGGCGGCACGCTGCGCCAGCGACGGACCGGGCTCGGCTGGCGCGGCGTCAGCGACCTGCCCGCGCCCGCCGACGCGCCGTCGCTGACGGTGCTCGAGGTGCACGAGGCGTTCGAAACGATGGCCGCCCTCTCCGGCGCCGGCTCGCAGCTGGCCCGCAGGGAGGCCGTGGTCGACCTGTTCGGCCGCGCGACGGCCGCCGAGCAGGCCTGGCTGCGCGCCATCGTCACCGGCAACGTCCGTCAGGGCGCGCTCGACGCGGTCACCCAGGAGGCGGTGGCGCTGGTGGCGGAGGTGCCGCTCGCCGCCGTGCGCCGTGCCGCGATGCTGGCGGGCTCGACCGTCGCGGCCGCGAGGGCGGCGTTCGCGGGCGAGGAGGCGCTGGCCGCGATCCGGCTCGAGGTCGGCCGGCCGATCATGCCGATGCTCGCGTCCAGCGCGCCCGACGTCGCGACGGCGATGGCGGGTCTCTCCGCCCACGGGGCCACGGAGGTGGCCGTCGACGCCAAGCTCGACGGCATCCGGATCCAGGTGCACCGTGACGGCGACGACGTGCTCGTCGTGACCCGCAGCCTCGACGACATCACCGGTCGCCTGCCCGAGGTCGTCGAGGTCGCCCGGTCACTCGCGGCGGAGCGCTTCGTCCTCGACGGGGAGGCGCTCGCGCTGTCCGAGGACGGCCGGCCCCTGGCGTTCCAGGACACCGCGAGCCGGACCGCGCAGGACACGGGCGTCGCCGTCACTCCCCACTTCTTCGACCTGCTCCACGTCGACGGTCGCGACCTGCTCGACGCCCCGGGCCACGAGCGCCTCGCCGCGCTCGACGCGCTGGTGCCCGAGCGGCACCGGGTCCGCCGACTCGTCACCGCCGACCCGCGGGCCGCCGACGAGTTCGCCCGCGAGACCGTCGCGTCGGGGCACGAGGGCGTGGTGCTCAAGGACCTGTCCGCCCCCTACGCTGCCGGCCGTCGCGGCTCGGCCTGGGTGAAGGTCAAGCCCCGGCACACCCTCGACCTCGTCGTCCTCGCGGTCGAGTGGGGGTCGGGGCGGCGCGAGGGATGGCTCTCCAACATCCACCTCGGTGCGCGCGACGCGTCGTCGCCGACCGGGTTCGTGATGCTGGGCAAGACGTTCAAGGGCATGACCGACGAGATGCTGGCCTGGCAGACCGAGCGGTTCACCGAGCTGGCCGTCTCCCCCGGCACCGTCCGCGACCGCTACGTCGTCGAGGTGCGGCCGCTCCAGGTCGTCGAGATCGCCTTCGACGGCCTCCAGCGCTCGACGCGCTACCCCGGCGGCGTCGCGCTGCGGTTCGCCCGCGTGCTGCGCTACCGCGACGACAAGGGACCCGACGAGGCGGACACCATCGAGACCGTGCGCGCGCTCGCCGCGGGTTGACGCCCCGGCGCAGCAGTCAGCGCCGCGGCTTCGGCAGCCGGCACCCCGGCGTGTCCAGGTCGAACGTCCGCCCCGCGTCGAGGCAGGTGAGCAGGAGCCAGGTCTGCTGGCCGTAGTTCATGTCCCTCACCATCCGCACCCGGCCGCGCCGTCCCTCCTCGCACGCCGAGTCGACGCAGCGGCGGCCCCCGACGTAGGCGGTGTTCGCGATCCCGACCACGAGACCGGTGTCCTGCGACACGACGGGCGAGCCGGAGTAGCCGCCGCGGATCGCGCAGCCGTCGCGCGCCGGCAGCCGGATCGCGTGCCACCAGTCCCACGTCCGCTCGTGCAGCCGGTACGCCGTGCCGGCGGTCGCGCACGTGCGCTGCTCGGTCCAGTAGCCGGACGGGATGCGGACCCGCTCCCCGCGCGCCGGCCCGTCGCTCGCCAGGGTGAGCGGCGTGACGCCGTCGCCGGCGAGCTCGGCGTACGTCTCGCGCAACGACAGCAGCGCGACGTCGGTGCGGTACATCGTGGCGTACTGCAGCCGGACGCCGCGGACGGTGCGGGCCACGTCGCCGCGGCCGTCGAGCAGCTCGACCCGGGTCCACCGCCTCTCGTCGACCAGGACCTCCCGGGCGCCGAGGAACGGGCGGCGCACGCAGTGGCCGTTGGTCAGGACGACAGCGGGGTCGGTGTCGAGCGCGGCCGGCCAGCGCACCACCGCGCCCGAGCACCCGGGCAACCGGGCCGTGCCGGCGAACCGTCCGACGCCGTCGTCGGCGGCGACCGCAACGAGGGGCGACAGCACCGCGGCGAGGGCGGCGAGGACCCAGACGACGACGGCACGACGGGCTCCGGGCAACCGCATGCCCGCATCGAACCACACCCGGGCACCGGCCCGACCCTCCCTAGACTGGCGTCATGAGCACCGAGTCGACGCCCGAGACGGTCCCCGGGCGCGGCAGCACCGCGGCCGTCCGGCGTCGGCAGCGGGAGACTGAGATCATCTCGGCCACCCGGCGCCTCTTCGACGAGCGCGGCGTCCGTGACGCGCAGATCGAGGACATCGCCAAGGCGGTGGGCATCAACCGCGCGATCATCTACCGGCACTTCACGAGCAAGGAGGAGCTGTTCAGCCTCACCCTCGTGCAGTACCTCGACGAGCTGCGGGTCGCGCTCGAGCAGGCGGCCGCCGGCACGGTGGAGCCGCGCGGGCAGCTCGTACGCCTCGTGGAGGCGTTCGTCGACTACGGCCTCGCCCACCCCGCGTTCGTCGACTGCGCCCAGGCGATCATGCGGCGCCCCGGCGGCGACCTCCTCGAGGAGGTCAGCGAGTCCGCGATGTACCGCCTCGGGCAGGCCATCGGCGGCTGCCTGTCGGTCCTCACCCGGGCGATCACCGCCGGCGCGGAGAGCGGCGACTTCCACGTCGAGGACCCCGGGCTGCTCGCCAACATGCTGTACGCCAGCGGCCTCGGCACGCTCCAGCTCGGCCGCGTGGCGATGCTGGTCTCGGAAGAGGCCCCGGGCGTGCCGCGCATCAGCCGCATCACCGCCGAGCAGGTGCGCGACCACATGGTCGCCTCGGCCCTCGCGGTGGCCGCCGGCCCCGTCCGCTAGGCGGCGCTCAGCGGGACAGGTGCTTCGCGCGGGCGAAGCAGAACGCGCCGTAGGCGACGATGCCGACCGCGATCGCCGTCAGCAGCACCTGGCCGAAGGGCTGCTCGCGCACGGTCTGCAGCGCCTGGTCGAGGCCGCCGGACTTCTGGGGGTCGTGGGTGACCGCGGCGTAGCCGAAGAGCCCGCCCACGATGGCGATCGCGACGCCCTTGGCGATGTAGCCGATCTTGCCGAGGCGGACGTACACCGAGCCGTCCGTGCCGGCCTGCCCCTGCGCGTCGAGGTGCTCGCGGAACTTCTCGGTCCACCCGCGCCACACCAGCGAGGCGCCGTAGCCGATGACCGCCAGCCCGACGGCGCCGACGATCAGCTGCCCGCCGGGGAGGTCCATGAGCTTGGCGGTGGTGGAGTCCGTGCCGCCGTTGCCGCCACCGGACCCCGTGGCGGTCTGCACCGCGCTCCAGCCGATGGCGCCGTAGATGACGGCCTTGCCGAGGGATCCCGCGCGCTTGCGCCACCGCTTGGTGTCGTCGGACTCCTCGCGGTGGCCATAGCCGAACTCCAGCAGTCGCCACAGGACGAGGAGGAACATCCCGACCGCGACGAGCCACACCAGGACCTCGCCGAGCGGCTGCTGGACGAGGTACTGCATGGCGCCGGAGTTGGAGGCGCTGTCCTCCTTCTCGCCGAAGGCGAGCTGGAGCGCGAGCCACCCGACCAGCAGGTGGACGACGCCGTACGCCACCAGTCCGGCGCGGATCGCGTGGTCCATCCAGTCGCTGCCGCGGACCTGTGCGGCGGTGTCGGGGGCGTTCATGGGGTCAACCTAGGGGGCGCGCCCGTCCACCGGCGAACCGCCACAACCCCTGCGGGTGGGGCGCGCGTGCAGATCCGGGTGGCGCCCCGACGAGGGTCTAGACCAGGCTCGCGCGGTCGCGCATGATCGAGCCGAGCAAGCCGTTGACGAACGTCGGGGACTCGTCCGTGGAGAGGTCCTGCACCAGGTGCATCGCCTCGCTCACCGCGACGCTCTCCGGGACGTCCTCGTCGCCCCACAGCAGCTCGTAGACGCCGATGCGCAGCACGTTGCGGTCCACGGCCGGCATCCGGCTGAGCGTCCAGCCCTTGCTGTAGGTCGTCAGCACCTCGTCGATGCGCGTCCGGTGCTCGGCGACACCGCGGACCAGCGTGCTGGTGTAGTCGTTGGTCGGGCCCTCGCCGGCCTCGATGGCCCGGTCCAGCGCCGTCACGGGGTCCTCGGAGCGCAGCTCGGAGGCGAAGAGGATGTCCAGCGCGCGCTTGCGCGCCTTCGAACGGGCAGCCACGCGGTGTCAGGCCTTGACGCGGCCGAGGTAGGACGAGTCGCGCGTGTCGACCTTGACCTTCTCGCCGGTGGTGATGAAGAGCGGTACCTGGATGGTGTGGCCGGTCTCGAGCGTGGCGGGCTTCGTGCCGCCGGTCGAGCGGTCGCCCTGCAGGCCCGGCTCGGTCTCGGCGATCAGCAGCTCGACGGAGGCGGGCAGCTCGATGAACAGCACGCGGCCCTCGTTGGTGGCGACGATCGCCTCCTGGTTCTCCAGCATGAAGTTCTTCGCGTCCCCGACGACCTCGGGGGCGACCTCGAGCTGCTCGTAGCTCTGGACGTCCATGAAGACGTAGGAGGAGCCGTCGTTGTAGAGGTACTGCATCGTGCGGCGGTCCACGTTGGCCGTCTCGACCTTGGTGCCGGCGTTGAAGGTCTTGTCGACGTTCTTGCCCGACTCGACGTTCTTGAGCTTGGTGCGCACGAAGGCCGGGCCCTTGCCGGGCTTGACGTGCTGGAACTCGACGACGGACCAGAGCTGCCCCTCGAGGTTGAGGACCATGCCGTTCTTCAGGTCGTTGGTGGTTGCCATGTGTCTGATGTCCGCCTTCGTCGAGTTGTCAAGGAGCACGGGCGCGCGGCCGGTGACGGGCGCGCCGACGGACCAGTCTAGTCGCGGGCCGCGAGAGCCAGGAAATGCTCGGCCTGCGACTCGGTGGTGCCGCGCGGGGCACGGCGCGACGGCGGGCGTGTCGGGACGGGGAACGGTAGCGTCGGGCCATGCGAGTCACCATCTTCGGCGGACACGGCAAGGTCGCGCTCCTCCTGGCCCCGATGCTCGTCGAGGCGGGGCACGACGTCACCTGCGTCGTGCGCAACCCCGACCACATCGAGGACGTCCAGGCGACCGGCGCGATCGCGCTGGTGTCCTCCGTGGAGGAAGCGGACGAGAGCGCGCTCGTCGACCTCCTGCAGGGGCAGGACGCCGTCGTCTGGTCCGCAGGCGCAGGCGGGGGCGACCCGGCCCGCACCTACGCCGTGGACCGCGACGCCGCGATCAGCTCGATGGACGCAGCCCTCGAGGCCGGCGCCCAGCGCTACGTCATGGTGTCGTTCTCGGGATCCGACCCCGACGTGCTGGTGCCCGAGGACGACCCGTTCCGGCACTACCAGCAGGCCAAGATCGCCGCCGACGAGCACCTCCGCGGCACCGACCTCGACTGGACCGTCCTCGGCCCGGGCCCCCTCACCCTCGAGCCCGGCACCGCGTCGGTGAACCCCCGGGCCCGCGCCGGCGACGGCGACCGCACGTCACGGGAGCTGGTCGCGCAGGTGATCCTCGCCGTGCTGGAGGACCCACGGTCCTTCGGGCGCACGCTGGTCCTCGGCGACGGCGACGTGCCGATCGACGACTGGCTCGCGTCCCTCTGACGCGCTCCCGCGCCTGCCGACCCGTACGCCGGGCGGGGACGCGTCCCCGGGCACGTCCGAGCACCCGTCCACAGGCGGCGTCGCGGGACACGCGTCGGTGTCGGTGGGCTCTGGTTGAGTGGATCCATGGAGGGCACGAGCACCGTCGGAGGAGCGCAGGTCGGCGACCTGACCGACCTCGCCGACGAGGCCCTGCTGTCCGAGGCGTCCGAGATCGAGGTCCTCCTGCGCGAGGGCGAGGTCCACAAGCTTGGCGTCGCCTACCAGTGGGCTGTCACCCATCCCCCACTGGACGCGTGCGAGACCCCGTCCGGGCCGGTCCTGCCGTCCGTGCTCGCTGAGCCCGAGACCCTCGGCGGCCCCGGGACTCCCGCGGTCGCCGCATTCACTCCCGAGCCGCTGGCCGTCGCTCTCGGCTGCTCCCCGGCCTCCGCGTCCGCCCTCCTCGCCGACGCGCTCGACCTGAACCACCGGCTCCCCCTGCTGTGGGACGCCACACGTGCACTGCTGGTGCCGGCCTGGAAGGCCCGGCGCGTCGCCGCTCGCACCCGCTACTTGCCGATCGACGCGGCGCGGTGGCTCGACCGCCGGGTCGCCGGGCGCATCTCGTCGCTCGGCGCGCCGGCGCTCGACCGGCTCATCGCCGAGGCCGCGGCTCGCTGCGACGGCGCCGGCACCGCCGAGCGGGAGGTCGCCGCCCGTGACGGCTGGGACGTCGTGCTGGTCCACCCGGACCCCGGCCGCTACTCCGGCACGTCCGAGCTCCGGGCGACCGGAGACACCCTCGACCTCATCCGCTTCCACGACGTGGTGTGCGCGGAGGCCGAGGCCATGGGAGCCCTCGGCGACACGGACGAGCTGCCGGTGCGCCGCGCCAAGGCCCTGGGGGCCATCGCGGACGCCCAAGCCCGACTCGACCTCACGAGCCTCGTCGGCACCACCGATCCCGACACGGGTCGGAGGGTGCGGCAGGCGGCTGTCGCGCGACGAGACGCGAAGGTCCGGCTCTACCTCCATGCCTCGCTCGCCGACGTCGTCGCGGATGACGCGCGGGCCACCGGCTCGGCCGAGTCGTTGGGACCGGTCAGTCTCGACCTCATCCGCGACTGGGCCGGCCGGTCACGCGTCACCATCCAGCCGGTGCTCCACGTCGCCACCGACGACCGCTGGTCCGTCGATCGCCACGATCCACCTCCGCGGATGGCCGAGCAGGTCCGGCTGCGGGACGAGACGTGCGTCTTCCCATGGTGCGGGCGGGCCGCGCGTCAGTGCGACCTGGACCACCGCGAGCCCTTCGTGGACCCGGGTGACGGCGGTCCACCGGGGCAGACGTCGCCCGCGTCCCTCGCCCCGCTCTGCCGACGTCACCACCGGGCGAAGACCGCTGGGGAGTGGTCCTACGAACGCGCCGATCCCGGCACCTACCTCTGGACCGGGCCGGTGGGCATGTCGGCCCTGGTCACCGCACGCGGCACCATCGCCGTCCCCCGCGCCTAGGCGTCGACCAGACGGGCACACCCGTCCGCGGTCCCGCCCTGTGCCCGCGAAGCCCACCCGGGCGACCACCGGTGCCAGGCGCGGCCTACGACTGGCCTACGACTGGTCGCTGCGACGTGCGAGCGCTATCGCTACGGACGCAAGCGCGGCGACACCGGCCAAGACCCATATCACCGCTGACAACGTCTCCCTCTGCGGCGACGGGAGGAAGAACGCCAGTGCTGCAGCGCCCAGCACACCCACCCAACCGAAGCGGCAGGCGAGGTTCCGCAAGCGCATCGTCGTCCCTCGCGCCACTCGTCCACCTCCGGTCGCCGATCGCGTGTCTCCGAGGAAGGTAGCGTGCACCGCGCCGGTCTTCGTCCGGCTCGCGAGCAGGAGCCACCGCTCAAGCCGAGCGGACGCACATGCCCGCGGTGCGGGCGGTTCCACCGATATCCCTGCGTGCCTGCTCGCCGACGCGGCATACTCCAGCACCACACGCTGCGGTCCCAGCGCAGCCCCACCTGATCGGACGTCCATGCCGTCTCTGCGACTCCTCGCTGCGTCGATCGCGACGTCATCGGTGCTGCTGGCGCCGACTGCCGCCCACGCCGAGCGCCTGGTGACCGAGGACGCCGTCGGCGACGCCCAGAGCATCAGGTCGGACGCGGAGGAGGAGATCTTCGACCCGGCACCGGAGCACACCGCCGCCGACATCACCAGGACCGTGGTGGTTCACGGCGCCCGCCGGGTGCGGGTGCAGGTGCGTTACCGCGACCTCGAGCGCACGTCTCCTCGCGCCGCGTACGTCAAGCTCCGCACCCCGGGTCGGCGGTTCGACCTGCGGACGTCCCGCAACGCCCCGGGTGCCGGCACGTGGCTGACTCGGGGACAGCGGGAGGACGACGTCCATTGTCCTGGACTGCGTTCGTCGGTGGACGGCGCCAGGGACCAGCTCACCGTCACCGTGCCGAGCGCATGCCTGGGCCGCCCCGCGTGGGTCCAGGTCGGCGTGCTCTCGGTCGTGGCGGAGGCGGATGCCGGCTCCGGGCTCGATGAGCCCCACCTCGCGTACGTCGACGACGCCCACATGGTGGGGGGCTTCGAGGACCACAGCGTGCGCCTGGGCCCCAAGGTCTTCCCCGGCTGACCGCTGGCCCGTCCGGTCCGGACCCGGCCGCGCGACCCGGTCGACCGTCAGCGCGAGACGCGCCGCGGCCGCAGCGTGCTGATGCTGTGCAGCACCGCGTCGCGGCGAGCCGCGCGTACCTCACCGAGCTTGACCTCGCAGGTCCAGCACCGGTCCGTCGCCACGCAGCACGTCGCGTCGCGGACCTCGGCCTCCAGCTGGTCCGCGTGGGCGCTCCTGCTGAGAACGCTTCGCATGACTTCCTCCCCCGACCCCGCACGGTGCGGCGTCTGCGTCGAGTCTGACCGCGGGCGCCGGTGCACCACATCCGCATTACTACCGATGTCTGGACCAGTGCTGTGCCGCGCTGGCGAGGTCGGGCGCGTCGGTCAGGCGTCCGAGCCGGCCAGCCGCGCCAGCAGCCCGGGCAGCTCCCCCGGCAGCTCGCGGGCGAGGTAGCCGACGGGACCGACCCGTCCCGCCAGCTCGTCACCCGCACCGGCGTGCAGGTGGGCGGCCCACACCGCGGCCTGGGCAGGCTCCGCCCCGCGGGCGAGCAGGCCCGCCACGATCCCCGCCTGCACGTCACCGGAGCCGGCGACCCCGAGCCCCGGGTTCCCGGCCTCGACACGCCAGAGGTCGTTCCCGGCCGCGACGACCTTCACCGACCCGCCGCACAGCACGACGGCGTCCGTCCGGCCGGCCAGCTGCGCCGCATGGCCCTCGAGGTCCGACTCGACGTCCTCCTCGTCGGCGCCGAGGCAGCGCGACAGCTCCGTCGGGTTCACCGTCAGCACCACGTCGGCCTCGAGGGCCGCGACGCCGTCGTGGTTGTCGGTGACGTACGCCGTGGCGAGGGCGTCGAGCACGACCCGCCCGCCGAGCTGGGGGACCACCCGCCCGACGAGGGCCGCCGCGGTGTCCGTGTCCGTGAAGCCGGGACCGAGCAGCGCCACACCGGCGCCGTCGGCGAGCTCGACGAGGCCCTCGGTCTCGCCGACGTCGATCGAACCGGACTCGTCCTCCCTCAGCCCGACCACCATCAGCTCGGGCGCGGCCACGGCCAGGGCCGTCGCGCAGGAGGCAGCCGTCGCGAGGCGCACCTTGCCCGCCCCCACGCGGAAGGCGCCCTCGACGGCGAGCAGTCCGGCCCCGGGCGTCGCCCGGCTGCCGGCGACCACGGCGAGGCGGCCGCGGGACTCCTTGTCCGAGCCCGGCTCCGGCAGCGCCCAGTCACGCAGCAGCGCGCCGTCGACCAGCGTCGCGTCAGGCATCGGGGGCCTCCCCCGCCTGGTCGTCCTCGTCGGTCCTCTCCGCCGGGCCGCGCGTCAGGTGCGAGTCGTCGGCAAAGGTCTCGAGCACGAGTCCCTCCGGCCCCCTACGGTAGCGCGTCAGGGACGCGTTCGGGATCGGCGTGGTCCGGTCGATGTCGAGCAGCGCCGCCTCGTCGAGCCCCTCCAGGGCGTAGCGGAACGACATGATCACCGCCTGGTGCGTGAACAGCCACACCCGCTGGCCGTCGTACCCCTCCCGCAGGTCGGCCAGCAGGCTGCGGATCCGCAGCACCACGTCGGCCCAGCTCTCGCCGGAGGGCGGCTGGTAGTAGAACTTGCCGACGTGGGAGCGGCGCTCGGCCTCCTCGGGATACCTGCCGCGGATCCCCTTGCCGGTCAGCCCGTCGAAGAGACCGAGGTCGCGCTCGCGGAGCCGCTCGTCGAGGAGCAGGTCGATCCCCAGGTCGCCCAGCGCAGCGCGCGCGGTGTCCGCGGCGCGGCGGTAGGGCGAGCTCACCACGAGGTGCGGGCGCTCCTCCTCGGCGATCCCGGCGACCCACCGGCCGAGGGTGCGCGCCTGCTCCTCGCCGTTGGCCGACAGCTCGACGTCCGCGTCGCGCGCCGACAGCTCGAGCCGGTCGGCGTCGGCGTCGCGCGCCTCCGTGTCGGCGATGTTCCCCGCGCTCTCCCCGTGCCGGACCAGCACCAGCTGCTCCGGTCCGCGCCTGCCCTGCAGCACCGCCGTCAGCCCCATCCGCGCCTCCTCGCCGTCAGTCGCAGCCTCCCCGGGCGCGTCGCCCGGACCGTTACCCCGCCGGCCCGTCCCGGATGCGCCCGTCGCATGCCGCTGCGGGCAGGGGGAACAACAGGGCATGGCCGACCCGCTCGACACCTATCGCCGCATGCGGGACTTCGGCCGCACCCCCGAGCCCGCCGGCGAGGTCGCCGCCACGGACGGCGCGGCGAGGTTCGTCGTGCAGCGCCACCGGGCCAGCCGCCTGCACTACGACCTCCGCTTCGAGGTCGACGGCGTGCTGGTCAGCTGGGCGGTCCCCAAGGGACCGACCCTCGACCCGAAGGCGCGACGCCTGGCCATGCACGTCGAGGACCACCCGATCGAGTACCTGGACTTCGAGGGCGTCATCCCCGCCGGGGAGTACGGCGGCGGCGACGTGGTGGTGTGGGACATCGGCACCTGGGAGCCGGTGCGGACCGACGATCCCCGGGCGGCGGTCGAGTCCGGCGAGCTGCACGCGGAGGTCCACGGCCGCAAGCTCCGGGGCCGCCTCGTGCTCGTGCGCCGGGACGGCGACGCGGGCGAGAGCGGCGAGCCCTGGATGCTGCTGCACAAGCGCGACGAGCACGCGGTCGAGGGGTGGGATCCCGAGGACCACCCGCGGTCGGTCCTCAGCGGCCGCACGAACGACGAGGTCCTCGCGGACCCGCACCGGCTCTGGCGCTCGGACGTGCCGGCGGAGGTCGCGGCGATCTCCCTGCTGCCCGACCCGCTTCCCGACGCGGCGATCGACCGGTTGGCGTCGATGGGCACCTCGGGCACGTGGGACGTCTTCGGCCGCCGCCTGAAGGTGACGAACCTCGACAAGGTGCTGTTCCCGGGCGACCCGCCGGTGACCAAGCGCGAGCTGCTGGCCTACACCGCCCGGATCGCGCCGTTCGCGCTGCCCTACCTCGAGGGCCGCGCGCTGAACATGCACCGCTATCCCGACGGCGTGGAGGCCAAGGGCTTCTGGCACAAGGAGCGGCCCAACCACGCACCGGTCTGGCTGGGCGCGTGGGACAACGAGGAGGCCGACGAGGGCGAGACCGAGACCTACGTCGTCGCCGACGAGCCGGCCGCCCTGGTGTGGGCCGCCAACTTCGGGGCCCTCGAGTGGCACCCGTGGACGTCGCGGACCGACGCGCCGCACGAGCCGACGTACGCCCTGGTGGACCTCGATCCCGGCACCGCCACGAGCTGGGAGGACCTGCTGGTGCTCGCGCGGCTGCACCGCACCGCGCTCGACCACCTCGGCGTCACGGCCCGCGCCAAGGTGACCGGCCGCCGCGGCATCCAGATCTGGGTGCCGGTCGTCCCCGGCTACACCTTCGACGACACCCGGGCGTGGGTCGAGAAGCTGTCGCGCACGGTCGGCAAGGTGGTGCCGGAGCTCGTCAGCTGGAAGTGGGAGGTCAAGGCGCGCAAGGGGCTCGCGCGGCTGGACTACACGCAGAACGCCATCAACAAGACCCTCGTCGCGCCCTGGTCACCGCGGCCGGCCCCCGAGGCGCCGGTGTCGGTGCCCATCGGGTGGGACGAGCTCGACGACCCGGACCTGCGGCCCGACCGCTGGACCGTGCGCACCGTGCTCGACCGGCTCGCCGAGAAGGGGGACCCGTTCCGGGCGCTGCTGGGCGCGGCGCAGGAGCTGCCGGAGATCAGCTGAGGGGGGTGCGCGCCCCGAGGTCGACCTGGCCCGTGATCCGGGTGACCGCGTCGCCGGACACCCACACGCGCCCCTCGGCCGCCTCGAGCCGGACGCGTCCCTCGCGACCGATCACGCTCCCCTGCCGGGACGTGTACGACGGCGGGAGTGCCCCGGTGCCCACCAGCCACTGCGCGAGGCCGGCGTTGGCGCTGCCCGTCACCGGGTCCTCGACGAAGTCCCGGCCGTCGGCGAAGAACGCGCGCACCTCGACGTCGGCGCCCAGGTCGGCGGCCGCGACGTCGCCCCACCGGCCCAGCACCGTCACCTTCAGGTCGGTGAAGGCGGCGACGTCGGGCACGACGTCCAGGACGGCCTCGGCCGAGCCGAGGTCGACGCCGACCCAGCCGGGACCGTTGTCGATCCACGCCATGTCCTCGACCGCACCGTCCTCGACCCCCAGTGCGTGGACGATCCGGGCCCGCAGCTCGACGTCGACGGGCCCCGAGCGTCGCAGCGGCGGCGCGGCGAAGCCGAGCCGGGGCGAGCGACGTACGTCGACGAGCCCGGCGCCGCACTCCTGCACGACGACCTCGCCGCGGGGCACTCCCCCGGCCTCGAGCCACGCGTGCGCGCTGCCGACGGTCGGGTGCCCCGCGAACGGGAGCTCGCCGCTGGTGGTCCAGATCCGCACGCGGTAGTCCGCCGCCGGGTCGGTCGGCGCGCAGAGGAACGTCGTCTCCGACAGGTTGGTCCAGCGCGCGAACCGCGCCATCTCCTCGTCGCTGACGCCGTCGGCGTCGTGCACGACCGCGAGCGGGTTGCCGAGCCACGGCTCGGCACTGAAGACGTCGACCTGGCGGAAGGGCAGCATCCCGCGATCCAAGCACACGGTCGGCGGCCCGCGGGCTCACCCGTCGGCGGCCACGACCTCGAGCGCCCGGCGGTAGCCGTCGATCCCCTGCCCCGCGATGGTCGTGACAGCGTGCGGCTCGACCACGGAGGTGTGGCGGAACTGCTCCGCCCGCTGCCGGGGGTCGGAGATGTGCACCTCGACCAGCGGCGCGGTCAGCTGGGCGCAGGCGTCCCAGAGCGCGAGCGAGTAGTGCGTCCACGCGCCGGCGTTGAGCACGACCGGCACCGCGTCGTCGGCGGCGGCGTTCAGCCAGTCGATGAGGTCGCCCTCGTGGTTGGTCTGGCGCACCTCGACGTCGAGCCCGAGCCCGCGGCCCCACTCCACGCACAGGTGGGCGAGCTCGGCGTGGGTCGTCGAGCCGTAGATCTCGGGCTGGCGGCGACCGAGGCGCCCCAGGTTGGGACCGTTGAGGACCAGGACCTTCCTGACCGGACCCGTGCTCACCGGACGCCCCCGATGGCGGCGTACGCAGCCCGCAGGTCGTCCTCGCTCGGGCCCGCCAGGATCCGCGGCGAGGCGAGGTCGTCGAGGACCACGAACCGCAGCTGCGAGCCGCGCGCCTTCTTGTCGACCTTCATCGCGGCGTGCAGCTCGTCGAACGACGCCGCGTCGTACGTGGTCGGCAGGCCCACGCGCGACAGTGCGGCCCGGTGTCGCTCCACGAGCGCGGGATCGAGCCCGGCGGCGCGGGCGGCCAGCTCCGCGACGTACACGCAGCCGATCGCGACGGCCTCGCCGTGCCGGACGGCGTAGTCGCTCGTGCGCTCGATGGCGTGGGCGAGCGTGTGGCCGTAGTTGAGCACCTCGCGACCCGGGTGCCCGTCCCGGCCGCCGGTCTCCCGGAGGTCGCCGACGACGACGTCGACCTTGACGCGGACGGCGCGCTCCACCAGCTCCCGCAGCTCCGGCGAGGACGGCGTGAGGGCGTCGGGGTCGGTGCGCTCGACGACGTCGAGGATCACCGGGTCGGCGACGAAGCCGCACTTGACGACCTCGCCCAACCCGGCGACAAGCTCCGCGCGCGGAAGCGTGTCGAGCAGCGACAGGTCGCAGAGCACGCCGGCGGGCTCGTGGAAGGACCCGACGAGGTTCTTGCCGGCGCCGGTGTTGACGCCGGTCTTGCCGCCGACGGCGGCGTCCACCATGCCCAGCAGCGTCGTCGGCACGTGGACCACGCGCACGCCGCGCAGCCAGGTCGCGGCGACGAAGCCGCCGAGGTCGGTGGTCGCGCCGCCCCCGATGGTCACTACGGCGTCGGACCGGGTGAAGCCCGCCTCACCGAGCGCCTCCCAGCAGTCGGCGGCGACCGGCGCGGTCTTGGCGCGCTCGCCGTCGGGAAGCCCGAGGGCGAGGACGTCGAAGTGCTCGACCAGCGCGTCGACGACGGGGTCGGCCAGGGCGCCCAGCGCGCCGGCGTACAGCACCGCGACCCGCTCGACGCCCTCCCCGAGCAGTGCGGGCAACCGCGCGCTGAGCCCGTGGCCGACGACGACGTCGTAGGGCGAGGCGCCGCCGACGTGGAGGACGGTGTCGGGTCCGGGCGCGCTCACGGCAGCAGCTCCTCGATGTCGGCGGCGACCTCGGCGGGGGTGCGGCCGTCGGTGTCCACGACGTGGGCGGCGACCGACTCGTAGACCGGGGTGCGCTCGTCGAGCAGCGCCTTGATCCGGGCGCGGACGTTGCCGAGCAGGAGCGGGCGGCCCACGCCGAGCCCGACCCGCTTCACCGCGTCGCCGAGCCCGACCCGCAGGAACACGACCGGGAGGCCCGCGAGCAGCTCGCGGGTCTCCGCCCGCAGCACCGCTCCCCCACCGAGCGCCAGGACGCCGTCGTGCTCCGCGACCGCGGCGGCGACGGCGGCCGCCTCGAGCTCGCGGAAGTGCTCCTCGCCCGACTCCACGAAGATGTCGGAGATCTCCCGACCCGTGCTCGCCTCGATGTCGGCGTCGGTGTCGCGGACGGGCACGCCCCAGGCCTGGCCGAGCAGGGTGGCGACGGTGGTCTTGCCCGCGCCCATCGGGCCGACGAGCACCACGCGCGGGCTCATCGGAACCGGAGGGTGTCGAGGTAGGACGCGGCGTTGCGGCGGGTCTCCTGCACCGAGTCGCCGCCGAACTTCTCCACGACGGCGTCCGCGAGCACCAGCGCGACCATCGCCTCCGCGACGATGCCCGCCGCGGGGACGGCGCACACGTCGGAGCGCTGGTGGTGCGCGACGGCGGCCTCGCCGGTCGCGACGTCGACGGTGCGCAGGGCCTTCGGCACGGTCGCGATCGGCTTCATCGCGGCACGGACGCGGAGCACCTCTCCGGTCGACATGCCTCCCTCGGTGCCTCCGGAGCGTCCCGACGCGCGACGCAACCCCGCGTCGGTCGCCACGATCTCGTCGTGCGCCTGCGAGCCCGGGGTGTCGGCCAGCTCGAAGCCGTCGCCGACCTCGACCCCCTTGATGGCCTGGATGCCCATCAGCGCGCCGGCGAGGCGCGCGTCGAGCCGGCGGTCCCAGTGGACGTGGGAGCCGAGGCCCGGCGGCAGTCCGTGGACGACGACCTCGACGACCCCGCCGAGGGTGTCGCCGTCCTTGTGCGCCTGGTCGATGCGCGCGACCATCGCGGCGCTCGCGCCGGGGTCGAGGCAGCGGACCTCGTCGGCGTCGAGCCGCTCGACGTCCTCGGGCCCGGGCACGAGCCCGGCCGGGGCCTTGACCCCGCCGAGCGCGACCACGTGGGACACGATGCGCGCGCCGACCGCCTGCTCGAGGAAGTTGGCGGCGACGCGGCCGAGCGCCACGCGGGCCGCCGTCTCGCGGGCGGAGGCCCGCTCGAGGATCGGGCGCGCCTCGTCGAAGGCGTACTTCTGCATCCCGACGAGGTCCGCGTGGCCGGGGCGCGGTCGGGTCAGGGGCGCGTTGCGCGCCAGCGCCTCGAGCTCCACCGGGTCGACGGGGTCGGCGGACATGACCTTCTCCCACTTCGGCCACTCGGTGTTGCCGACCTCGATGGCCACCGGCCCACCCTGGGTCTCGCCGTGGCGGACGCCGCCCAGCACGCGGACCTGGTCCTGCTCGAACTTCATCCGGGCCCCGCGTCCGTAGCCGAGGCGCCGACGGGCGAGGGAGTCGGCGAGGTCGTCCGACGTCACGCGCACGTGCGCGGGCAGCCCCTCGAGGATCGCCACCAGCGAGGGACCGTGGGACTCGCCTGCTGTCAGCCATCGGAGCATGGCGTCAGTCTCTCAGCCCCAGATCCGCCCGGCGAGCGCCGTCCCCCAGACGAGACCCACCAGCGCGCCGACGACCATGAAGGGGCCGAAGGGGAACGACGTCTTCAGCAGCGTGCGGTCCCGCCGCAGCGCCAGCACCGCCAGCGCGGGGACGGTGAACGCCAGGAACCCCGCCCAGACCCCGATCACCACGGCACCCCAGCCGACCCAGCCGAGCACCAGCCCGACCGGCGCGGCGAGGCGCACGTCGCCGAAGCCGATGCCGCCGGAGCGCAGCGCCCACAGCAGCCAGTAGAACGAGCGGACCGCCACCATCGCCAGCAGCGCACGCACGAGGGCGTCGCGCTCACCGACGGCGACCCCGACGGCCACGACGGCCACGATCGCGGCCCCGGTGGCCGGCAGCACCAGCACCCTCGGCAGCAACCGGGTGTGCCAGTCGATGACCGACAGGGCGACGGCCACCGGGACCAGCGGGACCAGCCACAGCAGCGGCCAGTCGAGGCCGGTGGCGAGCCCGACGAGCGCACCGGCCACGGCCGCGACCAGCGCGCTCCGTGGACCCAGCCCCGGACGCGCGGCGAGGTCGGCGTAGCGCACCTTCGCCGGCTCGGCGTCCGGCTCGGTGTCCAGATCGACGTCCGGCTGCGGGGTCGGCTCGGGCACCCGGGCGACGAGCCGCGGCACCAGCAGGCCGCCGACGCCGGCCAGCAGCGCGGCCAGGACGGCGGCGAGGACGGTGTCGTCCACCAGCCCGCTCACGAGCCGTGCCGCCCGGCGAGGGCCTGCTCGCCGGCCCGGCGCATCACCTCGACCGGCGCCGGCAGTCCGGTGAACAGCTCGAGCTGCAGCGCCGCCTGGTGGACGAGCAGGTCCAGGCCGCCGACGAGCACCCGGTCACCCGGCGCCGACAGCGCGGAGGCGGCCAGCGGGGTCGGCCACGGGTCGTAGAGCGCCTCGAAGACGACCGGGACCCCGGCGCAGCGCGCCACCAGCGCCGCCGTCTGCGCGGCGGCCGGGATGGTCGCGACGACCACGTCGGCGACGACCTCGTCGCCGGCGTCGAGCGGCGACGTGCGCACCTCGACACCGTCGGGGTGGGCGCCGAGCGCCTGCACGGTCTCCGCCGCCCGGGAGGCGTCGCGCACGAGGAGCTCGATCCGCCTGACGCCGAGGTCGGCCAGCGCCAGGCCCACCGACGTCGCGGTCGCTCCGCCGCCCAGGATGGCGGCCGACGCGAGCGGCGCCGACGTGCGCTCCCGGACGGCGGCCGCGGCCCCCGGGAGGTCGGTGTTGTCGCCGAGCCGGCTGCCGTCGTCGTCCAGCACCACGGTGTTGACCGCGCCGGCGAGTCGCGCGCGGTCGGTGAGCAGGTCGACCAGGGGCAGCACCTCACGCTTGAGCGGCATGGTCAGCGACAGACCCCGCCAGCTGCCGTCGAGGCCGGCCAGGAACGCGGGGAGCCCGCCGGAGGCGACCCGGTGGGCGTCGTAGCCCCAGTCCAGGCCGAGCTCGGCGTACGCCGCCCGGTGCAGGACCGGCGAGAGCGAGTGGGCGATCGGGTCGCCCAGCACGCCGCAGCGCCGCCTCACCTCAGCACGTCTCCGGCGCGTTCTCGCACAGCTCCGCGTCGAACTCGAGGAACTCGTCGTAGGAGTCGGTGAACTTCGTCTCGCCGGTCTCGAGGTCGACGGTCACCCAGAACAGCCACGGACCGTCGGCGGGGTTGGCCGCAGCATCGATCGCGAGCTCGCCGGGCGCCTCGATCGGGGTCGGCGGCAGTCCGGGCCGGGTGTAGGTGTTGTACGGGGTGTCCTGCTGCAGCTGCTCGCTCGTCAGGCCCACGCCGAGGTCCTGGTTGAGGCCGTAGTTGACCGACGCGTCGATCTGCAGCAGCCCGTTGGTGATCCCGTTGTCGGGGTTCTCGAGGCGGTTGTAGATGGCGCGCGAGATCTTGTACATGTCCTCGCCGCGGCCCTCGGCCTCGACCAGCGAGGCGATGATCATCAGCTCGGCCGGCGTGCGACCCAGCTCGGCCGCCCGCTCCTCCAGGTTGGCCGCGTCGGCGGCCTCGCGCCAGCGGTTCACCATCATCTTGAGGATCGCGACCGGCTTCATCCCGGGCTTGATCTCGTAGGTCGCCGGGAACAGGTAGCCCTCGGCGTTGCCCTCCGCGTAGTCCGGCAGGCCGAGCTTGTCGGGCTGCTGGAGCGCGCGGTTCCACGCGGCCTCGGGGTACTCGGTGTTCGCGCCGAGCGTCTCGACGATCTCCGTGACCCGCAGGCCCTCGGGGATGGTGACCGTGGGGAAGCCGATGAGGTTGTCGGGGTCGACGAGGACCTCGAGGGCGTCGGCAGCCCTCATCTCCTTCTGCAGCTCGTAGGCGCCGACCTGGATCCCGGCGGCGTCAGGCTCCTCGGCGGCGGCGTCGATGAACGCCTGGACCGACGCGGTGACCCCCTCGGCCTTGAGGTTGCGCCCGATCTGGGCGGTGGTGTCGCCCTCGTTGACCGTGAACTCGACCGAGCCGGTCCCGGGTCCCGGGTAGTCCTCGGGCCCCTGGAACTGGTCGGCGACCCACGAGACGCCCTGCGTCAGGGCGACGTAGAAGCCCCCGACCAGGACGACCAGGGCGACCAGCACGGCGACGCAGCCCTTGAGGCCGCGGCCCTTGCGCCGCCGGCCACCCGGGACGTAGTCGTAGTCGTCGAGCTCGTCGCGCTCGCCGGCACGCGCCTCGTGCTCACTCATGTGTCTCCGTCACCTCGACGATCTCTCCGGGCGGCTGTCCGCTCGAGCGTTCCGTGTCGAGCGCAGTCTGCAGGATCAGCACGGCGGCCGCCTGATCCACCACGGCGCGTCGCCTCGCCCCCCGTCGCCCCTGCTCGCGCAGGATCGACTCGGCTGAGACCGTGGTCAGTCGTTCGTCACACAGTCTGACGGGTACGGGCGCGACACGGCGAGCCAGCCTGGCCGCGAGCGCCCGCGCCTTGTCCGCGGCGGGGCCCTCCGAGCCGTCGAGCGAGCGGGGCAGCCCGACGACGACCTCGACCGCACCCAGCTCGTCCGTCAGCTGTGCGAGGCGGCGTACGTCGCCCCGCCCGGCGCGGACGGTCTCGACCGGCGTCGCCAGGAAGCCGGACGGGTCGCTGCTCGCGACGCCGATCCGGGCGTCACCCGGGTCGACTCCCAGCCGTACGCCGAACCGCATCGCCCCGCTCAGCCCTGACCCGCGCGCTCGGCGACCTGGCGCCTCACCAGCTCGAGCGCCTCGTCGATGCGGGAGGCGTCGGAGCCGCCGCCCTGCGCGACGTCGTCCTTGCCGCCGCCCTTGCCGCCGAGCAGCGGGCCGACCGCGCGGACCAGGTCGCCGGCCGACAGGCCACGCGAGCGGGCCTCCTCGTTGGTGGCGGCTACCACCGAGACCTTGCCGTCGGCCTGGCCGATGACGACCACGACCCCGGGCTCGCCGTGCGGGAGGCGACCGCGGACGTCCATGGCGAGGTTGCGCACGTCGCCGCCCCCGGCCCCGTCGGCGCGGTGGGCCACCAGCCGCACCGGGCCGACCTGGGCGGCGCCGGCGGCGAGGTCGGCGCTCGCGCCGAGCAGCTGGGCGAGGCGCGCCTTCTCCAGCTCCTTCTCCGCCGCCCGGAGCCGCTCCGTGAGGCCCTGGACCCGGCTGACCAGGTCGTCGGGCTGGGTCTTGAGCAGCCCGGTGAGCTGGGCCACGACGTCGCGCTCGCGGGCGAGGTAGCCGAAGCCCTCGAGGCCGGTCAGGGCCTCGATGCGCCGGTTGCCGGAGCCGACGCTGGTCTCGCCGGTCACCACCACGGTGCCGATCTGGGAGGAGTGGTCGACGTGGGTGCCGCCGCAGAGCTCGCGCGACCAGGGGCCACCGATCTCGACAACGCGCACCTTGGTGTTGTCGTAGGTCTCGCCGAACAGCGCGATGGCGCCCCACTCCTTGGCCTGGTCGAGGGTCATGTAGTCCCACGACACGGGGAGGTCCGCGCGCAGCGCCTGCTGCGAGACCTGCTCGATGTCGCGGACCTGCTGGGGCGTCAGCGCCTGGGTCCAGCCGAAGTCGAGGCGGAGGTAGCCCGGCCGGTTGTAGGAGCCGGACTGGAGCGCGGTGGGGCCGAGCACCTCGCGGAGCGCGGCGTGCACGACGTGGGTGCCGGAGTGGGCCTGCCGGGCACCCGTCCGCCACTCGGGGTCGACCCGGGCGTGGACCTCGCGCGAGGCGTCGAGCTCGCCCTCGAGCACCCGGACCTGGTGCACGACGAGGCCCTTGACCGGGCGCTGCACGTCGATGACCTCGAGGCGGCCTCCGTCGAAGACGATCGTGCCGGCGTCGGCGACCTGGCCGCCGGACTCGGCGTAGAACGGCGTGCGGTCGAGGACCAGCTCGCCGATCTCGCCCTCGGCCAGCCGCGGCACCGACGCACCCCCGCTGAGCAGCGCGAGCGGGCGGGACTCGGTCTCCAGCGTCGCGTAGGCCAGCCACTCGGTCGGGCCGTGCTGGTCGAAGATCCCCCGGTAGACCGCCGTGTCGCCGTGGGCGCCCTTCTTGGCGCGGGCGTCGGCCTTGGCGCGCTCGCGCTGCTCGGCCATGAGGCCGCGGAACCCCTGCTCGTCGACCACGAGACCCTGCTCCGCGGCCATCTCCAGCGTGAGGTCGATCGGGAAGCCGTAGGTGTCGTGGAGCGCGAAGGCCCGCTCGCCCGACAGCGTCGAGCCGCCGGACCGCTTCACCTCGGACGCGGCGAGGTCGAAGATCTGCGTGCCCGCCTGCAGCGTCTTGCGGAAGGCGTCCTCCTCGGCGAAGGCGACCTGCGAGATGCGGGGCCAGTCGGTGAGGAGGTTGTCGTAGGTCTGCCCCATGACGTCACGCGACACGGGCATCAGCTCGGGGAGAACCCGCTCCTCGCACCCGAGCAGCCGCATGGAGCGCACGGCGCGGCGCAGCAGCCGGCGCAGGACGTAGCCGCGGCCGTCGTTGCCGGGGGTGACGCCGTCGCCGATGAGCATCATGGACGACCGGACGTGGTCGGCGACCACGCGGAAGCGGACGTCGTCGGCCGGGTCGGCGCCGTACTTCCTGCCCGTCATCTCCTCGGCCCTCGCGATGACCGGGTAGACGACGTCGATCTCGTACATGTTCGCCTTGCCCTGCAGCAGCAGCGCGACGCGGTCGAGGCCCATGCCGGTGTCGATGTTCTTCTTCGGCAGGGAGCCGGAGATGTCGAAGTCGGACTTGGAGCGGACGGCGCTGAGCTCGTCCTGCATGAACACGAGGTTCCAGATCTCCAGCAGCCGGTCCTCGAGCTCGACCGGCATGTCGGGCCCGAGCGTCGCCGGGTCGAAGTCCGGGCCCCAGTCCGGGCCGCGGTCGTAGAGGATCTCCGAGCACGGGCCACCGGGACCGGGCACGCCCATGGACCAGTAGTTCTCCTTCGGGCCGAGCTGGACGATGCGCTCGCGCGGCAGGCCGGTGACCTTCATCCAGTAGCCGATGGCCTCCTCGTCGCCGACCAGCACCGACGGGTACAGGCGGTCGACGTCGAGGCCGAACCCGCCCTCCTCCACCGGCGTGGTGATCAGGCTCCAGGCGAGCTCGACGGCACCTTCCTTGAAGTAGTCGCCGAACGAGAAGTTGCCGCACATCTCGAAGAACGTGCCGTGCCGGGTCGTCTTGCCGACGTCCTCGATGTCCGGGGTCCGCACGCACTTCTGGATGCTGGTCGCGCGGTCGTAGGGCGGCGTCTCCTGCCCCAGGAAGTAGGGCTTGAACGGCACCATGCCGGCCGGGACGAACAGGAGGTTCGGGTCGTCGGCGAGCAGCGAGGCGGAGGGCACCACGGCGTGTCCGGCGGCCTCGAAGTGCGCGAGGAAGCGGCGGCGGATCTCGGCGGTGTCCATCAGTGGGGGTCCTTCTGCGGGTCGTCGGTCGGGGTGCGAGCGGTGAGCTCGGGTAGTCCATGGGGCCGGAGGCCGAGCCGCTCGCGCAACTCGGTTTCGCGTTCGGCACGGCCCTGCTGGACCTCCTCGGCGAAGAGTCGTGCGCCGGCCCGCCAGCCACGGACGCGGTCGCGCACACCGTCGGCGGTCAGCGCCTCGGCGGCGCGGCGGGCTCGGGCGGCGGCGTACACGCCGACCCCGGCGCCGGCGGCGAACCAGAGTGGTCGACCCATCAGGCGACGTCCCCGTCGACCGCGGCGGGGCCGGCCTCGCCGCGGGGCGCCTCGCGCTCGCGCGCCCGGAACTCGCGCAGCGCCTGCTTCATCTCCGCGCGGCGCTCGCGGCCGGCCCGCTTGGCCTCCTGGCGGACCTCGAAGCGGATGCGGTTGCGCGTCTCCGGCGAGAGGGCGCGGCGCAGGCCGTGGGTCCAGGACGCGGCCTTGACGACGGTCTCGCGCGCCACGATGTCGGCGAACAGCCGGCCGTCGATCGGCGACGCGGGCGGCACTCCGGAGCGTGCGGCGCCGGACTCGTCGCTCGCGGCGGCGTCCGCGCCCACGCCGGTGATGACGTACGCGCTCGCCGCGGGCTCCGCGGCGGCCGTCGGGGACGGATGCCCGGCCGGGGCCTCGACCGCCGCGAGCCGCTCGCTCACGGAGGCGGCGTGCGCCTCGGCGCGGCGGGCCCGGGCGTGCGAGCGCAGTGCGACGAGGAGCGCGACCAGCGCGACGCCGAGCGCTGCTGCGCACGCCGCGACCAGCCACACCTGCTCCGAAGTCACCGGGACACCCTATAAGTCGCCGCGCAGAGCATGGAGCGGTCGGTCGGGAGGTGGCCCGGGCGCCCCCTCGGCGGCATCCGGGGACGGCTGCCTCAGCGCCCGCGCAGGATGCGGCGGATGCGCTCCCAGCGCTCCTTGACGCCGCCCTCGGCGCCGAGGGTCGTCGGCTCGTAGTAGGTCGCGTCCTCCAGGACGTCGGGGAGGTACTGCTGCCCCACGACCCCGAAGGGATGGTCGTGGGGGTACTTGTAGCCCTTGCCATGGCCGAGGCCCTCGGCCCCGCCGTAGTGGGCGTCGCGCAGGTGCGCGGGGACCTGACCGATCCTGCCCCGGCGGACGTCGGACAGCGCGGCGTCGATGGCCGTGATCACCGCGTTGGACTTGGGGGCGACCGCCAGGTGGATCGTCGCCTGCGCGAGGTTGATCCGCGCCTCCGGCATGCCGATCAGCTGCACGGCCTGGGCCGCGGCGACCGCGGCCTGCAGAGCGGTGGGATCGGCGAGACCGACGTCCTCGCTGGCGTGCACCACGAGCCGCCGGGCGATGAAGCGCGGGTCCTCCCCGGCCTCGATCATCCGCGCCAGGTAGTGCAGCGCGGCGTCGGGGTCGGACCCCCGGATCGACTTGATGAAGGCGGAGATGACGTCGTAGTGCTGGTCCCCCTGCCGGTCGTAGCGCACGGCCGCCTGGTCGACGGCGGTCTCCGCGGTGGCCAGGTCGATGGCGTCGAGGCCGTTGCTGGCTGCGGCGCCGGCGGCCGCCTCGAGGTAGGTCAGAGCCCGGCGCGCGTCCCCGCCGGCGAGGCGTACGAGGTGGGCGCGCGCGTCGTCGTCCAGCGCGGTCGTGCCGGCCAGGCCGCGCTCGTCCGCGAGCGCCTGGTCGATCACCTCGGCCACGTCGTCGTCGGTCAGCGACTGCAGCCGCAGCAGCAGGCTGCGCGACAGCAGCGGGCTGATCACCGAGAAGAACGGGTTCTCCGTGGTGGCGGCGATCAGCGTCACCCAGCGGTTCTCCACGCCGGGCAGCAGCGCGTCCTGCTGCGCCTTGGTGAAGCGGTGCACCTCGTCGACGAAGAGCACCGTCTCC
Organism: Nocardioides xinjiangensis; assembly: GCF_017916385.1. NCBI lineage: Bacteria > Bacillati > Actinomycetota > Actinomycetes > Propionibacteriales > Nocardioidaceae > Nocardioides > Nocardioides xinjiangensis. Next base: position 188,982 of record NZ_JAFMSW010000001.1, read on the forward strand.
TGCCCGCCGCGGGCGAGCTCGGCGCGCGCGCCGTCGATCGCCGCGCGCACCTCCTTGACCCCCGCCGCCACCGCGGAGACCTCGACGAAGCGCCGCCGGGTCTGCTGGCTGACGATCGAGGCGATGGTGGTCTTGCCGGTGCCGGGCGGACCCCACAGCAGGAGCGACATCGACTGGTCGCCCTCGATCAGCCGGCGCAGCGGCGAGCCGGCGGCGCGCAGCTGCTGCTGGCCGACGAGCTCGTCGATGGTGCGCGGTCGCATCCGCACCGCTAGCGGCGCCGACGCGTGCGTGTTGGCGCCCAGCGACCCGGCGCTGGGGACAGACGTGGCACCGGGCGCGGGTCGCCCCGCGCCCGGTATCTCGAACAAGCCGTCCACGTCGGTGAGTATCCCCCGCGGTGCGCGGGGACCCCCTCAGACCCCCGTCGTCTGCTTGCTGCGCAGGTCGTACCAGGTCTTCTCGTAGCCCGGACCCGTCAGCTGCGTGTTGGTCGGGGTCCCACCCGGCACCGGGCTGCCCTGGTCGTCGACGCCGAGCAGGTCGGTCGTGACCGGCGTCGCGGGGTGGGCGCCGAGCTCGCCCGCGAAGTGGCACGCGACCTTGTGGCGCTTGCCGATCTGGAGCAGCGGCGGCTCGACCTTCGCGCAGATCTCCTGGGCGAACTGGCAGCGGGTGCGGAACCGGCACCCGGACGGCGGGTTGATCGGGCTCGGCACGTCGCCCTCGAGGCGGATGCGCTCGCGGCGCCCGCCGATGGCGGCCTGCTTGACGTCGGGCACCGCGGACAGCAGCGCCTGCGTGTACGGGTGGTGCGCGTGGCCGTAGATCGTCTCGCGGTCACCGATCTCCACGATCTTGCCGAGGTACATCACCGCCACCTCGGGGCAGAAGTGACGCACCACCGCGAGGTCGTGGGCGATGAACAGGAACGCGATGTCGAACTCGCGCTGCAGGTCCTGCAGCAGGTTGACCACCTGCGCCTGGATCGACACGTCGAGCGCGGACACCGGCTCGTCGGCCACGAGCAGCTTCGGGTTCAGCGTCAGCGCGCGGGCGATGCCGATGCGCTGGCGCTGCCCCCCGGAGAACTCGTTGGGGTAGCGGTTGTAGTGCTCGGGGTTCAGCCCCACGACCTCGAGCAGCTCCTGCACGCGCGGGAGGATCTTGTCCTTCGGCACGATGTTGTGCACCGCCAGGGGCGCGCCGACGATCGAGCCGACGGTGTGGCGCGGGTTCAGCGAGGTGTAGGGGTCCTGGAAGATCATCTGCACGTTGCGGCGCAGCGGCTTCATCTCCGAGGTCGACAGCTTGGCGAGGTCCTGGCCCTCGAACATCATCGACCCGCCGGTCGGCTTGTAGAGGCGGGTGATGAGCCGGCCGGTCGTGGACTTGCCGCACCCTGACTCGCCGACCAGGCCCAGCGAGCCGCCCCGCGGCACCTGGAACGACACCCCGTCGACGGCCTGCACGTGGCCGACGGTCCGCCGGACGAGGCCGGAGGACTTCACCGGGAAGTACATCTTCAGGTTGTCGACGGTGATGATCGGCTCGGCGTCCAGGTCGAGCTGGGTCGCGACGTGGCCGTGCTCGGCGAGGGCGTGGAAGTCCGGCGGCTCGTGGAACGCCTCGTGGTCGTCGACGACGTCGGTGTGGTCGGAGAGGTCACGCTCCCCCGTCTCCGCCGCGTTGGCGCCGACCTCGCTGACGTCGATGCCGACCTTGGCGTTGGGGTCCTGGCTCATCGGATCTCCTCGGCGAGGTCGGGGGCGATCTCGGGCAGCACTTCGAGCTGGTAGATCTCCTGGGGGTTGGGCAGGTGGCACCGCTTGAGGTGGCCGGCTCGGTTGCTGGCCGGGGTGAGGGCGGGCAGCTCGGTGACGCACAGGTCGCCGGGCACCTTGTCGCGGTGGGCGCACCGCGGGTGGAACGGGCAGCCCGACGGCGGCTTCAGCAGGCTCGGCGGGTTGCCGGGGATGGGGATGAGCCGTGCGTCGGTGGACGCCGTGACGTCGGGGATGCTCGAGAGCAGGCCCCAGGAGTACGGCATCTCGGGACGCGTGAGGATCTCCTTGGTCGTCCCGTACTCCACGCAGCGGCCGGCGTACATCACGAGGACGTCGTCAGCCATCTCGGCGATCACGCCGAGGTCGTGGGTGATGATGATGACGGCGGAGTTGAACTCGCGCTGCAGGTCCTGCAGCAGGTCGAGGATCTGCGCCTGCACCGTCACGTCGAGCGCGGTGGTGGGCTCGTCGGCGATGAGCAGCGACGGGTCGTTGATCAGGCCCATCGCGATCATCGCGCGCTGCCGCATGCCGCCGGAGAACTGGTGGGGGAAGTCGTCCACGCGGCGGTCGGGCTGCGGGATGCCCACGCGGTCGAGCATCTCGATCGCCTTGCGGCGCGCGTCGCGCTTGGACGCCTTGGGGTGGTGCATCGCGTAGGCCTCGGCGAGCTGGTCGCCGACCCGGTAGAAGGGGTGCAGCGCGGCGAGGGCGTCCTGGAAGATCATCGCCATCGCGTTGCCGCGCAGCTTGCGCATGCGGCTCTCGCCCAGTCCGATGACCTCGGTGCCGCCGACGCGGATCGAGCCGGTGATCTCGCTCGACTTCGCGTCGTGCAGGCCCATCACGGCCATGCTGGAGACCGACTTGCCGGAGCCGGACTCGCCCACGATGCCGAGCGTCTTGCCGAGCTCGACCGAGTAGCTCAGCCCCTTCACGGCCTGGACGGGACCGTCCTGGGTGGGGAACGTCACCGTGAGGTCCTCCACCTGGAGGAACGGTCCGTCGACGTCGGCCTGCGACGCGGCGGAGGAGGGGGACGTGATGGTCAAGAGAGCCTCACTCGGGGATCGAGAATGCTGTAGATGACGTCGACGACGATGTTGGAGATGATCAGCACGGCCGCGCCGAACAGGGCCGTGGCCGAGACCACGGGGAGGTCACGCTGGGCGACCGCCTGGAGGCTCCACAACCCGATCCCGTCGATGTCGAAGATCGTCTCGGTGAAGATCGTACCTGCGAGCAGGGTGCCGAAGTCGATGCCGAAGATGGTGATCACGGGCACGAGGGCGGCGCGCAGTCCGTGCTTGTAGACCACGGTGTTGGCGGCCAGGCCCTTGGCCTTCGCCGTGCGGATGTAGTCCTCGTTGAGCACCTCGACCATCGACCCGCGGGAGTAGCGGGTGTAGGAGGTGCAGCCGAAGGCACCGAGGGCCAGCCAGGCCAGCAGCATCCCGCTGAACCACTTGGCCGGGTTGTCGGTGATCGGGAAGTAGCCGGTGTCGGAGAACAGGGGTATCTCCCAGCTGATCGTGAGGAAGAGCCACGTCAGCAGGGCGAACAGGTAGTACGGGATGGACGAGATGACCAGGAAGCTCGACACGAGCGCCTTGTCGGCCACTGTCCCTCGTCTTCGGGCCGCGGCGACGCCGATGGGGATGCCGAGGCTGAGGTAGAGGAACGCGCCGCCGAGCGCCACGGAGAACGTGGCGGGCATGCGGTCCTTCATCTCCTCGAACACCGGGGCCTTGGTCCGGTAGGAGTAGCCCAGGCACGGAGCCGGGCAGTCGAACTTGGTGGTGCTGCCGAACTGGATCTCGCGCCCGGCCACGACACCCTTCATGAACTTGCCGTACTCCTCGTACCACGCGTTGTTGAAGCCGAGGTTCTCGCGGAACACCTCGAGGCGCGCGGGGGTGCAGCGGTTGCTGGTGTCGTTGTCGCAGATCGTCTGGGCGGGCTCGGAGGGTCCGTACCAGAAGAGCAGGAACACGCTCATCGAGATGAGGAACAGGACGACCACGCCCGAGAGCAGGCGCTTGACGACGTAGGCGAACACGAGGATTTCCCTCCGGGGTTGGAAGCAGCTGCCGGCGTTGCCGGCACACGGTGGTGTGGGGGCCCCGCGTGAACGGGGCCCCCACACCGAGGTGGAGCAGGGTCGACTGGGTCAGCCGACCTCAGGATCACTGAGCGACGTAGAGATCCTTGTAGTTCGGCGCACCGAGCGCACCGTCACCGGTCGGGTTCCCGATCTTCTCGCCGAAGGCGAAGAGGTCGTTGCGGAACGCGGTCGGGATGATCGGGTAGTACTCGGTCGCGATCTCCTCGTCGAGGGCACCCCAGGCGTCGGGCTGCTCCTCGAGCGGCAGGGTGCCGATCTCGTCCATCTTCTCGTCGATCTCCGGCTCGGAGAAGAACGCCGTGTTGTAGGTGGCGCCCGTACGGAGGAGGGCCGGGATCATCGTGGAGCCGGACGGCCAGTCCGAGCACCAGTTGACACCGCGGAGGTTGAGCTTCTTGTTGATCTTGTTGTCCGGGTCGGTCCAGATCGTGTACAGCGAGGTCTCGATCGGCACGGGGTAGGACTTGACCGTGAAGCCGGAGTCGGTGAGGCCCTTCTCGATCTGCTTCTGAGCAGCCTCGGTGGTCGGCGAGCCGGTGTTGTAGGCCATGTGGATCTCGAAGCCCTCCTCGCCGGCCTCGGCCAGGAGCTCCTTCGCCTTCTCGGGCTGGTAGGTGATCTGCTCGCCGTCGACCTGGTAGTCGGACTTGCCCGCCATGCCGGGAGGCATGATCGAGTTCGCCGGGACGCGGGTCACGCCGGGGACCTCACCGGAGGCCTGCCACACGCTCTCGTACGGGTAGGCGTACGCCAGGGCCTTGCGGATCTCCGGCGTCGTCTTCTCGTAGTCGGGCGCCCAGAAGCTGGTGCACTGCGCCGACTGCTGCACGAGGCGGTCGCCGAGCTCCTGGTTGAAGTTGGCGTAGTTCTCGGCGGTGATGCTGGCCGAGAGGGCCGTCTGCGACTCGGTGTTGCCGCTGAGCATCAGCTCGTCGGTCTGGGTCGGGTCGGCAGCGAACTTGAAGACCCACTTGTCGGCGTACTGGTGACGGGCCGGGTCGGACTCGGCCACCCAGGCGTCGTTCTTGACGAGCACGAGCTCCTCGCTCGGGCGGAACGACTCCACCTTGTAGGGGCCCGTGGAGAGCGGGCTGCGGCCGTACTCCGGCGGGTCGGAGACCTTGCCGAGCGGGGCCGGGCCCATCGCCATGAAGGCGCCCCAGTAGTCCATGTCGGGGAACGGCATGGACATCTTGATGGTCACCGTGCGGGCGGCCTCGTCGAAGGTGATGCCCTCGTAGTCCTTGCCCTTGTCGGTGTAGGGACCGTTGTACTTGTCGGCGTCGAGGAAGTAGTGCTTGGAGTACTCGGTGCCGGGACCGGACGGGAAGGCCTCGGAGTCGAGCGAGCGCTCGATGCCCCAGGCGACCTCCTCAGCGGTGATCGGCTTGCCGTCCTCCCACGTCGCGTCCTCACGGATGGTGAAGGTCCACTCCGTGAAGTCCTCGTTCGGGGAGCCGAGGTCGGTCGCGAGGTCCGGGACGAGCACCATCTCGCCGGTCTCGTTGTCACGGGCGTACTGGGTCAGCGACCGGTGCGTGAGCGCCTGCTGGATCGAGTTGCCCGTCACCGACCAGCCGTTGGTCGGGTCGAGGTCCTCGGGGCCCGGGTCGTCCGGCAGGTACACCGTGATGGTGCCGCCGGCCGATGCGCCCTCGACCTCGGGCGCGGGGCCCTGGCGCGATTCGTCCTTCGCGATGGTCTCCGCAGCGTTCTGGAAGCCGTCGTTGCCGTCGCTGCCGGTCTCGTCCTCGTTCCCGCCGCCGCCACCACAGGCAGCGAGGGTCACGAGCGCGGCACTGGTGGCGAGTGCTCCCGCCGCCTTGCTCCGTCTCATTGTCCAGCCTTTCGTTGTTGTTCGCACCACGGAAGCGCCCGGGTGACGTCTGGGTGACCCGCTCAGCGGCGGGTCTTGGGGTCGAACGCGTCGCGTACCGCGTCGCCGAGGAGGTTGAGCGCGAGGACGAGGGCCACCACGCCGATCAGCGGCTCCCACAGGTAGAGCGAGTAGTTGCTCCAGTAGGGCACCGCGTTGGCGATGGTCTGGCCCCACGACGCGCTGCCGGTCACGCCGATGCCGAGGAAGGCCAGGCCGGCCTCCGCCGCCACGAACGCCGGCAGCATCAGCGAGATGCTGATGACGATCGGCGCGGTGAGGTTGGGCAGCAGCTCGCGGAAGAGGATGCGCTTGGTCGGCATGCCGAGAACCCGGGCCGCGTGGATGAACTCGCGCTCGCGCAACGAGAGCACCTCACCGCGGATGAGGCGGGCCACCGTCATCCAGCCGAACAGCGACAGGATGCCGATCAGCGAGGCGATCTGCACCGTCTCGTAGCTGTCGCTGGTGCCGAAGCGGTCGATGATGATCGGGGCGATCGTCAGCGCCGCGAGCAGGAAGGGGATGGTGAGGAAGAAGTCGATGACGAAGGACAGCACCTTGTCGACGACGCCGCCGGCGAAGCCCGCCACCAGGCCGACGATGATGCCGAACACCGACGCGAACAGCGTCGCGGCGCCCGCGATCAGCAGCGAGGTCCGGCAGCCGTAGATCCAGTGCGCGAGGTTGTCGGCACCGGTGCGGGGGGCGAGGCCGAAGGGGTGCGAGGGGTCGAAGTCGTTGAACGGCGGGCCCGTCTTGGGGTAGCCGACGCCCGGGTTGGCGAAGTTGCACTCGAGCACCTCGCACGCCGTGACGGTCTCCAGGTCGACACCGAAGGCCTTCGCGATCAGGTCGGCGAAGATCGCGACGAGCACGAAGAACAGGACGACGACGGCGCAGACGATCGCGATCTTGTCGCGCCGCAGGCGGGCGAACGCGATCTGCATCGGCGACTTGCCGGAGATCTCCTTCGCCTGCTTGCTGTTCGGGTCGGTGATCTCCGCTTCGTCGCTGAGCGAGCCCAGGGTCTCAGGCCCTGTCGCTTGTGCCGACATTCTCTCCCCATCGCGTCCGGGTTCAGTGGCGCCCTGCGAGTCCCTCCCGGGACCGCGCCGAACGGGACTCTATGTGACCCACGACGCGGCGACGATCACTGATGAGTAACGATCCCGTTACGACGCGTTCGCCGACCGACCCCGTCGTTCGTCCGTCTGTTCGGTGACCGGACGTCGGTTCTTCCGCCGTCGGCGGCCCGGGCCGGGCGACCTTCCGGCACGCGACAGCCCCCTCGGCGCGCCGTCGTGCGGCTCGCCGAGGGGGCGGGGTCGGGGGTGCGGAATCGAGGGGCGGCTACTCCTCGTGGCTCCTCTGATCGGGAGCGACGTCCGCCGGCACGGCGTCCACGCCGGCTTCCTTGCGCTGCTCCGGCGTGATGGGCGCAGGCGCCGCCGTGAGCGGGTCGTAGCCGCCTCCGGACTTCGGGAAGGCGATCACGTCGCGGATCGAGTCCGTGCCGGCGAGCAGCGCGACGATGCGGTCCATGCCGACGGCGATGCCGCCGTGCGGCGGTGCCCCGAACTTGAAGGCGTCGAGGAGGAAGCCGAACTTCTCCTGCGCCTCGTCCTCCGAGAGCCCCATCACCGCGAAGACGCGCTTCTGGATGTCGCTGCGGTGGATACGGATCGACCCACCGCCGAGCTCGTTGCCGTTGCAGACGATGTCGTAGGCGTAGGCCAGCGCGCTGCCCGGGTCGGTGTCGAAGGTGTCGAGGAACTCGGCCTTCGGGCTGGTGAAGGCGTGGTGCACGGCCGTCCAGGCGCCCGCGCCCACCGCGACGTCACCGCTCGCGACCGCCTCCGAGCTCGGCTCGAACAGCGGCGCGTCGACGACCCAGGTGAAGGCGAACCGCGAGTCGTCGAGCATGCCCCCGCGGCGGCCGATCTCCAGCCGGGCGGCGCCCAGCAGCGCGCGGCTGCTCTTGACCGGGCCGGCGGCGAAGAACACGCAGTCGCCGGGGCTCGCACCCACGTGGGCCGCGAGGCCCGCGCGCTCGGTGTCGCTGAGGTTCTTCGCGACCGGGCCGCCGAGCTCGCCGTCCTCGGCCACGGTGACGTACGCCAGGCCCTTCGCGCCACGCTGCTTGGCCCAGTCCTGCCACGCGTCGAACTGGCGACGCGGCTGGCTGCCGCCACCCGGCATGACCACCGCGCCGACGTAGTCGGCCTGGAAGACCCGGAACGTGGTGTCCGCGAAGTACTCGGTGCAGTCGACGAGCTCGAGGCCCATCCGCAGGTCGGGCTTGTCCGAGCCGTACCTCGCCATCGCCTCGGCGTACGTCATCCGCGGCAGCGGCCGCTCGATCGTGTGGCCGGCCTGGGCCCACATCGCCTCGAGGACGTCCTCCATCAACGTGATGACGTCCTCCTGGTCCACGAAGCTCATCTCGATGTCGAGCTGGGTGAACTCCGGCTGGCGGTCGGCGCGGAAGTCCTCGTCGCGGTAGCAGCGTGCGATCTGGTAGTAGCGCTCCATGCCGCCGACCATCAGCAGCTGCTTGAACAGCTGCGGGCTCTGCGGCAGGGCGTACCAGCTGCCCGGTGCCAGCCGGGCCGGCACCAGGAAGTCGCGTGCGCCCTCCGGCGTGGAGCGGGTCAGCGTCGGCGTCTCGACCTCGACGAAGCCGCGCGCGTCGAGGACGTCGCGGGCCGACTTGTTGATCCTGCTGCGCAGCCGCAGGGCGGCGTTGGGGCCCGAGCGGCGCAGGTCGAGGTAGCGGTGCTTGAGGCGGGCCTCCTCGCCGACCTCGCCGCCCTTGTGGCCGGACGCGTCGTCGATGGGGAACGGCAGCGGGTCGGAGGTCGAGAGCACCTCGAGGTCGGTGGCGACGACCTCGATCTCGCCGGTGGCGAGCTGGGGGTTCTCGTTGCCCTCCTTGCGCGCGACGACCTCGCCGGTCACCTTCAGGCAGTACTCGCTGCGCAGGCTGTGCGCGATCTCCTCGTCGCGGACGACGACCTGCACCACCCCGCTGGCCTCACGGAGGTCGAGGAACGCGACGCCGCCGTGGTCGCGACGGCGCGCCACCCACCCGGCGAGCGTGACGGTCTGGCCGACGTGCTCGGCACGCAGGGCGCCGGCGTCATGGGTGCGGATCACTGGATCTCCTCGGTCTCACTGATGGCTGTGCTGCTGGCTGTGCTGATGGTGGTGGGCCGGAGGTCGGCCTCGGGCGGGCTCCAGGTCGACGGATCGGCCTCGACCTGGTCCCCCGTGCGGATGTCCTTCACCTGGCTGGTGCCGTCCGGCTGCACGAACCAGACGTAGGGGATGCCGCGACGCTCGGCGAAGCGGATCTGCTTGCCGAACCGCGCCGGCGACGGGGCGACCTCGCACGCGATGTCGCGGGCCCGCAGCGCAGCGGCGACCCGGGTGCTGGCCGCCCGCTCCTCCTCGGAGCTGACGGCCACGAGCACCGCGCTCGGCACCGGCCGGCTCCCGGAGAGGACGCCGTCGGTGATGAGCGGGACCAGGGTGCGGGAGACGCCGAAGGAGACGCCCACGCCCGGGTACGTCGTGCGGCCGTCGCTGGCGAGCGCGTCGTAGCGCCCTCCCCCGCCGACGGACTTCAGCCGCTCGTAGCCGGCCATGAAGATCTCCACGACCGTGCCCGTGTAGTAGTCGAGCCCACGAGCGATGCGCAGGTTGGCCTCCACGTCGACGCGGTCGCCGGCCACGGCCCGGCAGCCGTCGACGACCGCCGCGAGCTCCTCGAGGCCCTCGTCGAGCAGGGCGTCGGTGACGCCGAGCGCGCGCACCCGCTCGACGAGGGAGCCGTCCGCGACGCGGATGGTCGCCAGCTCCAGGCAGCGCTGCGCCTGCTCCGCCGTGGTGCCGACCCGCTCGACCAGCAGGGCGGCCACCTCCTCGGCGGGCAGCTTGTCGAGCTTGTCGATCACCCGGATCGCGTCGGTGACGTCGTCGATGCCGAGACCGCGGTAGAAGCCCTGGATCAGCTTGCGGTTGTTGAACTGGAAGGACAGGCGCGGCAGCGGCAGGCGGCCGAGCGCGTCCACCATCACCGACATGACCTCGACGTCGTGGTGGAACGGCAGCTCGTCGCGACCCACGACGTCGACGTCGGCCTGCGTGAACTGGCGGTAGCGGCCCTCCTGCGGCCGCTCCCCCCGCCAGACCGGCTGCACCTGGTAGCGGCGGAACGGGAACTCCAGGTGACCTGCGTGCTCGAGGACGTAGCGGGCGAACGGCACGGTGAGGTCGAAGTGCAGGCCGAGCTCGGCCTTCGAGTCCGGCTCGGCGGCGATGCGCTGCAGGACGTAGATCTCCTTGTCGATCTCGCCGCCCTTCGCGAGCCGGTCGATCGGCTCGACGACACGCGTCTCGATGTTGGCGAAGCCGTGGAGCTCGAAGGTGCGCGACAGCGACGCGACGACCTCGCGCTCGACGGTGCGCTGCGCGGGCAGCAGCTCGGGGAACCCGCTCAGCGGGCTGATCTTGCTCATCACACGTCCTGGCCCAGGTCTCGGAGGAAGGGATTGGTGGCGCGCTCGCGCCCGATCGAGGTCTGCTCGCCGTGCCCGGGCAGCACCACGACGTCGTCGGCGAGGGGCAGCACCTTGGCGGCGAGGCTGCGCAGCATCGTCGCGTGGTCGCCGCCGGGCAGGTCCGTGCGGCCGATGGAGCCGGCGAAGAGCAGGTCGCCGGAGAACATCACCTCGGAGACGTCCTGCTGCGCGTACGGCGTGCGGAAGGTCACCGACCCCTCGGTGTGCCCGGGCGTGTGGTCGACGACGAACCGCAGGCCCGCCAGCTCGAGCTCGGTGAGGTCCGACAGCTCACGTACGTCGTCGGGCTCCGCCCAGGTGTGGTCACCCCCGAGGAGCATCCGCGTGGTCTCCGGGCTCATCCCGGCCATCGGGTCGGTCAGCAGGTGGCGGTCGTCGGGGTGGATCCAGGCCGTGGCGTCGTAGGTGCCGGCGACCGGGGCCACGCACCACATGTGGTCGACGTGTCCGTGGGTGACGAGCACGCTGACCGGCTTCAGCCGGTGCTCGCGCACCACCTCGGCCACCCCCGCGGCCGCGTCCTTGCCCGGGTCGACGACCACGCACTCGGTCCCCGGACCCGTCGCCACGACGTAGCAGTTGGTCCCCCAGGGTCCGGCGGGGAAGCCAGCGATGAACACAGGCGTCAGTCCTTGCAGTCGGGGGCTGTCGAGCGGGTGGCGAGCAGGTCGCACGCCGGTGGCGGGCCGGGGCGGCCGCGTGGCGGCCCGTTCGTCGGTGGGAAGCCTACCGAGGGCACTCCGGGCCATGACTACGATGGGCGACCATGAGCGCCGACAAGCAGTCACGGGACGACTCGACCCCCGGTGAGGTGGCCTGGGGTCGGGTGGCCGAGGACGGCACCGTCTATGTCCGCACCGCCGACGGGGAGCGTTCCGTCGGGTCCTACGAGGCCGGCACACCGGCCGAGGCACTGGAGTTCTTCACCAAGCGCTTCGACGAGCTGGAGGGCAAGGTCCGCCTGCTCGAGCAGCGTGTCGCCTCGGGTCGCCTGGCCCCCGAGGAGGCGGCCTCGGCGGCCAAGGCGCTGCGGGAGCAGGTGGTCGACGCCCACGCGGTCGGTGACCTGGTCTCGCTCGCGGCGCGTCTCGACGCGCTCGCGCCGCTGATCGCGGCGCAGCGCTCGGCGCGCAAGGAGGAGCGCGCGCAGCGCAGCGCGGAGTCCAAGGCGGCGAAGGAGAAGCTCGTCGCCGAGGCCGAGCGCCTCGCGGAGGGCACCGACTGGCGCAACGGCGCCAACCGCCTGCGCGAGCTGCTGGCCACGTGGAAGGAGCTGCCGCGGCTCGACCGCGCGACCGACGACGCCCTGTGGCGACGCTTCTCGACCGCCCGCACGACGTACACGCGCCACCGCAAGGCGCACTTCGCCGAGGAGCACGAGCGCCGCGACGCCGCCCGCGTGGTGAAGGAGCGCCTGGTCAAGGAGGCCGAGGCGCTGTCCACCTCGACCGAGTGGGGACCGACGGCGGGCAGGTACCGCGACCTGATGCGCGAGTGGAAGGCCGCCGGGCCGGCGCCGCGCGACGTCGACGACCGGCTCTGGCAGCGGTTCCGCAGCGCGCAGGACACGTTCTTCGGCGCCCGCGACGCCGCCAACGCCGCGCTCGACCAGGAGTTCGCCGCCAACGCCGAGGTCAAGGAGGCGATCCTGGTCGAGGCCGAGGCGCTGGTGCCGTCCCTGCAGTCCGGCTCGGGCGACCTCGAGGCGACCAAGAAGGCCTTCCGCGACCTGGCCGACCGCTGGGACGCCGCCGGCAAGGTGCCGCGTGAGCGGATGAAGGAGCTCGAGGGCCGCATGCGCAAGGTCGAGCAGGCCATCCGCGCGGTCGAGGACGAGCAGTGGAGCCGCAGCGACCCGGAGAAGTCGGCGCGTGCCGACGACATGATCAGCAAGCTCGAGGCCGGCATCGCCGAGACGCAGGCGCGGCTCGACAAGGCCACCGCCGCGGGCGACGAGCGCAAGGTGAAGGACCTCGAGTCCGAGCTCGCCAACAAGCAGGCCTTCCTCGACATGGCCCGCAGGGCCGCCGCCGACTTCGGCTGAGGGGCGCGCGGGTCACGCGGTGACGCGGTAGGCGTCGAACACCCCGGGGACCGCCCGCACGGCGCGCAGCACGCCGTCGAGGTGGGCGGCGTCGGCCATCTCGAAGGAGAACCGGCTCTTCGCCACGCGGTCGCGCGTGGTGGAGAGGGTAGCGCTGAGGATGTTCACGTGGGCGTCGGAGAGCGCCATCGTGATGTCGGAGAGCAGGCGGGCCCGGTCGAGCGCCTCGACCTGGATGTTGACCAGGAAGGTGGACTGCGACGTCGGGGCCCACTCGACCTCGAGGACGCGCTCGGGCTGGCCGAGCAGGCTGCTGGCGTTCGTGCAGTCCTTCCGGTGGACCGACACTCCCCCGCCCTTGGTCACGAAGCCGAGGATCGGGTCGGGCGGCACCGGCGTGCAGCACTTGGCGAGCTTGACCCACAGGTCGTCGACGCCCTTGACGATGACACCGGAGTCGGTGGGGCCGCGCTTCGCGCTGGTGCGGGAGCGACCCGTGATGGTGACGCCCTCCGCGAGGTCCTCCTGGGCCCCCTCGTCGCCGCCGTGGAGGTCGATGACCCGGCGCACCACCGCCTGGGCGCTGAGGTTGCCCTCCCCCACCGCGGCGTAGAGCGCGGACACGTCGGCGTGGTGGAAGTGCTCCGCGACCAGCGCGAGGATGTCGTGCGTCATCAGGCGGTTGAGGGGCAGGCCCTCCTTGCGCATGAGCTTGGCGATCTGGTCCTTGCCGCGCTCGATCGCCTCCTCGCGGCGCTCCTTGGTGAACCACTGCCGGATCTTGGAGCGCGCGCGCGGCGACTGCACGAAGTTGAGCCAGTCGCGCGAGGGGCCCGACGTCGGCGACTTCGACGTGAACACCTCCACGACGTCGCCGTTGTCGAGCGTCGACTCCAGCGGCACGAGCCGCCCGTTGACCCGCGAGCCGATGGTGTGGTGGCCGACCTCGGTGTGCACGGCGTACGCGAAGTCGACCGGCGTGGACCCCATCGGGAGCGGGATGACGTCGCCGCGCGGGGTGAACACGTAGACCTGCTGCTGGTTCATCTCGAACCGCAGCGACTCCAAGAACTCCCCCGGGTCCTCGACCTCGCTCTGCCAGTCGAGCAGCTGGCGCAGCCAGGTGAGGTCGTCCTTGTCGCCGAGCCGGTCGGTGTCGACGCCGGCCTTGGAGTTCTCCTTGTACTTCCAGTGCGCCGCCACGCCGTACTCGGCCCGGCGGTGCTGGGCGAAGGTGCGGATCTGCACCTCGACCGGCTTGCCCTGCGGGCCGATGACCGTGGTGTGCAGCGACTGGTACATGTTGAACTTCGGCATCGCGACGTAGTCCTTGAACCGCCCGAGCACCGGGTTCCAGCGGGAGTGGATCACGCCGAGCGCGCTGTAGCAGTCGCGGTCCTCGTCGACGAGGATGCGGATGCCGACGAGGTCGTAGATGTCGGAGAAGTCGCGGCCGCCGACGATCATCTTCTGGTAGATCGAGTAGTAGTGCTTCGGCCGACCGGTCACCTTGGCGTTGATGCGGGCGGACTTGAGGTCCTGCTCGACCTCGGCGACGACCTCGGCGAGGAACTGGTCGCGCGAGGGGGCGCGCTCGGCGACCATCCGGACGATCTCGTCGTAGATCTTGGGGTGGAGCGTGGCGAAGGCGAGGTCCTCCAGCTCCCACTTGAGCGTGTTCATGCCGAGCCGGTGGGCCAGGGGGGCGTAGATGTCGAGCGTCTCGCGCGAGGACCGCTCCTGCGAGGCGGCCGGGACGTAGCGCAGGGTGCGCATGTTGTGGAGCCGGTCGGCGAGCTTGATCACCAGGACGCGGATGTCGCGCGACATCGCCACGATCATCTTGCGGATCGTCTCGGCCTGCGCCGAGTCGCCGTACTGCACCTTGTCGAGCTTGGTGACGCCGTCGACCAGCAGCGCCACCTCGTCACCGAAGTCGGCGCGCAGCTCGTCGAGGGTGTACGGCGTGTCCTCGACGGTGTCGTGCAGGAGAGCGGCGACGAGCGTCGGCTCGGTCATGCCGATGTCGGCGAGGATCGTGGTGACCGCGAGCGGGTGGGTGATGTAGGGGTCGCCGCTCTTGCGCATCTGGCCGGTGTGCCACTTGTCCGCGACGGCGTAGGCCCGCTCGAGCAGGGCGAGGTCGGCCTTCGGGTGGTTGGCGCGGACGGCCCGGAAGAGCGGCTCCAGGACCGGGTTCGACGAGGGCGGGCGGGTGCCCACGCGGGCCAGTCGTGCCCGCATGCCGCGCGCGGTGAGGGGAGCCTTCCCCTCCTGCGCGGGTGCCTGCTCCTCTGCCATTGCCCCAGTCTAGTGAGGGTGCGGGCAGGCTGGTGCGCCGACCGGGGGCGATCGCGGCGAGGCGGCTCAGATGGTGAGCAGCGTGGAGACGGGCAGGTCGCCGATCACCGACCGCGGCTGGAGGAACGACAGCTCCAGCAGGACCGACGCGCCGGTGGCCACACCGCCGCAGGCCTCGATGAGCTGCCGCGTCGCCACGACGGTGCCGCCGGTGGCGAGCACGTCGTCGACCATCAGCACCCGCTCCCCGGGCGCGATGCCGTCGCGGTGCACCTCCAGCGTCGCCTCGCCGTACTCCAGGGCGTACGACACCGCGTGCGCCTCCCGCGGGAGCTTGCCGGCCTTGCGCACGGGGACGAACCCGACGCCCAGCGCCAGCGCCACCGGCGCGGCGAGGATGAAGCCGCGGGCCTCCATGCCGACGACCTTGTCGACGACGACATCGCCGCGCTCGTCGCGGCCGGCGGCCGCCAGAGCGGTGATGACCGCCGAGAAGGCGTGGTGGTCGGCCAGGACGGGCGTGATGTCCTTGAACGTCACGCCCGGCTCGGGCCAGTCGGGGACGTCGACGGTGAGTCGGGCGAGCGCCTCCTGGGCCGTACGCCGGTCAGGCATCGCCGGGCTCGCCCGGCTGCTGCGAGACCGGCTCGTCGACCTTGGCGATGGCCGCACGGGCGATCTCGATCTGTGTCCCCGGCGCCACCTCGAGGCGGGCGCGCTCGTCGGTGAGCGAGACGACGGTGCCGAAGACGCCCGACGACATCATCACGCGCTGACCCACCTGGATGCTCTCCTGCAGGGCCACGACCTGCCGCTGCCGGCGCTGCTGCGGGCGGACCACCATGAACCAGAAGAGGGCCAGGATGGCGACCAGGGGAAGGAGGGCGGCGAGGTCGTTCACGGTGGGGGTCTCCTCGGGAGATCGTGGGTGATCGGTGGGTGTCGGCCCGAGGAGTCTACGGGTGCTCAGACGTCGTCGAAGAGCGTGGAGTCCACGCTCGGGACCGGCGGCGGGGTGAGCCCCAGGTGGTGCCAGGCGGCCGGGGTCGCGACACGGCCGCGGGGCGTGCGGGCCAGCAGGCCGGTGCGGACCAGGAACGGCTCCGCGACCTCCTCGACGGTCTCGCGCTCCTCGCCGACCGCGACGGCGAGGGTCGAGACGCCGACCGGTCCACCGCCGAAGCGGCGGCAGAGCACGTCGAGCACCGCCCGGTCGAGGCGGTCGAGGCCGGACTCGTCGACCTCGAACAGCTCGAGCGCGGCCTGGGCGACAGCGAGGGTGAGCACGCCGTCGGCACGCACCTGGGCGTAGTCGCGGACCCGGCGCAGCAGCCGGTTGGCGATCCGCGGCGTGCCGCGCGAGCGCGAGGCGATCTCACTCGAGCCCTCGGCCGTGAGGTGCACGCCGAGCAGCCCGGCGGAGCGGTGCACGATCCGGTCGAGCTCGTCGGGCTCGTAGAACTCCAGGTGGGCGGTGAAGCCGAACCGGTCGCGCAGCGGACCCGGCAGGAGCCCGGCCCGGGTGGTCGCGCCGACGAGGGTGAAGGGCGGGATGTCGAGCGGGATCGCGGTGGCGCCGGGGCCCTTGCCGATCACCACGTCGACGCGGAAGTCCTCCATCGCCATGTAGAGCATCTCCTCCGCCGGCCGTGACATCCGGTGGATCTCGTCGACGAAGAGGACGTCTCCCTCGTTGAGCCCCGACAGGATCGCGGCCAGGTCGCCGGCGTGGGTGATGGCCGGTCCGCTGGTGAGCCGCAGCGGCGTGCCCATCTCGGCGGCGATGATCATCGCGAGCGTGGTCTTGCCGAGCCCGGGCGGCCCGGACAGCAGGACGTGGTCGGGGGCGCGGCCGCGGCGGCGCGCCGCCTCGAGGACCAGGCCGAGCTGGTCGCGCACCCGCGCCTGCCCGACCACCTCGTCGAGCGTCTTCGGTCGCAGCGCGGCCTCGACGGCGCGCTCGTCGCCGTCGGCGTCGGCGTCGGTGAGCCGCTGGAGGTGGCTGAGCTCCGCGGCCGTGAGCTCGACCTCGTCCACGTCGGCGTCGTCGTCCCAGTTCATCGGAGTCCCGCCCCGGCTCACGCCTTGCTCAGCGTCCGCAGCGCGGCGCGCAGCAGCGCGCCGACGTCGGGCGAGTCGCCCGCACCGGGTGCGACGGCCTCGACCGCCCTGTCGGCCTCCTTGGCCGACCAGCCGAGCCCGATGAGGCCCTGCTGCACCTGGTCGCGCCACGGTGCGGAAGCGGGCGCCGCGGCGGCGGGGTGGTGGACGCCGACCGGCGGGCCGATGCGGTCCTTGAGCTCCAGGATGATCCGCTGGGCGCCCTTCTGGCCGATCCCCGGCACCCGCGTGAGCGCCTTGACGTCCTCGGTGGTGATCGCGCGGCGGACCTCGTCGGGGCTCATCACCGCGACGATGGCCTGGGCGACCTTGGGACCCACGCCGGAGGCGGTCTGGACGATCTCGAACACCTGCTTCTCGTCCTCGTCGCGGAAGCCGAAGATCGTCAGGCTGTCCTCGCGCACGACCATGCTCGTCGGCAGCGTGGCGGCCGCGCCCACCCGGAGGGTCGCGAGCGTGCCGGGCGTGCACATGAGCTCCAGCCCGACGCCGCCGACCTCCAGCACGGCGCTCGACAGGGTCACGGCGGCGACCTCGCCGCGCACGAAGGCGATCATCGGGTCCTCACAGGGTTCGGGTGCTGGGCGCGGGCCCGGGCGACCGCGGCGTCGATGCGCGACGTCGCGGAGCCGCGCCACACGTGGGTGATGGCGAGCGCCAGCGCGTCGGCGGCGTCGGCGGGCCGGGGCGGCTCGGCGAGGCGCAGGATGCGCACGACCATCGCGCCCACCTGCGCCTTGTCGGCGCGGCCGTTGCCGGACACGGCGGCCTTGACCTCGCTCGGGGTGTGCATGGCGATGGGCAGGCCGCGGCGGGCGGCGACCACCAGGGCGATGCCGCTGGCCTGCGCGGTGCCCATGATCGTGCTGGAGTCGGAGCGGGCGAACACGCGCTCGACCGCGACGGCGTCGGGGCGGTGCTCCTCGATCCAGGCGTCGAGCCCGCGCTCGATGCTGACCAGCCGCTCGGCGATCGGCAGGGTGGAGCTGGTGCGGACCACGCCGACGTCCACCATGGACAGCGGGCGGCCGACGCTGCCGTCGACGACGCCGACACCGCAGCGGGTCAGACCGGGGTCGATGCCGAGCACCCGCATGCCGCCACCCCTTCCGCCGCCCGGCCCGTCCGAACACATGTTCGCCCGCCCACGCTAACCCGCAGGGCACGCGGGACGGCGTACGACACGCGGCGGGTCAGGCGTCGGCGCCCTCGAGCTCGGCCATCACGTCGGCGGGGATGTCGACGTTGGTGAAGACGTCCTGCACGTCGTCGAGGTCCTCGAGGGCGTCGACGAGGCGCAAAACCTTGCCGGCGCCCTCGGCGTCGACGGGGATCTCCAGGCTCGCCACGAACTCCACGTCGGCGGAGTCGTAGTCGATGCCGGCCTCCTGCAGGGCGGTGCGGACGGCCACGACGTCGGTGGCCTCGCTCTGCACCTGGAACGCGTCGTCGAGGTCGTTGACCTCCTCGGCGCCCGCGTCGAGCGTCGCCTCCAGGACGTCGTCCTCGGTGACCTCGCGGCCCTCCTGGGACTTGGGCACGACCACGACGCCCTTGCGGTTGAACAGCCGCGAGACCGAGCCGGGGTCGGCCATCGTGCCGCCGTTGCGGGTCACGGCGGTGCGGACCTCCATGGCGGCACGGTTCTTGTTGTCGGTGAGGCACTCGACGAGGAAGGCGACGCCCTGCGGGCCGTAGACCTCGTAGGAGATGCCCTGGTAGTCGACGCCGCCGGACTCGGCGCCGGAGCCGCGCTTGACGGCCGAGTCGATGTTCTTGTTGGGGACCGAGCTCTTCTTGGCCTTCTGGATGGCGTCGTAGAGGGTCGGGTTGCCGGCGGGGTCGCCGCCGCCCTGCTTCGCCGCGACCTCGATGTTCTTGATCAGCTTGGCGAAGAGCTTGCCGCGCTTGGCGTCGATCGCGGCCTTCTTGTGCTTGGTCGTTGCCCACTTGGAGTGGCCTGACATGGATCCCTCAATCTGTCGCGGTTCGTGTGGTGCGTCACCGGGCCGAGCGCACCAGGTCCACGAACATGCCGTGGACCCGGTCGTCGCTGCCGACCTCGGGATGGAACGAGGTCGCCATCAGGGGGCCTTGACGGACCGCGACGATCCTACCCGCGGCGGGTCCGTCCTCCACCCGGGCCAGCACCTCGACGTCGTCCTCGACCGCCTCGACCCAGGGGGCGCGGATG
Organism: Nocardioides xinjiangensis; assembly: GCF_017916385.1. Taxonomy (NCBI): domain Bacteria; kingdom Bacillati; phylum Actinomycetota; class Actinomycetes; order Propionibacteriales; family Nocardioidaceae; genus Nocardioides; species Nocardioides xinjiangensis. The sequence continues at coordinate 208,016 of NZ_JAFMSW010000001.1, forward strand.
AACACCGCGCGGACCGGCTCCGCGAGCCCGGCGACGTGCAGGTCCTCCTCGAAGGAGTCCACCTGGCGCCCGAAGGCGTTGCGGCGCACGGTGACGTGCAGGCCGCCGATCGTCTCCTGCCCCGCCGCGCCGTCCTCGATCCGGTCGGCGAGCATGATCATCCCGGCGCACGTGCCGAACGCGGGCAGCCCGCCACGCACGGCCTCGCGCAGCGGCCCGAGCAGACCGAAGATCGTGGCGAGCCTGCCCATCGTGGTGGACTCCCCGCCCGGGACGACGAGCCCGTCGCAGGCGGCGAGCTCGGCGGGACGGCGTACGGTGATCGCGTCGGCACCCAGCGAGCGCAGCGCGACGAGGTGCTCGCGCACGTCGCCCTGCAGCGCCAGCACGCCGATAGTGGGGGTCACGGACGCGCGGGGTGCGTCACCAGCCGCGCTCGGCGAGGCGGTGCGGCTGGGGGATGTCGTCGACGTTGATGCCGACCATCGCCTCGCCGAGGCCGCGGGAGACCTTGGCGACCACGTCGGGGTCGTCGAAGAACGTCGTCGCCTTGACGATGGCCTCGGCGCGCTGGGCGGGGTTGCCGGACTTGAAGATGCCCGAGCCGACGAATACGCCCTCGGCGCCGAGCTGCATCATCATCGCGGCGTCGGCCGGGGTGGCGATGCCGCCGGCGGTGAAGAGCACGACCGGCAGCTTGCCGGCCGCGGCGACCTCCTTGACCAGCTCGTAGGGCGCCTGGAGCTCCTTCGACGCGACGTAGAGCTCGTCGTCGGCCATGCCGTGCAGCCGGTTGAGCTCGGCGCGGATGGTGCGCATGTGGGTGACCGCGTTCGACACGTCCCCGGTGCCCGCCTCGCCCTTGGAGCGGATCATCGCAGCGCCCTCGGTGATCCGGCGCAGCGCCTCGCCGAGGTTGGTGGCGCCGCACACGAACGGCACGGTGAAGGCCCACTTGTCGATGTGGTGCGCGTAGTCAGCCGGGGTCAGCACCTCCGACTCGTCGATGTAGTCGACGCCGAGCGACTGCAGCACCTGGGCCTCGGCGAAGTGGCCGATGCGCGCCTTGGCCATCACCGGGATCGAGACGGCCTCGATGATGCCGTCGACCATGTCGGGGTCGCTCATGCGGGAGACGCCGCCCTGGGCGCGGATGTCGGCCGGGACGCGCTCGAGCGCCATCACCGCGACCGCACCCGCGTCCTCGGCGATCCTCGCCTGCTCGGGGGTGACGACGTCCATGATGACGCCGCCCTTCAGCATCTCGGCCATGCCGCGCTTGACGCGGCTGGTGCCGCGCTCGATGGGGGTCTCGGGGGTGTGCTCAGCCATGCCTGGATCGTAGTGCGGACTCATCCCAAAGGATGCATCCGGGCGGCGACCGGAGGAGGACCGGACTAGGCCTGCGAGCCGGCGCGCGCCAGGGCCTGGCGGCGGACGACCCAGATGCGCTGGACCACCGTGACGGTCGCCGCGATCGCGAGCGCCCACAGGCTGACGTGGAGCAGGATCCAGAGGTCGAACAGGTCGGCGAAGAACGCCGGCACCAGCATGCCGACGAGGCGGTCGGGGCGCTCGGCGATCCCGACCTTGGCGTCGTAGCCGAGGTGGTCGGCCTTCGCGCGGGCGTACGACGTCACCGCGCCCATCACGAGCACGACGAGGCACAGCACGAGGTAGAGGCGGCTCTCGTGGTGCCAGGCGAAGAAGAGCGCCAGCCCGCCGAACAGCGCGCCGTCGGCGACCCGGTCGAGCGTGGAGTCGAGGAACGCGCCGAAGTCGTCCGTGCGGCCGGCCTTGCGGGCCATCGCGCCGTCGACGAGGTCGCTGAAGACGAAGGCGGTGATGAACAGGACGCCCTGCCACACCATGCCGTTGGGGAAGAAGTAGAGGGCGCCGAAGCTGACGCCGAGCGTGCCGACCAGCGTCACCGCGTCGGGGCTGATGCCCAGACGGATGAAGAGGTTGACGAAGGGGGCGAGCACCACGCCCTGCCAGAACTGCTTGAACCTGTCGAGCACGTCCGCAGGCTATCGGGCCAGCAGCGCGGCGCGGACGTCCGCCACCGCGGCGGGCGCGCCGGTGACGGTCCAGTCCACGCCCGACGCCGGCACGACGAGGGACGCGCCGCCGGCGCCGCGGATGATCGCGGCTCCCGGCAGGCGGTCCCAGTCGGCGACGGAGTGCTGGAACAGCACGTCCCACTGCCCCGACGCGATCGCCATGACGTCCATCGTCCCCGACCCGAGCATCCGCAGGGTGCCGACCTGGCCGAGCGCCCGCGCGAACGCCTCCCACACGCGGCCGCCGTAGAAGGGCGGGTGGAGATAGGTCGCCGCGCAGCGCTCGTCACGGGGCGTGTCGGGCAGCGGCGCCAGCGGCGCGCCGTCGCAGGTGCTCGGCAGGTCGGGCCCGCCGACCCAGGTGCGCAGCGACGCGGCGTGGTGCACGGCGCCGAGCAGCACGTCGTCCTCGTCGTGGAGCGCGATCGCGCTGCACCACCAGTCGCTGCCGCGGGTGAAGTTGTAGGTGCCGTCGACGGGGTCGATGACCCAGGTCCGGCCCGAGGTCCCGGGCCGCGACGTGCCCTCCTCCCCCACGATCGCGTCGTCGGGCCGCTCGGCCGCGAGCCGCTGCACGATCAGGCGCTCCGCGGCGGTGTCGGCCTGCGTCACGACGTCGGACCCGCTGGTCTTGCGCGAGACGTCGAGGCCCTCGACGCGGATCCGGGCCGCCAGCAGCGCCGCCTCGCGGACCACGTCGGCGGCGAGGTGGGCGTCCGCGGCGAGTCCGGAGGTCACGCCGGCGACCCTACCGAGGGGCGCCGGGCCAGGCGTCGGCGAGCAGGGCGCGCGTGTCCTCGAGGAGCTGGGGCAGCGTCTTGGTGCCGCCGACGACGGTGATGAAGTTGGCGTCGCCGGTCCACCGGGGCACGACGTGCTGGTGGAGGTGGTCGGCCAGCGAGCCGCCCGCGGCCCGGCCGAGGTTGAGCCCGACGTTGAACGAGTCCGGGCGGCTCACCGCGCGGATCGTGCGCAGCGCCTGCTGGGTCATCGACATCAACTCGCCGGACTCCTCGGGCGTGAGGTCGGCGAGGTCGGCGACGTGGCGGTAGGGCAGCACCATGAGGTGGCCGGGGTTGTAGGGGTGCAGGTTGAGCACGGCGTACGCCACCTCGCCGCGCGCGACGACGAGCGACTCGCCGTCGGGGTGCCCCGGGATGGCGCACAGCGGGCAGCCCTCGTCGTCGACCGCGGTGCGGACGTAGGCCATGCGGTGGGGCGTCCAGATCCGCTCGAGCCCGTCGTCACTCATGGCGGCGATCCTAGGCTGGGGCCATGACGTCGATCCGCCCCGCCGTCCCCGCGGACATGGCCGCGGTCGCCGACGTGTGGCACGCCGGGTGGCACGACGGCCACGCCGGTCACGTGCCCGCCGGGCTCGCCGCCGCTCGCACGCTCGAGGCCTTCCACGAGCGGACGCCGTCCCGCGTCGCCGACACGGCGGTCGCGGTCTCGGACGACGGCACCGTGCTCGGGTTCGTGATGGTCGTCGGCGACGAGGTCGAGCAGCTGTTCGTCGCCGAGGACGCTCGCGGCACCGGGCTCGCCACCGTGCTGCTCGACGAGGGCGAGCGACGCGTGGCCGCCGGCGGGCACGAGGTGGCGTGGCTCGCCGTCGTGGTCGGCAACGCCCGCGCGCGGCGGTTCTACGAGAAGCGCGGCTGGTCCGACGCCGGCGACCTGCCCTACGAGGTCACCGCCGGTGGCGAGCGTTTCGTGTCGCCGTGCCGCAGGTACGTCAAGCACGTGCGCTGACCGCGAGCTCGCGCCCTCTGCGGCACGGAGGCGCGGTCCCGGTCATGTTGCAGAGATTGCTCGTGGTGCGTCGAAGGCGACCACGCCACCACCGTGCGCCCGCCATGCCGGTCAGCCGGGATGCGACCGGGGTCGAGTCCGCCGTGCCCGGTCACCGGGTCGCGACGCACGCGACTGCGGTGTGGTGAACCGGCTACGCGGCGCGGGCATGGGCGGAGCTCCGCCGACTCATGGCGGCGGGGTCCGGTGCGGGGTCATGGTCGGCGGGGTCGCGGGACGGTGGGCCGATCGGGTTGATCGGGTGGGTCGAGCGCTGTGGTGCCGGTGTGGTCGCGTCGGTAGTGGTGGCCGTGGGGGCTGGTCCACTCGAAGATGCCGTTCGAGGTCATGCGGTAGTGCCAGGCGGTGTGGGTCTTGAGGCGGTGGTGGGAGCGGCACAGGGCGGCGAGGTTGTGGGTCGCGGTGGGGCCGGGTTGGGGCCGGCCGTCTGGGTCGGCGTGGTGGTCGTAGGCGATGACGTGGTCGATGTCGCAGCTGCGGGCGGGGCGGGTGCACCAGGGGAAGACGCAGGTGCGGTCGCGCAGGGTGACGTGTTCGCGGATCCGGTCGGGGATGGCATAGCCCGGCGCGGTCAGGTCGGTGTTGAGGTCCATGACCGGCTTGACGGTGACCTTGGTGCGGCTGTCGCCGCACCAGCTCCTGACCTGGTCGAGCAGCAGCAGCCGCTGGCGCTCCTCGAGCCGGCCGGTCGGACCGAACACCGTGTGCCCGTCGGGCGTGAACGTGGCGTCGAAGTGGGCGCGCAGGACGACCTCGCGGGCAGCCGGCAGCCCGTCGCCGCCCCGGGTGCCTTCGACGCCACGCGTGCCTGAGGTGTGGAGGTCGAGGGCGGTCTGGGTGCGGGCGAGGTCGCCGAGGGCGGCGGCGCGGCGGGCGTCGAGCGACGCGTTGGAGCCGAGGGCCTTCAACGTCTCGGCGCCGTGGGCCAGGGCGCGGTCGAGGTCGAGGGCGTCGGCGATGTCGAGCTCGGCCTCGAGGCGCATGGTGCCGGCGTAGTGCACGTCCTCGTCGTGGACGGTGGCGTGGCGCCGGTCGATGGTGAGGTGGCCGTCCTCGGGGTCGGCGGTGGGGTCGGGTGTGGCGAGGTGGTGGCGGGTGATGGCTTCGGCCACGAGCCGGTCGAGCTGTGCGGGTCCGACCTTGCCGGCGACGGCGGCGACCTGGGTGTCGACCCAGCCTGCTGCGTCGACGGTGAGCGCCGGGGTGGCGTGGATGGTGGCCTCGGCGACGGCGCGGGCCCGCCATGGCGGGACCTGTCCGGCGTGGACCTGCGCCCACAGCCGCGGCAGGCGGTGCCGCAGCTCCAGGGCGTGCCCGACCAGCCGTTTGGCCGCGGTGGTCGAGACGCCCAGCACGGCGCCGAGCTCGGCGATGCAGAACTCCGCCACCAGCGGGCACCCGTCGCCGGCGATGGGCTCCTCGTGCTCACACGACGGCACAGTGAAGGTCGCGGCGGAGTGGATCGACTCCGGCGGGTGGAGGTCGGCCCAGCGGGCCGCGAGGTCGAGCTGGTCGGCGGCTGCGCGGTGCTCGGCCGCACGGCGCTCGCGGAGCAAGGACAGCAGCTCGGCGGCGGTGAGGTCCTCCACCTCAACCGCCTCGGATGCCGCCGATTGATCGATCATGTGTTCGATTCTAGGTGACACCACCGACATCTGACACGGCTCGAAGAACATCTGTGGACAAGACCGGACACGCATCGTCGCCTGCCGCGCAGCCGCCGGCACACCCGACCGCCACCACGGACGCCTAGACCCAGGCCGTCGCGAGCCTCTCGACGATCTGCGTGAGCCGCTCGGGCGAGGTGGCGAAGTTGAGCCGCACGTGGCCGATCGAGCCCGAGGCGCACGCGTGTCCCGGGCTAGGCTTGACCCGACCGCGCTCGAGCGCCACGGCGGCCGCGTCGTCGTGACCGTAGGCCGAGGCGTCGAGCCAGGCGAGGTACGTCGCCTCCTCCGGAAGCATCCGGACGTCGGGGAGGTGCTCGGCGAGGAGGTCGACGAGGAGCGTGCGCTGCTGGTCCAGCCGCTCGACGAGCGAGCCGGCACATCCCGCCGCCACCGCGGACGCCTAGACCCAGGCCGTCGCGAGCCTCTCGACGATCTGCGTGAGCCGCTCGGGCGAGGTGGCGAAGTTGAGCCGCACGTGGCCGGTCGAGCCCGGGGCGTACGCGTGACCCGGGCTGAGCTTGACCCGACCGCGCTCGAGGGCCACGGCGGCCGCGTCGTCGTGACCGTAGGCCGAGGCGTCGAGCCAGGCGAGGTAGGTCGCCTCCACGGGACGCATCCGGACCTCGGGGAGGTGCTCGGCGAGGAGGTCGACGAGGAGGGCGCGCTGCTGGTCCAGCCGCTCGACGAGCGAGGCGAGCCAGCCGTCGCCGTGCTCGTAGGCCGCGCGCGCCGCGACCGCTCCGAGCGGCGACCAGGAGTCGTTGCGCGACATGGGCTGCTCGGCCAGCCGTCGACGGGCAGCCGCGTCGGGCACGACGAGCTGGGCGCAGCGGAGACCGGCTGTGTTGAAGGCCTTGGACGCCGCCACCACCGCGACCGCGTGGTCGTGCGTTCCGTCGATGGACAGGTAGCTGACGTGCTCGGCACCGGGCAGCACGAGCGGGGCGTGGATCTCGTCGCTCACGACGCGGGCGCCGTGGCGCACGACGACGTCGCGGACGCCCTCGAGCTCGGCGCGGGTGAACGCACGGCCCCACGGGTTGTGCGGCTGGGTCAGCAGCAGCGTCCGCGCCCCGTCGGCGAGGAGCCGGTCCAGCCGGTCGAGGTCGATCTCCGCGCGGTCGGCCGTGGCGGGCACCTCGAGCAGGTGCTCCTCGCGTCCGGTGACGCGCGCGAGCCCGTGCTGCGCGTTGTAGCCCGGGGTCGGGAACACCACCCCGCCGGGGTCGCTCAGCACGTCGATCACGAGCCGGACCCCGGCGGTCACGTCGACGACCGGGTGCACGGCCTCCGGCTCGGGCGCCCAGCCGAAGTGCCGCGCCGACCACTCGGCGTACGACGTCGCGAGACCTGCGTCCCAGCCGTCCGGCGGGTAGCCGGTGATGCCGTCGGCGAGCATCCCACGGACGGCGTCCAGCACCACCGGGTCGACGGCGTAGTCCATCTCGGCGACCCACGCGGGGAGCACGCCCTCCGGGACCCCCCACTTCAGCGGCAGCCGGCGCCGCGCCTCCTCCTCGGAGAGGTCGACGACCGGACGGCGCCCGCCCGGGTCAGCCGTGGTCACACCTGCTCGCGCGACGCCACCGCGCGCGCCACCCGCTCGATCGCCTCCGCCAGAGGTACGCCGTTGTCCTGGCGCCCGTCGCGGTAGCGGAACGACACGGCGCCGGCCTCGACGTCGTTGTCGCCCGCGATCATCATGAACGGCACCTTGGCCAGCTGCGCGTTGCGGATCTTCTTCTGCATCCGGTCGTCGGAGTCGTCGACCTCCACCCGCAGCCCCTGGGCCTTCATCTGCCTCGCGATGTCGAAGAGGTAGTCCTCGTGCCGCTCGGCGATCGGGATCCCCTGGACCTGCACCGGCGCCAGCCAGGGCGGGAAGGCCCCGGCGTAGTGCTCCACGAGGACGCCGATGAACCGCTCGATCGAGCCGAACTTGGCGGAGTGGATCATCACCGGCTGCTGCCGGCTGCCGTCGGCGGCGACGTACTCCAGGTCGAACCGGTCGGTGGCGGGCTGGTTGAAGTCGTACTGGATCGTCGACATCTGCCAGGTGCGGCCGATCGCGTCCTTGGCCTGGACGGAGATCTTCGGGCCGTAGAACGCGGCACCGCCCGGGTCGGGCACGAGGTCCACGCCGAACTTGCGCGCCGCGGTCTCGAGCACCGAGGTGGCGGTCTCCCACTGGTCGTCGGAGCCGATGAACTTGTCGGGCTTGGAGTCGTCGCGGGTCGACAGCTCGAAGTAGTAGTCGTCGAGGCCGAAGTCCCGCAGCAGGCCGGTGACGAAGGTGAGCAGGTGCTCGACCTCGGCAGGTGCCTGCTCGGGGGTGACGTAGGAGTGGGAGTCGTCCTGGGTCATCGCCCGCACCCGCGTCAGTCCGTGGACGACGCCGGACTTCTCGTAGCGGTAGACCGAGCCGAACTCGAAGAACCGCAGCGGGAGCTCGCGGTAGGAGCGCTGCCGGGAGCGGTAGATGAGGTTGTGCATCGGGCAGTTCATCGCCTTGAGGCGGTACTCGGCGTGCTCCATCTCCATCGGCGGGAACATGGTGTCCGCGTAGTAGGGCAGGTGCCCGGAGGTGTGGAACAGCCCGTCCTTGCTGATGTGCGGCGTGCCGACGTAGTCGAAGCCCTCCTCGAGGTGCCGGCGCCGGACGTAGTCCTCCATCTCCCGCTTGATCACGCCACCGCGGGGGTGGAAGACCGCCATGCCCGAGCCGATCTCGTCGGGGAACGAGAAGAGGTCGAGCTCACGGCCGAGCTTGCGGTGGTCGCGCCGCTCCGCTTCCTCGATGCGGTGGAGGTGCTCCTCCAGCGCCTCCTTGCTCTCCCAGGCGGTGCCGTAGATGCGCTGGAGCTGCTTGTTCCGCTCGTCGCCGCGCCAGTACGCCGCTGCGCTGCGCATCAGCTTGAACGCCGGGATCCGCTTCGTGGTGGGCAGGTGCGGGCCGCGGCACAGGTCGGACCACTTCACCTCGCCGTTGCGGCCGACGTTGTCGTAGATCGTGAGCTCACCGCCGCCGACCTCCACGCTCGCGCCCTCGGCGGCGTCCTCCGCGCCGGCGCCGCCCTTGAGACCGATGAGCTCGATCTTGTAGGGCTCGTCCTTGAGCTCGGTGAGGGCGTCGGCGTCGGTGGTGACCCGCCGCTCGAAGCGCTGGTTCTCCTTGATGATCTTGCGCATCGCGGACTCGATCTTCACCAGGTCCTCGGGCACGAACGGGGTCTCGACGTCGAAGTCGTAGTAGAAGCCGTTCTCGACCGGCGGCCCGATGCCGAGCCGGGCCTCGGGCCAGATCTGCTGCACGGCCTGCGCCATCACGTGCGCGGTCGAGTGGCGCAGGATGTCGCGGCCGTCGGGGCTGTCGATGGCCACTCCCTCGACCTCGTCACCGTCGGCGAGCTCGTGGGCGAGGTCCTTCAGCGCGCCACCGACCCGGGCGGCGACGACGTCGGGCTCGTCGCGGAAGAGCTCCCAGGCCTTGGTGCCCGTCGTGACCGTGGTCTCCGCACGCTGATCGGCGTGGATGCGGACGACCGTGATGTCGGACACGAGGGCTCCTTCAGGGGCTGGACGGATGTCCCCGCGATGCTATCGGCCGCCCTCCGAGCGGCTCACCCCGGTTTCGCCGCGTCAGCGGCCGTTCAGCCGCCGGCGCACCACCTCGGCGACGTTGGCGCCCATGGCGAGGAGCGCGTTGGCGTGTCCCCCGCGCAGCCCGTTGTGCTCCTGGCGTGACTCCAGCACGTTGCCCGGGCCGGACCTCGGAGGGGTGGTGAGGTCCTGCGCGGCGATCGCGAAGAGCGGTCCCACGAGGCGGTCGTAGGCCCACGGCAGGGCGGTGAAGCCGAACCGGATCACGTCGTTGGCGATCCCCACCTGGCCGCCGCGGCGCCGGCCGTCGGCCACGGCCAGGATGCGCGCGGCGACGTGCTCGGGGGTCGCGACCGGGAACGGCGGTCGGCCCTCGGAGTCGCCGTACGTCGCGGCCTGGCGGTAGATCGGGGTGTCGACGCCGCCCGGGGCGACGTACTCGATGCGGACGCCCTTGCGGTCGCGGTTGTCGAGCTGGAGCTGGCGGACGAGGCCGCGCACGCCCCACTTGCTGACGACGTACGGCGCCATGTCGGGGACGCCCAGGTGGCCCACGACCGAGCCGACGAGCACGATGCTGCCCTCGTCCTGGTCGCGCAGCACCGGCAGCACGTGGCGGGCGAGGTTGACCGAGCCGAGGAGGTTGGTGCGCACGACCTGGTCGAAGACGTCGACGGGGACCTCGTCGATGCGGCCGTACGCCACCACGCCGGCGCTGCCGACCACCACGTCGAGACGTCCGTGGCGGGCCATGGTCGTGGCCACCGCGGCGGCCACCTCGGCGTCGACGCTGACGTCGGTGGGCTGCACGGTGACGGAGGCCGCGCCGAGCTGCTCGCAGGACTCGGCGACGGTCTCCAGCGCCTCTCGTCCGCGGGCGAGCAGGACGACGTGGTCCCCACGGCTCGACGCCTGTTGGGCGACGGCCTGTCCGATGCCGCTGGACGCACCGGTGACCAGGACGACGCGAGGGGAGGGATCTGTGTCGGGCATGCGCACTGGTACCCCGGGGACGGGCGGATCAGTCAGCCCGGCTCGAGCGCTCCGGCCCGCACCCGCGGTCCGGGCGCGTCACCGCACGTCCCTGGCGTCGAGGTAGCCGACCACCCGGTCGAAGAGCTGCATCGCGCGGTGCAGGTCCTCGGACGCGGCCACCGGGTCGGGCTGGGGCGGCAGCGCCGGACCGCTGCGCCAGTCGGGGCGCAGCTCGTCGGCCAGCGACGAGGCGATCCGCCCGGCGTCGCGCACCACGACCGGGTCCACCGACCACACCGCCTCGAAGGAGCGGCCGGGACCGGCCGGCTGGCCGGGCCGCTCGACCGCCACGAGGCAGGCCGGCAGGTCCGCGGCGTCGCAGACCACGATCCACTCCCGGTTCAGCGGCGACTCGTGCGGCAGCGCCACCTCGACGAGCGCTCCCGGCTGCACCGGGGCGGGGTCGACGAGGTCGGCGAAGACGACCGCGCGCCGGGCCGTGCGGGCCAGCTCGCGCCACCGGTCGTAGGAGGACCGCAGGAAGTCCTCGCGCTGGAAGCCGCCGAACAGGAGGGGGTCCGCGGCCCGGGCGCAGCACTCGTCCTCGATGGCGTGGCTCATCGCGACCAGCGTGCGCCGGGTGAGCACCTGCGGCCGGAGCAGGGGGTGGCGTCGTCGCAGCTCGGCGAAGAGCGAGCCCGAGCGGGCGGCCGGGGCCTCGACCTGCTGCACCGCGCGCTGCACCGCCGCCGCAAGCGACAGGCCCGCACGCCGGCGCGCCTGCACCGCCAGCACGGCGTCCACGTCGGCCTCGCTGTACCGGCGGTGACCGCCCGCCCGGCGGCTGGGCCGTGGGAACCCGTAGCGCCGCTCCCAGCTCCGGAGGGTCGTGATCGGGACTCCGGTCCTCTGGGCGAGGTCGCCGATGGTCAGGGTGACACGTGAACCGGCAGCCATTCGCCCACTCCTTCACCTCACGCCTAGATTTGGTTGGAAGTGTTGCATAGGTTCGGTCGCATAGGTTGGGACGACCTGACATGACCTGGGGAGGACCAGATGATCGGGAGCGGGACGGACCTGGCGCTGCAGCGCCTGCTCGACGACGGGCGCAGGCGGGCGGCGGCGACCGACCCGCACCACGCCCTGCTGTGGGAGGCGCTCAGCGCCGCCGCCGAGGGCGGCAAGCGGTTCCGGCCCGCCCTGCTCGTCGCCACGCACGACGCCCTCGGCGGCACGTCGCCGGAGGCCGCCGCGGAGGTCGGCGCGGCCGTCGAGCTGCTGCACACCGCCTTCGTCATCCACGACGACGTCATCGACGGCGACCACGTGCGCCGCGGGCGCCCCAACGTCAGCGGGACGTTCCGCGCGCTGGCGGGCGTGGACGGCGCCGGCCCCCAGGCGGCCGCCGACTACGGACTGACCGCCGCCATCCTGGCCGGCGACCTCGCCCTCACCGCGGCCGTGCGTGCCGTCGCCACCTGCGGGGCCGCCCCCGACGTCGTGGACCGCCTGCTCGACCTCTTCGACGACGCCCTCCACGCGACCGCTGCCGGCGAGCTGGCCGACGTCCGGCTCTCGATGGGCGTGGCCGACGCCTCGCTGGCGCAGAGCCTGGCCATGGAGGCGCAGAAGACCGGCGCCTACTCCTTCTCGCTCCCGCTCCAGGCCGGCGCCCTCCTCGCCGGTGCCGACGCGCGTACGACGGCCCGGCTCGGCGAGGCCGGCCGCGCGATGGGCGTCGCGTTCCAGCTCGCGGACGACCTCATCGGGGTGTTCGGCGATCCGGCGAGCTCGGGCAAGAGCGCGACGAGCGACCTGCGCACCCGCAAGCAGACCCCGCTCGTCGTGCATGCCCGCTCCACCGCCGAGTGGGACCGCATCCGGGGCTACCTCGGGCGCGACCTCGACCCCGCGGAGCTCGGCGAGGTGCGCGAGCTGCTCGTCGCGAGCGGATCGCGGCAGTTCGTCGAGGACCTGGCCGTGCGGCACCTCGCCGAGGCGCGGGCGGTGCTCGAGGCGCTGGGCGTCCCGCACGAGCTGCTCGACCAGGTGGGCGCGGCTCCCCTCGTCCTGGCCGACGGAAGCGGGGCGGCGGCATGACCTTCTTCGTGGGCCGCAGCGCCCCTCGCAGCCTCTACGACGCGGTCTCCGAGGCCAGCTCCGCGATCGTGATCCGGGAGTACTCCAGCTCTTTCGGGCTCGCCTCGCGGCTCCTCGGCGAGCCGGTGCGCACCCAGGTGCGCAACATCTACGCGCTCGTGCGGGTGGCCGACGAGATCGTCGACAACCCCGACCCCACGCTCGACCGGGCGGCCCGCTCGACCATGCTGGAGTGGCTCCAGGACGACGTCCGGCACGCGCTGCGCACGGGCTACAGCGGCAACCTCGTGGTCCACGCGTTCGCGCGCACGGCGCTCGGCGTCGGGATCGAGGACGACGTCGTGGCCCCGTTCTTCGCCTCCATGCGGATGGACCTCGACACCACCGCGCACACCCAGGACAGCTTCGAGCGCTACGTCCACGGTTCCGCCGAGGTCGTCGGGCTGATGTGCCTGCGGGCGTTCCTGGCCGCCCCCGACGCGCGCGGCGGCACCCGCCCGTACGACGAGCTGGCGCCGGGCGCGCAGCGCCTCGGAGCGGCGTTCCAGAAGCTCAACTTCGTCCGCGACCTCGCCGACGATCACGACGTGCTGCGCCGCGACTACTTCCCCGGCCTCGACGTCGACGCGTTCTGCGACGCCGACCGCGACCGGATCCTCGACGACATCGACGCCGACCTGGCTGCCGCGGCCGCCGTCGTCCCCGACCTCCCGCCGAGCAGCAGGCGCGCGGTGCGCGCCGCCCACGCGACGTTCGCGGAGCTCGCCTGCCGGCTGCGCGCGACCCCGGCGCCGGAGATCCGCCGCACGCGCGTGCGCGTGCCCACCCCGGTGAAGCTCCGGCTCGTCGCCGGCGCCCTCCGCGGTGGTGGCTCGTGACCGCCGGTCCCGCCGGCGACGGCGCGTCGCTGCGCGTCGTGGTCGTCGGCGGTGGCATCGCCGGGCTGGCCACCGCGGCGCTCCTGGCGTCGCGTGGGCACAGCGTCGACCTGCTGGAGAAGAACGCCGACCTCGGGGGCCGCGTCGGGAGCGTCGAGCGCGGCGGCTTCCGGTTCGACACCGGCGCCTCGTGGTACCTCATGCCCGAGGTCTTCGACCACTTCTTCGACCTCCTCGGCACCTCGACGGAGGCCGAGCTGGACCTCACCGTGCTCGACCCGAGCTACCGCGTCTTCTTCGAGGGGTACCCCGACCCAGTGGACCTCCGCCCCGACCGGGCGCACAACCGGGCGCTCTTCGAGTCGCTCGAGCCCGGCGCGGGCGACCGCTTCGACGCCTACCTCCGCTCGGCCGACGAGACCTACGACATGGCGCTGCGCCGCTTCCTCTACAGCAGCTTCGACTCCCCCGGCGCCTTCCTGCACCCCGACGTGGTCCGCCGCACCCCGCGCCTGGGACGGTTGCTGACCCGGTCCCTGGAGAGGCACGTCGCCTCGTCCTTCCGCGACCGCCGGCTGCGCCAGGTCCTCGGCTACCCGGCGGTGTTCCTCGGGTCGTCCCCCAGCCGCACGCCGAGCATGTACCACCTGATGAGCCGCCTCGACCTCGGCGACCGCGTGCTCTACCCGCAGGGCGGGTTCACCCGGCTCGTCGAGGTCGTCGCGGCGCTCGCGCAGCGGCACGGCGCCCGCCTGCACACCGGCGCCCGGGTCACGCGCATCTTCACCCGTCCCGGCGCGCGCGGGCGCGCGGAGGTGCAGGGCGTGCAGCACGCCACGGCCGACGGTGGCAGCCGGACCCTCGAGGCCGACGTCGTCGTCGGCGCCGCGGACCTGCACCACCTCGAGACCGCCCTGCTCGACCCCGGGCTGCAGACCCATCCCGCGCCGAGCTGGCGCAACCGCTCGCCCGGCCCGGGTGCGGTGCTGGCGATGCTCGGCGTGGAGGGCAGGCTGCCGGAGCTGGCCCACCACTCCCTGTTCTTCACCTCCGACTGGCGGCAGAACTTCGGCGACATCTTCGGACCCGGCGCCCGCGTCCCCGACCCGGCCTCGATCTACGTGTGCAAGCCGTCCGCGACCGACCCCACGGTGGCTCCCGCCGGGTGCGAGAACCTCTTCGTGCTCGTGCCGGTGCCGGCGGACCCGGGCATCGGGGCCGGCGGCGACGACGGCAACGGCTCGTCCGTGGTGGAGCGCACGGCCGACGCCGCGATCGACCAGATCGCCTCCTGGGCTGGGGTCCCCGACCTCCGCGACCGGGTCCGAGTGCGCCACACGGTGGGGCCGCGCGACTTCGAGGTCCGCTACAACGCCTGGCGGGGCAGTGCCCTGGGGCTGGAGCACACGTTGCGGCAGAGCGCGTTCCTGCGCCCCGGGAACGCCTCCGCCAAGGTCGACGGCCTGCTCTACGCCGGCGCGAGCACCGTGCCGGGCGTGGGCCTCCCGATGTGCCTCATCAGTGCCGAGCTCGTGCTCAAGCGCCTCAGCGGCGACCGCTCGAGCACGCCGGTGCGCGCATGAGCCTCGCGCAGTGGTCGTACGTCGCGATGCTGGCGTTCTGCCTCGTCGGTACCCTTCCCCTCGTGCCCGCGTTCCGCCTGCGCGTGCTGCGGCAGCCGCGGCGCCTGCTGCTGACCATCGCGCTGGCCGGCACGCCGTTCCTGCTGTGGGACCTGTGGGCCACCCACGTCGGCCACTGGTGGTTCGACGAGCGGCAGACGCTGCCGTGGCGGGTCGCCGGCCTCCCCCTGGAGGAGATCGGCTTCTTCGTGGTGATCCCCCTGGTCTCGGTGCTGACGCTCGAGGGGGTCCGTGCCGCCCGGCGGGGCGTGCGGCCCGGGGCTCCGCGGCGCCGCGAGGAGGCCCGGTGACCTACACGTCGATCGCCGTCACCTGCGTGGTGCTCGCGCTGGTGCTCGACCGCTGGGTCGTGCGGACCCGCCTGACGTCGACCCGCGACTGGTGGTCGGCCTACGCCATCATCGTGTTCTTCCAGCTCCTCACCAACGGCTGGCTGACCGGCCGGGGCATCGTGAGCTACTCCGGTGACGCCATCCTCGGGAGCGGGCGCGTGCAGTTCGTGGGCGACGGGCGACTGGTGTTCGCGCCCGTCGAGGACCTCGGCTTCGGCTTCGGCCTGGTGCTGCTCAGCTGCGTGGCCTGGACCCGTCTGGGTCGCCGACGGGACGAGGCGCGCGCATGAGCGTCGTCACCCGGCTCCAGGCGATGCAGCCCACCGACATCGGCGTCCCGGGCCCCACGTCGCTCGACATGGCCCGCGCGTTCCGATCGGTCCGGGCCGACCCGCTGTCGTTCCTCGTCGCGGTGTCGGCGCAGCACGGGGACACCGTCTCCTTCCCCGTGCCGGGGGCGCCGGCGCTGCTGCTCAACGACCCCGCCGACGTCCGGCACGTGCTGCAGGCCTCGGCGCGCACCTGGACCAAGGACACCGTCCAGTACGCCGCCCTCGCCCGGGTCACCGGCCCCGGGCTCCTCGCCTCCGCCGAGCCCGGCTGGATCGAGCACCGCAGGCTCGCCGCCCCGGCCTTCCACCACGAGCGGCTCGGGGCCGTCGGCGATGAGGTGCGCGCCGCGGCACGCACCGCGATCGACGCCCGGCTGGCCGGCCTGCGCGACGGTCCGCACGGCGAGGTGGTGGACGTCGCGTCGCTGACGCACGCCATCGGGCTCGACGCCGTCGGCCGGGCGCTCTTCAGCGCCGACCTCTCCGGGCTCGCCCACGACCTGCTCGAGGCGACGAGCGAGGCCGCCGAGCTCGTGGTGCGGCTGGGTCGCTCGATCCTCCCGACCGCCGCCTGGGCCCCGACCCGGACGAACCTGCGGCTGCGGGCGGCGCGCCGGCGCCTCGACGTCGGAGCGGCCGAGATCATCGCCGAGCGGCGCCGCCGAGCCGGCGCGGCCACCCACGGGGACGACCTCCTCGGCCTGCTGCTGGACAGCGGCATGGCTGACGACGCGATCCGCGACGAGCTGGTGACGATGGTCATCGCAGGGCACGAGACCGTCGCGGCCGCGCTCGCGTGGACGCTCATGCTCCTCGCCGAGCACCCGGCCGACCAGGAGCGGGTGCGCGCGGAGCTCGCCGGGCACCCCGGCCCCGTCCCCCTGGTCGGGCACCGCGAGCGGCTCCCGATGACCCGTGCCGTGGTCGACGAGGGGCTGCGCCTCTACCCGCCAGCGTGGGCCGTCTCGCGACGCGCCGGCGGCGCCGACGTGGTGGCCGGGCGCGAGGTCCCGGCCGGCACCCTGGCCATCGTCAGCCCGTGGCTGGTCCACCGGCGGCCGGACCTGTGGCCCGAGCCCCTGGCGTTCCGTCCCGAGCGGTTCCTCGAGGGCACGGTGCGCTCGGGCTACCTTCCCTTCGGCCAGGGTCCCCGGCTGTGCATCGGCCGCGACTTCGCGCTGGGCGAGATGGTGCTCGTGTTGGCCGAGCTCCTGCGCGAGCACCGCCTCGAGGTGCCGGCCGGATGGTCGCGGCCGCTCCCGCAGGCCCAGGTCGCGGTGCACCCGCGCGGCGGGATGCCGCTCCTCGTCCGGCGAGCGGCCCGCGCATGACGCCCGTCGACGTCGTCGTCGCCCTGCTCCTGCTCGCCGCGGCGGCCGGAGCGCACCGCTTGGTCGCCGACCTGCGCACGCTGCCGCCGCCCCCGTCCCTCGCGCCGTCCCTCGCCCCGTTCCTCGCCAAGCCCCTCCCGACGGTGTCGGTCGTCGTGCCGGCGCGCGACGAGGAGGGCACCCTCCCCCACCTGCTGGGCTCGCTGCGCGAGCAGACCGTCCCGCCCGCCGAGGTGGTCGTCGTCGACGACGCCTCGGCCGACGACACGGCCGGCGTGGCGCGGGCCGCCGGCGCGCGGGTCGTGCCCGCCGGGACACCGCCGGAAGGATGGACGGGCAAGGCGTGGGCCTGCCACGTCGGCGCGGGCGCCACCCGGGGGGAGCTCCTGCTGTTCCTCGACGCCGACACCGTCCTGGCACCCGACGCGCTGGCCGCCCTGGTCGCTGCCCGGGCGGAGCGGGGCGGGCTCGTGTCCGTGCAGCCGCACCACGTCGTCGTACGCGCCTACGAGCAGCTGTCGGCGTACTTCAACGTCGTCGCGGTGATGGCCAGCTCGGCGTTCACCCGCCGCCCCGCGACCGTACCCATGGCCTTCGGGCCGTGCCTGCTGACGTCGCGCGGCGACCTCGAGCGTGCTGGCGGCCACGAGGGAGTGCGCGGAGAGATCCTCGACGACGCAGCGCTGGCCGCCGCGTACTTCCGCGCCGGGCTGCCCGTCTGGTGCGCCGTCGGCGGGACCAGCCTGCGGATGCGGAGCTACCCGGGCGGGATCGGACAGCTCGCCGCGGGGTGGACGAAGAACATCGCCTCGGGTGCGTCGTCGGCGGCGCCCGGCGCGACGCTGGCGACCGTCGCGTGGGTCAGCGCCCACCACGCCGTCGCGGTCGGCGCGATCGTGTCCCTCGTGGCCGTCACGACCGGTGCCGGCGGCGCCCTGGTCGCGGGCAGCCCGCTGCTCTGGGCGCTGGCCTACCTCGGCACCGCACTGCACCTGCGCTGGCTGCTCCGGCGCGTCGGCACGTTCCGCTGGTGGGCGTGGCTGCTCTTCCCGCTGCCGCTGCTGGCCTTCGACCTCATCTTCGCCAGGTCGGCGGCCCTCACCGCCGTGCGCCGGGCCGTGCCGTGGCGCGGCAGGGAGGTGGACCTCGCCCGCGGCGGGTCCGCCGGGAGGGCGGCCTGATGCTGCGACTCGTGCTGCCCCAGACGGTGACCGTCGTGGTCGACGTGGTCGCCTGGGGTGTCTTCCACGCCGCCACCGGGTACGCCGCGCACCGCCTCGGGGAGCACCGGCTCGCCCGGGACGGCTGGGGCCTGCGTGAGCGGCGCTTCGAGCAGGGCGGCCGCTGGTACCGGCGCCGTCTGGGGATCCACCGCTGGAAGGACCGGCTCCCCGAGGCCGGGGCCCTGTTCGCCGGCGGCATCAGCAAGCGCGAGCTGCCCGCGCGCGACGTCGACGGCCTGCGGGTGTTCGTGCGCGAGACCCGGCGCGCGGAGCTGACGCACTGGTGGGCGATGTGGTGCGGCCCGCTGTTCGTGCTCTGGAACCCGCCGCTCGCGGCGACGCTGCTCGTCGCCTACGGGGTGCTCGTGAACATGCCGTTCATCCTCGTCCAGCGCTACAACCGCTTCCGCACGCAGGCGCTGATCAGCCGGCTCGAGCAGCGCCGGGGCACCGCATGACCGGGCGACCGACGGACCGGAGCGGCGAGGGACGCACCCTCGTCGACCGCGTGCCCGCGGCCGGCCCGCACGAGGACGAGCCGCAGCAAAGCCACGACTCCTCGCGGCACGGCCCCGTCGCGCAGCTCCTCATCGCGTGGTCGCCGCTGAGCGCCATCCTCGTCGCCTACTGGGTCGCGCAGTGGATCACCGCCCCGCTCGGCACCGGCGACGGCGCCGACACCAACCGCATCGGCGCCCGGCTCCACGTCCTCGGCCCGGCACGCGGGGACGAGGCACTCCTCGGCACGGTCCCGAGCGTCTGGCTCCAGGAGCGGCTCGTCGACGGGTCCACCCACTGGTGGGACGCGGTCGCCGCGGTCGTGTACATCACCCACTTCGTGACCATCCCGCTGATCACGGCGGTGGTGTGGTTCCGCCTGCGTGAGCGCTTCGGGGAGTGGCTCACCGCCGTGCTCACCATGTCGCTGCTCGGCATCGCGACCTACCTGGTCTACCCGGCCGCCCCGCCGTGGCTGGCCTCCGACCGCGGCGACATCGGCACCGTGGACCGGATTTCCCACGTCGGCTGGGAGCACCTGGGACTCGACGCGGTGGCCCGGCTGGTGGAGCTGGGACAGTCGGGCAGCAACCCGGTGGCCGCCATGCCGTCGCTCCACGCCGGAGCCGCCCTCCTCGCGGCGCTGTTCCTGTGGCGGTCGGTCCGGTGGGTCGGGCGCGCCCTGCTCGCGGCGTACGCGCTCGCCATGGCGGCGACCCTCGTCCACACCGGCGAGCACTACGTCGTCGACGTGCTGGCCGGCTGGCTGGTCGCGTCGCTGGGCGCGCTGGCGGCGCACGGCGTCCGGCGACGCCGCGACCGGTGCGCATGGACGTCCGTGGCCCGGGTACCTCCGGGCGACAGGACGGCCCGGCCGTCGGGAGCACGCCCGCCGGGTGGGCGCCGGATCGGGGAGGCGTCGTGACGGCGAAGACCACTCGAGGGACGCACCCGGGGACCGGCCGGAACCGACGGAGGTCGCCGTGACTGCCGGCGTGGCGCCTGACCGGGTGCCGGACGCCTCCGCGCTGCGCGGCGTCGTCGTCGCCGCGCACCCCGGGCCGGCCCTCGCGGTCACCGTCCTGGTCGGGCTGCTGGTGCTCGCGCAGGGGCTGGCCGCCGGCCGCGGGATCCTCGTGGTGGCCGCCGTGCTGGCCGGGCAGCTCTCGATCGGCTGGAGCAACGACCTCGTCGACCGGGCCCGCGACCGCACGGCAGGCCGGACCGACAAGCCGCTGGCGACCGGGGCCGCGTCGGTCACCGCCGTGCGGGTCGCCTGCCTGGGCGCCGTGGCGGCGTGCATCCCGCTGTCGGTCGCGCTCGGCCCCCGCGCCGGACTGCTGCACCTGGTGTGCACGGCGTCGGGCTGGGCCTACAACCTCGGCCTCAAGGCCACCGTCTGGTCGTGGGTGCCCTACGCGGTCACCTTCGGCGGGCTGACGGCTGTCGTGACCCTCGCCGACGGCGAGGCGCCGCCGTGGTGGTGGCCCGTCGCCGCCGCGCTCCTCGGGGTGGGCGCCCACCTGCTGAACGTCCTGCCCGACCTCGACGACGACGCCGCCACCGGCGTGCGCGGCCTGCCCCACCGGCTGAGCCGCGGTCGCATCGCGCCGGTCGCCGCCGCGGTGCTCGTCGCGGCGTCCGGGGTCGCGCTGGTGGGCGCCGCTCCCCCGATCCCGGTCGCGGTGGGGGTCGGCGTCGTCGTCCTGGCGCTGGGCGCGGTCGTCGTCAGGAGCCGCGGCCGGACGCCGTTCGTGGCGGCCGTGGCGGTCGCGCTCGTTGACGCCCTGCTGCTGGTGGTCGCGCGATGACCGGGGGCGAGCGGCCCGAAGTGCCGCGGGAGCACTGGGACGTCGTGGTCGTGGGGGCCGGCCCCGCCGGCTCGTCGGCCGCGCTCGGTGCCCTCGCCGAGGATCCCTCCCTGCGGGTGCTGCTCCTGGACCGCGCCGACTTCCCGCGGGACAAGTCGTGCGGCGACGGCATCGCCCCCCAGGTGCTCGACGCGCTCGCGGAGGTCGGTGCCGCGGACGTCGTCGACGGCTGGCGGCCGCTGCGCGACCTGGAGCTCTCGCGTGGCGACGTCACGGTCTCTGGTCCCATGCGGCGGGAGGTCCACGTGGTGCCGCGCCGCGTCCTCGACGCCCGGCTGGTCGAGCACGCCGTCGCCGCCGGTGCCGTCCTGCGCCGGCACCGGGTCTCCTCGCTGTCGACCGGACCCGGCGCGCCGCTCGTGTCCGGCGAGATCGGCGCGGAGGTCGTCGTGGGCGCCGACGGTGCGCACTCCCTGGTCCGCAGCGTGCTGCTCGGCGGGCGCCGGCAGCCGCGGGCCATCGCCATCCGCGGCTACGCCCCGACCCCGCCGGAGGTGGCCGGGCGGCAGGTGATCCGCTACGGCCACCGCGGCCAGCCGTCGTACGCCTGGGCCTTCGACCGCGGCGACGGGCTGGCCAACGTCGGCTACGGCGAGCTGCTCCCGGGCGGGGGCGCCGGCTCGGCAGCGCCCAGCCGGCGGCTGCTGCTCGACGAGCTCGAGCGGCTGGTGCCGGGCGCGGCGGCCACCGGCACGGACTGGCGCGGGCACCACCTGCCGCTGAGCACGTGGCGGTGGGACCAGCCCGACGGAGCCGTGCTCCTGGCCGGCGACGCGGCCGGGCTCGTCAACCCGATGACCGGCGAGGGCATCTACTACGCCGTCGCGACGGGCATCACCGCGGGGCGCCACGCCGCGCGCGCGGTGGCGGCCGGCGACCCGGCGGGCGCGGGTGCGCGCCACCGCCGTGCCGTCCGCGGCATGCTCGGTGCCCACCTGCGGCACACGTGGGCCGCGTCGCGCCTCTCCCGCTCGCCCCGCGTGGTGGACGCCGGGATCCGGGCCGCCGGGCGTGACCGCCACGTGTTCGACACCCTCGTCGAGCTGGGCCTCGGCGACGGCCGCATCGACGCCCGACTGGCCCGAGGGCTGGTCGGCGGCCTGCTGCGACCGACCGACCCACGCTTCGGGCGACCTGCTCCCGACCGACCTGCTCCCGACCCCCAGACCCCGAGGTGGCTGACATGAGGATCCTCTCCGTGCGGGGCGCGCTGCCCGCGCACTCCCACTCGCAGGCGGAGATCACCGAGGCGTTCTCCGAGGTGGTCGGCACGCAGGGCGGCGTCGACCGGGCGCTGCTGCGCCGGTTCCACGCCAACGCGGGCGTCGAGCGACGTCACACGGTGCTCCCCCTCGAGGAGTACGCCGACCTCGGCGACTTCGGCCACGCCAACGACCGGTTCATCGAGCACGCCGTCGAGCTGGGCTCGCGAGCCCTCGAGGACGCCCTCAAGGCCGCCGACCTCACGCCGTCCGACGTCGACCTGGTGGTCACCGCCACCGTCACGGGGCTGGCGGTGCCCTCCCTCGACGCCCGCATCGCCGGGCAGGTCGGGCTGCGCGAGGACGTGCGCCGCATGCCGCTCGTCGGCCTCGGCTGCGTCGCGGGGGCCGCAGGCATCGCCCGCGTCCACGACTACCTGCTGGGCCACCCGGGGCACACGGCGGTCCTCGTGGCGGTGGAGCTGTGCTCGCTGACCGTGCAGCGCGACGACGTCTCGGTGCCGAACCTCGTCGCCAGCGGGCTCTTCGGCGACGGCGCGGCCGCCGTCGTGGCGGTCGGGGACTCCGTCCGCCCGGGGCCGGTGGAGGTGCTCGACTCCCGCAGCCGGCTCTACCCCCACAGCGAGCGCACGATGGGGTTCGACGTGACGGGCAACGGGCTGCGCATCGTGCTCGACGCCGAGGTCCCCACCCTCGTGGGGCGCTACCTCCGCGGCGACGTGGACGCCTTCCTGGCCGACCACGCGCTCACCCGCGCGGACATCGACTGGTGGGTGTGCCACCCGGGCGGACCCAAGGTCATCGAGGCGCTGGAGGAGGCGCTGGAGGTGCCCCGGGACGCCGTGCAGCTCACGTGGGACTCGCTGGCCCGGGTCGGCAACCTCTCGTCGGTCTCGGTGCTGCACGTCCTCGAGGACACGATGCGCGACCGCCCGCCGGCACCCGGCACCCGCGGCGTGCTCATGGCCATGGGCCCGGGGTTCTGCTCGGAGCTCGTGCTGCTGCGGGCGGCGTCGTGACCGGTCTGGTCGCCTTCACCGTCCTCGTCGCCCTCGTCGGGCTCGAGCGCGTCGCCGAGCTGGTCGTCTCCACGCGCAACGCCGCCTGGAGCCGCGAGCGGGGCGGCGTGGAGTCCGGGCTCGGGCACTTTCCCTTCATGGTCGTGCTCCACACCGGCCTGCTCGTCGGTGCGCTGGTCGAGGCCTGGGTCCGCCGTCCGGACGTGCCCCCGCTGCTCGCCTGGTCGATGCTCGCGCTGGTCGTCGCCTCGCAGGCCCTGCGGTGGTGGTGCATCGCCACCCTCGGGCGACGCTGGAACACCCGCGTCATCGTCGTGCCCGGGCTGGCCCCCGTCCGTTCCGGGCCGTACCGGCTGATGCGCCACCCCAACTACGTCGCCGTGGTCGTCGAGGGCGTCGCCCTGCCCCTCGTGCACGCCGCCTGGGTCACCGCGCTCGTCTTCACCGTGCTCAACGCCGTCCTGCTCGCCGTCCGCATCCGCGTCGAGGACGCCGCCCTCTCCACCCTGCCCTCGGGAGCCGGCGGTGCGTGACCTCGTCGTGGCCGGCGGCGGCCCGGTCGGGATGGCGGCGGCGCTGCACGCCCACCGGGCGGGCCTGTCCGTCGTGGTGCGCGAGCCACGCACCGGGCCCATCGACAAGGCGTGCGGCGAGGGGCTCATGCCCGGGGCCGTCGCCGAGCTGGCCCGGATCGGCGTGCACCCCCGCGGCCGGCACCTCGCCGGCATCCACTACCTCGACGGTACGGGGGCCGGGGCCACCGCGCGCTTCACCGCCGGTCCGGGCAGGGGCGTGCGCCGCACCGTCCTGCACGACGCCCTCGCCCAGCGGCTCGCCGAGGCGGGCATCGCCGTCGAGGCCCGCGCGGTCACCGACGTCGGCGACGCCGGCGACCACCTCCTCGTCGACGGCGAGCCGGTCCGCCACCTCATCGCCGCCGACGGGCTGCACTCCCCTGTGCGCCGCCTCGTGGGGCTCGACGGGCCGCCCGCGACCCGGCGGCGGTTCGGCCAGCGCTGCCACGTCCGGCAGGCGCCCTGGACCGAGCTGGTCGAGGTGCACTGGTCGCACCGCGCCGAGGCCTACGTCACGCCGGTCGACGACGACCTCGTCGGCGTGGCCGTGCTGGGTGAGGCCGGCTCGCGGTTCGACGACCTGCTCGACGACTTCCCGCGCCTGCGCGAGCGCCTCACCGGCGCCCGGACCCGGGTGCTCGGCGCCGGCCCGCTCCGCCAGCGGGCGCGCGCCCGGTCGGCCGGACGCGTGCTGCTGGTCGGCGACGCCGGCGGCTACGTCGACGCGCTCACCGGGGAGGGCATCGCCCTCGGCCTCGCGCAGGCGCGCGCGGCCGTCGCCTGCCTCGCCGCCGGCCGGCCCGACCACTACGAGGCGCAGGCGCGCCGCCTGGTGCGGCGGCACGAGCTGCTCACCCTCGCGCTGCTGCGCGCGACCGCGCACCCGCCGGTGCGCCGCGGCCTGGTGCCGGCGGCCACCCGGCTGCCCTGGCTCTTCTCCGCCGCCGTCAACCAGCTCGCCCGACCCGTGGGGAGGCCCGCATGACCGACACCCAGCCCGACACCCGTGAGTTCGTGGTGCTGCTCGACGAGGAGGGACGCGCCGTCGGCACCGCCGACAAGGCCACGGTCCACCACGCCGACACCCCGCTGCACCTGGCGTTCTCGTGCTACCTGTTCGACGGCGAGGGCCGGGTCCTCGTCACGCGGCGGGCGACCGACAAGGCGACGTTCCCCGGGGTGTGGACCAACAGCTGCTGCGGCCACCCCGGGCCCGGCGAGGCGCTCGACGAGGCCGTACGGCGACGGGTGCGGCAGGAGCTCGGCACCACCGTCACCGACCTCCGGCTGGTGCTGCCGCGGTTCCGCTACCGGGCCGAGCAGGCAGGGGTGGTGGAGAACGAGATCTGTCCCGTCTACGTGGGCACCGCCGAGGGTCCCGTCACCGCGGACCCGACGGAGGTGGGCGCCGCCGGCTGGGAGTCCTGGAGCGACTTCCGCGCCGCCGTGCTCGACGGGAGCAGGGAGGTGTCGGTGTGGTGCCGCGCCCAGGTGGAGCAGCTGCCCGCGGACCCGCTCGCGGCGGCCGCTGCTCCCGAGGCCGACCTGCCGCCGGCCGCCCGGCCGCCGTCGGCGGGCGGCGCCGACGACTGAGCAGGGCGGGTTGCGCCGTTCGCCTGCCTGCGTGCGGACTGGTGTGACAGGCTGGGCACCGGCACCTCCATGACCCGGGCTGCCCCGACCGCCCGCTGGAGGACGACCCACGTGACCGACGACGCTGCGTCGCGACCCCGGGACCGCCAGCCCCTCGACGCCGAGAGCGACCGGGTGGCGTGGCGGCTGGCCGTCGACGCGGCCGGCGTCGGCGCCTTCGTGTGGGACCTCGTGAGCGGGCAGCTGCGGTGGGACGGCCGGCTGCTCGAGCTGTTCGGACTGGACGAGGACACCTTCGGCGGGACCATCGAGGCCTTCAACCAGTGCGTCCACCCCGACGACCTGCCCCGCGTGAGCGCGGCGCTCGAGCGCGCCGTGTCGACCTGCGGCGACTACGACGCCGAGTACCGCGTCGTGCTCCCCGACGGCGGCGTGCGCTGGATCGAGGCTCGCGGACGCGCCCTGTGCGACCAGCCGGGCGGACCTGCAGCGCGGCTGGTGGGGGCGGCGTACGACACCACCGACGTCCGCGAGGGCGAGGCGCGGATCGCCCGGGTGCTGGAGTCGATGTCGTCCGCGTTCTTCCAGCTCGACCACGCCTGGCGCTTCACCTACGTCAACTCCGAGGCGGAGCGGCTGCTGGGGGCGACCAGGGTGCACCTGGTCGGCCGGAGCATCTGGGAGGCCTTCCCCGCCGCCGTGGGGAGCCCGTTCGAGCGGCACTACCGCGGCGCCGCCGACTCCGGCTCGCCGGTGTCGTTCGAGGCCTACTACCCCCCGCCGCTCGACGCCTGGTACGAGGTCCGCGCCTGGCCCTCGCCGGAGGGGCTCGCGGTCTACTTCGTCGACATCAGCGCGCGACGCGCCGCCCAGGACGCCCTCGACCGCTCCGCGCACCGGCTGGCCCTGCTGGCGTCGGTCTCCGAGGCCCTGACGGCGACGCTCGACCCCGTCGAGGGCGTCAGCCGCCTGGCCACCCACCTCGTCCCCGAGCTCGCCGACTGGTGCCTGGTCACCCTGGTCGAGGACCCGAACGCCGCCGACTGGCGTCGGGCGCTGCGCGACGTCGGCTGGGCGCACGCCGATCCCGACCTCGAGCCGGTGCTGCGCGAGTACGCGTCCCTGCGGCTCACGGCAATGACCGACGAGTCCTATCTCGCGCTCACCATCCGCGAGATGACGCCGGTGCTGATGGAGACCCACGCCGCGGAGCAGGTCGCCGCCGTGCTCGTGCCGGGACCGGCTCGCGACCGGCTGCGGCTGCTCGACCCGGCGTCGGCCGCCGTCGTGCCGCTGCGCGCCCGGGGCCGCACGGTCGGCGTCGTCAGCGTCTTCCGCGGGCCGGGCAGGCCAGCGTTCGGCGACGACGACGTGGTCCTCCTGCAGGACATCGGGTCCCGGGCCGCCCTCGCCCTGGACAACGCCCGCCTCTACGCCGGGCAGCGGGACGTGTCCGAGGCGTTGCAGCGCAGCATGCTCACCGAGCCGCCGCCGGCGGAGGACCTGGAGATCGCCACCCGCTACGCCCCTGCCGGGGACGTCGCCAGGATCGGCGGCGACTGGTACGACGCGTTCCTGCAGCCGGGCGACCCCGCCACCTCGCCCGACGTCGTCGTGGTGGTCGGCGACGTGGTCGGGCACGACGTGGAGGCGGCCGCCGCCATGGGACAGGTCCGCGGCCTGCTGCGCGGTGTGGCGGTGCACAGCGGCGACGCCCCCGCGGCGATCCTGTCCGGGGTCGACACCGTCATGGACTCGCTGCAGCTCGGCACGACCGCCACCGCCGTGGTGGCGCGGCTCGAGCGCGACGCAGGATTGGCCGCCCAGCACGAGCCGGGCGTGTCCGTGCGCTGGGCCCACGCCGGGCACCCGCCGGCGCTCCTGCTCACGCCCGACGGGGCCGTGACCCTCCTCGCCGAGGTCGACGACAACGACCTCCTGCTCGGCTTCGACCCCGACGTCGCCCGCGCGGAGCAGGTGCGGCGCCTCGAGCCTGGGGCGACGCTGGTGTTCTACACCGACGGGCTCGTCGAGCGCCGGGACCGCGACATCGACGCAGGGGTGGAGGCGCTAGCCGACCTCCTGCGGATGCTGGCCGCCACGACCGAGGACATCGAGACCCTCTGCGACCGGCTGCTCGAGGGCATGATCGAGGACCGTCCCGAGGACGACGTGGCGCTGCTGGTCGTGCGGTGGTCGCCCGGCGGGTGAGCCGGCCGCCCGGTGAGGGCTGGGACCGTCGTACGATTCCGGTGCCCGCTTGACTCGTTCGAACACCTGTTCGATCATGGACCGGTGTCCACCAGCCGCTCCGTCGCCGCGCTCGACCAGCGCCGCGACATCGTGGAGCAGCTGCGCCAGCGGGTCGCCGCCATGGAGCACAAGCCGGCGGGCCAGCCCGTCCCGACGCTGCCGGGGCTGGCCGGCCTGGTGCCGCTGCACGCCGGGGCGACCTACTCGGTGGACTCCGCCTCGCTCGCCCTGGCTCTCGCGGCGGGCGCGTCCCAGGCCGGCGAGTGGGTGGGGTTCGCCGGCTGCCCCGACTTCGGGGCGGAGGCCGCCGCCGAGCTGGGCGTCGAGCTCTCGCGCACCGTGCTGGTGCCCGACCCGGGTGAGCACTGGCTGGAGGTGACCGCCGCGTTGGTCGACGTGCTGCGGGTGGTGGTCCTGCGGCCTCCGGCGTCCGTGGACGAGAGGGCAGCGGGCATCCTCGACTCGCGGCTGCGCACCCGCTCGGCCGTGCTCGTGGTCCACGGCCAGTGGCCCCGCGTGGAGGCGCGGGTGAGCGTCGAGGAGACCGGCTGGACGGGGCCGGGGTCCGGCACCGGTCAGCTGGAGGAGCGTCGGGCGCGCGTCGTCGTGCGCCGGGGGGCGCGCCCGCCCGAGCGCGCCGACCTGTCGTGGCCCGGCGTGCACCGCCTCGACCGGCAGGTGCGCGAGATCCGCCGGGTCTCGGGATGACGGGTCCGGTGCGGCTCACATGCGCGTGATGGTCGTGTGGTGCCCCGACTGGTCGGTGGTCGCCGCACTCGACGAGGCCAAGCGGTCGCCCCGCTCCCCCGCGGCCGTGCTGTCGGCCAACGTGGTGGAGGTGTGCAACGGCCCGGCGCGCGCCGAGGGCGTACGACGCGGACAGCGCCGTCGCGACGCGCAGTCCCGGTGTCCCGAGCTGGTCCTCCTGCCCGCGAACCCCGACCGCGACGCCCGGGCGTTCGAGCCGGTGCTCGCCGTCGTGGAGGACCTGCGTCCCGGCGTCGCGGCCCTGCGACCCGGCCTGCTCGCCGTCCGCGCCCCCGGGAGCTGGTACGGCACCGAGACCGACGCCGCCGCCACCGTGTGCCAGGCCCTGGTCGAGAGTGGCGTGTGGGACGTGCGCATCGGCATCGCCGACGACCTGTTCACCGCCGAGCGCGCCGCCCGCACGGCCGAGGTGCAGGAGTGGGCGGTCGTCCCGGAGGGTGGCTCGGCGACGTTCCTGCGCGGCCTGCCCGTGCACGTGCTGCAGGACGACGGGCCGCGGGGGCGCGAGCTGGTCAGCCTGCTGCAGCGACTCGGACTGCGCACGCTGGGCGACCTCGCCGACCTCCCGGGCGACGCCGTCGAGCACCGGCTCGGCACCTACGGGGCCGAGGTCAGGCGCCGGGCGCGGGGCGAGGACCGCACGCTGTTCTCCGCCCGCACGCCCCCGCCCGAGCTCGACGCCGAGGTCGTGTTCGAGCCACCCCTCGACTTGGTCGAGGCCATCACCTTCAGCGTCCGCACGACCGCCGAGCGGCTCGTGTCCCAGCTGGCGCACCACCAGCTCGTCGCGACGGGGGTGCGCGTCGAGGCGGAGTCCGACGGCGTCGTCTGCTCGTCCCGCACCTGGCTGCACCCGCGCCACTTCGGCGCGCGAGACCTCGTCGACCGGGTGCACTGGCAGCTGCAGTCGGCCGGATCCACCAGCGGAGCCGGCGGCGGGCTGCGCTCGCGCAAGCAGACCGGCACGGTGCGTGCCCCCGTCGACCGGGTGCGGTTCGTGCCGGAGGTGGTCGAGCCGGCCGCGGCCCACGGCGAGGCGCTGTGGGGCGCGGCCTCCGACGACCTCGTCGAGCGCGGGGTGGCGCGGGTGCAGGGCATGGTGGGCTTCGACGCCGTCCGCCGACCGGTGCTGCAGGGCGGTCGCAGCCCCGGGGCGCGCCAGGCGCTCGTGCCGTGGGGCGAGCGGGCCGTCGACCTGCGTCCGGTCGACCGGCCGTGGCCCGGGCGGGTGCCGGGTCCGGCGCCGGTGCGGGTGTTCGCCTCACCTCCGGCCGCCGAGGTGGTCGACGACGCGGGGCGCGAGGTGCGCGTCACCGACCGCGGCGTCGTCACGGGCGAGCCCCGGCGCTTCCGCGTGGGAGGCGGGGTCCTGCCGTGGCAGCCCGTGACCGCCTGGGCCGGTCCGTGGCCCACCGACGAGGGGTGGTGGTCGGGTGGGTCCGGCCCGACGGCCCGGTTCCAGATGGTCGGCGCCGACGGTCGCGCCTGGCTGCTGGTGAGCGCGCCGGACGGCTGGTGCCTGGAGGCCGGCTATGACTGACCGCGACACCTCGTCCGGGGTGCGCTGATGGCCTGGAACAACCCCGCCATGCGCTGGAAGGAGCTCGAGCGTCGGCTGAGCGGCCTGCCGGGCGCCGACGACGCTCCCGTGTCGCGGCGCAAGCGCGCCGCCACCACCGCGCGCACCATCGAGCGCCCCGGCGCCGTCACGCCCTACGCCGAGCTGCACTGCCACAGCCACTTCAGCTTCCTCGACGGGGCCAGCTCCCCGGCCGAGCTCGTCGAGGAGGCCGTACGACTCGGCCTGCACGCCCTCGCGGTCACCGACCACGACGGGTTCTACGGCGCTCCGATGCTGGCGGAGGCGGCCGCGGCCTACGACCTCCCCACCGTCTTCGGCGCCGAGCTGTCCCTGGGGCTCACCGGTCCCCAGAACGGCGTACCCGACCCCGAGGGCAGCCACCTGCTGGTCCTGGCCCGGGGCGTGGAGGGCTACCACCGCCTCGCCGCCGCCATGACCGACGCCCACCTGAGGGGCGACGAGAAGGGGCGCCCGGTCTACGACCTCGACGAGCTCGGTGAGCGCGGGCGGGGCCACTGGGTCGTGCTGACGGGCTGTCGCAAGGGCGCGGTGCGCCAGGCGCTGGCGACGGGGGGCGAGGCCGCGGCCGCGGAGGCCCTCGACCGGCTCACGGCGCTGTTCGGGCTCGAGCACGTCCTCGTGGAGCTGTCGCCCCGCCCGGGCGCCGACGCGACCAACGCCGCCCTCGCGCGACTCGCCGGCGTCCACGGCCTCGACGTCGTCGCGGCCGGCAACGTCCACCACGCCACCCCCGAGCGGCACCGGCTCGCCTCGGCCATGGCGGCCGTGCGGGCCCGGCGCAGCCTGGCCGAGCTCGACGGCTGGCTCGACCTGTCGGGCTCGGCCCACCTGCGCAGCGGCGCGGAGGTCGCCGCGGCGCTCGCGGCGTACCCCGCGGCCGTGGCCCGCAGCGTCTCGCTGGCCGACGACCTCGCCTTCGACCTGCGCAAGGCCTCCCCCGCGCTGCCCAAGCGGCAGATCCCCGAGGGGCACACCGCGGACTCGTGGTTGCGGGTGCTCGCCGAGCGCGGGTTCGCCGAGCGCTACGCCGGCGTCCCCCACGAGGCCGAGGCGCGCGAACGGCTCGAGCACGAGCTGCGCATCATCGGCGAGAAGGACTTCGCAGGCTACTTCGTCATCGTGCACGACATCGTCGCCTTCGCGCGGGAGCGACGCATCCTCTGCCAGGGGCGCGGCTCGGCGGCCAGCTCAGCGGTCTGCTACGCGCTCGGCATCACCGCGGTCGACGCCGTGTTCTACCGCTTGCCGTTCGAGCGGTTCATCTCCGCGCACCGTGACGAGGAGCCCGACATCGACGTCGACTTCGACTCCGACCGCCGCGAGGAGGTCATCCAGTGGGTCTACGACACCTACGGGCGCCGCAACGCCGCGCAGGTGGCCAACGTGATCGCCTACCGGCCCCGGATGGCGGTGCGTGACGCCGCCAAGGCGCTGGGGCACTCCCCCGGCCAGCAGGACGCCTGGTCCAAGCAGATCGACGGGTGGAAGGCCGTGGTGGCCGGCGACATGGGCGACCCCACCGCGCACGACGTGCCGGCACCGGTCGTCGCGCTGGCCGAGGAGCTGATGGGTGCGCCGCGGCACCTCGGCATCCACTCCGGCGGGATGGTCCTGACCGAGCGGCCCATCGGGGAGGTGTGCCCCATCGAGCGCGCGCGCATGGACCGGCGGACGGTGCTCCAGTGGGACAAGGACGCCTGCGAGACGATGGGGCTGGTCAAGTTCGACCTGCTGGGCCTGGGCATGCTCGGCGCGCTCGACCACATGATGCGCCTCGTCGAGGACCACCTCGGCGAGCGGTGGGACCTCGCCACGATGCCCAAGGAGGAGCCCGCCGTCTACGACATGCTGTGCCGTGCCGACTCGATCGGCGTGTTTCAGGTGGAGAGCCGGGCCCAGATCGGCACCCTGCCGCGGCTGCGGCCGCGCGAGTTCTACGACCTCGCGATCGAGATCGCGCTGATCCGGCCCGGCCCCATCCAGGGCGGTGCCGTGCACCCCTACGTCCGCCGGGCCACGGGGCAGGAGGCCATCACCTACGACCACCCCGAGCTGGTGCCGGTGCTCGAGCGCACCAAGGGCGTCCCGCTCTTCCAGGAGCAGCTCATGGCGATGGCGGTCACCCTCGGTGACTGCAGCCGCGACGACGCCGACCTGCTGCGCCGCGCCATGGGCTCCAAGCGCGGGGTCGAGCGCATCGAGTCGGTGAAGCAGAAGCTCTACGCCGGCATGCAGCGCCGCGGCATCACCGGCGAGCTGGCCGACTCGATCTACGTCAAGATCCTCTCGTTCGCCAACTTCGGGTTCGCAGAGTCGCACGCCCTGTCCTTCGCGCTGCTGGTCTACGCCTCGTCCTGGTTCAAGCTGCACTACCCCGCCGCGTTCCTGGCCGGCCTGCTGCGCAACCAGCCCATGGGCTTCTACTCCCCGCAGTCGCTGGTGGGCGACGCCCGGCGCCACGGCGTGGACGTACGCCGCCCCGACGTGACCCGCTCGGCGGCCCAGGCCGACCTCGAGCCCGTCGTCCCCGGCCCGGTCGCCGCCACGGGGCTCGAGGAGTGCTGCCGGCCCCGCTTCACCCGCACCGAGTGGGTGCCCGGCACCCCCGACCCGGTCCCCGCGCACCGGCGCGACGGGGCGCTCGCCGTCCGGCTCGGGCTCGACTCGGTGCGCGGCATCGGGCTCGACGTGGCCCGCCGGATCGTGGCAGCTCGTGACGAGGCGCCGTTCACCGGCGTGACCGACCTGTCGCGCCGGGCGGACCTGACGCCCGCCCAGCTGGAGGCGCTGGCCACCGCCGGGGCGTTCCAGCCCTGGGGGCTCGAGCGCCGCGAGGCGCTGTGGGCGGCCGGGTTCGCCGAGAGCGCCGAGCACCTCCCCGGCACCACGCCGGCACCGGCGGCGCCGACCCTGCCCGGCATGAGCGAGCCGGAGATCACCCTCGCCGACCTCTGGGCCACGGGGGTCTCGCCCGACGCGCACCCGGTGGAGCACCTGCGTGACGACCTCCGCCGCGCCGGGGTGCGCTCGGTCGCGGAGCTCGCGGACACCGAGGCCGGCCGGCGCGTCCACGTCGCCGGGCTCGTGACCCACCGCCAGCGGCCGGGGACCGCGATGGGCGTCACCTTCCTCAACCTCGAGGACGAGACCGGGATGCTCAACGTCGTGTGCTCGGTCGGCGTCATGCGGGCGCACCGGCAGGCGGCCCGCAACCGCGTCGCGGTGGTGGTGCGCGGACGTCTCGAGCGCAACGAGGGCGTCACCAACCTCGTCGCCGACCGGGTCGAGGGCATCGACGTCGTCGTCCCGGGCGCCGGCGACGTCCTGCAGGCCCGGGCGTCGTCGCGCGACTTCCGCTGACCGGCCCGCACCCGCCGTCTGCCCGCGCGCCCGCCCGTGCCCGCCGTCGCGGGTAACGCCACCGAAGGAGCACTCCCGCCCCCACTGGTGGGGGCGGGAGTGCTTAGGTCGGGGCGTTACCCGTCGAGGGGCGGCGGCTCGGGCTCAGGTGTTGTAGCGCAGGACCGAGACGACGATGAAGATCAGCGCGATCAGCGCGATCAGGCCCACGACCGCGAGCACCGGGGTCACCTTGGGCCGCGGACCGGGCGCGTTGAGGGGCTGGTTGGTGGTCGGGCGCTCTCGATCGTCCATGCCGTGCGGTACCCCGGCGCCCGGCGCAGCATGCCGCCCGAGCCCCTCGACGAGCCGCATCGCCGGGGGCGTAGCCCGCCGTCGCCTGCGTCGTTGTGCCGGTATGGAACGGCTGCTCGGTCCCGGTGGGCGGTACTGCGCGAACAGCAGAGCCGCGCTACGGATAGCGCGGCTCCGGGGTCTCGGTGGGCGATACTGGGTTCGAACCAGTGACCTCTTCGGTGTGAACGAAGCGCGCTACCACTGCGCCAATCGCCCGGGACGCGGGAACGATATCCCATGCCCGGCCGGGACCGGCAATCGGGTCCTGATGGACCGGTCAGCCGCGCTGGCGGTCGGAGTCGCCGATGTCGCGACTGAGCGCCTCGACGGCCTCGGGGTTGCCATGGAAGCGGCGGTAGCTGTAGACGATCAGCGCCAGCGCGATGACGGCCGAGGCGATCTGGGTGACGCCGGTCCACACGCCACCGGGCAGCCACCACGCGTCGGAGAGCGGCCACCAGCCCGGTGCGGGCGGCTTGATGATCCAGTAGACGCCGCAGACGGCGAGCACCACGGCGCCGACGCAGGAGGCGATGATGCGCGGCCAGGTCTCGACGCCTTCGGCCGCGCCGCGCAGCGCCCGCAGCCGCACCGGCTCGACGCGACGCTCGGCCCAGTCGTACTGCTGGGAGAGCAGGGCGAGCCCGGCGAAGATGCCGAGCAGGCCGGGCCCGGGCAGGAAGATGGCCGCCACGCCGAGCAGCAGCAGCGTCCATCCCAGGACCTCGAGACCGATGCGCTTGGCTGCCCCCGTCATGTGGAGAACCTATCGGTCCCCACCAGAGGTCATCGAGGACCGATGTGCGGCGGTTACCGTCAAGTTCGTCATGAGTCACCATCAAGATCCGGTCTGGACCGGATCGAGTCCATTTTCGCCGTTTCGCATCACGGCGGCCTCCGGATGCCGTCTCATGAGCATCGCAACTCCGGGACCTGCGTCCCGGCGACCCCTAGGAGCCCTCGATGAAGGAGCCCTCGATGAACCTGTCCGGTAGCGGGCGCACCCTGGCCGACGTGGCACTGGACATCACCGTCGAGTGCATGGACGACCGCGGCATCCGCCACGAGATCGACACCGTGCTCAGCTACGCCGGCTCGGACCCCTTCGCCGTGGCGATGACCTTCGTGACCTCCGACGGCGACCTCGTGTGGACCTTCGGGCGCGATCTGCTCATGCGGGGCACCGAGGCCCCGGCCGGCGACGGCGACGTGCACGTGGCCCCGGCGATCGGCGTCAGCGGCCGCGCCATGGTCAGCATCGAGCTCAGCTCCCCCGACGGACACCTCGTGCTCCTCGCCCGCTCGTCGGACGTCGACCACTTCATCGCGCGCACCGTCGCGGTGGTCGCCCCCGGCGCCGAGTCGGAGGCGTTCGACGCCGACCTGCTGATCAGCCAGCTGCTCTCGTCCTGACGCAGGTCCGGGCCCGGCTCGTCAGGCGCGGGAGTGCTGGGCCACCCAGCTGGCGTGCAGCCCGGCGTAGACGCTGCCCTCCTGCGTGACCAGCTCGCGGTGCGGTCCGCGCTGCACCACGCGGCCCTTGTCGACGACGATCACCTCGTCGGCGCTCTCGGCCGTCGACAGCCGGTGGGCGATCGTCACCGAGGTCCGCGACTGCATGAGCCGCTCGAGCGCGCGGCCGATCTGCATCTCCAGCGCGGGGTCCACCGCACTCGTGGCCTCGTCGAGGACCAGCAGGTCGGGGTCGGCGAGGTGCGCGCGCAGGAGCGCGACCAGCTGCCGCTCCCCCGCCGACAGCGACTCACCGCGCTGGCCCACCTCGGTGTGCAGGCCGCGCGGCAGGCCGGCCAGCCAGTCGTCGATGCCGAGCTCCGCAGCCGAGGCGCGGATCTCGTCCTCGGTGGCCTCGAGCCGGCCGTAGCGCACGTTGGCGGCGATCGTGTCGTCGAACAGGAAGCCCTCCTGCGGCACCAGCACGACGCTGCGCCGCAGCGAGCGTGCGTCGATGCGGCGTACGTCGACGCCGTCGAGGAGCACGGCACCCTCGATCGGGTCCATCAGCCGGGTGAGCAGCTTGGCGAAGGTCGACTTGCCCGAACCGGTCTCACCGACGATCGCGACGCGCGTGCCGGCCTCGATCGCGAGGTCGACGTCGCGGAGCACCGGCGGACCTCCGGGGTAGGCGAAGGTGACGTCGACGAACCGGACGTCGATCGGCCCCCGCGGCAGCTGCTCGCCCTCCGGGCCGGGGTCGACGAGGTCGGCGGGCGTCTCCAGGATGCCGAGGACGCGGCGCCAGCTGGCGATCGCGTTCTGGGCGTCGGTGAGGATCTGGGTGCCCATCTGCACGGGACCGACGAACAGGGTGACCAGGAACGCGAAGGCCAGCACGCGCCCGGGCGTCATGTCGCCGGTGAAGCCCAGGAGGACGCCGATGACGATGACGCCGGCGTTGGCCAGGCCGGCGGAGATGCCGCCGAGGGAGAACGAGGTGACGGTGTAGGTCTGCGCGTGCGTGTAGGCGCTCTGCCAGTCGGAGATCGCCGAGTCGATGCGCGCCTGCGTGCGGGCCTCGACCCCGTAGGAGCGGACCACCGCGGCACCGACCACCGGCTCCGAGATCGCCCCCAGCAGCACGCCGACCTGGTGGCGCACGACGGTGTAGGCGGCCGAGAGCTTCTTCTGGAACCAGCGGATCGACAAGAAGAGCGGCGCGAAGCAGAGCCACACCACCAGGGCGAGCTCCCAGCTGTAGACGAGCATGAGGACGGTCGCCACGAGCACCTGCCCCACGCTCACCACGAAGATGAGGCCGCCGAAGACGAGGAACTGGCTGACCTGGTCGACGTCGCTGGTCACGCGGGAGACGAGCGCGCCGCGGCGCTCGGTGTTCTGGGTCAGGAGCGGGAGGTCGTGGACGTGGCGGAAGGCCTTGGTGCGCAGCGTGGCCAGGCCGCGCTCGGAGGTGGCGAAGAGCCGGCTCGTCATGGCGTAGGAGGCCAGTCCGGTCACCACGATCGCCAACGCTGCCAGCACCCCCATCCAGGCGACGTAGTCGAGGCGGGGGCCGCCCGGCGCGCCAAGGCCCTTGTCGAGGGTCTGCTGCACCGCGATCGGCACGACGATCTGGCCGCACGAGGCGATCACGGCGAGGACGAGGGTGACCCCGAAGCCCTCGCGGAGCTCCGGCGAGTACTTCATGCCGAGCCGGAGGGTCGCGATCGCGCCGATGCCCTCGCCGGTCTCCATCCGGGTGCCGCTCGCTGCCGAGGGTGCGGTGGTGCTCATGCGGGGTCCCCTGCCGGGTCGACGTCCGTCTCGTAGGCGTTCACGAGCTGTGCGTAGGCCGGGCTGGTCTCGAGCAGCTCGGCGTGGGTGCCGCGGGCGACGATGCGCCCGCCGTCGAGGTGGACGACCTCGTCGGCCAGCGAGATGGTCGCCTTGCGGTAGGCGACGACCACCAGCGAGGCACCGGAGCCGTCGTCCTCGCGGTCCTCGCGCAGCGAGGCCAGGATCCGCGCCTCCACCTCGGGGTCGACCGCGGAGGTGGCGTCGTCGAGGATCAGCAGCCGTGGCCGGCGCACGAGGGCCCGGGCGAGCGAGAGCCGCTGCCGCTGGCCGCCGGACAGCGACGTGCCGCGCTCCCCCAGCTGGGTGTCGAGGCCCTCGGGCAGGGCGGCGACGAACCCGTCGGCCTGTGCGGTCCGCAGCGCGGCCCAGACCTCGTCGTCGGGCACGTCAGCGCCGAGGGTGACGTTCCCGCGCACCGTGTCGTCGAACAGGAACGCCGTCTGCGGCACCAGCGCGACGGAGCCGGGCAGCTCCCCCTTGCGCAGGCCCTTGAGGTCGTGGCCGTCGATGCGGATCGAGCCGCTGTCGGGGTCGACCAGCCGGGTCATCAGGCTCGTCAGGGTGCTCTTGCCGGACGCGGTCGGCCCCACCAGGGCGACCGTGCGACCGGGCGGGACGTCGAAGTCCACGCCCTGCAGGAGCGGAGTGTCGGCGTCGTAGGAGTAGTGGAGGTCGTCGACCTCGAGCAGGGCGCCCATGCCCTCGTCGGGCAGCCGGGCGTCGCCGTAGGCCATGGAGCCGCGGGCGTCGAGCACGGCCTTGGCGCGGCGGTAGCCCACGACCGAGCGGGGGAACTCGCCCAGCAGCCAGCCGATGGCCCGGATCGGGAAGGAGACGATCGTCAGCAGGTAGGCCACGGTGATGACGTCGCCGGCCTCGGTGGCGCCGCTCGCGACCCGCGAGACGCCGACCGCGAGAACCACGAGGACGCCGAGGCTGGGGAGGCTGGCCAGGGCGGGATCGAAGACGGCACGGTAGCGGCCCGCGCGGATGTTGACGTCGCGCAGCTCCTCCGCCTTGGCCCGGAACCGGTCGGTCTCCTCGACCTCGCGGCCGAGGGTCTTGACGACCATCGCCCCGTCGAAGGACTCGTGGGCGATCTCGCTGACCTCGGCGCGCAGGCCCTGCGCGCGGGTCATCAGGGGCGAGGAGTAGTGCTGGTAGAGCAGGTTGGCGACCACCACCGCCGGGAACACCAGGAGGCCCACGAGGGCCATCACCACGTCGGCGACGAACATCTGGACGACCGCGATGACCATCATCACGATCGTGCCGAGCGCCATCGGCAGCGGCATGATCGGCGCCCAGGCCGCCTCGACGTCGGAGTACGCGTTCGAGAGCAGCTGGCCGGTCGGGTGCCGCTGGTGCCACTCCATCGGCAGGGAGAGGTACTGCCGGGTCACGCCGCGCCTGGTGTGGGACTGCATCCGGTAGTACATGACGCCGCCGCCCAGGCGACGCGCGACGATGCCGACCGCGCGCAGGATGGCCACCGCCATGAAGAGCGCGACGACCCACACGAGCAGGCCGGTGCCGATCTCGCCGGTCTCGAAGGCCGGGATCAGGACGTGCTCGGTCGACCACCCGAGGACCCATGCGTCGGCCACGGTGAGTACCCCGAACAGGACCGCGCCCAGCGTCGCGACGGTGAAGATGCGCGGCTCCCGCCGGATGCCGACCCAGAGGACCCGGAAGCCGTCGAGTGTGGTGGTGCCTCGCAGCTCCGCGTCGTCAGCCACCGGTGTCGCCCGCCTCCTCGTCCCTGTCCCGCCATCGCGCCGTTCGGTTGTCGAGCGCAACCGACCGGCCGCATCAGGCTATTCCCCGGCACCGACAGCCGACGAATCCGAGGGGCGGCCCGGACGTCGCCGTCCCGGACGTGGTGACTCCTCGGCGGCGCGATCAGGATGCGCGGATGCGGGACAGGAACGCGCGGGTGCGCTCCTGCTGCGGGTCGCCGAGCACCTGCTCGGGCCTGCCCCGCTCGTGGATGCGGCCGTCGTGCAGGAAGCACACCTGGTCGGCGACCTCGCGCGCGAAGCCCATCTCGTGGGTGTTGAGCAGCATCGTGACGCCCTCGCCCTTGAGCTCGGTGAGCAGGTCGAGCACCTCGCCGACGAGCTCGGGGTCGAGTGCGCTGGTCACCTCGTCGAGCAGCATCAGCCGCGGGTTCGCCACGAGGGCCCGGGCGATCGCGACGCGCTGCTGCTGGCCGCCCGAGAGGTCGTCGGGGCGCGCCTGGGCCCTGGCCGCGAGCCCGACGCGGTCGAGCATCGCGAGGCCGCGTGCCCGCGCCTCGTCGGCCGCGACGCCGTGCACGAGGCGCAGGGCGAGGGTGACGTTGCCGATGACGTCGAGGTGCGGAAAGAGGTTGTAGGCCTGGAAGACCATCCCCATCCGCGAGCGGACCTCGTCGCCGTCGACGCGGGGATCGGTGATGTCGCGTCCCTCGAAGGTGATGACGCCGTCGTCGACGACCTCGAGCAGGTTCACGCAGCGCAGCAGGGTGGACTTCCCGGACCCCGAGGCGCCGATCAGCACCACGCACTGGCCGGGCTGGACGGTGAGGTCGACCTCGCGCAGCACCACGTGGTCGCCGAACGACTTGCGGACGCCGTCGAGGCGCAGGAGCTCGGGTCGCGGGGTCGTCACAGGTGTCCTCCGGCTCCGTGGTAGCCCTTCTTCCGGGCGTACCGGTCGGTGAGCCGCGCCATCGGGATGGTGAGGCAGCAGAACAGCACGCCCGCGACGACGTACGGCGTGTAGTTGAAGTCGAGCGCCGTCTCGATCTGCGCCTTGCGGATGGCGTCGGTGACGCCGAGGACGGCGATGAGGCCGGAGTCCTTCTGCAGGGAGACCAGGTCGTTCATCAGCGGCGGGATGACCCGACGCCACGCCTGCGGCAGCACCACGTGGCGCAGGGTCTGCCCGTAGGACAGGCCCAGCGACCGCCCGGCGAGCCGCTGGCTGGGGTGCACCGACTCGATGCCGGCGCGGAAGACCTCGGCGACGTAGGCGGAGTAGGACAGCACGAGCGCCGCACCGCCCCAGAACAGTGGCGACGTCGGCAGGCCCTGCAGGCTGAGGGCCGGTCCGCCGAAGCCGAGCAGGAAGATGACGAGCAGCAGCGGCAGCCCGCGGAAGACGTCGACGTACGCCGTGCCGAGCAGCCGCAGCGGGAACGCGACGGGGCCGCGGAGCGTCCGGACCACCGCCACGGTGAGCGAGAGCAGCAGGATCAGCACCCAGCAGACCGCCATGACCCGGATGTTGAGCCACAGCCCTTCCAGGACCTCAGGAAAGGAGGAGACCGCCTTGTCCCAGTCGAAGTAGGTCTCACGGACCCGGTCCCAGCCCGGCGAGCTGACGACGGCGCCGCCGACCACGCCGAGGAGGAGCAGCGTGCTGAGGGCGGCGATGGCCGCGCTGCGCACGGTGCGGCGCCGCCGCCACTCGTCCCGTTCGCGCTGCACCGCCGAGGGTTGCCAGGCGGTGTCCGCCCGGCTCGCCTGGTCGGGCATCAGGACAGCTCGGGAGCGCCCTGCTGGGCCAGCCACTCCTGGCTGATCTGGTCGAGGACGCCGTCCTCGCGCAGCGCGTCGACGGCGGCCGACACGCAACCGGTGAGCGGGCTGTCCTTGGCCAGCACCGCGCCGAACTGCTCGACCTCGCCGTCCGGGAGGGGCAGCTGACCGACGATCACGCCGTCGTCGAGCTGGACGGCGGTCATGAAGTAGGCGGTCGGCAGGTCGACGACGATGCCGTCGATCTGGCCGTTCTTGAGCGCCTGCACCGCCTGGTCGTTGGTGTCGAAGACGGCCGGCTCCTGCGAGGGCTGCACCTGCTCGGTGATCGCGGTGTAGCTCGTCGTGCCGACCTGCGCGCCGAGCTTGGCGTCGGCGAGGTCGGCCAGGCTGGTGGCGCCGTCGATGGCGCTGCCCTTGTTGGTGATGACGGTCTGCACGACGTCGTAGTAGCCGGAGGAGAAGTCGACGGCCTTGCGGCGGGCCTCGGTGATGGAGACCTGGTTGACGTCGAAGTCGAACTCCTTCGGCCCCGGCTGGACGACCTTGTTGAACGGCACCGTGACCCAGGTGACCTGCTCCTCGGTGTAGCCGAGCTGCTCGGCGATGGCGTACGCGACCGCGGACTCGTAGCCCTGGCCGTTGGTCGGGTCGTTGTCGACGAACCACGGCTCGTAGGCCGGGTCGTCGGTGGCGATGGTCAGCGTGCCGTCGGTGACGGTCTCCATCGCGTCGGGGGTGCACTCGTCGGCGGCGGGGCTCCCGGACTCGGACGCACCCGAGGACTCGGGGCCATCGCCCTCGTCGGTGGGGGCGCAGGCCGTGAGGGCGATCGTGGCGGTCGCGAGTGCGGCGGCTGCGAGGTGGCGCTTCGCCGGGCGCCGGGAGGTCGTGAGCATGGCGGGATCCTACGTCTCCGACCGGCCGCCGCGGACCGCGTGACCGGCCGTGGACAGACCGGTCTTGACCTCGCCGATGCTGAGGGTGCCGAAGTGGAATACCGTGGCGGCCAGCACGGCGTCGGCACCGGCCTCCACGGCCGGCGGGAAGTGCTCGACGGCCCCCGCTCCCCCGCTGGCGATCACCGGCACGTGCACCTCGCGGCGCACGGCGCTGATCAGCTCGAGGTCGAAGCCGTCGGTGGTGCCGTCGGCGTCCATCGCGTTCAGCAGGATCTCGCCGGCGCCGAGCTCGGCGGCGCGGACCGCCCACTCGACGGCGTCGAGGCCGGCGCTGCGGCGGCCGCCGTGCGTGGTCACCTCGAAGCCGCTGGGCGTCGCCGGCTGGTCCGCGCGGACGCGCCGGGCGTCGACGCTGAGGACCAGCACCTGGTTGCCGAACCGGTCGGCGATCTCCGCGACGAGCTCGGGGCGCCGGATGGCGGCGGTGTTGACGGCGACCTTGTCGGCGCCGGCGCGCAGCAGCCGGTCGACGTCCTCGACGCTGCCCACCCCGCCACCGACGGTGAGCGGGATGAACACCTCCTCCGCGCAGCGGCTGACCACCTCCATCGTGGTCGCCCGGCCCTCGTGGGAGGCGGAGATGTCGAGGAAGGTCAGCTCGTCGGCGCCCTCGGCGTCGTAGAGCCGGGCCAGCTCCACCGGGTCGCCGGCGTCGCGCAGCTCGGTGAAGTTGACGCCCTTGACCACCCGGCCGCCGTCGACGTCGAGGCACGGGATGACGCGGACCGCGAGCGTCACGAGGCGCCCTCGGCGGTGCCCGTGCCCCGCGTCAGCGCGAGAGCGTCCTCGAGGGTGAAGCGGCCCTCGTAGAGCGCGGTGCCGGCGATCGCGCCCTCCACGCCCTGGTCGACCAGTCCCATGAGGGCGCGGATGTCGTCCAGGGTGGTGACGCCGCCGCTGGCGACCACGGGCCGGTCGGTCGCCGCGCAGACGTCGCGCAGCAGCTGGAGGTTGGGGCCCTGCAGCATGCCGTCCTTGTTGACGTCGGTGACCACGTAGCGCGCGCACCCCTCGCCGTCGAGGCGCGCCAGCGTCTCGTAGAGGTCGCCGCCGTCGCGGGTCCAGCCGCGAGCCGCCAGCGTCGTCCCCCGTACGTCGAGGCCCACCGCCACGCGGTCGCCGTACGTCGCGATCGCGCGGGCGCACCACTCCGGCTGCTCGAGCGCGGCGGTGCCGATGTTGACGCGCCGGCAGCCGGTGGCCATGGCAGCCTCGAGCGACTCGTCGTCGCGGATGCCGCCGCTCATCTCCACCTGGATGTCGAGCGTGCCGACGATCCGCGCCTGCAGCTCCCGGTTGTGCCCGTGCCCGAACGCGGCGTCGAGGTCGACGAGGTGGATCCACTCGGCGCCGGCCTCCTGCCAGCGCAGCGCTGCCTCGATCGGGTCGCCGAACCGCTTCTCCGACCCGTCCACGCCCTGCACCAGCTGGACGGCCTGGCCGCCCTTGATGTCGACGGCGGGCAGGAGCTCGAGGTACGGCTGGTCAGGCGTGCTGGGCATGGGTCGATCCTAGGAGCGCCCGGGGCGCGGCCCGTTCCCGCCGTGGTGTGGCGAGACGCCGTCACCACTGAGGGTCGTCGAACCAGCCGGCCAGGTCGGAGAACGCGCCGGCGCCCAGGGCGGGCGCCAGCATGAACGGCAGGGCGACGACGAGCACGGCGAAGGCGAGCAGCCCCAGCCACGGACGGCCCTTCACACCGTGCGCGACTAGTCCGGCAGCCGCAGCCGGCACCACGAACGGCAGCGCCGCAGGAAGCTGCCGGGCGCACCAGGCGACCGCCCCGGCGTAGAGCGCGACGCCCACCAGACGCACACCGAGTGCGCTGGTCCACGAGCGCGTCCTGCGCTTCGAGTCGTCGCCGGCATGCCGCCGGACGTCCGCGATCGGCAGGTGGCAGCCTCGGCAGGCGGACGCCGAGGCAGGCACGGCCGTCCCGCAGAGCGGGCAGGTCAGGCCGGCGTCGGTCATCGGTCGGACGGAACGCACGGATGCACCGTATGCGCGCACGGGCATCCGCGAGGGCGGAACGGAAGAACACCCGGGGGCGGAGTCACATCGGGGGGTCGGGTGGTTGGGCTGGCTCGGGTGGTCCGGTCGGGCTGGTGCCGGTGTGGTCGCGTCGGTAGTGGTGGCCGTGGGGGCTGGTCCACTCGAAGATGCCGTCCGAGGTCATGCGGTAGTGCCAGGGGGTGTGGGTCTTGAGGCGGTGGTGGGTGCGGCACAGGGCGGCGAGGTTGTGGGTCGCGGTGGGGCCCGGTTGGGGCCGGCCGTCTGCGTCTGCGTCTGCGTCTGCGTCGGCGTGGTGGTCGTAGGCGATGACGTGGTCGATGTCGCAGCTGCGGGCGGGGCGGGTGCACCAGGGGAAGACGCAGGTGCGGTCGCGCAGGATGACCTGCTCACGGATTCGGTCGGGGATGGCGTAGCCGGGCGCGGTGAGGTCGGTGTTGAGGTCGATGACGGGTTTGACGGTGACCTTGGTGCGGGTGTCGGCGCACCAGCTCTTGACCTGGTCGAGCAGCAGCAGCCGCTGGCGCTTCTCGAGCCGGCCGGTGGGCCCGAACAGCGTGTGCGCGCCGGGGGTGGAGGTGGCGTCGAAGTGGGCGTGCAGCACCACCTCCCGGGCGGCGGGCAGACCATCCACGTTCCGGCCCATGTCGCTGCTACCCGGGCCGCGGGTGTGGAGGTCGAGGGCGGTCTGGGTGCGGGCCAGGTCGCCGAGCGCGGCGGCGCGGCGGGCGTCGAGCGACTCGGTCGAGTCGAGTGCGGCGAGGGTGGCGGCGCCGTGGGCCAGGGCGCGGTCGAGGTCGAGGGCGTCGGCGATGTCGAGCTCGGCCTCGAGGCGCATGGTGCCGGCGTAGTGCGCGTCCTCGTCGTGGACGGTGGCGTGGCGTGGGTCGATGGTGGGGTGGCCGTGCTCGGGGTCGGTGGTGGGGTCCGGTGTGGCGAGGTGGTGGCGGGTGATGGCTTCGGTCACGAGCCGGTCGAGCTGTGCGGGTCCGACCTTGCCGGCGACGGCGGCGACCTGGGTGTCGACCCAGCCTGCTGCGTCGACGGTGAGTGCCGGGACGGCGTGGATGGTGGCTTCAG
Source organism: Nocardioides xinjiangensis (assembly GCF_017916385.1). NCBI lineage: Bacteria > Bacillati > Actinomycetota > Actinomycetes > Propionibacteriales > Nocardioidaceae > Nocardioides > Nocardioides xinjiangensis. The sequence continues at coordinate 251,965 of NZ_JAFMSW010000001.1, forward strand.
CGACGGCGCGGGCGCGCCATGGCGGGACGGCTCCGGCGTGGACCTGCGCCCACAGCCGTGGCAGGCGGTGCCGCAGCTCGAGGGCGTGCCCGACCAGCCGTTTGGCCGCGGTGGTCGAGACCCCCAGCACGGCGCCGAGCTCGGCGACGCAGAACTCCGCCACCAGCGGGCACCCGTCACCGGCGATGGGCTCCTCGTGCTCGCACGACGGCACGGTGAACGTCGCGGCGGAGTGGATCGACTCCGGCGGGTGCAGGTCGGCCCACCGGGCCGCGAGGTCGAGCTGCCGAGCCGCGGCGGCGTTCTCCGCCACACGCGCCTCACGCGCCGCGGACAGCAAACCAGCGGCGGTGAGGTCATCCACCCCACCTGCGTCCGCGTCAGCCAGCCGCTCGATCATGTGTTCGATTCTAGGTGCCACCACCGACAGCGGCACCGGTCCAGACAACTGTGGAGCCTCGACCCCCTCGTTCGTCTTGGTCGGGCCCGCGACGTACGACGGCGTGGGTCGCCCCCGACCGCCCAACCGCCGAGGGCGACTAGCGCCAGACCGGCGCCACCTCGCGGCGGTAGCGGCGCGCCAGCAGCAGCGTCAGCACCGTCAGCACGGGACCCGGGATCATCGCGCGCAGCGAGGCCCGCTCGCGCTCGCCCGCACCGTCCTGCATCCACGCCAGGGCGTTGGCGGCGTCGACCGGGCTGGCCGGGCGCAGCTTCTTGGTCAGCTCCTTGAACTCCGCGTCGTCGTGCAGCGCGCCCATCGGACCCTCGACGTCACGCTCCTCGTGGTCGAGGTGCCGGTTGATCACCCCGCGGGCGCGGGCCACCTCGTCCGCCGCGGACGAGGCGCCGGCCGCGGTGGGCTCCGCGACGAGGGCGTCGAGGCACACCGACACCGACGACAGCGCCTGCTTCATCGCGACGTGCTCGGCCTCCATCTCCTCGAGCAGGGTGCGCTCGACCCCCCGGGACTGCAGGAACGGCCACACGTGCTCGTCCTCGGCCTCGTGGTGGTGGGTCAGCTCGCGCACGAGGTTGCGCCATGCCGTACGGACCTGGCGGGCGCGTCGCGTGTCACCCTCGGGCAGGGCGCGCAGCGCCTCCTCGGTCCGAACCACGTCGCGGCGGACCGCGGCATGGATGATCTGGTTCATGCTGAGCGGCTCGGTCATCCTCGGACGCTAGCGCCGGGGCCGAGGCCCGGCGACCTCAATTCTCAGGAGATCCGGCCTGCGCCCGGGCGCAGCGACGCCACCCAGTTGCGCAGCAGCGCCGCCCCGGCGTCGCCGGACTTCTCCGGGTGGAACTGCGTCGCCCACAGCGGCCCGTTCTCGACAGCGGCCACGAACCTGTCCCCGCCGTGCTCGGCCCAGGTCACCAGCGGCGCCTCGGTCCGGTCGTTGGTGACGAGGTCCCACGACCGTGCGCCGTAGGAGTGGACGAAGTAGAACCGCTCGTCCTCGACGCCCGCGAACAGTCGGGACCCGGACGGCACCTCGACGGTGTTCCAGCCCATGTGGGGCACCACGTCGGCCTGGAGCCGCTCGACGGTCCCGGGCCACTCGTCGCAGCCGGCGCTCTCGACACCGCGCTCGACGCCGCGCGAGAAGAGGATCTGCATGCCCACGCAGATGCCGAGGACCGGTCGACCGCCCGCGAGGCGCCGCCCGATGATGCGGTCGCCCTTGATCGCGCGCAGGCCGTCCATGCACGCGGCGTACGCGCCCACGCCGGGAACCAGCAGGCCGTCGGCCGCCAGCGCGGCGTCGAAGTCGCCGGTCAGCGTCACCGACGCACCCGCGCGCTCGACGGCGCGGACCACCGACCGGAGGTTCCCCGAGCCGTAGTCGAGGACGACGACGTCGGGGCTCACAGGCTGCCCTTCGTCGACGGGACACCCGTCTCGCGGGGGTCGATGGCGACCGCGTCGCGGAACGCGCGGGCGAACGCCTTGAACTGCGCCTCCACGACGTGGTGCGGGTCGCGCCCGCCCAGCACCCGCACGTGCAGGGCCAGGTGGGCGTGGAAGGAGATCGTCTCGAAGACGTGACGGGTCAGCGAGCCCATGTACGGCGCGCCGGTGCCGCCGATCGCGACGTAGGCCTGGCCGTCGGGCTCGCCGGTGTGCACGCAGTACGGGCGGCCCGAGACGTCGACGACCGCCTGGACGAGCGCCTCGTCGAGCGGCACGGTGGCGTCGCCGAAGCGGCGGATGCCCGCCTTGTCGCCCAGCGCTTCACGCAGCCCCTGGCCGAGGACGATCGCGGTGTCCTCGACGGAGTGGTGCGCGTCGATGTGGGTGTCGCCGGTGGTGTGCACGACCAGGTCGACGAGCGAGTGGCGCGCGAACGCGTCGAGCATGTGGTCGTAGAAACCCACGCCCGTGGACACGTCGGAGCGGCCGCTGCCGTCGAGGTCGACCTCGACGACGACCTGGGACTCCTTGGTGGTGCGCTCGATCTTCGCGGTGCGGCTCATGCCCGCTCCTCCGTCTTCCCGGTTGTCTGCCCAACTGTCTGCCCGGCTGCCTGCCCCACGGTGTCCAGCAGTGCGTGCCTGAATGCTGTCATCTCGCCCGCCGTGCCGATCGACACCCGCAGCCACCCCTCGGGGCCGGTCTCGCGGATCAGCACGCCGCGGTCGACCAGACCCTGCCAGACGGCGTGCCGGTCGGCGAACCGCCCGAACAGCACGAAGTTGGCGTCGGAATCGGCGACCTCGAACCCCTGCCCCCGCAGCCAGGTCACCGTCGCGTCACGCTCGGCGCGGAGGTCGTCGACCCGCCCGAGCAGCTCCGGGGCGTGACGGAGGGCCGCCAGCGCGGTCGCCTGCGTGACGGCGGAGAGGTGGTAGGGCAGCCGCACCACCCGGATCGCGTCGCAGACCGCGGGGTCGGCGGCGAGGTAGCCGACGCGGGCGCCGGCCAGCGCGAACGCCTTGCTCATCGTGCGGGTCACCACGAGGTTGCGGTGCCGCGGCAGCAGCTCGAGGGCGCTCGGGGTGCCGGCGCGCCGGAACTCGCCGTAGGCCTCGTCCACCACCACCAGCCCGCCCGACTCGTAGGAGCTCGCCGCCTCGCACAGCACGGTGACCGCGTCGTGGGGCAGCGCCGTGCCGGTGGGGTTGTTGGGGCTCGGCAGCAGCACGACCGCGGGCCGGCGCTCCTCGACCAGGCGGCGGGCGGCGTCGAGGTCGAGGGAGAAGTCCTCGGCCCGGTGCCCGGCGTACCACTCGGTGAGGCTGTCGCGGGCGTACTCGGGATACATCGAGTACGTCGGCGCGAAGGACAGCGCCACCCGGCCGGGGCCGCCGAAGGCCTGCAGCAGCTGCAGCATGACCTCGTTGGAGCCGTTGGCCGCCCACACCATCTCCGGGGTGATGCCGGACCCGCCCGAGCCGTTGAGGTACGCCGCCAGCGCGGACCGCAGCTCGACGAACTCGCGGTCGGGGTAGCGGTTGAGCGACACCGCGGCCGCGCCGACCGCGCGGGCGATGTCGGCCGCGGCCTCCGGTGAGGGACCGTAGGGGTTCTCGTTGACGTTGAGCTGCACCGGCGCCTGCTCGAGGGAGAGCTGGGGCGCGCCGTAGGGCTCGATCCCCCGCAGCTCCTCGCGCAGGGGTGGGAAGGCCGCGCTCATCGTGGCGACCGCTCCGCGAACCGGGCGCTGACCGCCTGGCCGTGGCCGGGCAGGTCCTCGGCCTCGGCGAGCGTCACGACGTGGTCGGCGACCTCGGCGAGTGCGGCTCGGGAGTAGTCGACGACGTGCACCGACTTGGTGAACGCGCGCACCGAGAGGCCGCTGGAGTGGCAGGCGCAGCCGGCAGTGGGCAGCACGTGATTGGAGCCGGCGCAGTAGTCGCCCAGCGAGACCGGTGCCCACGGACCGACGAAGATCGCGCCGGCGTTGCGGACGCGCGCGGCGTGCGCGGCGGCGTCGCGGGTGTGGATCTCGAGGTGCTCGGCGGCGTAGGCGTCGACCACGGCGACGCCCTGCTCCATGTCGTCGACGAGCACGATCCCGGACTGGCGTCCGCTCAGGGCGGTGCGGATCCGCTCGGTGTGGCGGGTCTCGAAGACCTGCTTCTCCAGCGCGGTCTCGACGGCGTCGGCGAGCTCGAGGGAGTCGGTGACGAGGACCGAGGCGGCCATCGGGTCGTGCTCGGCCTGGCTGATCAGGTCGGCCGCGACGAACGCGGGCTCGGCGCTGTCGTCGGCGAGGATCGCGATCTCGGTGGGGCCGGCCTCGGAGTCGATGCCGACGACGCCGCGCAGCAGCCGCTTGGCGGCGGCGACGTAGATGTTGCCGGGACCGGTGACGAGGTCCACCCGCGCGCAGGGTCCGGCGCCGTGGGCCAACATCGCGATGGCCTGCGCCCCACCGACGGCGTAGACCTCCTCGACGCCGAGGAGCGCGCAGGCGGCGAGGATGGTCGGCTCGGGGAGCCCACCGTTGGTCCGCTGCGGCGGGCTCGCCAGCGCGATGGACCGCACGCCGGCCACCTGGGCCGGGACGACGTTCATCACGACGCTGCTGACCAGGGGCGCCAGCCCGCCGGGGACGTAGAGCCCGACGCGGTCGACGGGCACCTTGCGGTGGGTGACGGTGGCGCCGTCGGCGAGCCGGCTCGTCACGTCGTGCTCGAGCTCGGCCTCGCAGGTGGCACGGAGCCGGCGCACGGACTCCTCGAGCGCCGCGCGGACCGCCGCGTCGAGCCCCTCGAGGGCGGCGGTGAGGGCGGCGGGCGGGACGACGACGTCGTGGCTCTCGACGCCGTCGAAGCGGGCGGAGAGCTCGAGGATCGCCTCCACCCCGCGGGTGCGGACGGCGTCGATGATGGGCTGCACCTGGTGCGTGGCGGCCTCGACGTCGAACTCGGCGCGCGGAACGCTCGCGCGGTAGTCGACGGACGCCGCGTCGGCGCCCCTCAGGTCGATGCGACGGATCAGGGACATGCCTCGATTCTAGGTTCCGCCCCGGCACGCCCCCGCGTCGGCCGCGAGCGGTGGACAGGCGGCGCTAGGTTGGTCACGTGAGCGACACGCTGCCGATGTTCCCGCTGAGCACCGTGGTGTTCCCGGGGATGACCGTGCCGCTGCACGTCTTCGAGGACCGCTACCGCATGCTGGTGCGCCACCTGCTCACCGTCGACGACCCCGCCGCCCGGGTCTTCGGCACGGTCGCGATCCGCGAGGGCTACGAGGTGGGCGACCACGGGGCCCAGTCGGTCTACCGGGTCGGCTGCGTCCTCCAGCTCACCGAGGTCGACCGGCGCGAGGACGGCACCTACGACATCGTGGCGGTCGCGCGGGAGCGGATGATGCTCGAGGAGATGCGGAAGGGCGCCGACTTCCCGCAGGGCCGTGCCGCCGTGCTGCCGGAGCCCGAGGTCGACGTGCCCGCCGACCTGCTCCACCGGGCCCGCGCGACCTTCACCGCCTTCCGGGCCGCGATGACCGAGCTGCAGGGCGACCCGTTCAGCGGGACGCTCCCCCGCGACCCGGACTACCTCGCCTGGACGCTGTCCGCGCTGGCGCCGCTGCCGATGGCCGAGCGGCAGTCGCTGCTCGAGGCGGCCGACGCCACCGAGCGGCTCACCCTGGTGACCCGGCTGCTGACCGAGGAGCTGCGCGCCATCAACGTCATCCCGTCCCTGCCGGCGACGCAGGTCGCGCGGACGGCCTGGTCCCCCAACTGACGGCCCAGGCGATGGCGAAGAAGGCGCGAGCGGCGGGCGGCACGCCGGCCACCGTGGCGCTGACCAAGGCGGACGTCCCCTTCGAGGTGCGGCCCTACGCGCACGACCCTCGCGCGGAGTCCTACGGCGCCGAGGCCGCGCAGGCACTGGGCGTCGACCCCGCCCGGGTGTTCAAGACGCTGCTCGTCTCCCTCGACGGGAGCCTCGTCGTCGGCGTCGTGCCGGTCTCCGGCCAGCTCGACCTCAAGGCGCTGGCGCGGGCGCTCGGCGGCAGCAAGGCCGTCATGGCCGACGTCGCAGCGGCCGAACGGGCCACGGGCTACGTCGCGGGAGGCATCTCGCCCGTGGGGCAGAAGCGGCCGCACCCCACCGTGGTCGACGCCTCCGCCCTCGAGCACCGCACGATCCTGGTGTCGGGCGGGCGCCGCGGGCTCGACCTGGAGCTCGCGCCGCAGGACCTGGTGGCGGTCACCGGTGCGGTGACCGCCACCATCGGTCGCTGAGCGCTGTCAGTCGGTCGTCAGCTTGACCATGCCGTGGACGACGTCGTCCTCCACCCAGCCGCTGATCCCGAAGGACGAGAGCGGCCGGAGGTTGTCGCTGAGCTCGGGCTCGTCCTCGGTGAGCCGGACGAGCCAGTCGTCGTCGGCGTCGAAGTCGACGAACAGGACCGTCTGGGCGTCGCCGTCGATGACGTCCGAGTAGACCGCGCTGTCGCCGAGGCCGCTCTCCGACTCCAGCTCGGCGCGGTAGTCGTCCTGCAGGGCCAGCACGGCGTAGCCGTCGCCCTCGGTGACCTGGAGGTACTCCTCGGCCTCCGGGCCGGCGACCGCGCTGATCTTGTCGAGCACGGCCTGGATCTCCTCGGCGTCGCCCTTGACCTTGATGCCGGCCGGGACCTCCTGCGGGCCGCCGTTGGTGATCGCGTCAGGGTCGATGCCGCTGCCCACGGAGACCGTCACGCCCTCGCCGAGCAGCGTCTCGACGTCCTCGGGGAAGGAGAGGCCCGTCTCGGTCTCGAACTGGGCGACCTGGTCGTCGATCGTCGCGGCCTCGTCGGGCGCGAGCGTCTTGACGTAGTCGAGCAGCCCCTGCGCCCACCCCTCGCTGAGCGAGAAGCCGAGCGCCGCGACCGTGTCCTCGGGCAGGTCGGAGACCATGTCGACGCCCTCCTCGCTGGTGAGGAACCTCGTCAGGTCCTTCTGGTAGTTCGAGACGGCGTACTCGACCTCGACCGCGCCGTCGTCGAAGCGCACGGTGGCCGCCGCGCCGTCGAAGTCGTCGATCATCTGCTGGAGCTCCGGCGGCAGCTCCTCGGAGCCCTCCTCGGGGAGCGCCTCGTCGGACGAGCCGTCCGCGGACTCCTCCGGAGCGACGAAGCACGCGTCGATCTCCTCCGCCGTGGTCGCGTCGGCGAGGCAGTCCTCGTCGAACGACGCGCCGGCCGGCGCGTCGTCCGGCGCGGGCGCGAGCGCCATCGGGCCGCCGAGCAGGCCGGTCATCCCGGCCGCGTCCTCGAGGTACTTCGCGGCGGACTTGGCGACGTACATCGACATGAAGCCGCCGTCGCCCGCCTCGCCGGTCCACTGCCCGAAAGCCGCGTCGTCGGCGAGCGTGCCGTCGTCGGTGGCGTCGACCACCTGCTGCGCGATCTCCTCGGTCTCCGCCACGACCATCCAGTCACCGTCCACGACCCAGCCGCCGGTCTCGGCGTCCGAGGCGCCGCCGCAGGCCTCGACGAGCGTGGCCATGCCCTCGTCGGCCCGGTCGCCGTCGCTCACCTGGACGACACCGACGGCGGTCGGCTCCTCCTCGCCGAGGTCGAGGACGGCCATCGCGGCACGCGAGCCCAGCCACGGCTCCACGTCGTCGGCGTAGTCGAGGCCCTCGCACTCGCCGGAGGAGGTGACCTCCTCGAAGAGGCGCTCACGCAGGTCGTCGTCGGTCTCGATGTCGACGTGGTCGGTGAACGCCGGGAACTTGCGCAGCGTCCTGACGGCCTCGATCTTCTGCCCACCGCTCGGGTCGAGGTCGACGCTGAGGTAGGCGACGGTCGAGGCCGGCAGCGCCTCGGCGGGCTGCGCCCCCGTGGCGAAGAAGCTCGTCGCCGCCCAGGCGCCACCCGCGACGACGGCGCCGCCCACGACGATGGCACCGAGCGCGATGAGGCGCTTCTTGTTGTCGTCGGCCGGCGCGGACGCGCCCGGGCCGGATGCGTCCAGGTAGTCGGGGCCGCTCGGCCCGCCCGGTGTCATGCTCATGAAGTCCTGATCCCCCGTCGCACAGGCCCCGATGAGGGTCGGGACAGCCCTGAGATGGTCGGGCTCAGCCTACCCACGCGAGCGCCGGACGAACCCCGTTCCGCACAGGTACGTCACGACCAGACCCGTCATCGCTCCGGCCGGCAGCGCGACCAGCGCGGGCGAGTGCCACGGCACCCGGCCGGGGTCGGGCGCGGTGAGCCCGAGGCCGGCGTCGAGCGCGGTGTAGTCGGACAGCGCGGCGGCCAGCGCCTGGGGGTCCTCCGGGCCGAGCGCGTTGCCGACGGCGTACATCACCGCCGCCGCCAGGCAGGCGCCGGTGAGGACCGAGACCAGCGTCGCGCTCTCGTGGCCGCGCCACATCCCCGCGAGCACCGCGAGCACCAGACCGAGCGGGAACGCGATCAGCACGAACAGAGCGACACCCTCGAAGGAGACGTCGGGACCGGCGGGCTCGAGGTACCAGCGGCCTTCGTAGACCAGTCCGGACGGGGGCTCCCACAGCCACTCCCACAGCACCCCGGCCGCGGCGCCGCCACCGAGGAACAGCACGAGGACCGACAGCACGCGACCGAGCGGGGCGCGAGGGCCGGGCACGGCCCCCCGGTCGGACAGCTCGCTCATCCGGTCAGGCACCCGGGCCCGAGCAGCTGCTTGAGGTCGGCGAAGAGGGCGGGGCTGGGGCTGACCCTGAGGTTGTCGTCGAGCCGCAGCACCTTCGTCGAGCTCCGGGTCAGCAGGCGCAGCTGCACCTCGGTCATGCCGGGGTGGGTGCCGAGGACGTCGCGCAGCTGGGCCACCACCGGCGGCGTGCACCGGGTGGACGGCAGGCTGATGACGACCGGGCCCGTCGGGCCCTGCGTGAGGTCGGGCGCCGTGACCTCCTGGGCGCGCAGCTCGGGCTGGTCCTTGTCGCGGGACAGCTGGCCCTTGATCCGGACGATGTTGTCCTCGACGAGCAGCGTCGAGGCGAGCGTGTAGGCGCTCGGGAACAGCAGCACGTCGATCGCGCCGTCGAGGTCCTCGAGGGTGATCGTGGCCCACGGGTCGCCGCGCTTGGTGATCTTGCGCTGCACGGAGGTGATGAGGCCGCTGACGGTGAGCGTCGAGTTGTGGGCGCGCTCCTCGTCGAGCATGAGCTGGCCGATGGTGCAGTCGGTGCCCTGGGAGAGCACGTGCTCGAGGCCGAGCAGCGGGTGGTCGGAGACGTAGAGGCCGAGCATCTCGCGCTCGTGGCCGAGCAGGGTGAGCTTGTCCCAGTCGTCGATGTCGGGGATGGCCACGCTCACCCCGAAGCCGGCGTCGTCGTCGCCGAGGCCGCCGAAGAGGGAGTCCTGGCCGATCGCCTCGTTCTTCTTGAGGTCGACGAACTGGTCCACGGCGGTCTCGTGGACGGCAGCGAGCGCACGGCGCTTGTGCTTCATGTCGTCGAAGGCGCCGGCCTTGATCAGCGACTCCACCACGCGCTTGTTGCAGACCAACGCCGGGACCTTCTCCATGAAGTCGTTGAAGTCGACGTAGCGCCCCTTCTCCTCGCGGGCCGCGACGATGCCGTCGACGACGTTGCCGCCGACGTTGCGCACCGCGGTGAGCCCGAAGCGGATGTCGTTGCCGACCGGGGTGAAGTCGGCGTGGGACTCGTTGACGTCGGGCGGCAGCACCTGGATCTTCATGCGGCGACACTCGTTGAGGTAGATCGCCATCTTGTCCTTGTCGTCCTTCACCGAGGTGAGGAGCGCGGCCATGTACTCCGTGGGGTAGTTGGCCTTGAGGTATGCGGTCCAGTAGGTGATGACGCCGTAGGCCGCGGAGTGCGACTTGTTGAACGCGTAGTCGGAGAACGGGAGCAGGATCTCCCACAGCTTGTCGATCGCCTGCTGGGGGAAGCCGCGCTCGAGCATGCCGGACTGGAAGCCGGCGTACTGCTTGTCGAGCTCCTCCTTCTTCTTCTTGCCCATCGCGCGGCGCAGGTTGTCGGCGGCTCCGAGGGTGAAGCCGGCGAGCACCTGCGCGATCGCCATGACCTGCTCCTGGTAGACGATCAGGCCGTAGGTCTCCCCCAGCACCGGCTCGAGCGCCTCGGCGAGCGCGGGGTGGATGGGCTCGATCGGCTCCCGGCCGTTCTTGCGGCGGGCGTACTTGTTGTGCGAGTCGGCGCCCATCGGTCCGGGTCGGTAGAGGGCGCTGACGGCGGTGATGTCGGCGAACTGGTCGGGCTGCATCGACCGCAGCAGCGCGCGCATGCCCGAGCCGTCGAGCTGGAACACGCCCAGCGTGTCGCCGCGGCCCATCAGCTCGTAGGTCGGCCGGTCGTCGAACGGCAGGTCCTCGAGCACGACGTCGAGGTCGCGGTTGACCTTGATGTTGGCCAGCGCGTCCTCGAGGATGCGCAGGTTGGACAGGCCGAGGAAGTCCATCTTGACCAGCCCGAGCGACTCGCACATCGGGTAGTCGAACTGCGTGATGATCGCCCCGTCCTGGGGGCGGGCCATGATCGGCACGATGTCGATGAGCGGCTCGCTCGACATGATCACGCCGGCGGCGTGGACGCCCCAGTTGCGGATCTGCCCCTCGAGGCCGAGCGCCGTCTCGTAGATGGTGCGGACGTCGGGGTCCTGCTCGTGCAGGGCGCGGAACTCGCCGCCGTCGTTGTAGCGCTTGTGCTGGGCGTTGAAGATCTCCTTGAGCGGGACGCCCTTGCCCATCACGTCGGCCGGCAGCGCCTTCGTGATCCGGTCGGAGATGGCGAAGCCGTGGTCGAGCACCCGCGCGGCGTCCTTGATGGCGGCCTTGGCCTTGAGCCGGCCGAAGGTCGCGATCTGGGCGACGCGCTCGGCGCCGTACTTCTGGCTGACGTAGTGGATGACCTCGCCGCGGCGCGCGTCGTCGAAGTCGATGTCGAAGTCGGGCATCGAGGGGCGCTCGGGATTGAGGAAGCGCTCGAAGAACAGGCCGTGCTCGAGCGGGCACAGGTCGGTGATGCGCAGGGCGTAGGCGGCGATCGAGCCCGCTCCCGACCCACGACCGGGTCCGACGCGGATGCCGTTGTCCTTGGCCCAGTTGATGAAGTCGGCGACCACGAGGTAGTAGCCGCAGTAGCCCTTCTGCGTGATGACCGCGAGCTCCATCTCGACGCGGTCGCGGACCTCCTGCGTCGTGCGCTCGCCGGGGTAGCGCGCCTCGATGCCGCGCCACACCTCCTTGCGGAACCAGCTCTCCTCGGTCTCCCCCTCGGGGACGTCGGCGCGGGCCATGTAGCCACCGGTGGACTCGGTGAACTCCACCTCGCAGCGCTCGGCGATCGCGAGGGTGTTGTCGCACGCCTCCGGCATGCCGAACCGGTCGGCCCACAGCGCGCGCATCTCCGCCGCGGACTTGATGTAGTAGCCGCCGCCGTCGAACTTCAGGCGGTTGGTGTCGGAGAGCCGCTTGCCCGACGCGACGCAGATGAGCGCGTCGTGGGCGGCGGCGTCCTCGGGGTTGTTGTAGTGGGAGTCGTTGGTCGCGACGGGCGGGATGCCCATCTGCTTGCCGAGCCGCAGGAGGTCGTCACGGACCCGCTTCTCGATGTCGATGCCGTGGTCCATCAGCTCGAGGAACACGTTGTCGCGACCGAAGATCTCCTGGAGCTCGCCGGCCTCGCGGACCGCCTCGTCGTACTGACCGAGTCGCAGGCGGGTCTGGATCGCGCCGCTCGGGCAGCCGGTGCTGACGATCAGCCCCTTGCTGTGCTCGGCGAGGATCTCCTTGTCCATCCGCGGCTTGTAGAAGTAGCCCTCCATGCTCGAGCGCGAGGACAGCCGGAACAGGTTGTGCATGCCCTCGGTGCTCTCGGCCCACATGGTCATGTGGGTGTAGGCGCCGCCGCCGGCGACGTCGTTGCCGCCCTCCTCGGCGAGGTCGCCCTGCCCCCACCGCACGCGGCGGCGCTCGCCGCGCTGGGTGCCGGGGGTGATGTAGGCCTCGATGCCGATGATCGGCTTCACGCCGTGCCGGCGGGCCTTGCTCCAGAAGTCGTACGCCCCGTGCAGGTTGCCGTGGTCGGTCATCGCGATGGCCGGCATGCCCAGGTCGCTGGTGCGGGCGAAGAGGCCGTCGAGCAGCGACGCCCCGTCGAGCATGGAGTACTCGGTGTGCACGTGCAGGTGCACGAAGCTGTCCGCGGAACTGGTGGAGGAGCCGGCCGACATGGAGGAGACTTCCGCGCCTTTCAGGAGTCGCTGACGGGGTCGTGCTGGGGACGTGCTGGCTGTGCAGCGCGAAGGGGGAAGAGCCGCAAGCCTACGTCAGTGTGCCGGGCCCCACCGACAGGACACGGACCGCGACGGGGGTCCGCTTCACACCCAGTCGACGGCGTGCCCGTGGCCGTGGCTCAGGGCCGTGGGCACCCCGTCCAGCGCGGTGACGAAGCGGCCCGGCGGCACCTCGAGGGAGCCGGTCACCTCGGGCAGGACCTGCGGCCCCTCGTTGCTGATCCACCGGCAGCGACCCGCCGCCACCAGGTCGCCCATGAGCTCGTGGAACCTGCGGCGCTGCGGCACCTCGAGGTAGGCGACCACCGCCGAGTGGAACACCACGGGCGTGCCGTGGGCGGCGGCCTCGTCGAGCAGGTCGGGCAGGTGGTCGAACAGGTCACCGCGGCGCAGCACCGGCGGTTCCCGACGCGTGACCTCGACGGCCGCCCGCAGGCGTGCGCGCCGCTCGTCCTGCTCCGGCCACACCAGGTTCTCCAGCCACGCCATGGCGTCGGCGTCGGCCACGTCGAGCGGGTTGAGGTCGACGCCGCCGCGCCAGGCCACGTCGGGATGTGCCGAGGGCACCGGCAGCGGACCGCCGGCGTCGGCGCGGAGCACCGGACCGCCGCTCCCCCGCAGCTCTCCGGCGCCGCGCCAGGCGTAGTCGTAGCGGTCGGGGTACAGGCACAGCCCGGCGCTGGCGCCCACCTCGACCAGCGCCAGCGGCCCCGGCAGGAGCGCCAGCACCGGCGTCAGCGTGGCCAGCCGGCCCACCTCGTTGGTCTGCGTGGCGCGGGTCATGATCGTCGCCCGCACGTCGGGCTCGCGCTCGAGCAGCACCCGGCGGAGGCCGGCGTACGGGCCCGGGGCGGGCGCACCGTGCCACCGCGCCGCGGCGAGGACGAGGTTGGGCTGCCGCTTGAGCGGCGGCAGCGTGCCGAGCCAGGCCACCACCTCCTCGTCCTCGGCGACGCCGAGCGCCCACTCCTCGAAGCAGGGCGAGTCGCCGGCCGCGTAGGTCGCGAAGTCGCGGTACTCGGTCACCACGTCGTCGTAGAGCAGCACCTGCCCATCATCTCGCGACCCCGGGCCCCAGCCAGGCGCGGCGCGACAGCCGACCAGGGGCGTTGACCGCCGTGACATGGGTCACATACCGTTCTCCTACCGGCATTAGTTTGGGTTCCCAACAAACAAACCCCCACCGCAGAGAAGGACCGAACCATGAGGAAACCGCTCAGCCTGATCACCACCGGCCTCGCCGCCGGCGCCCTGCTCCTCACGGGAGCGACCTACGCCTCCGCCGGAGCCGACTCCGACGGGGCCGCCGTGGGCCCCGCCGAGGCCGCCCAGCCGTACAAGGTGCTGGTCGTCGGCAAGACGCTCGGCTTCCGCCACTCCCACATCGACGACACCACCAACGCGGTCATCGAGCTGGGCAAGGAGCACGGCTTCACCGTCGACGTGTGGGACCCGCCGATCGGACGCTCCCCCGGCCAGCCCGCGCTGACCATGGCGACGACGCCCTTCACCAGCACCGAGGCGCTGTCGAAGTACGCCACGATCATGTTCGCCTCCCCCGTGGACGGCACCAACAACCAGGACCCCAACCGGCCGCGCACCCTGGACGACGCCGAGCTGGCCGCGTTCAAGGGCTACATCCGGCAGGGCGGGGGCTTCGTGGGCCTCCACGCCGCCACGGACGAGATGCACGCCGTCCCGTGGTTCGGCCAGCTGACCGGCGGCTCGGCCCGGTTCCGCAACCACCCGGCCCAGCAGACCGCGACGATGGTGGTGGAGAGCCCCCACCACCCCTCGACCACCATGCTGCCGAAGAAGTGGGTGCGCTTCGACGAGTGGTACAACTTCACCTCCAACCCGCGCGAGGACGTGCACGTCCTGCTGACCCTGGACGAGTCGACCTACAACCCGGGCAACGGCGCCATGGGCGCCGACCACCCGATCGCGTGGTGCCACAACTTCGAGGGCGGCCGCTCCTGGTACGAGGGGGCCGGCCACGTGGACTCGTCCTACAGCGACCCGCTGTTCCTCGACCACCTCCTCGGCGGCATCGAGTGGACCGCCGGCGTCGTCGAGGGCGGCGGCAACTGCGTGACCTTCCCGGAGGTCGAAGAGATCACCGCCGACCTCGCTGACGGCGGCAACCGCAACGCCAAGCTGAGCGCCGACGTGGCCGACCACCTCGCCGCGGCGGAGGAGGCCGCCGAGGCCGGTGACCACGCGGCAGCGGCGCACATCCTCAAGAAGGCCAGGGGCAAGGCGCACGGCCTGCAGGACGACACCCTGGTCGCCAAGCTCGTCGACCTCGTCGAGTGGCAGGGCGGCCTGGTCGGCTGGTGACCCACCACTGACCGTCACACCCCGTCACACCCCGTCACGCCTCGGCCGACACAGCACCGACGACCGGTCGCGCCCACCCGGGCGCGGCCGGTCGTCCCACGCCGGGGCGACGGTCAGCGCGCGGCGTCGAGCGACTCGGTGATGATGACGTCGACGATGCGGGCCACCCGCTCCGGGCCGAGCTCCGGCACCACCGAGGCCACCCGCTCGACGATCTCCGCCTCGCGGTCCGGGTCACGCTCGACGGACGGCTTGACCCCCTGCACCACCCGCGTCAGCGCGGTACGACGCGCGAGCACGTCGCCCAGCACCAGGTCGGTCTCGTCGATCAGCCCGCGCAGGAAGGCCAGCGGGTCGGCGCCGGGCCACGCGACGCGGATGTCCGGCGCCCGCTCCTCGTTGGCCGACCCGTCCGTCCGCTCGAGCTCGACGCAGCCGTGCCGGCGGTAGAACGCCCGGGCGGGCTCGTTCGACTCGAAGACCCACAGGCAGAACCCGTCGGGACGGGTCGACGCCACGAGCTCGAACAGGGCGGTCCCCACGCCCTGGCCCTGGTGGTCGGGGTGGACGTAGAGGTCGTCGAGCCACGTCGCCGTCCAGCGGGCGTAGCCGGCCGGATCGCCGTCGCGCTCGGCCAGCCAGACGTCGTACGACGCCAGGTCCCAGCCCGCGACCCAGGCCCGCGCCTCGTGGTCGGGGTGCACCGGCGGCGGGAAGGCGTCGCCGGCGCCGCGGCGAGCGGCGAGGTGCAGGTCGGCCACGGCCGGCAGGTCGTCGACGGTGACCGGGCGGAGCGTGAGCTCAGTGCTCATCGCGGATGACGTCGAGCGCGTGCGCGAGGTCGTCGGGGTAGGTGGACTCGTAGGTGACGTAGTCACCGGACTCGGGGTGCTCGAAGCCGAGCCGCACCGCGTGCAGCCACTGGCGCTGGAGCCCGACCCGCTCGGCGAGCCTCGGGTCGGCGCCGTAGGTGAGGTCGCCGACGCACGGGTGCTTGAGCGCGCTCATGTGCACCCGGATCTGGTGGGTGCGACCGGTCTCGAGGTGGACCTCGAGCAGGCTGGCGAACCGGTGGGCCTCCAGCGTCTCGTAGTGCGTGACGCTGTGCCGGCCGTCGGCCATGACCGCGAACTTGTAGTCGTGGTGGGGATGACGACCGATCGGCGCGTCGACGGTGCCGGCGAGCGGGTCGGGGTGCCCCTGCACCAGCGCGTGGTAGGTCTTGTCGACGGTGCGGTGGCGGAACGCGTTCTTGAGCACGGAGTAGGCGTGCTCGGACTTGCAGATTACCATGACGCCGCTGGTGCCGACGTCGAGGCGCTGCACGATCCCCTGTCGCTCGCTGGCTCCGCTGGTGGAGATCCGGAAGCCGGCTCCGGCGAGGTGGCCCACGACGGTGGGGCCGGTCCAGCCCGGCGAGGGGTGCACCGCGACGCCGACCGGCTTGTCGATCACCACGATGGCGTCGTCGTCGTGGATGATCCGGATGCCCTCGACGAGCTCGGGGACCACCTCGAGCGGGTCGCTCTCGACCGGGATGGTGACGTCGAGCATCGCGCCGGCGTCGACCCGGTCGCTCTTGCCGACGTCGGCGCCGTCGACCTGCACCAGTCCCTGGGAGATGAGGTCGGCCGCCCGCGTGCGCGAGAGGCCGAACATCCGCGCCATCGCGGCGTCGACCCGCTCACCCGCGAGGCCGTCGGGCACGAAGACCGTGCGCTGGTCGGCGTGCGTGCTCACGCCCGCGACCCCGGCTGGGGATCGGGCTCCGCGTCGGACTCGCGGGTGCCGTCGAGGGCGATGCCCCGGAACGTCTGGAGGATGATGAGCCCGGCGGCGACGTTGATGCACACGTCGGCGACGTTGAAGACCGGCCAGCTGGGCAGCATGAGGAAGTCGACGACGTGGCCGTGGAACGGCTCCGGCGGCCGCACGATGCGGTCCGTGAGGTTGCCGCCCACGCCACCGAGGAGGATGCCAAGCGCCAGGGCCCAGCCCGTGCTCGCCAGCCGGCGGCTCAGCCACAGCACCACCACGACGGCCACCATCGCCAGGCAGGTGAACACGATGGTGAAGTCGGTGCCGGTGCTGAACGCCGCACCCGGGTTGAAGGTCAGGTGCAGGGTGAACCAGTCGCCGAGGACCGGGACGTCACCGTCGGCGAGCGCGGAGAGCGCCCACTGCTTGGTGCCGAGGTCGAGGGCGTAGGCCAGCAGCGCCACGCCCGCGAAGACCAGCCGCGCGCCGGGACGACGACGAGCCGGTGGGGCATCGGCCGGGTCGCTGGGCTTCAGCGACGCTCCTCGCGCTGCTTGCATGACATGCACAGTGTGGCATGGGGCACCGCCATCAACCGATTCTTGCCGATGGCGTTGCCGCAGGAGTCGCAGACGCCGTAGGTGCCGTCGTCGATGTGCGACAGCGCCCGCTCGATCTGGGCCAGCGCCTCGCGCTCCTTGGCCAGCACGGTGAGCTCGTGGTCGCGCTCGAAGGTGGTGGCGCCGACGTCGGCCTGGTCGAGGCCGGCGCCGTCACCGGCGTCGCGCATCAGCCCGGCGAGCTCCTCGGCCGACCGGCCGACGATCGCGGTGAGCCGTTCCTGGTGCTCGGTGAGCTCCTTGACGACCTCGTTGAGCTCGCCGCGGGTCCAGGCGGACTCCCCGTCGAGGACCACGAGCGTGGAGGGGGTGGCCTTGCGGACCTTCTTCGTCGGCGTGGCCTTGGCGGCGGGGGTCGGAACAGCCTTCGTCACGGGAGCTGCCTTCTCGGTAGGCGCGGTGGTCTTCGCGCTGGACTTCGCGGGGGTCTTCGCCGCCGCCTTCTTCGCCGGAGCCTTCTTGCCCGCTGACTTCTCGGCCGCTGACTTCTCGGCCGCTGACTTCTCGGCCGCTGACTTCGGCGGCGCGGAGGAGGCCGGGCCCTCCTCGGCGGGGGCATCCGTGGCCGGGCCCTGACCGACCACCCGCTTCGCGGCCGCCGCAGCGGTGCCCGCCAGTGACTTGCGCGTACTGCCAGCCATCTCCGAGGGCCTCCAGCTGCTTCGGGTGTGGTGGGAACCACACGGTGGCAGGGAGGGTATCCGCTGCCGGGGGGCCAGCCAACAACGCGGCCGCGCAAATGCGAGAACGACCACCCCGAAGGGCGGCCGTTCTCGCGTGCGGACGTGTGCGCTGGAGGCTCAGCCCTCGTCGTCGCCGAGGACGGAGCGCAGGCGCTTGGGCGCCGTGCCGCTGTCGACCGGGGCCTGCGTCTCGCTGCCGGCGGAGAGCGCCTCGAGCTGCTGCGTGAAGTACGTCTTCAGGCGGCTGCGGTACTCGCGCTCGAACTGGCGGAGGGTCTCGACGTCGCTGTTGAGCTTGTCGCGCTCCTTCTCCAGGTCGCCGAACATCTGCTGGCGCCGCTCGGCGGTCTCGGAGTCGAGCATCTGCGCACGCTGGCGGGCGTCGGCCTCCATGCGGTCGGCCTTGGTCTTCGACTCGGCCTCGAGGCGCTCGGCCTTGGTGCGGGCGGCACCGACGATGCGGTCGGCCTCGTTCTTGGCCTCCTCGACGAGCTCGTCGGCGTTGCGCGTCGCGATCTCGAGCAGGCGGGCCGCGGCGTTGGAGGCGTCGGCGACGGTCTCCACGCGCATCGTCTGCACCGGCGCGGCGGCCGCGACCGGCGCGGGGGCCGGCTCCGGCTCGGGCTCGGGCTCGGGCTCCGGCGTGGGCGCGAACGACGCCGCGGGAGCAGGTGCGGAGGAGCCACCGGCCTGGGCCGCGGACAGCTTGGCCCGCAGCTCGTCGTTCTCCCGGGTGAGCCGGGCGAGCTCGGCCTCGACCTCGTCGAGGAACTGGTCCACCTCGCCCATGTCGTAGCCCTCACGGAGACGGACAGGCGTAAAGCGCTTGTTGCTCACGTCCTCAGGCGTCAGCGGCATGACCTCACCCAAACTTTCCACGATCGATTCACGGTGGCTCTGCTGTCAGGAGACAATAGCGCCCGGGACGCCACAGGGCACAGTGACCCGTGTGACGGATGGTTCAGAGCCCGAAGATGGTCACGACCACGTTGAGCAGCAACCAGGCCGCCACCATGACGAGCAGGAAGCTCAGGTCGAGCGCCACCGAGCCGATGCGCAGCGGGGGCACGACGCGGCGGAGCGCCACGATCGGCGGGTCCGTCGTGCTGTACACCCCCTCGAGGGCGACGAGGAGCGCCCCGCGCGGCTCCCACTGGCGCGCGAAGACCTGGACCCAGTCCACGATGAACCGGATCCACAGCAGCCCGATGAAGACGAGCAGGATGATGTAGAGGATCTGACCGAAGGCTTGCACGAGTCGAGTATCTGTCAGCTCTGGTTGAAGAAGCCGTCCTCGGCGATGCGCTCCTTGTCCTCCGCGGACACCGCCACGTTGGGCGGCGAGAGCAGGAACACCTTGTTGGTGACGCGCTCGATGGAGCCGCGGGTGGCGAAGATGAGCCCGGCGGCGAAGTCGACGAGGCGCTTGGCGTCGTTGTCGTCCATCTCGCTGAGGTTCATGATCACGGGGGTGCCGTCGCGGTAGTTCTCCCCGACCAGGCGGGCCTCGTTGTAGTTGCGGGGGTGGAGGGTGGTGATGCGGCTCAACTCGGCCACGACTCCTGTCTGGACCGGGGCCGGACGTCGGCGCTCCGCGAGGTCGGACACCGGGGCTGGGCGGCGCTCGCGCGCGACCGGACGCTGGTCGACGGCGTCGTGGGTCGTGGTCTCGGCGTCGCTCTCGTAGTCGTCGTAGTGGCCGGTGTCCTCGAGCAGGCCGAGGTACTCGCCGATCCTGCGCATCGCGCCGCTCATGAGACTGTTCCTCCGCTAGACCTGGCGCCCCGTGCGGGACACCTGTTGACTGTTGTGGACATTACTGGACCGCAGGCCTCGGACCGAGGACCGCGGAGCCGACACGCACGTGTGTCGCGCCGTGGGCGATCGCCGCCTCGAGGTCGCCGCTCATGCCGGCCGACAGCACGGTGGCGTCGGGGTGCTCGCGCAGGAAGTCAGCGCGGACGGCGGCCAGCCGGGCGAAGGCGGTCGCGGGGTCCTCGCCGAGGGGTGCGACCGCCATCAGCCCGCGCAGCCGCAGCGCGTCGGCCCCGGCCACCAGCCGGGCGAGCTCGTCGAGGTCGGCAGGGTCGGCACCCGACCGGTGCGCGGCGCCGGGCGGGTCGAGGCTGACCTGCAGCAGCACGTCGACCCCGGTGCCCGGCGGGCCGGTGCGGGCGTGGGCGCCGCGCGACAGGGGGCCGACCAGCTTGGGGCGGTCGAGCGACTCCACCACGTCGGCGTACGACGCCACTGCTGCGGCCTTGTTGGACTGGAGCCCCCCGATGAAGTGCCACCGGAGGCGGAGGTCGGCGCACTCGGCGGCCTTGGCCTGGGCCTCCTGGTGTCGGTTCTCCCCCACGTCGGTCACGCCGAGGTCGGCGAGCAGCCGGACGTCGGAGGCGGGGAAGAACTTGGTGACCACCACCAGCGCGACGTCGTCCTCGGGACGACCGGCCTCCGCGCACGCAGCGCGGATGCGGCCCCGCACGGCGTCGAGGTTCGCCGCGACCTCGTCAGCGCGTCGCCCGGTCACCGATGGCTCCAGATGACGCCGGCGAAGCGGGTGGCCTCGGCGCCGTCGCGGCGGTAGGACGGCCACGCCGGGTCCTCGCGGGTGCAGGCATCGACGCCGCGCACGTCGGTGACGCCGCAGGACGCGAGCTGGGCGCGCACGCCTGCACCGAGGTCGAGGGCGGGCGTGCCCCACGACGTGGTGGAGCTCGCCTCCGGCACCACGGCGACGACCTCGTCGCGCAGGGCGGCGGGGACCTCGTAGCACGCGCCGCACACGTGCGGGCCGAGCCAGGCCACGCTCGGGTCGGCGCCGTGCTCGCGCAGGGCCGTGACGGCGGCGGGGACGACGCCGGCGGCGAGCCCCGGTCGCCCGCTGTGCGCCGCGGCGATCCAGCCGGTGGCCGGGTCCGCCAGGAGCACGGGCACGCAGTCGGCGGCCCGGGCGAGCAGCGCCACGCCGGGCCGCGCGGTGATCATCGCGTCGCAGCCCGTCGCGCTCGTGCGCCGGTCGTCGACGACCTCCACGTCGGCCCCGTGGACCTGCCGCATCAGCACCGGCGTGGCCCCTGTCGCGCCGGCCACCTGCGCCAGCGCGGCAGCGCGCACGTCGTCGCCGGCGGCGTCGCCGAGGCTGAGGGACACGTCGGTGAAGGCGACCTCGATCACGAGGTCGCCTTCGATCCGGTCACGGTGGTGCAGGAGCGGCACGGTCGCGGTCAGCTCACTTCAAGAAGTCGGGCACGTCGAGGTCGTCGTCCTCGAACTGCACCTGCCGGGCCGGGCGGGCCGGTGCCGACGGGGTGGTCGGCTGCTGCGCCTGAGCGGGGGTCGCGGACTGCACGCGCGCCGGCTGTGCCGGCGTCGGCGCCGCGCCCGACGTGCCGGCAGTGGCCGCGGCGGGCGCCGCGGCCCGGGTCGCGACCTGCTGCGCCGGCACCCGGGCCTGCTCCTGCGCCTGCACCGGCTGCGGGCGCAGGACCGCGCCCTCCTGGCGGCGCTTGGGCATGCCCCCGTCGAAGCCGGCGGCGATCACGGTCACGCGCACCTCGTCGCCGAGGGCGTCGTCGATGGTCGCACCGAAGATGATGTTGGCCTCGGCGTGCGCGGCCTGCGACACCAGCGCGGCGGCCTCGTTGATCTCGAAGAGGCCGAGGTCGGAGCCGCCGGCGATGGAGAGCAGCACGCCGTGCGCGCCCTCGATGCTCGCCTCGAGCAGCGGGCTGGAGACGGCCATCTCCGCGGCGGCCACCGCCCGGTCCTCACCGCGCGCCGAGCCGATGCCCATGAGCGCCGAGCCGGCGTTGGCCATGACGGACTTGACGTCGGCGAAGTCGAGGTTGATCAGCCCGGGGGTGGTGATCAGGTCGGTGATGCCGGAGACACCCTGCAGCAGCACCTGGTCGGCCTGCTTGAAGGCGTCGAGGATCGACACGTTGCGGTCGGAGATCGACAGCAGCCGGTCGTTGGGGATCACGATGAGGGTGTCGACCTCCTCGCGGAGCTGGCTGATGCCCTCCTCCGCGGAGTTCGCGCGCCGCCGGCCCTCGAAGGCGAACGGGCGGGTCACCACGCCGATGGTCAGGGCGCCGAGCGAGCGGGCGATGCGCGCCACGACGGGGGCGCCGCCGGTGCCGGTGCCGCCGCCCTCGCCAGCCGTCACGAAGACCATGTCGGCCCCCTTGAGGACCTCCTCGATCTCGTCGGCGTGGTCCTCGGCGGCCTTGGCGCCCACCTCGGGGTTCGCCCCCGCGCCGAGGCCCCGGGTGAGCTCCCGCCCGATGTCGAGCTTGACGTCGGCGTCGCTCATGAGGAGTGCCTGGGCGTCGGTGTTGATCGCGATGAACTCCACGCCCTTGAGTCCGACCTCGATCATCCGGTTGACGGCGTTGACGCCACCGCCACCGATGCCCACGACCTTGATGATCGCCAGGTAGTTCTGCGCTGCTGCCACGGCTCCGGGGCCTTTCGTGAAGGGGATGCGAGTTCTGGGTGGACGGGTCGATCCGTCTTGCGACCCCCGGGCCTCACGGAACCCTAACCGTGAGCCTGAGGGTTATAGTTATGTCAACCTCGCCTTTCGCACGACCATAGGCAGGCGTGCGTCCCGAACCCGGGCCGACACGCCGCGTTCAGGGCCGGTAGGTGGGATTCCCCGGCACGCTGACGTCGTAGTACGGCGCCTCCTGGGCTGCCAGGAGCTTGTCGACCACCTCGGCCTTGAGCGCGGACTCCTCCGCACTCCCCCAGAGCACCTGTCGCCGGTCGCGCAGGACCAGGGTGATCTGGTCGACCGTCGCCACCTCGACGTGGTCCACGCGGGTGACGAGGTCCCGGGGCAGGGCGGAGACCACCGTGGCGGCCTCTCGCAGCGCGTCGGTGCCCGCCGCCGCGCCGGGCCGGATCCGCGGCATGCCCGGCGGCACCTTGTCGTACTCTCGGAACACGACGCCGTCGGGGTCGAGCCCCCGGAGCCGCCCGGCCAGCTCGACGACCGCGACGGCCGTGCGCTCGACGACCGCGATCCGCACGGCGTCGGGCCAGGTGCGCGAGACGTCGACCGACTCCACCTCGGCGAGCGAGCCCACCCTGTCGTCGGCACGGCCGAGGTCGACCAGCGCGAGCTGGTCGCCGAGAGGGACGTCGGCGATCTCGCGGATGCGGGTGTCGCTCAGCAGCTCGTTGCCCACGACCTCGACCTTCTTGACCTGCAGGAGCGCGGAGAAGAAGACGAGGTGCACCGACGCACCGAGGACGGCGAGGACGAGGAGCAGGGCCACGACGTAGCGAAGTGACAGCCAGCGCCGCGCCCACTGCCGCCGCGCGAAGCGGCGGCGGGTGCGCAGCGCTGCGCGGTCCTGCTGCTCCTGCACCTGCTGCTCCACCTGCTGCACTCACGCACCCCCGAGCAGCCCGAGCACCTGCGGCCCGACGCTCGTGACGTCTCCCGCGCCGAGGGTGATCACGAGGTCGCCGGGCCGGGCACGCTGGGCGAGCGCCTGCGCAGCGGCGCCGAGGCCGTCGACGTAGGTCACGTGCTGTGCCGGGAGCGGGACGGCGTCGGCGACGAGGCGGCCGGTCACGTCGGGGTCGGGGTCCTCGCGGGCGACGTAGACGTCGAGCACGACGACCTCGTCGGCCGCGCCCAGCTCGTCGCCCATGGCCTCCCCGAAGATGCGGGTGCGGGAGACGAGGTGCGGTTGGAAGGCGGCGACCACGCGACCCTCCCCGGCGAGGGCGCGTGCGGCCTCGAGGTCGCCGCGGATCTCCACCGGGTGGTGGGCGTAGGAGTCGTAGACGCGGACCCCCGCGGCCTCACCCTTGAGCTCCATCCGGCGACCGGTGCCGGTGAACCCGCCGAGGCCCTCGGCCAGTGCCTGGAACGGGAGCCCCAGCCGCAGCCCCATGGCGAGCGCGGCGACGGCGTCGAGGACGTAGTGGCGCCCGGGGATGCGCAGCCGCAAGACGCCGAGGTCGGCACCGTCGCGGGACACCCGGCAGCCGGAGGTGGTGCCCTCGAGGGCCAGGTCGTGGATGCGGAGGTCGGCGAGGGGCGACTCCCCCACCGTCACCACGTCGAGGCCGCGTGCCCGCGCCCGGTCGGCGAGGTCGGCAGCGCCCGGGTCGTCGACCACGCAGACGAGGAAGCCCGACCGGTCGACGGTGCCGACGAACTCCTCGAACGCCCGGCGGTAGGCCTCCTCGGTGCCCCAGTTGTCGAGGTGGTCTGCCTCGACGTTGGTGACGATCGCAGCGAACGGGCGGTAGTGGAGGAACGCCCCGTCGCTCTCGTCGGCCTCGGCGACGAAGAGGTCGTCCGCGCCCGCGTCGGCGTTGCGGCCCGTCGCCGTCAGGACCCCGCCCACGGCGTACGACGGGTCGACGCCGGCCGCGAGCAGCGCCGAGGTGAGCAACCCGGTCGTCGTCGTCTTGCCGTGGGTGCCCGCGACGGCCAGGACCCGCGAGCCGGCCATGACGGCGGCCAGGCCCGCCGAGCGCGGGAGGATGCGCAGCCCCCGGCGCCGCGCCTCGAGCACCTCCGGGTTGTCCTCGCGCGCCGCGGTCGTGACGACGAGGGTGTCGGCGTCCCCGACGTGCGCGGCGTCGTAGCCGAGGTGGCAGGTCACGCCGAGCTCGCGCAGGGCGGGCAGGAACGGGGTGTCGTGGTCGTCGCTGCCCGTCACGGCGACGCCCCGCTTCGCCATGATGCGCGCGATCGCCGAGATCCCGGCGCCGCCGATGCCGACGCAGTGCACCCGGCCGAGCTCTGCGGCGGGCAGGACCTCGCCCGGGACGGGGATCCTCACCGGCCCGGACCCCCGCTCGCGGCGCCGGCGTCGAGGACCATCCGCGCGAGCTTCTCGTCGGCGTCGAGCGGGATGACGCCCCGGGCGGTCGCGCCCATCTCGCGCAGCCGCGCCGCGTCGGTCAGCAGCCCCGGCACGCTCGCCGCGACCCACTCGGTGGTCAGCGCCTCGTCGGCGACCAGCAGGCCGCCGCCGGCGTCGACGACCGGGCGCGCGTTGAGCGCCTGCTCGCCGTTGCCGATCGGCAGCGGCACGTAGACGGCCGGCAGGCCGACCCCGGAGACCTCGGTGACGGTGTTGCTGCCCGATCGGCACAGCACCGCGTCGGCCGCGGCGTAGGCCAGGTCCATGCGGTCGACGTAGCGGCGCACGACGTAGGGCACCTCGCCGGAGGCGACGTCGAGGTCGTGCTTGGGACCCACGACGTGCAGCACCTGCACGCCGGCTGCCGCGAGCGCGGGCGCGGCGCCCGAGACGGCGGCGTTGATGCGCGCGGCGCCCTGCGAGCCGCCCGTGACGAGGAGCGTCGGCAGGTCGGGGCGAAGGCCGAACGCCGACAGCGCCTCCTCGCGCAGCGCCGCGCGGTCCATCGTGGAGATCAGCCGGCGTACCGGCAGGCCGGTGCACACCGCGTGCGGCAGCGCGGTGCCCGGGAAGCTGATGGCGACGTGCCGGGTCATCCGCGCGCCCAGCCGGTTGGCGACGCCGGGGATGGCGTTGCCTTCGTGGACCACGATCGGCACTCCCCGCCGGCGCGCGGCGAGGTACGCCGGGACCGACACGTAGCCGCCGAAGCCGACGACGACGTCGGGCCGCACCCGGTCGACCACCGCGAGGGCCGCGGCACGTGCGGCGCGCAGGCGGGTCGGCGTACGCAGCAGGTCGGGGCCGGGACGGCGCGGCAGCGGCACCCGGGGCACGATCTCGAGCGGCAGACCGGCCTCCGGGACCAGTCGCGCCTCCAGGCCCTCGCGGGTGCCGAGACAGGTGACCTCGGTCGCGGGGTCCAGGCGGCGCAGGGCGTCGGCGGTGGCGAGCAGGGGCGAGGTGTGGCCGGCGGAGCCGCCGCCGGCGAGGAGTACGCGCATCAGGGTGAATCTATCGAGAGCGGTGGTAGGAGGCGGCAGCGGCGAGGCCCGCGGAGCGGTCGCGACGGCGTGCCGCCAGCGCCGCAGCGGCGTCCGGCTCGCGCCGCGCGAAGCCGATCAGCAGGCCGAGGGCGACCAGCGAGGGCAGCAGCGCGGAGCCGCCGTAGGAGACGATCGGCAGCGGGATGCCGATCACGGGCAGCACCGCGAGCACCATGCCGACGTTGATGATCATCTGGCCGAGCAGCCACACGACGATGCCGAACGTGGCGTAGCGGACGAACGGGTCCTGGGTGGTCAGCGCGACCCGGATCGCGGCGTAGGCGATGGTGAAGAACAGCACGATCACCAGGAGGGTGCCGGCCAGGCCCAGCTCCTCGCCGAGCACGGCGAAGATGAAGTCGGTGTGGGCCTCGGGCAGGTCGCCCCACTTCTGGGTCGAGGCGCTGATGCCCTGGCCGAACCAGCCCCCGCTCGACAGGGCGTAGAGGCCGTGCGCCGGCTGCCAGCCGGCGTCGGTGTAGTCCTTGAACGGGTCGGTGAAGTGGGTGATGCGCTCCAGGCGCTCGGGATCGGTGGCGGCCAGCGCCACCGCGGCCACGCCGAGCACCGAGAGGCTGAGGCCGAAGAGCCGCAGCGGCGCGCCGACGACCCACAGCATCCCGAGCAGGATGGCGGCGAGCACCATCGCGGTGCCGAGGTCACGACCGACGAGCACCAGGGCGATGACGGCGAACAGGCCGGGGACCACCGGGACGAGCAGGTGGTGCAGCTCGCGGAGGCGGCGCTCCTTGTGGGCGTAGATGTTCGCGGCCCAGAGCACGATGGCCAGCTTGGCGACCTCGGCCGGCTGCATCGTGAACGAACCGATGGCGAGCCAGTTCTTGTTGCCGTTGATCAGCACGCCGAAGCGCGCCACCAGG
Organism: Nocardioides xinjiangensis; assembly: GCF_017916385.1. Classification (NCBI taxonomy): domain Bacteria; kingdom Bacillati; phylum Actinomycetota; class Actinomycetes; order Propionibacteriales; family Nocardioidaceae; genus Nocardioides; species Nocardioides xinjiangensis. The sequence goes on from NZ_JAFMSW010000001.1 coordinate 278,406, forward strand.
GCGAGCAGCACCAGCGCGAGCAGGAATCCGGGGTAGGCCAGACGTCGGACGTGCCTCACCGGGATCCGCGAGGCCACCCAGGCGCACGGCAGGCCGATCGCGACCCACATCAGCTGCCGCTTCACCACGGCGTAGGAGTCGTCGTAGGTGAGGTAGGACCGGACGCTGGACGCGCTGAGGACCATGATGAGGCCGATGGTGAGCAGCAGCGCAGAGGCGCCGAGCAGCAGGTAGTAGGACGTCAGCGGCGTGTCGATCGCCTCGCGGGTGCGCCGTCCTGCGAAGGCGACGCGCTCGCGCGCCGAGCGCCACGCGGCGGGCAGGCCCGAGCCGAGCGGTGCGCCGGCCCCGGGGTCCGCGGTCGTCGGAGGGACGTCGGGGTGGAGGCCGGGGTGGCCCTGCACGGCCACGTCCTCGGGGTTCGCGGTGGTCATCGGTCGCGCTCCCCTCGTCCAGTGGTCTAGTCGGTGCCGGCGATCCTGCGGTGCACGGCGGCGGCGAACGCGTCGCCGCGCGCGCCGTAGCTGGTGAACATGTCCATGGAGGCGCAGCCCGGCGCCAGCAGGACGGTGTCACCGGACCTGGCGAGCCCGGCGGCGGCGTCGACCACGCGCTCCATCGGGTCCCCAGTCTCGTCAACGCCCACATCGATGACCGGCACATCGGGCGCGTGTCGCGAAAGAGCGTCGGCGACGACCTGCCGGTCCCGCCCGAGCAGCACGACGCCGCGCAGGCGGTCGCGCACCGCGAGCACGAGGTCGTCGAAGCGGGCCCCCTTCGCCAGCCCGCCGGCCACCCACACCACGTGCTCGTAGGCCGCCAGCGAGGACTGCGCGGCGTGGGGGTTGGTGGCCTTGGAGTCGTCGATCCAGGTGACGCCGCCCGCCTCGGCGACGTGGGCGATCCGGTGGCTGCCGGGCCGGAACGCGCGCAGCCCGTCGCGCACCGCCTGCTGGCTGACGCCGTGCGCGCGGGCCAGCGCGGCCGCGGCGAGGGCGTTGGCGACGACGTGCGGAGCGGGCGAGGCGAGGTCGGCGAGCGTGCACAGCTCCGCCGCGCTGGTGGCGCGCTCCTCGATGAAGGCCCGGTCGACCAGGATGTCCTCGACCACCCCGACGTCGCCCGAGGCGGGAGTGCCGAGGGTGAAGCCGATCGCCCGCGCGCCCTCGACGACCTCGGCCCCGCGCACCATCTCCTCGGTCGCGGGGTCGGCGAGGTTGTAGACGCACGCCCGCTGCACGCGCTCGTAGATGCGCGCCTTGTCGGCGGCGTACCGCTGCATCCCGGTGCGGGCGTCGTCGCCGCCGGCCGGGTCGTCGTCGTACCAGTCGAGGTGGTCCTCGGCCACGTTGAGCACGACGGCCGACTCCGCGGACATGGAGTAGGTGTAGTGCAGCTGGAAGCTCGAGAGCTCCACGGCCAGCACGTCGTAGGGCTCGGGGTCCATCACGGCCTCGACGATCGGCAGGCCGACGTTGCCGACGGCGGCGGCGCGGAGGCCGGCCGCGGTGAGGATGGACTCCAGCATCTGCACGGTCGTGGTCTTGCCGTTGGTGCCGGTGACCGCCAGCCAGGGTGCGGGGCGCTCGGGGTCACGCAGCCGCCAGGCGAGCTCCACCTCGCCCCACACGGGCACCTCGCGCGCGACGGCCTGGGCGAGCAGCGGTGCGCTGGGCCGCCAGCCCGGCGAGGTGACGACCAGGTCGACGTCGTCGGGCAGCACCGCGGTGGCGCCGGGCTCGAGGCGCACCGTGGCGCCGAGCGTCTCGAGGAGGCGCGCCTTCTCGGCCTTCTCCTCGCTCGTCGCGTCGTCGAGCGCGGTGACCTGGGCGCCGAGGAAGAGCAGGTTGTCCGCGGCGGCGAAGCCGGAGACCCCGAAGCCGGCGACCACGACGCGTACGCCGGACCAGTCGCTGGTGCGGCCGAGCGACTCCATGTCGTGCCTCATCCGATGCCCGCGACCCACTCGGCGTAGAAGATGCCGATGCCGGTGGCCACCGCGAGGCCGGTCACGATCCAGAACCGGATCACGATGGTGACCTGCTCCCAGCCGAGCATCTCGAAGTGGTGGTGCAGCGGCGTCATCCGGAAGACGCGGTGGCCGGGCTGGACCCGGAAGACGCTGCGGAACAGCCCGCTGGCCCGGCTGGCCTTGAAGACCGAGACCTGGATGATCACCGACAGCGTGATGACGACGAACAGGCCGCCGATGATCAGCAGCAGCAGCTCGGTGCGGGTCATGATGGCGAAGCCGGCCATCGCGCCGCCGAGGGCGAGCGAGCCGGTGTCGCCCATGATGATCTGCGCGGGCGAGGCGTTCCACCAGAGGAACCCGAAGCAGGCACCGGTGATGGCCGCCGCCACCACGGCGAGGTCGAGCGGGTCGCGCACCTCGTAGCACTTGGGCCCGGCCTGGAGCGCGCACGACTGGCTGTTCTGCCAGATGTTGACCAGCGTGTAGGCGGCGAAGATGAGGATCGACGCGCCGGTGGCGAGGCCGTCGAGGCCGTCGGCGAGGTTCACCGCGTTGCTCGTGCCGGTCACGATCAGCCAGACCAGCAGGATCGCCAGGACCGTGGGCAGCGAGAAGCCCTCGTAGTCGCGGATGAAGGAGATGTGGTCGGAGGCCGGACGCCAGCCCCGATCGTCCTCCAGCACCGGCGAGAGCGCGAGGAAGCCGAACACCACGGCGACCAGCGTCTGCCCGATCATCTTCGCGCGGCTGCGCAGGCCGAGGTTGTGCTGCCGGCTGACCTTGAGGAAGTCATCGAGGAAGCCGACCGCACCGAGCCCCACCAGCAGGAACAGGAGCAGGAGCGCCGAGGCGCTCGGCGCCTGGCCGGTGATGAGCTTCGCGGCGAGGTAGCCCACCACGCTCGCCAGCACGATCACGGCGCCGCCCATCGTCGGCGTGCCGCGCTTGGTGTGGTGCGTCGTCGGGCCGTCGTCGCGGATCGGCTGGCCGAAGCCCTGCCGGGTGAAGAACCGGATGGCGTAGCGCGTGCCGAGCAGCGAGATCAGCAGGGAGAGTCCTCCTCCGAACAGGATGGCTCTCATGTGGTGCTCCCTTCCCCCTCGGACACGAGGAGGTCCTCGGCGATCAGTTCCAGAGCCGCTCCCCGCGATGCCTTCACCAGGACGACATCAGCAGCCGAGACATTGTGCCGCAGCCACTCCGCCGCCGCGTCACGCCCCGCCGTGGGGATGCTCACTCCGCCGCGGCCGGCGCGCTCGAACCCCTCGGCGATGCCGTCCGCCTCGGGCCCGACGGTGACCAGCACGTCGACGCCCGACTCGGCGGCGTGGGCGCCGACGCCCCGGTGGGCGTCCCGGGCACCGGCGCCCAGCTCGAGCATCTGGCCCAGGACGGCGACCGTGCGGCGGCCGCTGCGGGCGCCGATGCCGGCCAGCGTCTCCAGCGCGGCGCGCATCGACTCGGGGTTGGCGTTGTAGGCGTCGTTGACGACGACGAGGCCGTCGGCGCGCTCGCCCACCTCCATCCGCCATCGGCTGGCCGGGACCGCGTCGGCGAGGGAGTCGGCGACGGTGTCGAGGTCCAGGCCCGCCGCCAGCGCCATCGCGGCGGCCGCTGCGGCGTTGCGCCACTGGTGCGTGCCGACCTGCGCGAGGTGGACGGTGGCGTGCGAGCCGCGGTGCGCGAGCTCGAAGGACTGCCGGCCGAGCTCGTCGGAGGTGATCTCGCTGACCGCGACGTCGGGCGGCGGGCCACCGGGTGGGCCGCTGCCGAACGTGGTGACGGCGGCGACGGTGCGCGGGGCCATCGCGGCCACGAGCTCGTCGTCGGCGTTGAGGACGGCGGTGCCGTCGACCGGGAGCGCCTCCACGATCTCCCCCTTGGCCGCCGCGATCGCCTCCCGGCTGCCGAACTCGCCGATGTGGGCGGTGCCGACGTTGAGGACCGCGGCCACGCGCGGCGGCGCGATCGCGCACAGCTCGGCGATGTGCCCGACTCCACGGGCGCCCATCTCGACGACGAGGTAGCGCGTCTCGGGCGTGGCGCGCAGGACGGTGAGCGGCACCCCGAGCTCGTTGTTGAAGTTGCCGCGGGTGGCGACCGTCGGCCCCGCCTCGGCGAGCAGGTGCGCGAGGTAGTCCTTGGTGCCGGTCTTGCCCTGGGAGCCGGTCATCGCCAGCACCGTGACCTCGGGCAGCCGGTCGACGACGTGCCGGGCCAGCACGCCGAGCGCGGCCGTGACGTCGTCGACGACGACGGTGGGCAGGACGGTCGGGCGGCTGCCGAGCGCGGCGACCGCGCCGGCCTCGGCGGCCGCGGGCGCGAACTCGTGCCCGTCGGCCCGCTGCCCCGCGATGGCGACGAAGAGCCCGCCGGGCTCGGGGGTGCGGGTGTCGAGGAAGGCTCCTCCCGTGACGACGGCATCGCCGTGCGCCGTCCCGCCCACGACGTCGGCGATCTCCGCCAGGGACATGTCGATCATGCGCCACCTCCGCTCTCGCGCTCGGCACGCACGGCGCGGACCTCCTCCGCGGCGACCCGGCGATCGTCGAAGGGGTGCACCACCCCGTCGACCTCCTGCCCGGACTCGTGCCCCTTGCCGGCCACCAGCACGACGTCGCCGGGGCGCGCCCGACGTACGGCCTCCCGGATCGCCAGTCGCCGGTCGCCCACCTCGAGGACCTCCGCCGAGCCGCCCCGGGTCCCTGCCAGCACGGCCGCACGGATGGCGGCGGGGTCCTCGGTGCGCGGGTTGTCGTCGGTGACGATGACGACGTCGGCGAGCCGGGCGGCGATCTCGCCCATCACCGGGCGCTTGGTGGTGTCGCGGTCCCCGCCGGCGCCGACAACGACCACGACCTGGCCGTCGGTCAGGGGCCGGAGGGTGGCCAGCACGGCCTCGAGGGCATCGGGCTTGTGGGCGTAGTCCACGACGAGGGTGTGGTCCTGGCCGGCTGCGACCTGCTCGAGCCGCCCGGGCACCCCGCCGACGCGGGTGATGCCGTCGGCGACGACCCGCGGGTCGAGGCCGGCGAGCGCTGCGGACGCGATCGCGGCCAGGGCGTTGGAGACGTTGAACTCCCCCGGGATGCCCACGGAGGCGGCGAGCTCGACCCCCGGCCCCACGACCGTGAAGGTCGCCCCGGCCGCGGTGAGGTCGACGTCCACGGCGCGCCAGTCGGCGTCGGCACCCCGGGAGGAGTAGGTCGACATCGGGACGGTGGCGACGTCGAGCAGGCGACGGCCGAACTCGTCGTCCACGTTGGTCAGTCCCCGGGCGGCGCGCTGGGGGGTGAAGAGGCTCGCCTTGGCGGCGAAGTAGTCGTCGAGGTCGGCGTGGAAGTCCAGGTGGTCGCGGCCGAGGTTGAGGAAGGTGGCGACGTCGAAGACGACGCCGTCGACGCGGCCGAGCACGAGCGCGTGGCTGGAGACCTCCATGGCGCAGGTGTCCACCCCCCGCTCGCGCATCACGGCGAACAGGCCGTGGAGGTCGGGCGCCTCGGGGGTGGTGAGCTGCGTCCTCACGTCCTCGCCCGCGATCCGCGTGCCGACCGTGCCGATCACCGCCGAGGTCACGCCCGACGCGGTGAGGCCCTGCTCCAGGACGCGGGTGGTGGTGGTCTTGCCCTGGGTGCCGGTGACGCCGATGACGCGCAGGTCGGCGGCGGGATCGCCGTAGACGTGGGCGGCGAGGCGGCCCAGGACGCGGCGGGGCTCCGGGACGACGATCGCCGGTGTCCCGGACGGCAGCCGGTCGAGCCCCGCCGGGTCGGTGAGCACGGCCACGGCGCCTGCGGCGAGCGCCCGGGCGGCGTGGTCGGCGCCGTGGGCCCGCGTGCCCGGGAGTGCGGCGTACAGGTCCCCGGGCCGCACCCGCGCGGTGCTCAGCGAGATGCCGGTGACCGCGACGTCCAGGTCGCCGTGCCGGGTCACGCCGACGGTCGGGGCGGCGTCGGCCCCCGGACGGCTGAGCCAGTCGGCCAGGGCTGCTGCGGAGGTCGGGTGGACGGTCCGGGGCCTGGTCGCTGCCGGGTCCTGGCGCGACGGGTCCGCTGACTGGTCCACCGACCGAGCGTATCGACTCACCACTCGACGGGCAGGCGCGACGGTGGTCCGTCGGTGGGCTCGACGCCGTAGCGGCCGAGGACGTAGCCCATGATCCGGGAGAACACCGGACCGGCGATCGAGCCGCCGCCGCCGTCGACGCGGGGGGCGTGGACCACGACGTAGACGGTGAACCGGGCGTCGTCGGCGGGCGCAAAGCCGCCGAACGAGACGGTGGTGCTGCCGTCGTAGCCGATGCCGTCCGGGGCCACCCGCTGTGCGGTGCCGGTCTTGCCCGCGACGAGGTAGCCGGGCACCTGCGCGCCGGGGGCGACGCCGTCCTCGGGGTCGACGACCTTCTCCATCATCCTGGCGGTGGCCCGGGCAGCCTGCCTGCTGACCACCCGCGTGCGGGTGGCGACGTCGGTGCCGACGGTGGTCCCGTCGTCGGTCACCGCGCTGCCGGCGATCACGCTGGGCGAGACCCGCACGCCGCCGTTGGCGATGGTGTTGACGGCGGCGGCCATCTGCACGACGTTGACCGACAGCGACTGGCCGAAGGCGACGCGGTCCTTGGTCTGCGACGTCATCGCCTCGCCCGGGGTGAGGATGCCCGGGGTCTCCCCGCGGACGCCGATGTCGGTGGTGCGGCCCAGCCCGAACCGCTGGAGGTACTCCACGAGCTGCACCGGCGAGAACGCGTCGGCCGCGAGCACGGTGCCGATGTTGGAGGACTTGGCGATGATGCCGGCGAGGGTCAGCCGGATGGTGCCGTGGTCGAACCAGTCACCGATGACGCGGTCCTGCCGAGCGAGGTTCGGCGGCACCTTGAACCGCTGGCGGGGGAACGCCTTGCCGGCGTCGATCAGCGACGCGGCCGTCAGCACCTTCTGCACCGATCCCGGCTCGTAGGTGTCGTTGAGCGCGCGCGAGCCCAGGTCGTCCTCGTCGGCGTCGGTCGGCTCGTTGGCGTCGAAGGTCGGCACGTCGGCGAGCGCCAGGATCTCGCCGGTGCGGGTGTCCATGACGACGGCGGCACCGCTCTCGGCGCGGTACTGCTGGACGGCCTGCGCGAGCACCCGCTGGGTGAACCACTGGAGGTCGCGGTCGAGCGTGGTGCGCAGGGCCGCGCCGTTGCGCGCGGCCCGCAGGGTGCTCTCCCGGAGCGGGATGCGGACGCCCTTGCCGGAGTTGGACTGCCAGGTGGCCTCGCCGTCGACGCCGGCGAGCTGCTCGTCGAAGGTGCGCTCGAAGCCGCCGAGGGGCTCGTCGGTGCCCATGTAGCCGAGCAGGTTGGCGGCCACGTCGCCGGCCGGGTAGTCGCGGATCGGGTCGTCCTGGAGGGAGATGCCCTCGAACCCCGCGTCGTCGAGCTCGGCGAGGGTGTCGGTGGCCAGGGTGCTCGGCACCCGGCGCGCGACGTACTCGTAGCGGCTTCCCTCCTTGCGCCCGCGCAGGGCGGTGAGGGTGCGGAAGTAGTCGATGGAGAGCCGCTCGGACAGCAGCCGGGCCAGCTCGGGCGCCTCGTCGGCGGTGAGGGCCGGGTCGGCGATGACCATCTTGCCCTTGATGGAGTCGGCCAACGGCACGCCGTTGCGGTCCAGGATGTCGCCGCGCTCGGCCACGAGCGGCACCCGTACGGCGCCCTCGGCGGCCGCGCGGACGGCGTACGACCCGGGGTCGACGCCCTGCAGCTGCACCAGCCGGGCGCAGAAGAACGAGAGGACCATCGCGATCAGGAGGAACCCCACGCGCAGGCGCACCATGGGTGCGCCTCGCGAGGCGCCGCGCGTGGTGCGGGTGCTCGGCACTGGTCTTCCTCCCCGGTCGGCCCCGGGGCGGGACGACCTGCTCGACAATCTAGGGCGGCTGCGGCGCGGATCCGCGCGTCCGCGCCGTCAGCGGTTGCGGTTCTTGCCCCGCTGGCGCGCGGCCGGCTGCTCAGCAGTGGCGGACGGGTCCGTGGTGGCGGGGTCCGTGGTCGCGGGGTCCGTGGTGGCGGGGACCTCGACGAGGATCGGGGCCGGCGCGAGGTTGGCCGGCTTGATCGGTGCGGGCGGCATCAGGTTGATGGCCTGCTCCCGGGTGGCCGGCGTGCGGACGCCGGTCGTCCGGCCGGTCTCGAGGTCGAGGAAGACCGGGGCGGCCGGGATGACCATGCCCATCTGCTGCGCCTGCGTCGCGACACGCTGCGGGTCGCGGAGCTCGTCGAGCTCCATGCGCAGCGTCTGCTCCCGGGCGGCCAGGGTGTCGGCCTCGGCCTCCAGCGCCGACGCGGCGAAGGACGCCTGCTGCATGGAGGTGTTGAAGAGCAGCAGCCCGACGATGCCGCCGAGGAGCACCACGCTGACCAGCGTCACGAACGGCACCCGCGGCGCGCGCGTGCGCACGCGGGGAACGACCGTGAGGCGCGCCCGGTCGACGGCCTCCTGGGCGATGCGGGTGACGCGGGTGCGGGGCTGCAGGGCGGGACTGCTCATCGAACGGCTCCTGGGGAAGAGGGGCGGGACGGGGGCGGGGCGGGGCGCACGCGCTCGACGGCGCGCAGCCGGACCGACGCGGCGCGGGGGTTCTCGGCGACCTCGTGCTCGTCGGCCTGCTCCGCACCGCGCGTCACCAGCCGCAGCGCGGGCTCGGCGCCCTCGGGCACGAACGGAAGGTCCGGCGGCACGTCGAGGCGGGTGGCCTCGGCGAAGGCGCGCTTGACGAGTCGGTCCTCGAGCGAGTGGTACGACTCCACCACGACGCGCCCGCCGACGCCGATGGCGGCGATCGAGGCGGGGATGGCGCGACGCAGGACCGCGAGCTCGTCGTTCACGGCCATCCGCAGCGCCTGGAACGTGCGCTTGGCGGGGTGGCCGCCCGTACGCCGCGCGGGTGCGGGGATCGTCGCGTAGAGCAGCTCGACGAGGTCGGCGCTCGTGCGGAACGGCGCCGTCTCGCGGCGCCGCACGACCTCCCGCGCGATGCGGCTCGCGAACTTCTCCTCGCCGTACTCGCGCAGGATGCGGGTGAGCTCCGAGGCGCTCGCGGTGTTGAGCAGGTCCGCGGCGGTCTGACCGGTCGTGGGGTCCATGCGCATGTCGAGCGGCGCGTCCTCCGCGTACGCGAAGCCGCGCTCGCGCACGTCGAGCTGCATCGACGACACCCCGAGGTCGAAGAAGACGGCGTCGGCGTGGTCGAGGCCGAGCGAGGCAAGCACGTCGGGGAGCTCGTCGTAGACGGCGTGGACCGCGGTGAACCGGTCGCCATGGCGGGCCAGCCGCTCGGTGGACATCCGCAGCGCGGTGGGGTCGCGGTCGATGCCGACGACCCGCGCCTCCGGGAGCCGCTCGAGGACCGCCTCGCTGTGGCCGCCGAGGCCGAGGGTGCAGTCGACGTAGACCGATCCGGGGGCTTGGAGGGCAGGCGCCAGCAGGGCGACGACCCGGTCGAGGAGCACCGGGGCGTGGCTGGGAGTGGCCATGTCTCAGCCCTGGGAGCCGAGGCGCGTCAGCAGCAGCAGCGCGAGGGCCAGGCCGCAGGCCGTGGCTGCGGAGAACGCGATGAGGGCAGCCGCCTCGCGCGCCTGGTCGCGCACCCGCGGCGACGGTGTCGCCGCCGCGCGTACCGGCTGGGTGGTGCTCATGGTCTCGACCCCACTGTGCTGGTGCTGCTGGCTGGTTGGCGGTGCGGCTGACACCCCCCGTCGTGTGGCACGGGGTGAGCCGCCGCACCAGGTCCCTGCCCGCTCCCCTGCGAAGGGGAAGGCCCTCTGGTGCCGGGGAAGTGCCCCAGATGACCACGCGGAGAGCGGGCTCGAGACCTCGTGCTGCGGGTCGCGATGTCAGCTGTGCTGTTGTGGGTGCTGCTGGTCAGATGCCGGGGAAGACCTCGTCGCTGAGCTCGGAGAACTTCTGCTCCTGCTCCTCGGAGTAGGTCGCCCACGCGGTCGGGTCCCAGATCTCGATCCGGTTCATCGACCCGATGACGACGCACTCCTTGCGGAGCGAGGCGTACTCCCGCAGCGGTGCCGGGATGTTGATGCGCCCCTGCTTGTCCGGCACCTCCTGGCTGGCGGCGGCGAACAGCATGCGGACGTAGTCACGGGTGTTCTTCTGCGTGACCGGCGCCTCGCGGAGCCGGTCGGTGAGCCTCCCGAAGTCCTCCAGCGACCAGACAGTGAGGCAGCGCTCCTGTCCCCTGGTCACCACGAGGCCCTCCGTCAGCTCGTCCCTGAACTTCGCCGGGAGGAAGAGCCGGCCCTTCTCGTCGAGCTTGGGCGTGTAGGTGCCGAAGAACATCCGGCACCCCCTTGCTCGGCGGGAAGATCGACCCTGTCCCCCACTTCGCCCCACACTACTCCATTTCACTCCACCGTCAACCAGATCGAGCGTGTTTCCCGCACGAATTCACCGTTTTCCCGCGGTGCCGGCGGCGGTGGCCGCGGGTGCCGGGACGCCCGGACGGGTGGCGAGCCACGCTCAGGAGGCCGCCGGTGGAGCGCCGGTGGGGGCTGCGACGCCCGGTGGTGGTGCGAAGTGGGGGACGTGGGTGCGCGGGTGCCAGGACCGCCGTACGCCCCGACCTGGTGACGTCCGTGCCGAACCGGCTCCCACGTCGTGAGCGGCGGGTATGTTGCGCGGACCACATACGGTGGTGCCAGCGGGGACGAGAGGCGCGAGGGGACGACGACGTGACGACTGGGCTTTCCGGGCAGGCGCCCGACCTGGACACCGTGCACCGGGTCACCGGTGCGGTCCGCCACAACATCGAGCGCGTGATCGCCGGCAAGCCCGACGTCGTCAACGCCGCCCTGGTCGTCCTGCTCGCCGAGGGACACCTGCTCATCGAGGACGTCCCCGGCGTCGGCAAGACCCAGCTGAGCAAGGCGCTGGCGCGCAGCATCGACTCCTCGGTCCGGCGCATCCAGTTCACGCCGGACCTGCTCCCCTCCGACGTCACCGGCGTCTCGGTGTTCAACCAGGACACCCGCGAGTTCGAGTTCCGACCCGGCGGCGTGTTCGCCAACATCGTGGTGGGCGACGAGATCAACCGTGCCTCGCCCAAGACGCAGTCGGCGCTGCTGGAGTGCATGGAGGAGCGCCAGGTCACCGTCGACAACGCGACCTACCAGCTCGAGAAGCCGTTCATGGTGATCGCGACGCAGAACCCGATCGAGATGGAGGGCACCTACGCCCTCCCGGAGGCGCAGCGCGACCGCTTCATGGCGCGCGTGTCGGTCGGCTACCCCGTCGAGGCGGCGGAGATCGCGATGCTCGAGGGGCACACCTCCCACAACCCGCTCGAGGACCTGGAGCCGGTCACGGACGCCGGGGAGATCCGCAAGGTCATCGAGATCGTCGGTCGGGTGCACGTCTCGCCGGCCGTGCAGCGCTACGCCGTCGCCCTGACCACCGCCACCCGCACCAGCCACGACCTGCACCTCGGTGCGTCGCCCCGGGCGACGCTGCACCTGGTGCGGGCCGCCAAGGCCGTCGCCGCGACCCAGGGCCGCGACTACGTCCTCCCCGACGACATCCACGGCATCACCTCGCCGGTCCTCGCGCACCGGCTGCTGCCCAATGTCGAGGCGACGATGAGCGGGCGCACCACCGCCGCGATCCTGTCCGGGATCGTGGAGTCGGTGCCCGTCCCCGACGCCAGTCGTGCGTGAGTCCCTCGCCGCGCTGACCGTCCGTGGACGGGCGTTCCTGGCTGCCGGGATCACCACGGTGGTCGCCGCGATCGTGGTCGGCCACTCCTCGGTCGTGCGCATCGGCGTGCTGGTCGCCGCGCTCCCGCTCCTGACCGCCTGGTGGGTCGGACGCTCGCGATACCGCCTGGCGCTCACCCGCACGGTGTCGCCCCAGCTCGTCGTCGCCGGCCAGCCCGCCACCGTCGAGCTCGTCATCTCCAACGAGTCGCGCACGCGGACCGGCGTGCTGCTGCTCGAGGAGCGGCTCCCCTACGTCCTCGGCACGCGGCCGCGCTTCGTGCTCGAGGGCCTCGGTCACGGCTGGCGCCGGCACGCCACCTACCAGGTGCGCTCGGAGCTGCGCGGGCAGTTCGACATCGGGCCCATGTCGGTGCGGGTCACCGATCCCTTCGGCCTCGTCGAGCTCGGCCGTACGTTCCACGCGACCTCGCGGCTCACGGTGACACCGCGCACCATCCCGCTGCCGAGCATCCCGCTGGGCGGGGCGTGGACCGGCTCGGGCGACAACCGGCCCCGCGCGTTCGCGACCGGCAGCGCGGAGGACGTCACGGTGCGCGAGTACCGCCGCGGCGACGACCTGCGACGGGTCCACTGGCGCAGCTCGGCACGCGTCGGCGAGCTGATGGTGCGTCGCGAGGAGCAGCCGTGGCAGTCCCGCGCCACCGTGTTCCTCGACAACCGCGCCATGGCGCACCGCGGGCAGGGGGCGGCGAGCTCGCTGGAGGGCGCGGTCTCCGCCGCCGCATCGATCGCGATCCACCTCTCCCACCACGGCTACACGGTGCGACTGGTCACCGCCTCCGGCGACTCCCGCGAGACTGAGTGGCACTCCCACACCGCCGAGGCCAGCACCATCCCGCTGCTGGAGGCGCTGGCGGTCGTGCAGCTCGACCACTCCCCCACCCCGGACACCCAGTGGCTCGCCGAGCCCGGCCACGGCGGCCTCACGATCGGCGTCTTCGGCGCCCTCGGCGAGGGCGACCTGCCGTTCCTGCGCCGGCTGCAGCACCACGCGTCCTCCAGCCTGGCGATCGCTCTGGAGGTCGACGCGTGGGCGCCGCACCTGCCGGCGCAGCCCGGTCCCGGTGCGGCGCCGCGGTTGACCGCGACCGGGTGGCGCTCGGTCACCCTCGGGCCGCGCGATCGGCTCGACACCGCGTGGCAGGAGCTCGGCCTGATGCAGAGCCGCGCCACCGCGTCGGCGGGAGCGGCACGATGAGGGCCGCGGGACAGCCGTCCTGGGGCTCGCTCACCCACCAGCTGGGCCTGGCCGCCACCGCCCTGCTGGCGGCGTGGACCACCGTGCTCTCGTGGGGCGTCCTCACCGAGGCCTTCGGCCGGGTGGCGGTCCCGCTGCTGCTCATCGGTGCCGTCGTCGCGGTCGCCGGCGCCCTGGGGCGCCGCAGCCGCCTGCCGGCCGTCGGCATCGTCGCCGCCCAGCTGGTGCTGGGCGGCCTGCTGGTCCTCGGCGCCACGACGGGCACACCGGTGCCGACGCCGGACAACGTCGACGCCTTCCTCGCCGCCCTCGACGACGCGCTGGCGACCTCGCGCAGCTACGCGGCGCCGGTCCAGCTCGGCGTCCCGCCGGTCCACCCGCTGCTGCTGATCGGCGGCACGCTCGTGGTCGTCCTCGTCGACGTCATCGCGTGCACCCTGCGCCGCGCGCCCGTGGCCGGCCTCGTGCTGCTGGCGGCGTACACCCTGCCGGTCGCCGTGACCGGCAACGGGGTGTCGTGGCTGCTCTTCATCGTCATCGCCGGCTTCTTCCTGGCCCTGGTCTTCCTGCAGCACAACGACCAGCTCACGAGCTGGGGCCGCTCCCCCGACGGCGACCGGGGCTCCTTCTCGGTCCGCACCGGCGCGATCGGCAACACCGCCCTCGCCCTCGGCGCGGGGGCCATCGCCCTCGCGGTCGTGGTCCCGGCAGCGGTGCCGACGATGAGCATGAGCGTCTTCGAGGGCAACGGCCCCGGCACCCGCGAGGTCGAGGTGCAGGACCCGATGGTGGACCTCCGACGCGACCTGCGTCGCGGTGAGGACATCCCGCTGCTGTGGGTCACCTCGTCGGGGCCCAAGCCGTCGTACCTCCGCATCTCGGTCCTCGCGCGCTTCAGCGGCTCGGAGTGGACGCCCGGCGACCGCGAGATCCCGGAGACGCAGACCGCCACCGGAGCCCTCCCCTCGCTCGACGGGGTGGGCCTCGAGGTCCCGCGCCGCGAGTCGAAGTACGACGTGCGCGTCGGCCCGGACTTCGCGTCCGCCTGGCTGCCCACGGCCCCGCAGACCACGCGCGTCGTCGCCGGCTCCGACTGGCGCTACGACGTCGACACCCGCGACGTCATCGCCGCCGAGGACGACGTCACCACCGCCGACCTCACCTACGACTACACCGGCGTGCAGCTGGAGTACGACGCGGAGTCGATGGACGCGGCCGTGTCGGGCGCCGGATTCGTGGCGGGCATCTTCACCGAGGTGCCGTCCTCGCTCAACAACGAGATCCGCCGGACGGCGGCCAGCGTGACGGCCGACGCACCCACGCGCTTCCAGAAGGCGCAGGTGCTGCAGCGGTGGTTCCGCGAGGACGGCGGCTTCCGCTACGACGACGGGGCCGTGCCGTCGGCAGGCGACGGCAGCGCCGACCTGCTGGCGTTCCTCGACGACCGGGTCGGCTACTGCGAGCAGTTCGCGGCGTCGATGGCGATCATGGCGCGGGTCATCGGGATCCCGAGCCGCGTCGCGGTCGGGTTCCTCGAGCCGGAGCGGGCCACCAACGGCTCGTGGGAGTTCTCCTCCCACGACCTCCACGCGTGGCCCGAGCTGTACTTCCCGGGCTCCGGCTGGGTGCGGTTCGAGCCCACCCCGCAGTCGCGGGGCACGCAGCCGCCCGACTACACCGAGGCCGAGTTCGAGGCGGTCCCCGAGGCGCCCGCCCCGAGCGCGAGCCGCTCGGCCGATCCCCTGCCCGAGCGCGGCGAGTCGGCGGACGCGGAGGCCGCCTCCGCCGAGGAGGACGCCTCGTCGATCCCCTGGGGCCCCATCGTCGCCGGCGTCCTCGGGCTCGGCGCGCTGGCGTTGCTGCTGCTGACACCCCGACTCGTGCGTCGCGCACGCCGGCAGCGCCGCCTCGCCGGCGACATCGAGGACGTCTGGACCGAGCTGCGGGACGTGGCCCGGGACCTCGGGCACGCGTTGCCCACCGGCCGCTCGCCCAGGCGTGCCGGTGACTGGCTCGGGCGGCTGCTCGCGGCGCCCCTGCACGACCGGTCCCGGCCGGACCGGCCACGACGCGGTCGCGAGCAGGCGCCCGAGGCGGCCCAGGCACTCGACCGGCTCGTCGTGGCGCTCGAGCGCAGCCGCTACGCCCGTGACCCGGAGACCTTCACCGCCGACCGCTTCGTCCCCGACCTCGCGCGGGTCGAGGAGGCGCTGGCCGCCGGGGCCACCCCTCGTGAGGAGCGCCGCGCCAGGTGGTGGCCGGCGTCGGTCGTCGGTCGGCGCCCGTCCCGGCGCCGGCGCTCCCGCGCCGGCCACGCCCCGACGGCGACGCCGGACCGCGAGACCAGCCGGACCGTCGACGAGCTCGTCGGCTGACCGAGCCGGCCCGCTCGCGCCGGGGGGATCCCCGGCGCCGCCACGGCGACCGGTCGTGGACGACCACCGCGCGCCGGCCTATCCGCGGCGATCGTCCGGCCCGGCTTCGACCGGTGGACGTCGACGGTCGACGTCGACCGGCTTGGCTGTGACGTCGCACGACCACGTCGCGCCCGGTCGCGATCGGACGCCACGCCGCTGCGAGCGGACGAAGGCGCCGGCCGTCAGGTCAGAAGCCGCGCTCGCGGCGGCGACGCCACCGCTCCTCCATGCGCTCCATGAAGGGAGCGCCGGAGCGCTGGCGGCTGGGGCGGTGCGGGCGACCGCCGTCGACCACGCCGAAGCCGGTGCGGCCGGAGGCGCGCACCTTCGGGGCGGAGTGACCGGGGCTGCGCGCAGACGTGAGCGCCAGGATCGCGCCGCCGAGCATCACCACGAACCCGAGGACGCCGACCACGGTCTGGAGGACGGCGCTGAGGTCGAGCAGCACGGCCACGACGAGCAGGCCGATGCCGGCGAGGAGGATGCCGCCACCCATGATCATCCGCCGGCGGGCGGCGCGCTGGAAGGAGGTGCCGCGGAGCGTGGAGGCGAGCTTCGGGTCCTCCTCGACGAGGGCGCGCTCCATCTGCTCGAGCAGTCGCAGTTCTTCCTCGGAGAGCTCCACGATTTCCTCCTTACCTCTGCGTCAAGTCTAGGCACGCTCCTGCCCCTACGGTAGGCGTCGCCCGAAATTTCCACCCCCACGCAGGGGTCCGGCTCGGCCGACGCTCAGACGAGGCTGCCCGGGCGGACCGCAGCGGCGCCGAACCGTCGGGTCGCCCGGTCCACGGCCCGGTCCGCCTCGGCCCAGCCCCGCTCGGGCTCACCGAGCACGAGCTGACGCTGCACGGTGCTGCGCGGCACCAGGCGCTCGACGCGGACGCCGACCAGCCGCAACCGGGCTCGCTGCAGCCCGAGCGCGTCGTAGAGCCGCGTCACCGCGCGATGGACCTCGACCGTGACGTCGGTGGCCTCGGGCAGCGTCCGCGAGCGCGTGATCGTGGTGAAGTCGGCGAACCTCACCTTGAGCGTCACCGTCCGGCCGGACACGCCGGCCGCGCGCATCCGTCCGGCGACCCGTGCCGACAGGCGCAGCAGCTCGCGCACGATCACGTCGCGGTCGTCGGTGTCGCGCGCGAAGGTCTCGTCCGCGCCCATCGACCGCTCCGGCTCGTGCGGCCCGGCCGTCGGTGCCAGCTCGCCGCGGTCGGTGCCCCAGGCCAGGTCGTGCAGGTGGCGGCCGAGGTGGTCGCCCACAGCACGCTGCAGGGTGCGCAGCGGGGTGTGGGCGACGTCGCCGACGGTCGTCAGGCCGAAGCGGTGGAGCAGGGCCTGCGTCTTCTCCCCCACGCCGTAGAGCTCACCGACGTCGAGCGGGTGCAGGAACGAGCTCACCTCGGCCGGCGGCACGACGACCACGCCGTCGGGCTTCGCGCGCCGGCTCGCCACCTTGGCCACCGACACCGACGCCGCCGCACCGACCGAGCAGGTGATGCCCTGCTCGTCGTGGATGGTCGAGCGCAGCCGCTCGGCGATGTCGCGCGGCGAGCCGAGCCGACGCGTGGATCCCCGGACGTCGAGGAACGCCTCGTCCAGCGAGACCGCCTCGACCACCGGCGTCACCTCGCGGAAGGTCTCCATCACCGAGGCCGAGACGCTGGAGAAGGTGGCGTAGTCGGGCTCGAGCACCACGACGTGGGGGCACAGCCGGCGGGCGCGGGTCATCGGGAGGGCGGAACGCACCCCGTAGCGGCGCGCGACGTAGTTGGCGGCCAGCACCACCCCTCGCCCGCTGCCGCCGACGACCACCGGCTGGTCGACGAGGTCCGGACGCTCCCGCAACGCCACCGAGGCGTAGAAGGCGTCCATGTCGACGTGGAGGATCGGCGTCAGGACCCGGGCGTCGGTCATCGCGGAGCGCCTCTCCCGCGGCCGGCGACGCCCGACCGGTCAGCGGCGCGCGAGGACGTGCAGCTGCGCAGCGAGGGGGAGGTACTCCGGGCGCGTGGCGACGGCCCGCTCGAGCTCGACGAGGGCCGCGGTCGCGCCCGGCTCCAGGTCGAGCAGGCTGCCGGGCACGAGGTCGGCGAACACCCGCACCGCCTGGACGGACACCGGCTCGAGACCGGCTCCGGTGAGGAGGTGGACGACCTCGTCGTGCGTGAACCGGTGACCACCGCCCCGGCTCGCGGGTGCCGGCACCGGGTCGCCGTCGAGCAGCTCGCGGGCAGCCTGGAAGTGACCGGCCATCGCGCGTGCGACGACGGCCGCGTGCCGCTGGGCCACGAGCAGGCTGAGGTGCCCGCCGGGACGCAGCACGTCGGCGATCGCCGCGACGGAGGCCGCGGGATCCTCGACCATCTCGAGAACCCCGTGGCACAGCACGAGGTCGGCCTGCTCGACCAGCCTCGGCAGGTCGGAGAGGTCGCCCTGCTGGCCGATGATCCGGTCGGCGACGCCGCGCTCGCGGGCGCGCCGGCCGAGGGAGGCCAGCGCGTCGGGGCTGGGGTCGATGACCTGGACGGTGTGGCCGAGCTCGGCCAGCGGCACGGCGAAGCCGCCGGTGCCGCCGCCGACGTCGACGATGCGCGCCTGCCGGTCCACCGGACCGCCGGACTCGAGCAGCCGGTGCACGCCCTCCCAGGCCACGCCGGTGCGGACGGACTGGCGGCGGTCGCTGGCGGAGGGCTGGGCCATGTCGGCAACCCTAGTGGCTGGGCGCGGCGCGTCCTCGGCGATGTCATCCGAGGCTCCCGGGGCTGCGGTACGACAGCTTCCGCGCGACGTCCCGGGGGGCGTCGCCGGGGGGCTCGACGTCGGCGTACGGGGACGTCCGGGAGCCGCTGCTGTGCACCCGGACCCGGCGCACCGCCGGGGCGTCACCCGCTGGCTGCTGGGTCGTCGCCAGCTCGGCACGGACGAGCGAGACGCCCTCCTCGCTCGTCCGGGCCTGCTGCCAGATGGCGTGCAGCGCCGGCAGCTCCCACGCCCCGGTGGCTCGTAGCGAGACGCCGCGCCGTCCCGTGCGGCGCAGCTCGCCGCGCACGAGGAGCAGCCACGACGAGAACACCGTCGTGGCGCACGTGCCCTGGGCGTCCTCGAAGAACGTCGCGTCGACCGGGCCCGTGCCGTCGTCGAGGGTCAGGAACACGACCCGGCGCCCGGACCTGACCGGCGGGGTCTGGGTGGCGACCTTCACCCCTGCGACGAGGAGCGCGGCGCGGCTGCGTCGGCGCAGCAGGTCGCGGCTGCGGGTCACGCCGAGCGCCTCGAGGAACGGCTCGTAGGCCGTGACGGCGTGCTGGCTGACGTCGAGGCCGAGGATCTCCAGCTCGGCAGCCATGCGTTCGTGCGGCGACATCTCGGGCAACCCCGTCGGACGCTCACCCGACTGCCCCGGCTCGTCACCCAGCCGCAGGGTCAGCTGGACCGAGCCCGGGCCCGTCACCGGACGGGCGGCGCGCGACTGCGCGGCGGCGCGTGCCCAGACACCGCCGTCGGCCAGGGCGTGCCGCTCGGTCGGCGGCGCGTCGCCGCGCACCGCGGGGTCGGTGCTGTTGCGCGCCGCGGCGTCCACGGCGGCGCTGGCGGCCGGCAGCGGCGCGTGCCGGCCGGCGGGGCCGCGGCCCCGGGCCCGTGCGGCACGGTCGAGCGAGCGGGCGTGCAGGTCGAGCTCGGCTGCCTGGAGCAGGAGGTCGCGCCGCGTCACCCGGCCGCGTCGCCGCACCGACTGCTCGCCCGCGCCGATGCCGTAGACGCCGTCGAAGGCCCCCGCGAGCACCAGTCGCTCGACGATCGGCCGCGAGACGCGTGCCCGGTGGAAGAAGTCGGACAGCGAGGCGTAGCGGCCGCCCCCGCGCGCCTGCACGATGCGTGCGACCTCCGCCTCGCTGATGCCCTTGACGTCGCTGAGCGAGAGCCGGATGGCATGGCCCTCGCCGTGCGCCCCGCGCTCCACGACGTAGGTCGCAGCGCTGGAGTTGACGTCGAGCCCCAGCACGCCCACCCCGAAGTGGCGTGCGTCGTCGAGGATCAGGCGCTTGGGGTACATGCCGGGGTCGTGGGTCAGCACGCCGGCGAGGAAGTGGGCAGGCCAGTGCGCCTTGAGCCAGGCCGACTGGTAGGTCGGGAGGGCGAACGCGGCGGCATGGGCCTTGCAGAAGCCGAACGAGGCGAACGCCGCGAGGACGTCCCAGACCTGCTCGACCACGGGCCGGTCGTAGCCGCGGCCGAGCGCGCGGGGGACGAACCAGGCCCTGGTCGCGGCCATGCCGTCGACGTCGCCGAGCGACCGGCGCTTCTCGTCGGCCTCGGCGTAGGACGTGCCGCCGAACAGGGCGATGATCTCGATGACCTGCTCGTGGAACACCACCACCCCCCGGGTGTCGCTCAGGACGGGCCGCAGGTCGTCGTGGAGGTAGCGGGCCTGCGACCACCCGTGCTTGACCTCGAGGTAGGGCGTGATCATGTCGCTCCTGACCGGCCCCGGTCGGAACAGCGAGATGTCGGTGATGATGTCGTCGAAGGTCTCGATCCCGGACTTGCCCACGAGCTCACGCTGCCCGGGCGACTCGATCTGGAAGACGCCGAGGGTCCTGGCGCTGCTGATGAGGTCGTAGGTGGCGGCGTCGTCGAAGGGCACCTGGGCCTCGTCGTCGAGATCGATGCGCACCCCGTCGACGCGCTCCACCTCGGCGACGGCGTGGGCCATCGCGGACTGCATCCGGATCCCGAGGACGTCGAGCTTGAGCAGCCCGAGCTGCTCCACGTCGTCCTTGTCGAACTGGCTCATCGGGAAGCCCGCCCAAGAGGCCTCGACCGGGGTGCGGTCGAGCAGCGTGGCGTCGGAGAGCAGCACGCCGCAGGGGTGCACCGCGATGTGGCGGGGCAGGCCGTCGAGCCGCTCGACGAGACCGAAGAAGTGGTCGAGCGCACCGTCGTCGAGGCCGCTGGCGCGCAGCTCGGGCAGGTCGCGCAGGGCCGCGCGGGCGTCGCGCGCCCGGACGTGCGGGAACGCCTTGGCGATGGCGTCGACCTCGCCCGGCGGCATGCCGAGCGCCGCGCCGACGTCGCGCACCGCGTGACGCACCCGGTAGGTGTCCATCATCGAGACGCACACGCAGCGCTCGCCGCCGAACCGGTCGAGGATCGCGCGGTAGACGTCCTCGCGACGGGCGGACTCCACGTCGATGTCGATGTCGGGCAGCGAGGCTCGCAGCGGCGAGAGGAACCGCTCCATGAGCAGTCCGTGGCGGATGGGGTCGACGCCGGAGATGCCGAGCAGGTAGTTGACGAGACTGCCGGCGCCCGAGCCGCGGGCGGCCCGCCGCACGCCCATGTCGCGGATGAGGTCGCTGACGTCGGCGACGGTGAGGAAGTAGGACGCGTAGCCCAGCACCTCGATGGTCTCGAGCTCGTCGTCGAGGCGTTTCCAGATGCGCGCCCGGGGCGCGTCGCCGTAGCGCCGTCCGATCGCCCCCTCGCACCTGCGGCGGAGGGCCACGGCGGCCGACGGCGCCGAGGGGTCGGACAGGTCGAGCTCGGGGAAGTGCACCTCGCCGATGCCGAGGTCGGCCCTCGGGTCCAGCGCGCACCGGTCGGCGACGGCGCGGGTGCGTGCGAGCAGCCGTCGCGCCGCCTGCTCGCTGCCGACCGTCCCGGCGAGCCGGCAGATCTCCTCGGCGACCTCGTGCATCTGCTTGCCGGACTTGAGGAAGCCCTCGGCGTTGCCGCGGCTCGTGCCCGGGCCGATGTCGCGCAGGCCCGCCGAACCGAGTGGGACCAGCCGCCGCGCGGCGTCGAGGACGTCGATCGTCGGGGCGTCGAGGCGGTCGGCGTAGCGCACGACGTTGGTCAGCACCGTGCCGAGCCCGGCGGTGCGGGCGATGCCGGCCATCCGGGCGGCGTGCGGGGAGGTGCCCGGGCCCCAGTCGCCGTACCGGGCGCCGAGACGGTGCGAGACCAGCTCGACGAGCAGGCTCTCCGCGGGCACGACCTCGCGCCAGGGCGCGAGCGCCGCCACGGCGAGGTCGTCGCGGCGCCGGGTGGCGGCCGCGCCGACCTCCGACGACGGACCGAGCAGCACCAGCACGTCGCCCCCGGCCAGGTGGGGAGCCAGCACGTCGAGGGTGGCGACAGGGCGTCCGCGCTCCCCCGCGAGGTGCACGGCCGAGACCATCCGGCACAGCGCCGCCCAGCCGGACCTGCCGCTGGCCAGGAACGTCACCCGCGCACTGCCGCCCTGCTCGAGCGACAGGTCGCGGGCCGGGCCGCCGCGCGTCGGCGCGCGACGGCGGCCCGTACCGCCCGCGGGACCGCCCGCGGGACCGCCCGCGGGACCGTGGTGGAGCCTGTGACCGGGCGTCGGCGCGACCGCGAGGTCGACGCCCAGCACGGGGCGGATGCCCGCCCGGTCGGCTGCGCGGGCGAACTTCACCGCACCGTAGGTGCCGTCGCGGTCGGTGAGGGCGAGGGTGTCCATCCCCTGCTCGGCAGCGCGCTGCACCAGGACGTGCGGGTGGGACGCGCCGTACTGCATCGAGAAGCCGGAGGCGACGTGCAGGTGGACGAACGGGTCGGCGGGCACCTCAGGCCACGCTGGCGTGCGGGACGAGGCCCAACGCCTGCTCGACCACGGCCAGGAACCGGTCGGCGTCGCGCACGAGGTCGTCGGCCTCGCGCTCGGTCACCGCGCGGGTCGAGCCCGCCTCGGCCGCAGCCCGCTTCGCGGCACCCGCGGCGAAGAACGTCGCCCACTCGGAGAGCTCCGGCGCGACCTCGGCGAGCAGGACCCAGGCGTTCTTCTGCCGACGCGCGCGTGGCGCCGGGCGCGCCCGCGCCGCCAGCAGCGCGGCGGCCGCGCACAGGGCGGCGACGTGGGCACAGGCGTAGCGGGTCGGCACGTCGCGCGCGGTGATGGACTCCTGCAACGAGGTCGCCGACCGCTGGAGGTAGGAGTGGGCGGTGGCCGGGAGCAGGTGCGGGTGGGACGGAGGGTGGGACGGAGGGTGGGACGCGGGACGGGGTGCGGGGTGCGGACTGCGCGACGAGGTCATGGCGACCGCCCTCAGTCCAGGCAGCCGACGAGCTGCCAGCGCCCGTCGGACCAGTCGAAGGAGAGGTCGAACACGCCGTAGGACTCCTGCTCCTGGCCGGCGCGCAGGCCGCGGCCCGCCTCCACCCGCCACAGCTCGCGCTCGGCCACGAGGTCGGCGACCGGTCCGCCGCCCTGGTCCTCGGGACGCCCCTGCCACCACGGCCCGGTCTCCACCCAGTGGGCGACCACGGCCCGCACCTTCCACAGCCGGCCCCGCCACAGGAACTGGTCGGGGTCCTCCGCCTCGCCACGTCGCACCTCGACGGGGTCGTCGTACTGCCTCATCGCGCCTCCTCGCACAGTCGTCGACCCCGGGGCCGACCCGGCGGCAGGGGGGTCGAGGTCACCGCCGCCGGGTCGCATCGAACATCTGTTCGAACACCGAGAACGGTACTACCCGCGACCGACACCGCGTCAAGGCCGCCGTGGGGGCGGGCCGACGGCGGGCTGACGAGACGGGCGCGCGAGGAGGCCGCGCGAGGAGGCGCCTGTCGCCGGCGCTCAGTGCCGTCGCAGGTAGTCCGTGGTCTCGCGCCGCCAGAGGAAGAACGAGAGCACGAGACCCTCGACGATCACCAGCGCCGAGAGCACGACGAAGATCGACGGGAGGTGGGAGTCCAGGCACACCACGCCGACCAGCACCCCGACGCCGGCCGTGGCGGTGAGCACGGGCCGGGTCCAGGCGTGCCCGCCGACGAAGAACGAGCCGAGCACCAGCACGAGAGCGGCGAAGCCGACGAAGGCCACCACCGACAGCGCGACGAACCCGGGCACGATCGGGCTGTCCCGCAGCAGCTCGATGCCGCCCTGGGCGAGGAGCTCCTGGGCCGACGGGTTGCCCTCGGCCCAGCCGAGGATCACCTCGTCGCGCATGAGCCAGGTCAGCAGCGTGATCACCGCCGCGGTCGCCACGATCAGGACCAGCACCCGCATGCTGTTGACCACCGACCCGGGCAGGTCACGCGCCATCTGGAATCCCCCTGAGACTCGTCGTCGTTCGTCGCTACGCTCGCATCATGTCGACGGAGCACGCGTCCATCACCTCATTTCGAGGCGACCTCGCCCGGCGCGGCGGCACGGGTGACGTGGTCATCCTGCCCGACAGCGCGCACACAGCGGCACTCGCCGCGGCGGCGCTCGGGTGCGAGGTCGGCGCCATCGCCAACAGCCTGCTCTTCGACGCCGACGGCGAGCCTGTCCTGATCCTGACCTCCGGCGCCCACCGCGTCGACACGTCGGCCGTCGCCGAGCGCATCGGCGTGGCCCGGCTCAGGCGCGCCGACCCCGACTTCGTGCGCCGGCACACGGGGCAGGTGATCGGTGGCGTCTCCCCCCTCGACCACCCCGCCCCGATCCGCACGTGGATCGACCCGTGGCTGAGCTGGCACGAGGTGGTGTGGGCCGCCGCCGGGCACCCGGCGGCGGTGTTCTCCACCACCTACGACGAGCTCGTGCGGATGACCGGCGCGGTCGAGGTGCAGGTCGACTGACGACGCACGCGAGGGAGTGGGGCGAGGTGGACCGATGGACGCGCTGGCACTGACCTTCTCGAGCGGCTGGGCGAGCGGGGTCAACGCCTACCTGGTGGTGCTCGTGCTCGGCATCGCGGACCGGCTGGGCCCGTTCGCCGACATCCCCGACGTGCTGGGCCGGTGGGACGTCCTGGCGGCGGCCGGCTTCCTCTACGCCATGGAGTTCGTCGCCGACAAGATCCCCTACGTCGACTCGACGTGGGACGCGGTCTCCACGGCGATCCGGCCCACGGCGGGCGCGGTCATCGGGGTCCTCCTCGCCGGTGACGCCTCGTCGCTCGACCAGGCCGTGCTCGGCGTCGTCGGCGGCGGCACCGCCCTGCTGAGCCACCTCGCGAAGGCCGGCGGCCGCCTGGCGATCAACGCCTCGCCGGAGCCGGCGTCCAACGTGCTGGCCAGCCTCACCGAGGACGCGGTGGTGCTCGGCGTGGTCTGGTTCTCCCTCGAGCACCCCCAGGCGGCCGCCGCGGTGGCGGGAGTCCTCCTGCTGCTCGGCCTCGTCGTGCTGCTCCTGGTCGGGCGGCTGGTCCGCCGGGGCTGGCGGCGGTGGCGGAGGGAGCCGGCCCGACAAGTCGCCTAGGGTTCCTCCGTGGCGCGTGTGGTGGTGGTCGGCGGCGGGTTCGGCGGGATGGCCGCGGCGGCCCGGCTGGCCCGGCTCGGGCACGACGTGACGCTCCTCGAGCGCTCCGACCGTCTGGGCGGCGCCCTGTCGACCGTCGAGCAGGACGGCTTCGCCTGGGACGCCGGCCCGACCAGCACGCTGCTCCCCGCGGTCGTGCGCGACCTGTTCCGGAAGTCCGGCCGGCCGCTCGAGCGTGAGATCGACCTCCGTCCGCTCGACCCCGTGCGCGAGCACCGCTTCGCCGACGGCTCGGTGCTCCGACTGCCCGGTGGCTCCCGAGCCGCCCAGCTCGAGGCGTTCGACACTCTGGGCGCGGGGCTCGGCCGCCAGTGGGTGGACCACGTCGCGTCGTACGGCGACACCTGGGAGCTGCTGCGCAAGGAGTGGTTCGAGCGGCCCTTCGACGACGACGTCGCTCCCCGGGAGCTCGTCGCGCTGCTCGGCCGCCGGGAGTCGCTGCACAGGCGGCTGCGCCGGGCCCTGCGCGACGAGCGGTTGCGGCTGGTCGCCGGGCACCGGCTGGTCATGGACGGCCACGACCTGCGCGAGGTGCCGGTCCTCGCCGGCGTCGAAATCTACCTCGAGCAGCGCTTCGGCTGCTGGACGGTCCCCGGCGGGCTCGCCGCGCTCGGCGTCGCGATGGCCGAGCGGCTGTCCCTGCGCGGGGTGACGACGCTGACCGGCACGGCCGCCACCGACCTCGTGGTCCGCGGCGGCCAGGTGGCGGCGGTGCAGACCGAGAGCGGTGCGGTGGACGCCGACCAGGTCGTGGTGGCGATCGACCCGCGTCGCCTGCCGACCCTGGCACCCCACGTCCGTCGCACCATGCCCGCCCTGCCGCCGGTGGTGTGCCACGTCGGGCTCGAGGGCGAGGTGCCCGACCTGCCGCACGAGGTGGTGCTCCACGGGGACCCGCTCCTGGTCGTGCGCACCGGAGGGCGCGCGCCGGCCGGCGGCGCGGCCTGGACCGTGCTGGCGCGTGGCCGCATCGCCGAGGACGTGCTGACGGCGCTCGCGCGGCACGGGCTCGACGTGCGCAGCCGGGTCGTCACGCGCGTCGACCGGTCGCCCCGCGAGCTCGTCGAGGAGTGGGGTGGCTCACCGCACGGGGTGCTCTGGCAGGGCCCTCGCACGGCCCGCAGCCGGCTCGGTCCGCGCACGCCCGTGGGTGGCGTGCTCGCCGCGGGGGCCCATGCGACCACCGGCTCCGGCCTGCCGTTCGCGGGCCTCAGCGCCGCGCTGGTGGCCGACCTGGTCGGACGCGCCGCACGTCGGTAGGTGCGCTCCCCACCCGTCGCCGCGGGCCGCCACCGGTGGTCGCCGTGGGACGACCGGTCAGACGGTGATGCGCAGGTTGGCGAAGATCTCACGCGTCGCCTTCGACCGGTTGAGCGTGTAGAAGTGCAGCCCGGGCGCCCCGGCGTCGAGCAGCGCGCGGCACAGCTCGGTCGCGATGGCGATGCCCTCGGCGCGCAGCCGCTGCGGGTCGTCGGCGTGCGGCTCGAGACGTGCCGTGACCTCCTCGGGCAGCCGGCGCCGAGAGAGCTCCACCATGCGCTCCATCGAGCGCAGGTTCAGGATCGGCATGATGCCCGGGATGATCGGGAGGTCCGCACCGACGGCCTCGGCCCGCTCGACGAGCGCGACGTAGTCGGAGGCGCGCAGCACCATCTCGGTGACCGCGAACTCGGCGCCCGCGTCGTACTTGGCCTTGAGGACCCGGGCGTCGTGGTCGAGGTCGGTGGCGTCGACGTGACCCTCGGGGAACGCCGCGACGCCGATCCGCATGTCCGCGCGCCGGCGGATCAGCGCGACCAGCTCGTTGGCGTAGGTGAGCCCACCGGCGGTGGGGGTCCAGGCGGCCCCGGGCCCGCCCGGCGGGTCGCCGCGCAACGCCATCACGTGCCGCACGCCCGCCCGGCTGAGGTCGTCGAGGATCGCGGAGAGCTCGTCGGTGGTGTGGCCGACGCACGTGAGGTGCGCGACCGGCAGGAGGGTGGTCTCACGGGCGATGCGCTCGGTGATCGCGACCGTGCGGTCCCGGGTCGTGCCTCCCGCGCCGTAGGTCACCGACACGAACGTCGGCCGGTAGGGCTCGAGCTCGGTGATGGCCTGCCAGAGCTGCTCCTCGCCTGCCTCGTCCTTGGGCGGGAAGAACTCGAAGGAGAAGGACCGTTCCCCCCGCTCGAGGAGCTCGCGCATGCTCAGCCCGCGTCCGGTCGTCATGGCCGCCAGCCTACGGAGCACCGCCGTGGCTGCGCGGCCCGTCCCACTGGCTAGGCTGCCCCGCGTGACGACCTGGGACCCCGCCGACTTCCGCGACCGGGTCCAGCAGGTGCTCGACGCGTTCCTCGACGAGCGCGCGGACGAGCTGCGCCCGCTCGGGCCCGACGCCGCGCGGCTCGTCACGGAGGCGCGTACGGCGCTGCGCGGGGGCAAGCGCTTCCGCGCGGCCTTCTGCCACTGGGGCTACCGCGCCGTGCGCCCCGAGGGGTCCGACGCCTCCTCCGGGGCGGCGCTGGCCCGCGCGTGCGCGTCGCTGGAGGTCCTGCACGCCAGCGCCCTGGTGCACGACGACCTGATGGACGCCTCCGACACCCGGCGCGGTCGCCCGGCGACGCACCGGGCGTTCGAGGCCGAGCACCGCGGCGCCGGGTGGCGCGGCGACGCCGAGCAGTACGGCGCCGCCGCCGCGATCCTGCTCGGCGACCTGCTGCTCGGCTGGTCCGGGGACCTCCTGCGCACCAGCGGCTTCGGCGTCGAGCAGGTCGCCCCCGGCCTGGCGATCTTCGAGCAGTGCCGCAGCGAGGTGATCGCCGGGCAGTTCCTCGACGTGTCGGTGCAGGCCCGCGGCCGCGCCGACGTCGACACCGCGATGACGGTGCTGCGCTACAAGTCCGCGAAGTACTCCATCGAGCGCCCGCTCCACATCGGCGCAGGCCTCGCGGGGGCGACGCCGGTGCAGGTCGAGCAGCTGCGGCGCTTCGGGCTGCCGCTGGGCGAGGCCTTCCAGCTGCGCGACGACCTGCTGGGGGTCTTCGGCGACCCCGACGAGACCGGCAAGCCGGCCGGCGACGACCTGGTCGAGGGCAAGCGCACGGTGCTCGTGGCGCTGGCGCTCGACGCCGCACCGCCGGCCGCCGCCCGCCGCCTCGACGAGGCGCTCGGCACGCCGCTGGGTCCGGCCGACGTCGACGAGCTGCGCGGCATCATCGAGGACTCCGGCGCCCGGGCGCAGGTCGAGGACGTCATCGGCCGGCTCACCGACCGGGCCGTGGACTCGCTGCGCGCGGCCGACGTCGACGACCGGGCGCGCGACGTGCTCGTCGAGCTGGCGGCCGCAGCGACACAGCGGACCGTCTGAGCCGGGACACCGTCGTGGGACCCACCGCCCTGGGACGCACCGCGGCGGAGCGTGGCGAGGCACCGCTCAGTCGAGGCTGGTGAGGCCCGGCACCGTGGGGCCCTCCCCGCGCAGCAGCACCGTGAAGGGCACGCCCCGCTCGTCGTTGACCCGTGAGCCGAGCACGCTGAGCGCGATGCTGAAGGACCGCTCGTCCTCGCGGGCGAGGGTGGCCCAGCCGTCCCACAGCAGGACCACCCCGTCCCGGCCGCTGCCGATGTCGTGGAGGCAGTCGGCGAGCGCGTCGAAGTTCCGGCCGTACCAGGCGGGGAAGTCCAGCGCCTCGCCCACCGCTGCGAGGAACGCCGGCTTGCTGTCGGCTCGCGTCCAGCCGTCGACGTACCCGAACGCCCACCCGGCGTGCTCCACGGCGTGGCGTACGTCGGCCATGTCGAAGGCGCCGTGCCACAGGTGGATGCCCGGTGCCTCGCGACCCGCCAGGACGGCCGCCAGTCCGCTCACGGCTCCCCCGCGATGCGCGAGAACGAGCTGTAGTGGTCGTCGGTCCAGTACAGCTCGCCGCCCTCCCCGGCGACGATCCGCCGGGCGCCCCGGTCGTCGGAGCCCGGGGTGGGCACCGTGTACTCCCGGTAGTAGCCCGACGGCCGGTCGGGGAGCAGGGCCTCGCGGTTGTGGAAGGTGCCGCCGTCGTGATCGGGCTCCGGGAAGGGTCCACCGGCGTCGATGAGGTCGACGGTCTCCGCGGCCTCGGGGGGCAGGTCGGCGAGGTCGACGAGCGGTAGCCCGCTGGCAGGGTCGGTGTCCTGCCGCACCGGCGTGCGGGTCCGGCTGGGCCCGTCCGAGGGCGCGGACGTCCAGTCGGACGTCGTGCCCCCGCCCCCGCTCGGCTGGGGGTCGTCCTGGTCCACGGGGACGAAGAACCAGGCCAGCAGGATGGCCGCCGCGGCGAGGAGCACCAGCAGCCGGTAGCGCTGACGACCGGTCGTCGCCGCGGCGGCCATCAGTACTCCAGCACCTGGGCGCGGCGCTTGACCTCGCTGCCGCGGTTCTCGCGCAGCGCGTCGATGGGACGGCCCGGCAGGTCGTCGTCGGTGAACAGCCACGCGATGCACTCGCGGTCGTCGAACCGGTGGTCGTGCAGCAGCGTCAGCAGGCCGGGCAGTCCCTTGACCACCACGCCGTCCTGGATGAAGTCGGCGGGCACCTTGGGGCCGGCGCCGGGCACCGGGACGGCTGCCGCGAGCTCGTGGTCGCGGATCATCGTGCGCACCTTGCCCGGCGTCACGCCGAGGCGCTCGGCGGCCTGGTTCCAGTCGAGCCACTCGGGGACGAGGGCGGTGAGGTCGCGCTCGGCAAGGGGGACGTCACTCATGGCCGCAGCCTAGGTGAGGGGGCGGTGGCACCGGGAGTCGAGCCGGTCCCCGCGCGCGCCGCCGGAGTTGTCGGCCCGGCGGCCGGTCCGTAGCGTGTCCTGGATGCACCCCCTCAAGTCCGTCCTCGCCGCGGCCCTGGTGGGCCTCATGGCTTTCACGCTCTCGCCTGTGGTCGCCCCGGCGGCGGCCGACCACTACGACGGCGCTCCCGGCCCCGTCCACGCCGGCAACACCTTCGGCTGGTACCAGCACGGGGTGTTCCGCCAGGAGTTCATCGGCCCCAAGCCGGCGTACTGGAAGAAGCGCGGCCGCGGCGTCGTCCGCACGCAGAACGGCATGCTCACGCTGATGAGCACCAAGCGCGGCAGCGTGTCGGCCACCCTGGACCTGCCCGGCCACACCTACGGCCGCTGGGAGATCCGGATGCGCGCACGGACGATGTCCCGGGTCGAGGGCGGCAAGCCGTTCAAGGTGGTCACCGAGCTCGTCCCCGGGGGCACCCGCGACCAGCACTGCGGCGGCCGCGACATCGGCATCGAGAACTTCACCCTCGGCACGAACACCGTGAAGTCCTACGTCCACACGCTGCCCGACCGCTCCTACCGCGGGTTCCTCGGCCGCCACCTCCGCAACGACCGGTGGCACACCTACGCCGTGGAGGTGGCGAAGGACCACGTCTCCTGGTTCGTCGACGCGCACGTCATCCACACCGAGCGTCGCAAGGCGGCGCTCGACCCCGTGCCGCGGCAGCTGAAGTTCGAGCTGCGCGCCAAGGACGGCGCGACCATGGACCCGGCGCGGATGCAGATGGACTGGATGCGCTACTGGACGATGCGCGCCCCCAACGAGCGGTCCATCAAGGCCCCCCAGCTCGAGCTCAGCACCTTCAACGGCGCCTGCTGACCGGCGCCGCCGGGCCGGGGCTGGGGCTCACCCGGCGCCACGCCGGGGCGCCGCCTGAGCGTGGCTGCCGGCGCTGCTTCCGTACGATGATCGGGCCGGACCCTTCCCCGCTCGTTCCCCGTCCGGCACGGAGGTCGATCAGTGGAGCCACCCGAGCACGCCCGCGCAGCCGTGTCAGGGGCTGCCGGCGACCCCATGATCGGGCGGCTGCTCGATCGGCGCTACCGGATCCTCGCCCGCGTGGCGCGCGGTGGCATGGCGAGCGTCTACGAGGCCACCGACACCCGGCTCGACCGCACCGTCGCCGTCAAGGTGATGCATCCGGGTCTCGGTGACGACCAGGACTTCGCGCAGCGGTTCGTGCGCGAGGCCCGCGCGGCGGCCCGGTTGAACCACCCCCACGTCGTCGGGGTGTACGACCAAGGCGACGACACCTCGGACGGCACCGACACCGTCTTCCTCGTGATGGAGCACGTCCCGGGCCACACGCTGCGCGACGTCGTCCGCAAGGAGTCGCCGATGCCCCCGGGGCGGGCCGTGGCCTTGCTCGAGCCGGTCGTCTCGGCGCTGGCCGCGGCCCACCGGGCCGGCCTGGTGCACCGCGACGTCAAGCCGGAGAACGTGCTCATCGCCGACGAGGCCCACGGCGGCCGGGTGAAGGTCGCCGACTTCGGTCTCGCCAAGGCGGTCAGCGCCGACACCCAGCACACCGCGACGGGCGGCGTGCTCATCGGCACCGTCTCCTACCTCGCCCCCGAGCTCGTCGTCGACGGCCGGGCCGACGCACGCGCCGACGTGTACGCCGCAGGCGTCGTGCTCTACGAGCTGCTGACCGGCGCGAAGCCGCACGAGGGCGAGTCGCCGATCCAGGTGGCCTACCGCCACGTGCACCACGACGTGCCGATGCCCTCGCTCCTCGAGCCCGGCATCCCCGACTACGTCGACGCCCTCGTCGCCCGCGCCACCTCGCGCGACCGCGACCAGCGTCCCGCCGACGCCACCGTCCTGTTGCACCACCTCCACCGCGTCCAGCAGGCACTGCGCGAGGGCCTCGCGTCCGACCCGGAGCTGGCCGCCGACCTGCTCCCCCGGCGTGCGCCGGTGGCGCAGGAGGCCGAGCACGCGACCGCCGAGGACACGACCCCCGAGCCCTTCGACGCCGGGGCGCTGGCGCTGCTGACCGAGGTCGACCCCCGCGACTCGGGCCTGGTCGACGACGGCAGTCCCGACCGGACGACGGCGCTGGAACGCCATCCCGCGGCCGCAGCGCCCGTCGGCGGTCCGGTGACCGAGCCGATGCGCACGACCCTCCCCCCGGCCGCTCCGCCCGCAACCCCTGCCCGCGAGCGTGCGGGGGCCGGCCGGACGCCGACGCCCGCGGCGCCGGTGACGACGACCGCGCGACGACGTTCCCGCCGCGGACCCGTCGCGCTGGTGCTGGCCGTCCTGCTCGCCGCCGGCATCGGGCTCGGCGCCTACTGGTTCGGGTGGGAGCGCTACACGACCACGCCCGCCGTGCTGGGGCTGGACGAGTCCGCCGCGAACGCCGCGCTGGAGGACGCCGGCCTGCAGGCCGAGGCGGGCGAGCCGGCGTACTCGGAGAACGTGGCCCCCGGCCTCGTCATCGGGACCGACCCCGGCCCAGGCGACAATGTGCTCGACGGCGGCACCGTCACGCTGACGCTCTCCCTGGGGCCCGAGCGCTACGACGTCCCGCAGCTGCGCGGGCAGACGGAGGACCAGGCGCAGGACTCGCTCGCCGCGACCAACCTCGCGTTCGGCGAGAGCACCGGTCGCTGGAGCGAGACGGTGCCGGAGGGGCAGGTCATCCGTTCCCGGCCCGCGGCCGGCACCACGCTCAAGCCGGGCGCCAGCATCGACCTCGTGCTCAGCAAGGGCCGCCGGCCCATCGAGGTCGAGGACTGGACGGGCCGGTCCTACGACGCCGCCGAGGCGGCACTCGGGCGGCGCCTCGACGTGACGGTGTCCGGCGAGGAGCACAGCGACAGCGTCCCCGAGGGCGCGATCATCTCGCAGGACCCCCCTGCCGGCACCACGCTCTTCCGCGGCGACACCGTGTCGTTCGTGGTCTCGCTCGGCCCCGAGCTCGTGGAGGTGCCGCGGGTGCGCGCCATGGGCGTCGAGGCCGCCACCGACCTGCTCCAGGGCCTCGGCTTCGAGGTCCGCACCGAGGAGGCCGAGAACTACCTCGGACTGGGCTTCGTCTTCAGCTCGGACCCGGGCCAGGGCGAGCAGGTCGCGAAGGGCTCGACGATCACGCTGTTCCTCATCTGAGGTCCTAGCCTTCGTCCGTGCACAGCGAGCAGACCCGGCGTACGACCCTGCTCGCGTCCGCCGCCCTCCTCGCGCTGGCCGCGTGCTGGGGGTCGACGTTCTTCATGATCAAGGACCTGCTCGACCGCGTGCCGACGCTGGACTTCCTGGCCGTCCGGTTCGGCATCGCCGCGCTCGTGCTCGTGGCGGTGGCGCCGCGGGCGCTCGGCCGGCTCTCCCCGGTGGTGCGGCGGCACGCGGTGGTCCTCGGCGCGCTCTACGGGGTGGCGCAGATCCTCCAGACCGCCGGGCTGGCGCACACGCCGGCCAGCGTCAGCGGCTTCGTCACCGGGCTGTACGTCGTCTGCACGCCGCTCCTGGCCGCCGCGATCCTCCGTACCCGGATCCCGCCGGTGACCTGGGTCGCGGTCACCCTGGCCACGGCCGGGCTCGCCGTGCTCGCGCTCGACGGCTTCAGCATCGGCTACGGCGAGCTCGTCACGCTGACCTCCGCCGTCCTCTACGCGCTGCACATCGTCGGGCTCGGGGCGTGGTCGACCGCCCAGGACGCCGTCGGGATGACCATCCTGCAGATCATCGTGATCGCCGTCGTCTGCACCCTGGCGACCGCGCACGACGGGATCGTCCTGCCCGACCGGGCCGGCGACTGGGCGTCCGTGGCCTACATGGCCGTCGTCGTCGGTGCCCTCGGACTGCTCGGACAGACCTGGGCGCAGGCGCACCTGACGCCCACCCGGAGCGCGATCATCATGAGCATGGAGCCGGTGTTCGCCTCCTTCTTCGCTGTCTGGCTGGGCGGCGAGGACCTCACCACGCGGCTGCTGCTCGGCGGCGCGATGGTGCTCGTCGCGATGCTGACGGTCGAGCTCGCGCCGCGGCGCCCGGTCGAGGGCGAGGTCGCGCACATCGCCGTGTGAGCCGGCGCGGATGCCGCTTCCCCCGCGCGGTCGTGGCGGAGCCCCTATCGTGGCTGCGTGGACAGGTGCGTGGCGTGCGGGGCCGAGCTCGGCGTGGGCCGGTTCTGCCTCAACTGCGGGCACCCGATCGGCGCACCCGCACCCACGTCGCCGGCGGCACCTGCGCCCTCGACCGATGCGGGGCCGGCGCCCGGGGACGCCGAGCACCCGCCGCTCGCCCCGCCGGTGCAGGCCGCTGACCCCACGCCCATCCCTCCTGCCGCCCGGCCCGGTCGGTCCGGTCGGTCCGGTCGGGCTGCCCGGCCCGGTCGGGCTGCCCGGTCGGGTGGGGCTGCCCCGTCCGGCCGGTTCGCGCCGTCCGGTCGCTCGTCCGGCCGCGCCGCGCCGTCCGGCCGGTCGGCCCCGTCCACTCCGCCCGGCACCCGCGAGCCAGCGGATCCTCCACCCGGACCCGAGCCGACCGCTGCGCCGACCGCTGCGCCGGCCTCGCGTCCGGCTGCGGCATCCCGCCCGCCGCGCCGGGAGTGGGACCCACGCGAGGAGCTGCTGCCCTACGAGGTGGTCGACGACCCCGACGTCGACGCCCCGATCCGCGGTCGTGCCTGGATCGCCTGGGTGGGCGGCGCGGTGCTGCTGGTGGGCCTGGTCGTCGTGCTGCTGCGGATCCTCGGCTCCGACGGCGGGGAGGCCGCCGACTCCTCCGGAGGCGACGCAGGCGGCGCGGGTCAGGAGCCCGCCCGGGCCACCGGGGCCGGCGAGGGCGGCGGGGCCGAAGGCTCCGGGACGGCCTCCGGCGTCGGGCGTCTGCGCGAGCTGGTCCCGGGTGCGACCTTCGAGGTGCCCGGCACCGCTCTCCCGACGACCGACCTCGACGGCGCCCTGGTGACCTACGGCGCCGCGCGGATGGGCGACGGAGACCCGGCCACGGCGTGGCGGGTCCCCGGCGACGCCACCGGGCAGACCGTCACCATCACGCTCCCCCGGCCTGCCGTCGTCACCCGCGTGGGCATCATCAACGGCTACGCCAAGCAGGTCGCGGGTGTCGACTGGTACCTCAACAACCGCCGCATCCTCGCTGCGACGTGGGGCTTCGACGACGGCACGACCGTGGAGCAGACGTTCGTGCAACGTCCGGCGGTGCAGCGACTGCAGGTGCCGCCGGTGGAGACCACGGCCCTGACCCTCACGCTCACCGCCGTCACGCCGCCCGGCACCGGCGACCTCGGCCGCGACTACACCGCGATCAGCGAGGTCTCCGTCACCGGGCGGCGAGCCGGCTGAGCACGACGGCGGCGCGCTCGGCGTCGCCCCGCGTCACGTCGAGGTGCGTCACGAGGCGTACGGTCCGAGGACCCACCGCGGCGATCCGGACGCCCTCCTCGGCGGCCCCCGCCACGAAGGCGGCGGCGTCGGGACGCTCGACCACGACGATGTTGGTGTCGACACCGGCCGGGTCCACCCCGACCGCCTCGCCGAGGAGCCGGGCGTGCGCGTGGTCGTCGGCCAGCCGCTCGACGTGGTGGTCGAGGGCGTACGCCCCGGCCGCCGCGAGCACGCCGACCTGGCGCATCCCGCCGCCCATCCGCTTGCGCCGTACCCGCGCCTCGGCGATGGCGTCGGCCGAGCCGACCATCAGTGAGCCGACGGGGGCCCCGAGGCCCTTGGACAGGCACACCGCGAGCACGTCGGCGATCCGGCCGTAGTCGGCGAACGGCGTCCCGGTCGCCACGTGGGCGTTCCAGATGCGGGCGCCGTCGAGGTGGACCCGCGTGCCGGTGTCGTCCGCCCACGCGCGCAGCGCGCGCAGGTCGTCGACCGGCAGGACCGCACCGCCCGCGAAGTTGTGGGTGTTCTCGACCGACACCGCAGCCGTGCGCACGAAGAACGGGCCCATGTCGGGCGCGTGCATCGCGTCGATCGCGGTCAGGTCGACCTGCCCGCGCGGACCCGTCCAGGTCCGCATGGTGAGGCCGGTGATCGCCCCGTGGGCGCCGAGCTCGGCGCGGGCGATGTGCGCCGAGGACTCGCACAGCACCTCCTCGCCCGGGGCGACGAGGCTCGCCACGGCCAGGACGTTCGCCATCGACCCGGTCGGGGTGAACAGGGCCGCCTCGTGCCCGAACATCGCGGCCACCCGCTCCTCGAGCGCCGCGACGGTCGGGTCCTCGCCGTAGACGTCGTCGCCGACCTCCGCGCGGGCCATCGCCTCGCGCATCGCGTCGGTCGGGCGGGTGAGGGTGTCGGAGCGCAGGTCGATCACCCGCAGAACCTACCCGGACCGCTCGCGGAGGCGTCGAGCGGTGCTTGAGGCAGGTTTGCGCGGGTCAGAACCTGCACCACTCACCGCCCCGGCCGGGCCGGCGTACAACCCACGCACCAGCGGTGCGTGAGGCAGGTTCTCGCCCGCCAGAACCTGCACCACTCACCGCCCGGACGGGCGCTGCGTAGAACGCACGCACCAGCGGTGCGTGAGGCACGTTCTCGTGCGCCAGAACCTGCACCACTCACCGCCCGGACGGGCGCTGCGTACGACGCACCCACCAGCGGTGCGTGAGGCAGGTTTGCGCGGGTCAGAACCTGCACCACTCACCGCCCCGGCCGGACCGGCGTACAACCCACGCACCAGCGGTGCGTGAGGCAGGTTCTCGCCCGCCAGAACCTGCACCACCCACCGCCCGGACGAGGCAGAAGGTCAGGCCTTGCGCAGCATCTCGGCGACGAGGAACGCGAGCTCGAGCGACTGCACACGGTTGAGGCGCGGGTCGCAGACCGACTCGTAGCGATGGGCCAGGCCCACCTCGTCGATCTCCTCGCCGCCGCCGACGCACTCGGTGACGTCGTCGCCGGTGAGCTCGACGTGGACGCCGCCGGGCCACGTGCCCAGGCTGCGGTGCACGTCGAAGAAGCCCTGCACCTCGTCGATGACGTCGTCGAAGCGGCGGGTCTTGTAGCCGGAGGACGCCTCGAAGGTGTTGCCGTGCATCGGGTCGCACACCCAGGCGACGTTGAGGCCCTCGGCGGTGACCTTCTCGACGAGCGCCGGCAGGCCGTCGCGGATCTTCCCGGCGCCGAAGCGGGTGATGAAGGTCAGCCGGCCCGGCGTGTTGTCGGGGTTGAGCCGCGCCGCGTAGGCGAGAGCGTCGTCCGGCGTCGTGGTCGGGCCCAGCTTGATGCCGATGGGGTTCTTGATCCGCGACAGGAGCTCGACGTGCGGGCCGTCGAGCTGGCGGGTGCGCTCGCCGATCCACACGAAGTGCGCGGACACGTTGTAGGGCAGGTCGGTCCGCGAGTCGATGCGGGTGAGCGCCTGCTCGTACTCCAGCAGCAGCGCCTCGTGGCTGGAGTGGAAGTCGACGCGGTGGAACTCGTCGGGGTCGGCGCCGATGGCCTTCATGAACGTGAGCGCGCGCTCGATCTCGTCGGCCATCGCCTCGTAGCGCTGGCCGAACGGCGAGCTCTGCACGAAGTCGGTGTTCCAGGTGTGCACCTGGCGCAGGTCGGCGTAGCCGCCGGTCACGAAGGCGCGGACGAGGTTCAGCGTCGCGGCCGAGGAGTTGTAGACCTCCACGAGCCGCTGCGGGTCCGGGATGCGCGCCTCGGGCGTGAAGTCGTAGCCGTTGACGGCGTCGCCGCGGTACGCCGGCAGGGTCACGCCGTCGCGGGTCTCCTCGTCGGAGCTGCGCGGCTTGGCGTACTGCCCCGCGAGGCGGCCGAGCTTCACGACCGGCACCGAGGCGGCGTAGGTCAGCACGACGGCCATCTGGAGCAGCACCCGCAGCTTGTTGCGGACGTTGTCGGCGGTGACGCCGGCGAAGGTCTCGGCGCAGTCACCGCCCTGGAGCAGGAACGCCTCGCCGCGCGTGACCGCGGCGATCTTGGCGGTGAGGTCGTCGCACTCGCCCGCGAACACGAGAGGCGGCGCAGTCCTCAGCCGGGCCACGGCGGCGTCGACCGCCCCCGCGTCGGGGTAGGTCGGCTGCTGCTTCGGTCCGAGCGCGTGCAGCTGCTCGAGGGTGGGGATGGCACTCACCCGACAAGGGTACGGCGGCCGGGCCGTCGCGCCCGAACCCTGACCGACCCCTGAACGCCGACGACGGACCGGGTGCCCACCCGGCGGGGACGGCACGCTCAGTCGCGCGGTGCCAGCACACCGGCGGCGTCGGTCACGCGGAGCCCCCCGTCGCGGGTGCGACTGGCGACGAGGGTGCCGGTGACGACGGAGGCGTCCGGGTAGCTGAGGTGTCCTGGCGCGCCCTGGGTGGAGGTGGTCCACAGCCGGTCGTCGAAGCCGACCTCCCCGCGGAACTGGTGGTTCTCCAGGACCAGCTCGTCGGCCGTGGCCTGCCCGACGACGTACGACGCCTCGCCCCGGTAGAACAGCGAGCCGTGCGACACCTGGAGCACGCCGTCGCGCTGGTGGACGGTCTGGTCGTGCACCTCCCCGCTCAGGTAGACGTCGACGCCGCCCTCGACCATCGCCCGCCAGAGCTCGGAGCGCATGCCGCCCTCGTAGATGAGGCTGCTGGAGTTGCGGGTGCGGACGTCGCCCGTCATCGGGACGTGGCCCTGCACCACCACCCAGGGCACCTCGTCGCGACGGGCCTGGCGCAGCACCCGGCGCAGCCACCGCAGCTGCTCGGCGTCGACCGACACGTGCAGGTCGTTCCCGCGACGCTCGAAGACGTCGATCGTCACCAGGAGGACGTCGCGGTCGAGGCGCACGGCGTAGGCCGTGTGCCTCGCCGGCCCGCGGCGCGGCCGCTGCGGGAAGCGGTGCCGGCCGCGCGCGTTCCGCAGGACGTGGTCGACGTAGAGCCGCTTGAACTCGGGGACGTGGCGACGCTTGAAGTCGACCCAGGCTGTCCGGCGCCGCGAGCGCCACGGGTCGTCGCCGACCTCGTGGTCGCCGACGGCGGTGTACGTCGTGAGGCCCCGGTCGGTGAACCGCTGCAGCCAGGCCGGGTAGTAGACCGCGGCGGCGCGCCGGTAGGCCCGCAGCCGCTGCGCCGGCGTGCGCACGGGGCCGAAGACACCGGTGCGCGAGTCGTCGCGCCCCCAGCGGCCCTCGACGAGGTCGCCCGCGACGAGGACGTCGTCGGTGCCGTGCCCGGCCATCTCGTCGATGACGTGGTCGAGCGCGGCCTCGTAGTCGGCGTTGGTGGAGTTGGCGACCTCCCCGGTGGCCGCCACGACGTAGGTGCGTCGACCGCCGGCCGTGAGGTCGGCGACGTCCTGGTTGAGGAAGTCGGGCGCGGAGACGAAGCGGTAGGCGCCGGTCAGCTCGGGCGCGGGAGCCACGGCCGGGCGGTCACGCGGCCCGTGCCCGCCCTGCGGCACCCTCCAGTCGGGCTGCGGCACGTCGGGCGTCGCCGCCGGGTGCTCGCCCGCGGGTGTGGCGCCTGCCGACGGCGCGGGCGGGGTGGCCGTCGAGCAGCCGAGGGCGGAGGCGGTCAGCACCGCCACCGCCGGCCCGAGACGTCGTCGTGTCACCCGGCCAACCGTAGACGGACGGCCCGACGGACGCGGGAGCCCACCCGACGTGTCGACGCGCACGCCGCGTCAGCGGACGTCGTCCTCCATGTGGTCGATGTCGCGGAAGCCGGTCTTCTTCGCCCGGACCCCGCGGTTCGTCAGCCAGGTGAGGGCCCAGAGCACGATGCCCACGGCCAGCAGTCCCGCGGCGATCTTGTACTGCACCATGTCGGCCTCGAGGCGCGCCCACGGCCCCAGGAGGTAGGCGCAGCACAGCGCTCCCACGACCGGCAGGAACGACGGTGCGCGGAAGGCGCCCTCGGGGGCCGGGTCGCGACGCAGGACGAGGCAGGCGACGTTGACGATGGTGAAGACGGCGAGCAGCAGCAGGGCGGTCGTGCCCGAGAGCGCCACGACCACCGAGGACTCCGCCTCGAGCGTGACCAGGGTGATCAGTCCCAGCGCCAGCAGCGTGGTGAAGACGATCGCCGTCCAGGGCGAGCGGCGCCCCGGCAGGACCTTGCTCAGCGAGCGCGGCAGCACGTCCTGCTTGGCCATGCCGTAGACGAGCCGGCTCGCCATCAACATGTTGATGAGGGCGGTGTTGGCGACGGCGAAGACGGTCAGGAACGGGAAGATGGTGTCGATGGGCAGGTCGGGCGAGCCCACCTTGACCACGTCGAGCAGGATGCCCGCCTCGGCGTTGGTCGGCTCGGCGATCTGGCCGGGCGGGATGACGGCCACGACCGAGATGGCCACCAGCATGTAGATCACCACGGCGATGCCGAGCCCGGTGAACATCGTTCGCGGGAAGATCCGCCGCGGGTCCTTGGTCTCCTCGACCATGTTGACGGAGTCCTCGAAGCCGACCATCGAGAAGAACGCGATGGCGGTGGCGATGGTGACCGCCATGAACAGGCCCTTGTCGTCGGGGCTCTCGAAGACGGTGATCCGACCCAGGTCGCCCTCGCCGCGGCCGATCACCCACAGGCCGATGAGGATCACGATGGCCAGCGCGAGCATCTCCACGATCGTCAGCAGCACGTTGAACTTCACGCTCTCGCCGACGCCGCGCAGGTTGATCGCGGCCAGCACGAGCATGAACACGAGCGCCGTGACGAGCGTCGCGGCCGTGCTGGGCTCGTCGTTGCCGAAGCCGATCAGCAGGTTGGCGGCCAGCAGGTTCGAGGAGGTGGACGCGCTCGTGATGCCCGAGCACACGACCGTGAAGGCGACGAGGAAGGTGACGAAGTGGAGCCCGAACGCCTTGTGCGTGTAGAGCGCGGCGCCGGCGGCCTGCGGGTACTTGGTGACCAGCTCGAGGTAGGAGAAGGCGGTGACCGTCGCGATGGCGAAGGCCACGAGGAACGGCAGCCACGCGATGCCACCGACCTCGCCGGCGAGCTTGCCAGTGACGGCGTACACGCCCGCCCCGAGGATGTCGCCGACGATGAAGAGCAGGAGCAGCTTGGGCCCGAGCACGCGCTTGAGGTCGGCGTCCTTCGGCCCGTCGAGGTCCTGGTGCGTGGCTTCCGTCGCGCTCATCGAGACTCCCCTCGTCCGGTCCGTGCCCTGCACGGCGTCTCCTCACAATGGCCCTGCTGGCTGGCCGAGGCAACCACTGCCCCGTCCCCTCAACGCCGTGGCGGCGCGCGGGTCACGTCCCGGCGGTGGACGGGCGTCCACCGCTCGTCGGCTTTGATCGTTCCAAGCACCCGCCACTACCCTGCTGGGCATGCCGAAGCGTGTTGCGCTCCTGACCGCGGGCGGGTACGCCCCCTGCCTCTCCTCCGCCGTGGGCGCGCTCATCGAGACCTACGACGCGACCGACCCGGACATCGAGCTGATCGCCTACCGGCACGGCTACCACGGCCTGCTGACCGGCAGCAGCGTCACCATCGGCGCCGACGAGCGGGCCGGCGCGGCGCTGCTCCACCGCTACGGCGGCAGCCCGATCGGCAACAGCCGGGTCAAGCTGACCAACGACGCGGACTGCCGGCGCCGCGGGCTGATCGGTGAGGGCGAGACCGCCCTCGAGGTCGCCGCCGCCCGGCTGCAGGCCGACGGCGTGGACGTGCTGCACACCATCGGCGGCGACGACACCAACACGGCCGCTGCCGACCTGGCGGCGTACCTCGCCACCCAGGGCTCGGAGCTGACCGTCGTCGGGCTGCCCAAGACCATCGACAACGACATCGTCCCGATCCGGCAGAGCCTGGGGGCGCTGACCGCCGCGGAGCAGGCGTCGCGGTTCGCGCGCAACGTCCTGGCCGAGCACGGCTCGAACCCGCGGATGCTCATCGTGCACGAGGTGATGGGCCGCGCCAGCGGCTGGCTGACCGCGGCGGCGGCGCGCGACTACATGGCCTGGCACGCCGAGCAGGAGTGGCTGCCCGGCATCGGGCTCGACCCGCGCAGGTGGGCGATCCACGCGGTGTACGTCCCGGAGATCGCCATCGACCTCGCGGCCGAGGCGGCCCGGCTGCGGGCGGTGATGGACGAGATCGGCTGCATCAACATCTTCCTGGCCGAGGGTGCCGGCATCGACGACATCGTCGCCGACCTCGAGGCGGCCGGCGAGACCGTGGGGCGCGACCCCTTCGGCCACGTCAAGATCGACACCATCAACCCCGGGCGCTACTTCGCCGACCGCTTCTCCGAGGCCATCGGCGCGGAGAAGACGATGGTGCAGAAGTCGGGCTACTTCTCCCGCTCGGCGCCGGCCAACGACGCCGACCTCGCGCTGATCCGCGAGATGGCCGAGCTGGCCGTGCGGTCGGCGCTCGAGGGCCGCCCGGGCGTCATCGGGCACGACGAGGACCGCGGTGACGAGCTGCGCGCGATCGAGTTCGAGCGCATCGCCGGGCACAAGCCGTTCGACCCGACCCAGGAGTGGTTCACCCGGCTGCGGGCCGCCACCGGCCAGGCCTGACCCGCACGCCCCGCCGCCGCGCTCAGGCGGAGGCGTCGTCGGCCGACGGCTCCGCCTGAGGCACCCGGTGGGTGACGCGGAGACCGGCCGCGGGCAGGACCTTCGGGAGGGTCTGGAGGTACGCCGCCCCGGCGAGGGCGAGGACCGCCAGCACCCACCACAGCGTCGTCTCACCCCGGTCGAGCAGCCACGTGTAGGCGACCGGCGTCACCGCCCCGCCGATGCCCCAGCTGAGCTGGAACAGTCCGAGGTAGCGACCGCGGAGGTGGTCGGGGGCGGCCTCCGCCGCCGTCGCGCTGAACACGGGGCTGCCGACCAGCTCACCGCCGGTGTAGACCGCCGCGGCGACCAGCATGACCACGACGGCGAGCCACACCGGCAGCCAGCCGGCCACGACGAACATCGCGTAGCTCGCCACGAACACCACCTGCGCCAGCCCCATCATCCGGGCACGGACCTGCCCGGTCATGCGGCGTACGACGAGACCCTGCCCGAGCCCCACGAGCGCGGTGTTGAGGGTGAAGATCGCGCCGACCACCCAGCCCGGCAGGTCGATGTTCTCCGCGACGTACACCGGAAGCGCGAAGTTCAGCACCATCATCCCCGCCACGAAGCCGAACTGGCCCAGCACGAGCCGGAGGTAGGGCCGGTCGCGCAGCACGACGCCCCAGCCCTCCACCGGCGCGTCGTCGTCGCGCGCGACGCGGTGGTCGGGCACGTCGAGCAGCAGCACGAAGGCGACGACGAACGTGGCGACGTTGGCGACCACGACCGACCGG
Organism: Nocardioides xinjiangensis; assembly: GCF_017916385.1. Taxonomy (NCBI): domain Bacteria; kingdom Bacillati; phylum Actinomycetota; class Actinomycetes; order Propionibacteriales; family Nocardioidaceae; genus Nocardioides; species Nocardioides xinjiangensis. Next base: position 321,044 of record NZ_JAFMSW010000001.1, read on the forward strand.
AACGCGGTGTCGGTCCCGACCTGCAGGGCGACGCCCGCCAGGACGCCGCCGACGGAGTAGCCGAGGTTGCGCACCGCCTGCAGGAACCCGAACCACAGCTCGCGCTCGCCCGGCGCCGAGATGGCGGTGACGACGTTGCCGAAGGACCCCCAGAACGACTGGCGACCGAGGTTGAGCAGCGCGGTCCACAGCGCGACCGCCAGCAACGAGTCGGCCCAGAGGTAGGCGACCATCCCGGCCGCCTGCAGCAGATTTCCCGCGAGCATCATCCGGCGGGGGCCGAACCGGTCGACCAGGCTGCCGATGACGAACGCCCCGGGCATGGTCAGCAGCGCCGAGATGGACAGCGCCGAGCCGACCTGCACCAGGGTGAGGTCGGTCATCGCGAGGAAGTAGAGCAGCGTGATCGGCATGAAGAGCCCGCTGCCCACGGTGTCGGCCACGATGGCCGTGACGAACCTGCGGTGCTCCCCCACGCGGGGGAATCCGAGTCGGGTCAGCACGTGCTCACACTAGGGTCGGGGCATGACGTTCTCGATCGTGGCCCGGTCCGATGACGGTGACTCCTGGGGAGTCGCCGTCGCCTCCAAGTTCCTGGCCGTGGGGTCGGCCGTCCCGGCGGCAGCCGCCGGGGTCGGCGCGATCGCCACGCAGGCCGACGCGAACCTCGCGTACAAGTACCTCGGGCTGGCCCACCTCGACGAGGGCGCCACCGCCCAGGTCGCCCTGGACCGCCTGGTCGAGGAGGACGAGGGGCGCGACCACCGGCAGGTCGGGATCGTCGACTCCGACGGCAACGCGGCCACGTGGACCGGCTCCCAGTGCTTCGCGTGGGCGGGCGGCGTGACCGGCCGCAGCGGCGAGCGCGGCGGCTACGCCATCCAGGGCAACATCCTCACCGGCCCCGAGGTCGTGGAGGCGATGGAGGCGGCCTGGCTGGCGTCCGCCGGGCAGCCCGTCGAGCGGCGCCTGCTCGCCGCGCTCACCGCCGGCGACGAGGCCGGTGGCGACAGCCGCGGGCGTCAGTCGGCGGCGCTGCTGGTGGTCCGTGACGGGGCCGGCTACGGCGGCCACGACGACGTCGCCGTCGACCTCCGCGTGGACGACCACGCCGCGCCGGTCACCGAGCTCGCGCGCTTGGTGGACCTCAACGAGCTCTACCTGACGGCGTCGACGGACGAGGAGAAGGTGCCCGTCGACGACGCGCTGATGATGGAGCTGGAGTCCCTGGCGAAGGCCGAGGGCAAGGAGAGCTTCCACATGTGGGTCGGCTCGGAGAACTACGAGATGCGGGTGGACTCCGGGGCCCGGCCGGCGTGGATCGACCGCCGCATCCTCGACATCATCCGTGGGGGCGGCGAGGACGGCCGCCGGTGAGCGTCCTGGCCATCGACGCCGGCACCACGGGCGTGACGGCGGTGGTGGTCACCGAGGACGGCCGCATCCGGGCCACGGGCTACCAGGAGTTCCGCCAGCACTTCCCCCGCCCCGGCTGGGTCGAGCACTCCCCGGAGGAGATCTGGCAGGCCACGCTCGAGGCCACCCGCGAGGTCCTCGGCAAGGTCGACCAGTCCGAGCTGACCGCGCTCGGCATCACCAACCAGCGCGAGACGGTCGTGCTGTGGGACCGGGAGACGCTCGGCTCGCCCCGCCGCGCCATCGTGTGGCAGGACCGGCGCAGCGCCGACATCTGCGAGCGACTGCGGTCCGAGGACCACGAGGACCGGGTCGCCGAGCTCACCGGGCTCCGGCTGGACCCCTACTTCTCCGGCACCAAGTTGATGTGGCTCGCCGAGCACGAGCCGCACACGTGGGCGCTGGTGCAGTCGGGACGCTACGCCGTGGGCACCGTGGACTCCTACCTCGTCGCCCGGATGACCCGCGGCACCTGGCACGTCACCGACGTGTCCAACGCCTGCCGCACCCTGCTCCTCGACCTCGCGACCGGGGACTGGTCCGACGAGCTGTGCGGCCTCTTCGGGGTGCCCCGCGACGCGCTGCCCGAGCTGGTGCCCAACTGGGGCGAGGTGGCGCCGACCGACCCGGCGGTGTTCCTCGGGCTGTCGCTGCCGATCGCCGGCATCGCCGGCGACCAGCAGTCGGCGCTGTTCGGGCAGACCTGCTTCGACGAGGGCGAGTCCAAGTGCACCTACGGCACCGGCTCGTTCATCCTGACCAACACCGGCGACCGCGTGGTCCGCAGCGGCGCCGGCCTGCTGTCCACCGCGGCGTGGCGCTCCCCCGACGGCGACATGACCTACGCGCTCGAGGGTGCGATCTTCGTGACCGGCTCGGCGGTGCAGTGGCTGCGCGACGGGCTGCAGGTCGTCGGCAGCGCGGCCGAGACGGCGGCGATCGCGGCCACCGTCGACGACACCGACGGCGTGGTGTTCGTGCCCGCCCTGACCGGCCTGGGCGCGCCGCACTGGGACCCGCACGCGCGCGGCACGATCATCGGCATCACCCGCGGCACGACCCGCGCGCACCTCGTGCGCGCGACCTTGGAGGCCATCGCCTTCGAGGTCCGTGACGTCGTGGAGACCCTCCCGGAGCTCTCCACCCTGCGGGTCGACGGCGGCGCGGCGGCCAACGACCTGCTCTGCCAGGTGCAGGCCGACCAGGTCGGCCGGGCCGTCGAGCGCCCGGAGATCGTGGAGACCACGGCGCTGGGCGCCGCGTTCCTGGCCGGCCTCGGCACGGGCGTGTGGGACTCCACGGACGACCTGCGTGACACCTGGTCGCTGGAGCGCCGGTTCGAGCCCGGCGGCGACCGCGCCGCGCTCGACGCGTCGTACGACCGCTGGCGGGACGCGGTCGAGCGCTCGAAGGGCTGGGCGGGCTAGAGCCGCTCCCGCGCCTCCCGGGCCGCCTCGACGGCGGCACGCGCCTCCTCCACCGCCTCCCCGGCCTCGGCCTCCTCGGCCTCGGCCTGGGCGAGGTCCTCGTCGACCTCCTCCAACGTGTCCTCGAGCGCGGCGATCCGGCTGCGCAGCTCGTCGATCTCGGACTGGATCTGCAGCGTCCTGGCCTGCAGCTTCTCCACCGCCCGGCGCGCGGCGCGCTGCTCCTTCTCGCTCTCCTTCAGCGCGGCCCTGGCGTCGGCGAGCCGCTCGTCCGCGGCGGCGCGGGCCTTCTCCTCGGCGTCCGGGTCGGGTACGACGCGCAGCTGGGGACGCGCGCTCGGCCCGGGTGCGGCGGCGGGCCGGGCCTTCGCGCTGAACCCGAGCGCGTCCGGCACCGCGACGGCCCCGCTGAGGTCGAGGTCACCGAGGCCGGTCGCCGCGATCGAGGTCACCAGGAGCCCGCTGCGCACCGCCTTGGCCGCGTCGGGATCGAGCATCGCGGCGGTCAGGGTCGCCTCGACCTGCTCGGCCACCGACTCGGTGGTGCGCACCCCCTCCTCGCGTGCCAGCCGGCGAGCGGCCGTGGTGACCGATGCGGTCAGCTGGCGGCGCTGCTTGGTGAACTCCCGCAGCTGGGCGGCGTCGAGGTTCTCCTGGGCCTCCCGCAGGGCCTCCCCGACCGCGAGCACCTGGTCGACCTGCTCGGGGTCGCGGCGCACCAGCAGGTTGACCACCCACGCAGCGACCGACGCCTTGCGCAGGCCCTTGATCGCGGCGCTGAGCGGCTTGTCGGCCTTGTGCTCCTTGGCGGCCGCGTCGCGCGCCGGCGTGAAGTCCGCGAGCGGCAGCGCGTAGAGGTCGTCGGCGATCTCCAGCAGCGGGTCGGACCTCGAGTCGGACATGGGGCGATCCTAGGGAGCGTCCGGCGCGGCGTACTCGACCTCGGTCGGGTACGGCGGCCACGGGCACTCCTGGGTGACGCCGCTCGGCGCCCAGCCGAGTGACTCGTAGAGGGCGCGTGCCCCGGTGTTGGCCTCGAGCACCCACAGCCGACGCGCGCCGGCGGCCTCGGCGCGCGCGAAGCCGGCCCGGCCCAGCCCGGTCCGCCAGTGGTCGGGGCGGACGGCCAGGTGCCGCAGGGTGGCGCCGTCGTGGGCGGCGAGCGCCACCAGCCCGCGGTCGTCCTCGACCACCTCCACGAGCACCGACGGGTCGTCGAGCAGCAGCACCCACCGCGCGAGGACGTCGTCGTCGGGGTAGGGCAGGTCGCCGAAGACGTGGGCCAGCCCGGCCCGGCTCGCGGCCCGCTCGAGGTCGCGCAGCGCGACGGCGTCGGCGGCGGTGGCGCGCCGCCACCCCCAGCGCGTCCCCGGTCCCGTGTGCGTCATGCGCCGACGTCACCCACCGTCGTCGAGGCCGTGCTCGATCGCCCAGCGGGTCAGCTGCACCCGGTTGTTCATCTGCAGCTTGCGCAGGGTGTTCTGCACGTGGTTCTGCACCGTGCGGTGCGACAGCACGAGCCGGGCGGCGATCTGCTTGTAGCTCATCCCGGTCGCGACCATCTTGAGGATCTCGGTCTCCCGCTCGGTGAGCTGGTCGCGCGGGTCGTCGGCGGGACCGTCCGCGATCCGCCGGAACTCACCCAGCACGAGCCCGGCGAGTCCGGGGGTGAAGACGGTGTCGCCGTCGGCCACGCGGGTGACCGCGCTGACGAGCTCGGCGCTCGAGGCGGACTTCACCAGGTAGCCCGTGGCGCCGGCCTTCACCGCGTCCAGCACGTCGTCCTGCTCGCCGCTGGCCGACAGGATCAGGACCCGGGCCGCGGGGTCGTGCTCGAGCATCATGCTCGTCACCTGGACGCCGCTGTGGTCCGGCAGCTGCAGGTCGAGCACCACCACCTGCGGTGCCGCCGCGGGGAACCGCGCCATCGCCTCGCGTCCGTTGGACGCGACCCCGACCACCTCGTGCCCGGCCGCCTGCAGGTCGCGCTCGACCGCGTCACGCCACATCGGGTGGTCGTCGACCACCATCACCCTCACCATGACCGTTCCCCCTTCCGAGACGGGGGAAGCGTAGACCCCTAGCCTGCCGGGGGCACGAAGCGTCCGCGCCGGTGCACCAGGGGCTCGTGCTCGTCCCCGACGACCAGCTGGTCGAGCCGGCACGTCACCAGCCGGGACCAGCCCACCTCGACGTCCGCCTCGACCTCCACCGCCGCCCACGTGGCGGCATGCGCGAGGCGCGGGCCGTGGGGCGTCGTGGTCCACCCGGCCATCCGCCACGGGCCTCCGGGGGCGGGTGTCGTCCCCGCGAAGGCCTCGGCCAGCCCGCGGTCCGCCCACGACAGCAGCTGCACCACGCCGCGTCCGGTCCCGAGCAGGGCCTCGGTGAGGTCGGCGTCGGGGTCGAGGAGACCGAGCAGCCGGCCGGGCGCCCCCGCCGCCACCATCCACGACGTCACCGTCAGGCCGGCCCGCGACGCGTCCGGACCGCCGGCGGTCCACAGGGACACCGCGCCGCCCAGCCGCCCGCGCAGGCGGCGGACGGGGTCGTCGGGAGTAGGGAACGGGTGGCCGGTGTGGATGGTCACCCGGTCACGCTAGCGGGACCGTGAGCTCCCACTCGGTGCCCCAGGGGCCGCTGTCGACCGTGGCGGCGCCTCCGAGCTCCTCGACCCGGCCGCGGATGGACGACGCCACGCCGAGCCGGCCCTCCGCCTCCGCCTCGTCCAGCCGGCCGTCGGTGATGCCCGGCCCGTCGTCGCGCACCGAGACGGTGACCGAGTCGCCGCCCGCCTGGGCCAGCACCCAGGCGGTGGCATCGGGCCCGACGTGGGCGGCCACGTTGTCGAGACAGGCGCGCACGGCCGCGACGGTCTCCGTGGCCACGCGCTCGGGCACGAGCACGGAGCCGCCCGGCGTGGCCAGCTCCACGCGGACGGGATGGGCGGTCGCCATGGCCTCCAGGGCCCCGGCGAGGTCCACCCGGCCGCCGGGTGCCGTCGCCACCGTGTCCTGCTGCCGGATCAGCGAGCGGAGTCCGCGCTCCTGCTCGCCGGCGAGCCTGCCCAGCTCGGCCCACTCGCCGCCGGCGGCCTCCCCTCGCCGCTGCACCATGGCGAGCACCTGGAGCACGCCGTCGTGCACGGCGCGGGCGAGCCGGGTGCGCTCCTCGGCCGCCGCGGCCGCGCGCTCCGCCGCGTCGCGCTCGCGGGCCATCCGCTGCAGCGACTCGCAGAGGAAGCCGACCACGGGTCCCCCGACGAGCACGAGGAACACGTTGCCGTAGTTGCCCTGGTCGACCACCTCGCGCGGTGCCAGGTCCGTCGCCGAGAGCACGACGGCGGCGACCAGTCCGCCCTTCCAGTGCCAGTGGATCGCCCAGGCGAGCAGCGCGCCCATGACCCAGAACCCCGGCACGGTCGCGAGGAACGCCTCGGACTTCACCCACGGCGTCACCGCGATCGCGGCGACCGCGATCAGCAGGTCGGCGACGAGCAGCGCGGGCGTGCGCCGGGCCCGGCTCCGGTACAGCCAGACGGCCGCCCCCGTCCAGGCGACGCACGCCGAGACGACGGCGAGGCCCAGCTCGGGGTGCGAGAAGCTGTCGCGGCGGTAGACGTTGAGGCCGACCATGTTGACGGTGACGACCACCCGGACGATGGCCAGGGCCGCGTGGAGACGGTCCTCGACGGCGAGGGCCGAGTCGGCGCGCGGCGGCGGCGCCGGCGCCGCGTGCTGGCCGCTCAGGACGCCTTCTGCTCCGGCCCGTCGCCGGTGTGGTCGGGCGACGCGCCGTCCCGGTCGGCCCGGTCGCTCCCGGAGCCGTCGGGCGCGTCCGCCTCGGACCGGTGGGCGGCCGCGGCCTGCTTGGCCTTCTCCTTGGCCTCCTTGTCGAGCTCCTTGGCCTTGGCGGCGTAGAGGTCGACGTACTCCTGGCCGGAGAGCCGCATGATCTCGTACATGATCTCGTCGGTGATCGAGCGCAGGATGTAGCGGTCGTTCTCCATGCCCGCGTAGCGCGAGAAGTCGAGCGGCTTGCCGAACCGCACGACCGGCCGGGTCCAGGTGCCGTAGACCTTGCCGTTCGGCGCGACCACGTCGGTGCCGACCACGGCGCAGGGCACCACGGGTGCCCCGGACTCCAGCGCCAGCCGGGCGACGCCCGTCTTGCCGCGGTAGAGCCGGCCGTCGTGGGAGCGCGTGCCCTCGGGGTAGATGCCGAACAGCTCCCCCTGCCCCAGGATCCTCATCGCCGACTTCATCGCCCCCTCGGCGGCGTTGGCCCCGGAGCGGTCGATCGGGACCTGACCGGCGCCGGTGAAGAACTTCTTCTGGAACCAGCCCTTGATGCCCGGGGTGGTGAAGTACTCCGCCTTGGCGACGAAGGTCACCCGCCGGTTGAGCGTCAGCGGCATGAACAGCCAGTCGGCGTACGACAGGTGGTTGCTCGCCAGGATCGCGGGACCCACCTCGGGGACGTTGTCCACGCCGAAGGCCTTGGGCCGGAAGACGAGACGGAGCACCGGCCCGAGGGCGATCCACTTCAGGAACCAATAGAGCACGGGCCGAGCCTAGCCCTGCTCCGGCCCGGTGACCCTCTCGATGAACTCCGCGGACTCGGCGAAGATGCGCGGGGCGTCGTTGTCGAGCGTCGCCACGTGGTAGCTGTCCTCCAGGACCCGCTCCTCGAAGTCCTTCGACGACAGCCCGGCGTTGATCGCCCGCGAGCTCGAGATGTCGACCACGTGGTCCACGGCGGAGCGGAAGAACAGCACCGGGACGGTGATCCTCGGCAGGTCGCGGCGCAGGTCGGCGTACCCGGCGAACATCGACGCGGCGGCCCGCAGCGGGGTGGTCGGGTAGCCGTGCTCGTCGGCGCCCGGCTTCTTGATGTCGTTGGCGATCCCCGGCAGGCCGGGCACCACGAGCTTGAGGAGCGGGAGCAGCCGGACGTCCTTGCGCAGGGTGTCGACGGCCGCGTTGACGATGACGATGCCGGCGAGGTCCTCGCCGTGGTCCGCGGCGAGCCGCAGGCAGAGCGCGCCGCCCATCGACAGCCCGACCGCGACGACGGCGTCGTTCTCGGCCGCGAGCTTGTCGAGCGCTCCCTCGGCGGTCGCCACCCAGTCGGCCCACGTCACCTTGTTGAGGTCCTGCCAGCGCGTGCCGTGGCCGGGCAGCAACGGCATCTCGACGGCGTACCCGCGCGCGGCCAGGTCCTCGGCCCAGGGACGCATGGACGCGGGGTTGCCGGTGAAGCCGTGCTGCACGAGCACGCCGATCCGACGCCCGCCCGCCAGCTCCGGCCTCGCCGGCGTGGACATCGGCGCGACGAGGGCTGGGTCGAGGGACGCGCCCGAGGCTGCGCGGCGCAACGGGATCTTCACGCGCACAGTGTGCACCACCAGCACCCCCGTGGCGGGCCGAGCAGGACGGGTCGGGGAACCACCGAGCGGCTACCGTTGAGCACGTGAGCCGCCCCGAGGACGAGAGCCGCACCGAGCTGGCGTGGCGCGAGATCGTGGCGCACTACGGCGAGCGTCCGGCGCTGGACGACGAGCCGTCCGGGACGGCGTCCCGGGGCCCCGGTCCGGCGGCCACGGGCGGCGAGGGCGATCGCACACCCGGCGCGGGATCCGACATGACCGCCGACCTCGCCGGCGAGCTGCCCGACCACCTCGTCGACGACGACGAGGTCGAGGTCCGGGAGCGCGCCGTCGTGGACTCGGAGCGGTTCCGGCCACCACCCGCGCCGCCGTTCCCGCTCCCGCGGACCTGGCAGCGCGGCATCGCCTGGGGCGGGGTCTTCGTCGCCCCGCTCCTGGCCCTGGTCATCGGGCTCCTGTCGGTCTACGTCCACCCCCTGGTCGGTTGGGCACTCGTGGCCTGGTTCGTCGGCGGCTTCGTCTACCTGGTGCGCGCGATGCCGCGCTCGCCGCGGGACCCCTGGGACGACGGCTCCCGCGTCTGACGCCTGTCACGGTCCGCGGGCGCGACGAGACAGTAGGGTCCCCCGCGTGGGTGCACGCGAGACGGTCGAGGTCACGGGGCACCTCATGGACAGCGGCATCCTGTCGCGGGTCCTCGACGACATCCGTGACTACGGCGCCGACTTCGTCCTCGAGCAGTTCGACGTGGGTCACGAGGCGCACGACCCCAGCAGCGCCCGCATCACCGTGCAGGCCGACGACGACGCGTCGCTGCAGCGCCTGCTGATGCGGCTCCAGACGCGTGGGGTGAACCAGCTCGGGCACGCCGACGCCACGCTCGCGGTCGCCGACCGGGCCGGCGTCCTGCCCGACGGCTTCTACTCCACCACGGACCTCGAGACGCGCGTGCGGCTCGACGGCGAGTGGTACGACGTGGAGAACCCGGAGATGGACTGCGGCCTCGTCGTCGACGACTCGCCGTCGGGCGGCCCGCGGGTGCGGACGGTGCCCATCTCCGACGTCGTGCGCGGCATGCGGGTCGTCGTCGGTGCGGCCGGTGTCCGGGTGACCCCGCCCGACTCCCGGCCGGCGGGCGGCTCGACGGCACTCCCCCAGGCGGGGACGGTGGCCGAGCGCCCGCAGGCGGTGCTCGTGCGCCAGGTCGCCGACGGGATGCGCGAGGCGCGGTCGAGCGGCAGGAGGCTGCTGTGGGTGGCGGGCGCCGCCGTGGTCCACGCCGGCGGGGTGCCGCCCTTGGCGGCCCTCGTCCGGGCGGGATGGGTCGACGTCCTCTTCGCCGGGAACGCGATGGCCACCACGGACATCGAGGCGGCGCTGCGGGGACCGGCCGCCGAGGGCGCCGTCTCGACGCCGGACGCCGAGCACGGCCACGAGCACCGGGTCAGGTCGGTCAACACGATCCGCCGGGCCGGCTCCGTCGCGGCCGCCGTGCGCGACGGCGTGCTGGTGAGCGGCGTGATGCACGCCCTGGTGACGCACGGCAAGCCGTTCGTCCTCGTCGGCTCGGTCCGCGACGACGGACTGCTCCCGGACGTCCACACCGACGTCGTCGAGGGGCGGCGGGCGATGCGGGCCGAGGTCCGCGACGTCGGCTACTGCCTGATGATGGCCGCGCAGCGCCACGCCGTCGCCACCTGCACCATCCTCCCCGCGAGCGTCCCGCTCGTGTGCGTCGACATCGACCCGGCCACCGTCACCCGGCTCACCGACAGGGGCGCGGGCCAGAGCCGCGGCATCGTGACCGACGTCGGGCTGTTCCTCGAGCAACTCGCACTCGAGCTAGTCGCGGACTACCGCCGGGGTTGACCCTCGGCGGCGAGGAGGGCCGCGCCGACCATGCCGGCCCGCGGCCCCAGCCGCGCGGCGACGAGCCGCGGGACGCGGCGGTGAGCGGCGCCCACGAGCGTACGGCTCAGCGCGTCGCGCGCGGGCGCGAGGAGCAGCTCGCCGGCGGCCGACACGCCTCCACCGATCACCACGACCTCCGGATCGAGCGCCGCGACGAGGTTCGCCGTGCCCACGCCGAGCCAGTCGCCCACCGACGCGAACGCCGCGCGGGCCACGCGGTCGCCCTGCTCGGCCGCGGCGGTGACCATCGGGCCGGTGACCACGTCGGGGTCGCCGCCGCTCGCGAGGACCGAGGCCTGCTCGGTCATGAGGGACCGCGCCCGCCGGACGAGCGCGTTGCCGGAGGAGTACTGCTCCCAGCAGCCGCGCCGGCCGCACTCGCAGGGCCGTCCGTCCGGGACCACCTGCATGTGCCCGAACTCCCCCGCCATCCCGCTGGCGCCCCTGACCACCTCACCGCGGAGGAGCACCGCCCCGCCGATCCCGGTGCCCATGGTGACCATCAGCGCGTGGGCCGCCCCGCGGGCAGCGCCGTGGTGGGCCTCCGCGCGCGCTGCGCAGTTGGCGTCGTTGTCCAGCGCCACCGGGCAGCCGAGCCGCTCGGCCAGCAGCTCCCGCAGGGGCTCGCCCTGCCACGGCAGGTGCGGCGCGAACACGACCCGCTCGCCGGCCGAGTCGACGAACCCGGCGGCGGCGATCCCGACAGCCGCCACGGCTCGGCCTCCCGCGGCCTCGAGCACCGCCGACACCAGGGCGTCCTCTGCCTCACAGGTCACCCCGCGACGGCCCGGGGTGGTCCGCGACGCGGTCCGCACCACGCGCCCGTCCGGGTCCACGGCGCCGGCCAGCACCTTCGTGCCTCCGATGTCGACACCGACGACCACGCCCATGCGCGTCATCCTCGCCCATGCGCCTAGGCATGAGCCGATCGGACCACCCGCCTAGTCACAACGAGCCATTCTTCGCCCGCGATCGGGCCGAACTCGGGTCGAACCGGCGACAGCCGGAGGCTCCGGCTCCTACGGTGACGGGCGAACATCTCGGGGAAAGGGGATCACATGCGCTGGCGCCCACGCACGGACGCTCGCACGGAGCGTGGAGCTGCCGCGGTCGAGTTCGCGCTCGTCATGCCGATCCTCGTCCTCGTGCTGGTCGGGATCGTCAATTTCGGTTTTGTCCTCGCTCAGCAGATCTCGCTGAACAGTGCGGCACGGCAAGCCGCTCGGTACGCGGTTGTGGACGGTCCTGTCTGCAGTCAGATAGAGACCGAGGGCAAGTCGAGCGCCGCGACGATCGGCATGTCCGCGAGCCAGGTGCCGACACCAGTCATCAGTTTCTGCCCAGCCGGGAGCACCACCGTCAGGCCGTGCAGTGGTAGGCCCGCGAACACCAACATCACCGTGACGATCACGCGCACCGGTGCCTCCAATCCGTGGGCGATCGACTTCCCGCCGTTCAACCTGTTGGCCCCGCCGACGCTTTCAGGAACGGGGGTGATGAGGTGCGAGTTCTCATGAGGCGCGGTCGCGACGACCGAGGAGCGACCGCGGTGATCGTGGGCCTGGTCGCCGTCGTCATGGTGGGGTTGTCGGGTTTCGTCGCCGATGTCGGGCTGGCGTACGCCAACAAGAGAGCGGCGCAGACCGGAGCTGACGCCGCCGTGCTCGGGGCGGCTGGCGTCTTCGCAGCTCAGCCCTACCGGCAGTGCGAACAGATCCGCAGCAATGGCAACACAGCGGCCCAGAGCGAGGCGAACAGCAAGGTGGCCGCCAATGACACCACCTCAGCGCCCGCGGCCCTGGCCGGCGGGGCTGTGACCACCTCTTGCGAGAACGGCGACCTGGTCGTCCGAGCCAGCGTGGTAGCGGACAGCCCGAACTTCTTCGGCGGCGTGCTCGGCTTCACGGCAGACTACGACCTCGAGCGCAGCGCCACGGCGGTGGTCGAAGCGGCCACCACCGGTCCACGTCTCCGCCCGATGGCACTGTGCTCCTCGGACATCCCGCCGAACGCAGCGCCCGGAACGCCGTTCAAGCTCTACGCCCCAGGCGATGCGCCGGGCTGGACCTCCACATCCTGTCCCATGCCCGACAACACGGGCGCCGGCAACTGGTGGACCCTCGATTGTCCCAATGAGAACACGACTGACGGCAACGGGACCTCGGCCCTCGCCGACCAGATCCGCAACGGCTGCTCGTCGTCCATCGCGATCGTCCCTGGTCAGGGCACCAAGACCGGGAACGACCTCAACGCGCATCTCGCGGCCGCCTGCCCCGGCCCGTCGACCACTGCACCATTCATGTGCTTGAGCGGTGACCCCGGCCAGCCGGACCCTGGCAACGTCCCTCAGGCGTGGAAGGACCTCATCAACTCGGGTGTCACCGTTCCCATTCCAGTCTTCTGCACCTCGCCCGGCCTCTGCGCCTACTCCTCCATCACGGGGACGGGCACGAACGCGGTGTTCCCCGTCCACAAGCTGCTCGGCGTGCAGGTCTGCGGGTTCCACTTCGGCAAGCAGAACAAGTCGAAGTACCCCACGGCCTCGCAACCGCTGCCGAGCACCCTCACCACGTGCTCCGAGGCCGCGAGCATGCTCGAGGGCATCAAATCGGACAACAGCGACACGACCTACCTCGTCCTGATCGCGAGGAACATGAACGTGTCCATCGTGACAGCCGACTCGGGATGCGCGCTCGGCGACGACAGGTGCGACGGGGGCCTCCGGCAGGTGCGCCTCAGCCAGTAGCAGGCGGGTCGTCCTCGGGCCAGTCATCGACGAGGTCGATGTGCTCGACCTCGTCCCCCGTCGAGCCGGCGTCGCGCGGGTCGGCCGTCGCGATGAGCGCTGCTGCAGCCTGGACGAGCGAGCCCACGGCGGCGCCGAGGTGCCCAGTGACCTCCGGGCTGAGCCGGCGCACGGCGTGCAGGGTGCGGCAGAGCGGGCACATCGTGCACTCATCCGAGCCGGTGGCGAGGTGGGCGTCGAGGTCGTGCACCGAGGCGGCCGCCCGGTCCGCGAGGCCGCCGATCCCCTCGCCTGCCTCGCCGGCATGGTCGCGCGCCCACCCGGACAGAGCTCCTAGGAGCTTCGCGGCCTCCTCGCCGAGGCTGCCGACGTCGGAGGCCTCACCTGCGTCGGTCACAGCGCCTCCTGGCGGGTCTCGGTCGTCGCGGTCGCCGGCTCGGTGAACCGGACCTGGAGCTCGCCGTCCCGCACCCGGGCGCCCGCCACGCGGTGCCGGGCCAGCCCGGAGGGCAGCGTCAAGAGGCGACGATACGACGCGACGGTCACGGCGAGCTCGTCGCCCTTGCGCGCGAGCCGCACGTCGTCCTGCTCCGCGAGCGGCAGCGGCACGACGAGCACCAGGTCGCTCCCCTGCTGCCGCACCGCCATCGGGAAGCCGACGGCGCCCGTCGCCAGGGGGTCCGAGTCGCCGTAGACGGCCCGCGCCAGGTCGATCAGCTCGTCGCGGCCGACCGGCTCCACCGCGCGGTAGACCGAGGTGTGGACGTCCAGGCCGGCGAACGAGTCGGCGGCCTCGGCCAGGACCCGCTGCTGCGCCGCCACCCACGTCGCGCGCCACTCGTCGGCACCGCCCGAGGGGAACACCCGGTTGACGATCGCCGCGTCGACGCGGTAGCCGAACAGCGTGAGCAGCGTGTACGCCCTGCGGGCCTCGGCGAGCACCACCGACTCGGGCGTGAGCACGAGCCGGACCGAGGTGTCGGGACTGGTCAGCACGGCGCGCGCGTCCGCCAGCTCCGCGTGCAGCCGCTCGACGGCGTCGAAGACCGAGTCCTCGGGCATCGGCACCCCGGCCGCGCGGCTGAGCACGGGCTTGAGCGCCTTGACGACGCGCCGCTCGACGGGCAGCACGCGCTCCATGTACCACCCGAGCGCCTCGGGGAGCGCGAGAAGCCGCAAGGTCTCCGCCGTCGGTGCGCAGTCCACCACCAGGACGTCCCATGTGCCGGACCTCGCCTGCGCACGGACCTCGAGCAGCGCGAGCACCTCCTCGGCGCCGGGGATCACCGTGAGCTCCTCGGCGGCGACCTGGTCGACGCCCACCACGTCGAGGACGCTGAGCAGGTAGGCCTGGATGTCGGCCCACGACCGCTCGAACCGCTGCTGGGCGTCGACGTGCTGCACCCAGAGGTTCGCCGCGGCCTCGGTCGGCTCGCCGGTGGCGGGCACGTCGAGCGCGTCGGCCAGGGAGTGGGCGGCGTCCGTGGAAAGCACGAGCGTCCGGTGGCCCGCAGCAGCGCTCGCACAGGCCGTGGCCGCAGCGAGGGTCGACTTGCCGACGCCGCCCTTGCCGGTGAAGAGGAGGATCCGCACGTGGCAGGCGCGGATCAGAGCGACTCGACGCGCTTCTTGAGGCCCTTCAGCGCGGTGTCGATGAGGATCTTCTCGCCCTTGCGCTTGAGCATCCCGATGAGGGGGATGCTCACGTCGAGGGCGAGCCGGTAGGTCACCTCGGTGCTGCCGTCGCCCCGGTCGACCAGCGTGTAGGCCCCGTCCAGCGCCCGGAGCATGTTGCCCTCGACGAGCGTCCAGGTGACCTCCCGGTCGCCGTCCCAGTCGTAGGCGAGGGTGTACTCGTCCTTGATCGGCGAGACGTCGAGGGCGAAGTGGACCCGGTCGGCGCGACCGTCGGCTCCCTCCGCCCTGACCTCGACCTCCTTCATGCCCTTGGCCCACTCGGGGTAGGACTCGAAGTCGGCGATGACGGCCATCACGTCGGCCGGAGGGGCGTCGATCGTGATCGACGCGGAGGTCTGTTCGGCCATGGCCGGAGCCTAGCCGAATGCACCGGGCGTACGCGGGCGCGCGTCGCTGGCGATAGCCTCCTCACCGCAGTCGCCCACTCCCAGGGAGGTTCCACCGTGCGTGAGTTCGCCACGCCGCTCTCGATCACAGTCCCGACAACCGGGAACCTCACCGACGACGTCGTCATCAACGCCCGCGAGGCCGCGGACACGGCGGTGTTCAGCCGGGACACCGGCGACGGCTGGGTCGACGTCACGGCGGCGCAGTTCCACGACGAGGTCCGCTCGGTCGCGAAGGGACTGGTCGCGGCCGGAGTGGAGCCGGGCGACCGCGTCGCGCTGCTGTCGAAGACGCGCTACGAGTGGACGCTGTTCGACTACGCGATCTGGTTCGCCGGCGCCGTCACGGTGCCGATCTACGAGACGTCCTCGGCCGAGCAGATCGGCTGGATCCTCCAGGACTCCGGCGCGAAGGCGGTCGTGGCCGAGGGACCCGACCACCTCGCGCGGGTCCGCGAGGCCCGCGGCGCGAGCGACCTCGTCGACCTGCAGCACGTGTGGTCGATCCAGGACAACGCCGTGGACGTGCTCGGTCGCCTGGGGTCCGACATCTCCGACGAGCTGCTCGAGGAGCGGCGGACGACGGCGACGCCGCGCGACCTCGCGACGCTGATCTACACCAGCGGCACCACGGGGAAGCCCAAGGGCTGCATGCTCACCCACGGCAACTTCATGTTCGAGCTCGGCGTGGCCGTCGACGAGCTGGGCGAGCTCTTCGAGACCGACGACGCCTCCACGCTGCTCTTCCTGCCGCTCGCCCACGTCTTCGCGCGGATCATCCAGGTCGGCTGCGTCAAGAGCCGCGCCCGCATGGGCCACAGCGCCGACATCAAGAACCTGGTGGCCGACCTGGGCGCGTTCCGGCCGACCTTCGTCCTCGCGGTCCCGCGCGTCTTCGAGAAGGTCTTCAACACCGCCTCCCAGCGCGCGACCGCCGACGGTCGCGGCCGCATCTTCAGCCGTGCCGCCGACACCGCAATCGCGTACTCGCGAGCCCTGGACGGCAAGCGGGTCCCCGTGCGCCTGCGGGCGCAGCACGCGCTGTTCGACCGGCTCGTCTACGGCAAGCTGCGCCAGGCGCTCGGGGGCAGCTGCACGTACGCCGTCTCGGGCGGCGCGCCGCTGGGCGACCGCCTCGGCCACTTCTACCGGGGCATCGGGCTGGTCGTGCTCGAGGGCTACGGGCTCACCGAGACCACGGCGGCCCTGACCGCGAACCTGCCCGATGCGCAGAAGATCGGCACCGTCGGTCGTCCGCTCCCCGGCACCGCGGTCCGGGTCGGCGACGACGGCGAGCTGCTGTTCCGCGGCGGCCAGGTCTTCGCCGGCTACTGGGGCGACGAGGCCGCCACCGCCGAGGCGCTCGACCCCGACGGCTGGTTCCACACCGGCGACGTCGGCGAGGTGGACGACGAGGGCTTCGTGCGCATCACCGGTCGCAAGAAGGAGATCCTTGTGACCGCGGGCGGCAAGAACGTCGCGCCCGCCGTCCTGGAGGACCGACTGCGTGCGCACGCCCTGATCGACCAGTGCCTCGTCGTGGGCGACGGGCAGCCGTTCATCGGCGCGCTGGTGACCATCGACCGCGAGACGTTCCCCGGTTGGGCCGCCCAGCACGGCAAGTCCGGTGACGTGGCCGACCTGCTCGACGACCCCGACCTGGTCGCGGCGGTCCAGGAGGCGGTCGACGAGGCCAACAAGGCGGTCTCGCAGGCCGAGTCCATCCGGAAGTTCGCCATCCTCGCGGACGAGTGGACGGAGGAGGGCGGCCAGCTCACCCCGAGCATGAAGCTCAAGCGCAGCGTCGTCGTGCGCGAGTCGCGCGAGCAGATCGAGGCGCTCTACGCCGGCTGAGCCGGCACTGGTCGGTGCGACGCTCGCGGTGGTGCGGACCGGCACGTTGCGGACCAGACGCTGACTAGAGGGGACTAGTCAGTTCGGGCCATCTGAGCACCACCATCGGGTGGTTTGCGTGGTTTAGCCCGCGCTTCAACGATTCCGCCCCTAGATTCGTGCCGCTGGGATGGCTTCGGGGCCTGACACACGTCACAGAACCCTGGATTCACCTGCGCGCCCGGGATCTCCGACCGTAGGGATCCCACGACCCGCGAAGGACCACCATGGCTCGTCGTTCTGTCCTCCTCCTCGTCGCCGCCCTCATCGCCCTGGCCGGGACAGCCATGATCGTGCTCTACGTCCAGGGCATCGACGCCCGTGCGACGAAGGATCAGGAGCTCGTCGAGGTGCTCGTCGCGGCCGAGACGATCGAGATCGGCGAGTCCGTGGCCGACGCGCAGGACGCCGGGAAGATCGAGAAGGCCGAGGTTCGCCGGGTGGACCTGGTCGACGGCAGCCTGTCGTCGACGACGTCGGTCGCCGACGATGTGGCCGTAGGCACGATCTACCCCGGCGAGCAGCTCCTGGCCAAGAAGTTCGGCACGCTGGGCGACACCCAGACCCTCGTCATCCCGGACGACAAGATGGCCGTCTCGGTCGAGCTCACTGACTTCGAGCGGGTCGCCGGCTTCGTGAACCCCGGCAACGAGGTCGCAATCTTCGCCACGTCACAGGAGGTCACGCAGTTGCTTCCGGACGGCAACGAACGATTGCTCGGTGACTACACGCGCGTACTGCTGCCGCGGGTGCCCGTGCTCGGCGTCGGAACGACCAGCGTCACCTCGCGGACGACGAAGACCGAGGAAGGTTCCCAAGTGGTCGAAGAGGTTCCCAAGACCATCCTGACGATCGCAGTGTCCCAGGAGGAGGCGGAGAAGCTGATCCAGGCGGACCGGAACGTAGACATCACGTTCGCGCTGCTCACGGACGAGTCGAGGGTGTCCGACGGGCGGGGCGCGCAGCCCGTCGACCTCTTCCCGGAGCTCTCCACAGGCGGCGTCCGGTCGTGACCGTCGTCCTTGAGCCCGACGCCTCCCAGCGCAGCATCCTCCAGGCGATGCTGCACGGGTCCACTGCCTTCGCTGACCTCGGGAGTCTCGACGAGCACATCCGCTCAGCCGCGAACGAGTTCGCCGTGGTGATCGGACCGTCGGTGCCGAGCGAGGCAGCGGCCGAGCTCGCCCAGTGGGCGCGCGTGCACCGACCCGACCTCGGCGTGATACTGCTCCGCCACGAGGTCGACAGCACGGCACTGTCCCTTGCGCTACGCAGCGGCATGCGCGAGGTGGTCGCCGCCCGTGACCTGGCTGGCATCACCACCGCCGTCCAGCGCGCCCGCAGCGTCGCGAACGCGATCGGGCAGACCATCCTGGACGAGGCTCAAGCCGCCGCCGAGTTCGCGCGTGCCCAAGCTGCTGCGGAAATTGCGGAGGCGGCTGCGGTGGCGCAGGCCGAGGCCGACGCTCCGCGCGGCAAGGTCCTGACCGTCTTCTCCACCAAGGGCGGCGTGGGCAAGAGCCTCGTCGCGACCAACCTCGGCGTCTGCCTGGCCGCCGCCGGTCGCTCGGTCTGCCTGGTCGACCTCGACGTCACCAGCGGCGACGTGGCGATCATGCTGCAGCTGACCCCGCAGCGCACGATCAACGACCTTGTCGGCTTCAACGGAGTGATCGACGCCGAGGGCATCTCGTCGATCCTCACCCACCACTCCGACAATCTCGCGGTCGTCGCGGCTCCGGTGCGGATCGACACGCCGGACCAGGCCTCGCAGGAGGACGTCGCCAAGCTCATCGACGCTCTGCGCCGGATGGTCGACTTCGTGGTCGTGGACACCTCTGGGACGTTCGACGACTTCGCGCTGAGCGCCCTCGACCGATCCGACGGGATCATCCTGGTCGGCACCCTCGACATCCCCTCGCTGAAGGCCTTGAAGCTAGCGGCGAGCACGCTCGAAGTCCTCAACTTCCCAAAGTCGACCTGGCGCTTCGTGCTCAACCGCGCTGACGGCAAGGTCGGTCTGACGGTGGAGGAGTACGAGAAGACGCTCGGCCTCAAGGCCGACTCCTCCCTCGTCTCGAGTCGCGAGGTCCTCGCCGCGGTCAACCGAGGCGAGGCCCTCGTGACCGCGTACCCCAACCACCCCAACTCCAAGGCCCTCGTCGCCTTCGCCAAGAGCGTGGCCGCCAGCATCGGCGAACCGGCGAACGCAGACGAGAGCACCCCGTCCAGCCGGAAGCCCAGCGGCTCCCGGCTCCGCCTGAGGAGGGCATGACGTGAGCCTCACCGACCGCCTCGCTGCCGCGCGCGGCCGCACCATGGACGCCGCCGAAGAGGGCGGGTCTGTGCCTGCCGCGGCCCCGCACACACCTGCCAAGCAGGGCAGCATCGCGAACGCGGACGTCAAGAAGCGCGTCGGCCCCAAGGCGGACCCGTTCCAGGACCTCAAGCGCACGGTCCACCAGCGCCTCGTCGAGGCGCTCGGCCCGAAGCTGTACGACGCCCACATGACCCAGTCCGAGCTCGAGCAGCAGGTCCGGCTCGCGCTCCAGACGGCCATCGCCGACACCGACACCCCGATGTCGTCGGCGGACCGCACGCGCATCTCGCAGGAGATCGCGGACGACATCCTCGGCTACGGGCCGATCGAGCCCCTGCTGCGCGACCCGAACCTCTCCGAGGTCATGGTGAACGCCTTCGACTCGATCTACGTCGAGGAGAGCGGCAAGCTGGTCAAGACGGGCACCTCGTTCACCGACGAGGCGCACCTGCGCCGCACCATCGACAAGATCGTCAGCAAGATCGGTCGACGTGTGGACGAGACGAGCCCGATGGTGGACGCCCGCCTGCCTGACGGCAGCCGCGTCAACGCCATCATCCCGCCGCTCGCGCTCGACGGCTCGAAGCTCACGATCCGCAAGTTCTCCGAGGACCCCTACACCGTGGAGGACCTCATCAGCTTCGGGACCCTCACGCGCCCCGCGGCGAACTTGCTGGAGGGCTGCGTCCGGGGACGGCTGAACATCTTGGTCTCGGGTGGCACCGGTGCGGGCAAGACGACCACCCTCAACGTGCTCTCCTCGTTCATCCCGGACGACGAGCGCATCGTCACCATCGAGGACGCGGCCGAGCTGCGCCTGGTCCAAGACCACGTGCTCCGCCTCGAGTCACGCCCGCCCAACATCGAGGGCAAGGGCGCGGTCACGATCCGCGACCTGGTGAAGAACTCCCTGCGCATGCGCCCCGACCGCGTCGTCGTTGGCGAGATCCGTGACGCCGCCGCGCTCGACATGCTCCAGGCCATGAACACCGGCCACGACGGCTCGATCTCGACGCTGCACGCCAACACGCCGCGCGACGCCCTCGCCCGTCTCGAGACGATGGTGCTCATGGCAGGCATGGACCTGCCGGTGCGCGCCATCCGCGAGCAGGTGGCGAGCGCGGTCGACCTGATCATCCAGCAGACGCGCCTCAAGGACGGCACCCGTCGCATCACCGCGATCACCGAGATCGTGGGCATGGAGGGCGACATCATCACGACGCAGGACGTCTTCCTGTTCGACTACGCCGCCGGTGTCGGCGACGACGGCAAGTTCAAGGGCGGGCTGAAGTCGATGGGACTGCGGCCTCGCTTCCTCGAGCACCTCGCGGACCACGGCGTGCACGTCGACCCTGCGATCTTCGCCACCGGCGGAACACTGCGATGAGCCGCCGACAGACGTCACGAGTCGCCCGGGGGGCATCGGCGCTGGCCGCCGCCGGGCTCGTGGTCCTCGGCGGCGCCGCCCCGAGCCACGCCGAGGACGAGGTCAACATCGACCACCTCGAGTCCGCGGACGGCGTCGTGTCGCTGGTGCTGGCGGTCGACGGCATCCCGGGTGGGGCGACGGTCGACCCGTCCTCGGTCCGCGTCGAGGTGGACGGCCGGTCGGTCGAGTCGTCCGCCAAGGTGATCTCCGCCGGTGACGTCGAGCGAACGACGGTCCTGGTGCTCGACGCGAGCAACAGCATGCTGCAGGGCGGCAAGTTCGACGCCGCACGGGCCGCCGTTGAGACGTTCCTCGAGTCCGCCCCCGCCGACGTCCGCATCGGCTTGGTCACGTTCGCCGGCGACATCGGCGAGATCATCGAGCCCACCACTGACCACGACGCCGTCCGGGCCTCCCTCGAGGGCATCGAGCTCCGCAAGGGCACGTCGGTGTACGACGGCATCGCCGAGGGTCTGGATCTCGTCGGCACCGAGGGCTCCCGCTCGCTGCTCGTGCTCTCCGACGGAGGCGACACCAACAGCGCGACCACCCTGGACGTCGTCACGACCGATGCCACGAACGAGCGCGTGGTCGTGGACGTCGTGTCGCTCGCCAACCTCAGGAACTCCGCCACCATGGCCGACCTCGCCAACACCACGGGGGGCCAGGTCATCCCGGCGGAGCGGGACGCGCTCGGCACGGTCTTCTCCGCGCAGGCCGACGCGCTGGCGCAACAGCTCCTCGTGACCTTCGACCGCCCCGAGGACGCGGCGGCGGAGGTGAACCTGGGGGTGAGCGTCGATGCCGACGGGACCGCCTTCACCGACTCTGCCTTCGTGTCCATCGGCGCGGCCGAGTCCGGTCCCGACGTCGTGGAGTCGGGCAAGGCGTTGGTCGGCACGCCAGGGATGCTCGGCGGCGCGCTGGCGCTGGCCATCGGTCTCGCCGGCATCCTCGCCGTCGTCGTCGGCGGACCGAGCAAGTCGTCCGCGGAACGCCGGCTGGACGCGTACTTCGGGGAGTCGGGCGGCAAGAATTCGAAGAACAAGGGGGGCGGCGCGGATCTCAAGGGCTCGGCCGTGGCGCTCACCGACAAGGTGGTCTCCGCCGACCTCGAGTTCCGCATCTCGCGACGTCTCGCTGGGGCGGGATCGGCGCTCACCGCCGCCGAGTGGCTCCTGCTGCACGCCGGCATCGCCGTCGGTCTGTCCACCCTCGCGTTCATCATGAATGGCCCAGGCCTCGCCGTCCTGGGCCTCGTGGTGGGCGCCATCGGCCCGTGGATCTACCTCAAGTTCCGCCACTCGCGTCGACTCAACAAGTTCAACGGGCAACTGGCCGAGACTCTCGGCCTGATGGCCGGCGGCCTACAGGCCGGCCTGTCGCTTCCTCAAGCCGTGGACAGCGTGGTCCGCGAAGGCAACGAGCCCATGGCGGGTGAGCTTCGACGCGCCCTCGTCGAGCAGCGCCTCGGTGTCGACATCACCGACGCCCTCGAGAGCGTCGGTGGCCGCATGAACAGCAAGGACTTCGAGTGGATCGTCATGGCTATCCGCATCCAGCGCGAGGTCGGCGGCAACCTGGCCGAGATCCTGCACACCGTGTCCGACACCCTGCGTGAGCGCGAGTACCTCCGCCGCCAGGTCAAGGCGCTCAGCGCGGAGGGTCGTCTGTCCGGTTACATCCTGTCCGGCTTGCCGCCTGCTATCGGCCTGTACATGACGTTCGCCAACCCCGAATACATTCGCGTCCTGTACACAACGCTTCCGGGTTTCGTGCTCCTCGGGCTCGCCGGTTTTCTCCTGGCGCTCGGGTCGTTCACGATGGCGAAGCTCTCCAAGGTCGAGGTGTGAGATGAGCGAGATGATGATGCTGATCGGCGCCGGACTGCTGTGCACGGCGACGATCATGGCGCTGTCCGTCATCGGAGTGATGACGTCCGAGCGCCGAGGAGTCGCGCGATCTGTCGCGGCCATCCAGGCTCTCGACTCCGCGCCGAGCGTGCTCAAGCAAGAGCTCGAGCGACCCTTCGCCGAGCGGGTGATCGCGCCGCTCGGCGAGCGGATGGTCGGCCTCGGGCGGAAGCTGGTCCGCGCAGACACCGCGCGCAAGATCGAGTACCGCCTCAACATCGCGGGCAACCCACCGGCGTGGGATGTCAATCGGATCCTCGGCCTCAAGGTCTTGGGCAGCGGGATCTTCACCGTGCTGGGCTTCCTGTACCTGCTCGGTCAGAACTGGCCGCTCCTGAAGCTGGTCGTGGCAACAGGAGCAGCTGGCCTCTTCGGCTACGTGCTTCCCAACATCCTCCTCTACAACGCGGGCCAGAAGCGCGAGAAGCTCATGCGCAACGCGCTTCCGGACGCGATGGACCTGCTCACCATCTCGGTGGAGGCAGGCTTGGGCTTCGACGCAGCCGTCAGCCGTGTGGCGAAGAACGGCGACGGACCGCTGCACCAGGAATTCGCACGACTCCTCCAGGAGATGCAGCTCGGAGTAGGCCGGGTGGACGCCATGCGGGCCATGGCCGAGCGCACGTCGCTGCCCGACCTGAAGTCCTTCTGCGGCGCGATGGTGCAGGCTGACAGCCTGGGGATCCCGATCGCTAGAGTACTCCGGATCCAGAGCCACGAGATGCGGACCAAGCGACGTCAGCGAGCGGAGGAGAAGGCACAACAGGTGCCTGTGCGCATCATGATACCGCTCGTCATGTTCATCCTCCCCTGCCTGTTCATCGTGATCCTGGGCCCCGCCGGCATCAACATCGCTGAGACGTTCTCCAACGGCTGATGGGCCACAGAACGCCGACAGTCACGCACGACGCGGGCGTCTCCAGGCCCGCACTTCAATCCTGGCGGACGACGACGGCAGTTCGCGTCTTTGCGCTCTCTCTGGCGACGGGCACCGTCCTGGGCCAGGGCGTGCTCGTCGAGTCCGTACCCGTGTTGACGGTGCTCGGGCTCGTGGCCGCCGTGAGCTCGCTGTTGGAGTGGACGACGCGTAACAGGCCCTCGCACTGGCACGCGGTGGGTGAGGCAGTGGCCGTGACGCTGCTGCTCGTCTCCACGCACAGCACGGCTGATCTCGGTGCGTGCGTCGCAGTCGCGCCGATCGCAGCCGGCATACGTCACGGGCTGGTCACCACGCTGAACGTCACCCTGGTCTCGGGGCTGACTGCTGCCGTATCGATCCTGGCCGACGTCCGGAACCACGGCCTGTCGCGCCTCGGCGAGACCTTGCCTTGGCTCGTGATCGGTCTCGGGGTCGGCCTCCTGGCCAGCTGGCAGTCGCGCTCGACGCGTAACCAGGCAGCACGCCAGGCGCCGTACGCCGCCGCTCATCACCTCATGGCACGCATCCACCAGCTGGCGAGCTCGGGCAACCTCGGTCTCAACATCGCGGCGCTCGCGATGGAGCTCGACACAGCGATGCGGGAAGCCACCGGCGGTGCTCGCTCGACCATCTTCGTCGCCGAGCCCGACCACTCCCTGCGCGCCCTCAACGGCGGCGACGACGTCGAACGGATGGCCGAGGAGATCGACATCCCCGAGTCCGCGCGAACTCCGGGCGCGGCTGTGGTGCCGCTCCGCGGCGCTCAGGGAGTGCTCGGATATTGCGTGGTGGTCGGGGTGCCCCGCTGGACGCACGAGCTCCACGAGAGGGCCCGCGAGGTCGCCGATGAGTTCGCCGTACGTCTCGACACCGCGGTGCTGTTCGACGAGGTGCGCGCGCTCGCCACGACCGAGGAACGCAGCCGCATCGCGCGGGAGATGCACGACGGCGTGGCGCAGGAGATCGTCGGCCTCGGCTACATCGTCGACGAGATCGAGTCGATCAGCGACCACGAGCAGACGCGCCGGCTGGCCTCGGCGTTGAGGGCCGAGATCACCCGCCTCGTCTCCGAGATCCGCTTCTCCATCTTCGACCTGCGCCACGAGGTCTCCGACGGTCGCCTGTCCAGCTCGCTGGCCGACTACGCACGCGAGGTCGGCCACGCCACCGGGCTGCGGGTGCACCTCTCTCTCGCGGAGTCCGGTCCCCCGCTCCCCCCGCGGACGGCGACCGAGGTGCTGCGCGTCGCGCAGGAGGCCATCGGCAACGTCCGCAAGCACGCGCGCGCGGACAATCTGTGGGTGGTGCTCGACTCCGACGGCTCGCGGCTGACCCTCGAGGTCCGCGACGACGGGATCGGCAACGCCGAGCCACGCGAGCACCACTGGGGACTGCAGACCATGCGCGAACGCGCCCGCACCGTCGGCGCCGACCTGGACATCACCCCCCGACCCGACGGCGGAACTGTCGTCAGCCTGCGGTCCCCGGTGACCGCAACCCACGAAGGAGAGACTGCCCATGGGCACCACCGTGCTACTGGTTGACGACCACGAGCTCATCCGGCAAGGACTTGCGCGTGCGTTCGAGCGCGACGATGAAATGACCGTGGTGGGACAGGCCGGAAGCCTCGCGGAGGGTGTCTCGGCGTGGAAGAGCCTCCGGCCCGACGTCGTGGTCACGGACCTCCAGCTCCCCGACGGTCACGGGCTCGACGTCGTCCGCGCCATCCGGGCGAGCGGCGACACCACGGGCGTGGTCGTCCTCACCATGCACGCGGGCGACGACCACATCTTCGCAGCGATGGAGGCCGGCGCCTCGGCGTTCGTCGGCAAGGACACGCGTGCCTCAGAGGTCGTCAGCGCGGCGAAGCACGCTGCGGTGGCACCGCGCACATTCCTCTGCGCAGGTCTCAGCCAAGCGGTGATGCGTCGTGCGACCTCACCCGCTTCTCCCAAGCTCTCCGTCCGGGAGGCCGAGGTCCTTGCCCTCCTGGCCGACGGCCTGGGCACGGGCGAGATCGCTGGGTCGCTCTACATGAGCGAGTCGACGGCCAAGACCCACATCACGCACATCTACCAGAAGCTCGGCGCGGCCAACCGAGCGCAGGCGCTGGTGACCGCCATGCGCATGGGTCTGCTCGACCACGCTTCGCCCCAGCGGTTCTGAACCGCCCGGCATCGGTGGCGCGGTCCGCTCCGGCCGGCTGGCCGGGGCAGTCGGCATGACCACGAATGGGGTGCTGCAGGCCCCTTCGGGTGCACCGCGAATAGTCACAAGGGACTACGGATCCGAGGCCGATCACCCGATCCGGAGCCCGCGAGATCTTGGCAGATTGTTCCTCGACGGGTCCTGGTGGGCTCGGCACCGAGACCCATCACACAGACACCAAAAGGGGAAACACAATGATCGAGAAGCTCCAGTTCATGACCATCATGCTCATCAACGACGTCAAGGCCAAGCGCGACGAGCGCGGCGCGACCGCTGTCGAGTACGGCCTGATGGTCGCCCTCATCGCCGTCGTCATCATCGCCGCCGTCACCACCCTCGGCACCAACCTGAACACCAAGTTCGGATCGGTTCGCGACGCCGTCAACTGACGCTCGAGGAAGCAACGGGCCGGCGTCATCTTGTTGATGACGCCGGCCCGGTTCTTTGCGAGCACGGCCCGGTGGTCATGCTCGGCACGTGACACTGACAGCTTTTTGTTCCGGCGGGTCCTCGTGGGCTCGGACCACACTCACCACATACATCTCAAGGGGAATCACCATGATCGGGAAGCTCCAGCTCGTGGCCATCATGCTCACCAACGACGTCAAGGCCAAGCGCGACGAGCGCGGCGCGACCGCTGTCGAGTACGGCCTGATGGTCGCCCTCATCGCCATTGTCATCATTGCGGCCGTCACCACCCTCGGCACCAACCTGGACGCCAAGTTCACCAGTGCCAGCACGCTGAACTGAGGCTCGACCACCACTGGCAGGCCGTCGCCCGTTCGACGATCGCTGACGCGACCGCGCTGTTCGACGTGTAGCGAGCAGCCTTCCAGCCAGCGGCCTGCCTCACCCAGCACGGCGCTGAAGGCGACTGATCTTCGGTCGCCTTCAGTCCCATTTCAGCCCTTGGTTTCAGCGACCAGCTGTGTGAGGCGCCAACGCCAGGCCTTCAGCAGAGCCCGCTCAGCCATTCCGCGTCCTGCCAAGGCGGAGGCCACCGGCGTCCCAGCTCGCACGTCGTTGTACGCCGCCACGAGTGCGCGCTCCCCCAGCTTCTCAGCGATGATGCGGCAGGCCAGCCAGGCTTCCTCGTAGCGCGCCTGGAGTGCATCGGCACGCGTGTCGAAGCGGGCGGCCTCGGGCAATGAGGTCGGGACGCCCTCCGCGCGCGCGGCGGCAATCGCTCGGCCGAGGATCGTGCGGTCCGGCAGGGCGGTGTCGCGCAGCGCGACGTAGTCGGCGAAGCCCTCCACGAGCCAGGGCTCGATGCCGCCGCGCGCGGCATCGGTGGCCACGTGCACCAGCTCGTGGCTCATCACCACCTGCGCACCGGCGCGGCTCAGGCCGGCGGTCACCTCGGGGTTCACGAAGACGTGCACGGGGGCGTCGCCGTCCGACGAGCCGCCGGCGCTCGCGGTGACCGCGGCGATCCCGGCATACGTGCCTGCTGCGGCACCCAGGGCCTCGTCGAGGTCGGCTGAGCTCGCCGGGACCTCGACGACCACCGGTGCGCGCCACGCAGGCAGAACTCGTCGGACGACCGCGGTCCCGCGCGTCACGCGTCGGACGACGGCGACGGCCTCGTCCCAGGCGCCGTCCACCATCACCAGCACCCCGGGCGCACGTGCGACCGACAGCTCGCCCCGCAGCCACAGCGGGACCCGTCCGGCGCCGGCGCCGCCGAAGCCCACGACCCCGACCCCCTCGGCGTCCGGCGCGAACCTGACGACGACGTCGGCTCGCGACGGCGCCGCATCGCCGGCCACCCGCCAGCCGAGCTCGGCGACGGCCGCCCAGGTCCCGTCGGTGGCCACCGTGCCCACCTGGTCGACGTAGCGCGCCGAGACGTCGGACAGCTCGAGGGATGCCGCGTTGGCGGCCACCCCGGCCAGCACCTCCTTCGCGCCCTCGTCCTCGTCGGGGGCGAGGCTGGTGAGGACCGCGGCATCGCGTGTCTCCACTCCCGAGACGAAGGTCGCCAGAGCCGTCGCTGCCGCGGCCGGGCTGGGTCGAGCGACCTCGACGCGGCGGGGGTCCACCTCATAGCGGTCCCCGCCGCGCACGAGCAGCACGACCAGCACCATGATCACCAGCACGGCCGCGAACGCCGAAAGGCCGGCCGCCCACAGACGTGGACGGCCGGCCTTCGAGGTCTGGTGGTCAGCCAGGACGGACCGCACCGACGTAGGGCATTGAGTAGAGGCCCGAGACGGCAACGCCGGTGCCCGGGTTGGCGGCGTGCACGATCATGCCGTTGCCGATGTACATGCCGACGTGGCTGATCGGGCTGTAGTAGAAGACGAGGTCACCCGGCTGCAGGTCGCTCGCCGCGATGCGCGGCCCGCTCCCGAACTGGGCGCTCGACGAGTGCGGCAGCGAGACGCCGGCCTGCGCCCAAGCCCGCATCGTCAGGCCGCTGCAGTCGAAGGCGTTCTCGCCCATGGCGCCGTAGACGTAGGCGTCGCCGACCTGCGACATGGCGTACTGCACGGCGGCAGCGGCGCGGCCCGATGCGGGCACCGAGCTCTGCACGGCGCTAGGCACGCGGGCGCTGCCACGCGAGGCGAGAAGGCGCTCGCGCTCCTCGGCCTCCAGGTCGGCCAGGAGCTCCTCCGCGTCGGCGAGCTTCTCGTCGACCGTCGACCTCTCGGTGCTGAGCTGGTCGGTGAGCTGGGCGATCTCGCGGGTGCGGTCGTCGGTGGCCTCGCGCCGGATCTCGAGGGCTTCGAGCTGGATGTCGTAGTCGGCGAGCAGGGAGGACTGCAGGTCGTTGAACGACGACATGGTGGAGAGCGAGTCAAGGAAGGACCCCGGGTCCTCGGAGACCACGATCTGGCCGACGGTCGAGATGCCCTCGCCCTCCAGCTGCCGCACCACCGCGTCGGAGACCTGGGCGCGCACGGCGTCGAGGCGCTCGTCCTGGCGCTCCTGGTCGGCCTCGAGGCCGGCAAGGTCGCGGCGGAGCGCAGCGAGCTCCAGCTTCGCGTCGTGCAGCCGCTCCTGGGCGGCCTCGGCCTCGTGGTAGAGGCGGTCGACGCGGGCCTTCACGTCCTCGATGTCGGGGTCGGCCTGAGCGGGGGTCGCCGGGACGAATGCGATGGCAGCGATCGCGGAGAGACCAAGTGCGGTCGCGCCGACTCGCTTGCGGGCGTGAGCCACGAGCGGGGGAACTCCTCGGGATGTCGTACGCCTACCGGGTGAGCTGACGGGTTCGGCACGACGTGTCCTACCCCTGCTCCACGCACCGCTCGCGCAGTGCGCCTCACAGGGGATTCACCCCAGGGGGAAGTGTGGTTCCCCGGTTCGTCGGCCACGGGTGGTGCGGGGCGTGGACGGCGACTCGGCGCGACCTCCGCGCGGGCCTGGTGACCCACTTCCACGGAAGCCAGCCCACAGAGTAGACCGCATCCTCGAGCCCCGCCAATCTTCGGCCAAACTTCCCGAGGCTCGTCTCCTGACGAACGTCTGCGTGCAGCGATGGGCGACGCTACCGTTCCCCGCATGGTCGCCCCGATGCGCTGGTTCGCGCGCACCTACGGACTGGCGGTGGTGGCCCACCTGGTCGGCAATCCCGCCGGTTCGCGCACCGACGAGCTCGGCAGCTCGGTCCCGCTCCTGGTGATCTCGGCGGCGCTCGGCGTCCTGGGCCTGCTGCTGCTCGTGCTACCCGACGTGCGCGTGCTGGCGGCGGCCGCGGCGCTCACCCTCGCCTCGGTGTGGCTCGAGCTCCCCGTCACCGGCAACCATTGGCTGCTCGTCGGCTTCATCGCCGCTGCGGTCCTGGTGTCGTTGCTTCGGCCCGACCCTTGGGCCTGGCTCTCGGTGACGGGGCGCTGGCTGTTGCTCGGCTTCTACAGCTTCGCCGCCTTCGCCAAGCTCAACACCGGGTTCCTGGACCCCTCCGTGTCTTGCGGCGTGTTCTACGCGAACCAGTCGCTCTCGTCGTTCGGGCTGCCGACGTTCGACAGCCATGGCCCGCTCCGAGCGGTCGCAATAATCGGCCCAGTCCTGACCGAGCTCTCGGTGCCTGTGCTCCTGGCGTTCAGCCGAACCCGTCGGGCGGGCGTCCTGCTCGCCCTCATCTTCCACACGATCATCTCACTGGACGTGGGTCAGCACTTCTACGACTTCACAGCAGCACTGGTGGCGCTGTTGTGCCTCTTCCTGCCGGAATCCACGAACGCGGGCTTCGAGGCACGTGCCGCCCGGCCGTCCGGGCTCCGCACGCTGGGGGTGGTCCTCGCCGGGGCGTGCGTCACGGCCTCGCTGCTTCCGCCCGTCCCGCCGGCCGTCGCGGTGGTGAAGCTCGTCGGCTTCGCCGTGTGGGTGCCGGTGGCCGTGTGGCTGATACTGCGGACGGCGCATGACGGGCTGGGCCCGGCCCCTCAGCCCATGCGGCTGCCGGGTGTGGCCGCTTCGGCGCTCGTCACAGTGGTCATCGTCAACGGTCTGACGCCCTACCTGGAGGTCAAGACCTCCGTCGCTTTCAACATGTACGCCAACCTCGTGACGGTCGCTGGCGAGACCAACCACCTGGTGATCAGGCGAACGGCCCACCTCCGCTCGGTGCAGGACGACCTGCTCGAGGTCGTGGAAACCACGGACGACGGCCTCGACCGCTACCGGACCGACGGCTACCTGCTGCCACGGCGCAACCTCCTGGACTACCTTGCCCGGCACCCCGAGGTCACGGTCGTGGTACGCGGCAAGGACGGCGAGGAGACGCTCGACGGAAGCCATGGCGCACGCCTCCCGCTCGTCGTCAGGAACGTCGCATCGTTCCGCTCGGTCGACCAGCAGGACCCTCCTCGCTGCCAATCGGTCTATCTGCCGGCGCTCTGACCGGCCGTCACGCAGAGTCCACAATTGGACTGGGGACCGACTCCACCAGCCGCAGCGGCGGTACCAGGCCACCTCTGGCCAGCACGTCGAGCGCAGTCCTCTCGTCGTCGTCGATCGTCAGCTCCGGAGGTGGTCCGAGCAGCACCGCGACCACGCAGTCGTGGCAGTGCAGCTCGCGCACAAGGCAGGTGTCGCAGTCGATCCGTGTCGTCATGCCTCGAACGGTGACACAGACCACCGACAATGAAGGCGATCGCGGGCCAGCACCTAGTTTCCTCAATCGGCGGACATCGCGGAGCGCCGTACCTAGATTTCATCAGTGGCTAACATCGACCTGCGGACGTCACTGCCGTTGCATGTCACCTGGATGCTCGGCCTCACCATGGTGTGGATCACGTGGACCATGTCAGCCAGTGGTCCTCCTGGCATCGACTCACACGCCTACTGGTCCGCCTGGACCGGCGACTCGATGTACGACCGAGCACCCGGGACGCTCGACGCCTATCTCTACAGCCCCGCCTTCGCGCAGCTGATGTGGCCACTCGTACATCTTCCGTGGCCGGCCTTCGGTGTGCTGTGGGCGATCGCCACGGTCGCCGGTCTCGTGTACCTCTTCGCTCCGATGGGCTGGCGTTGGGTGCCCCCGATGCTCATGCTGTGCAGCCCGGAGATCGCCAGCGGCAACATCTTCTGGCTGCTGGCGATAGCGGCGGTCCTGGGCCTCCGACACCCATCGGTGTGGGCGTTCGTCCTGCTCACCAAGGTGACCCCTGCGCTGGGACCGATCTGGTTCGCGGTGCGTCGAGAATGGCGCAACCTCGCAGTGTCGGCAGCAAGCACAGTTGCGGCCATTGCAGTCTCGTACGCTCTGGCACCGGATCTGTGGGCGCAGTGGCTGGCGTTCTTGGCCGATCACACCAGTTCCACCGACACCCGCGTGGGCGCCCCGATATTCCCGCCTCTCATCATCCGGCTTCCCGTCGCTCTTGTCCTGTTGTTGGTCACGGCACGGATGGACAAGCGTTGGGGACTGCCTGTCGCGATGATCTGTGCGACCCCCGTGTCAGGTATCGCGGCATTCACCATGCTTGCCGCGCTTCCACGCCTTCTCCTCGCTGAGCGCACCGAACCGAGGGGTACGTCATCTGCTCAGCAGCCCGCTCAGGACGTTTCCCTCTAGCACCCTGGCGCCTGCTCGAGCCGCATCGGAGGAGAGAGCTCGATCAGAGGTGATCACCACCACCACCCGGCCGTGCGGCTCCGCTGCCACGAGCTGGCGGATCACCTCGTCGGCGATGACGCCCGCGGGGCTGAAGACCACGCGGACCCCGCGCGGGGCCGGCATCACTGTCCGTGCCGTCGACTCGGCCGCGTCGAACACGACGGTCGTCTCGGCGCCCGATCGCGCGACCACCGGCCCGAGCGCGGCCACCAGCCGGCTGCGCTGTGCCTCGAGGCTGGCGGCCGGCCACGCCGCCTTGGTCACGTTGTAGCCGTCGACGATCAGGCGTGAGTGCGGAAGCGCGAGCAGCTGCTCGAGGAGCGCCGGCGTCGCCGGTGCGCTCGACGCGGGCGCGCCGACGGCGCCGGCGAGCGAGGCCTCGACCGCGTCGCCGGGGACGCCCTCGACCGCAGGGAGGCCGAGCTCACGGCGCAGACCGGTCGCGGAGTCGACCACGGCGTCGAGGAGCAGCCGGGCCCGGATGGTGGCGGCGTCCCGGTCGGAGCGGGAGTCGCGACGCTGGGCCGCGAGACCGGACTTCGCCTCGTCGAGCTGGGCACGCAGACGTCGTACGTCGCCCTCCGCAGTGCGGGTCGCGGACTCGGCCGCGGCCACGGCCTCGTCGCGGGCCGCGAGAGCGGCATCGCGCTCGCCCTCGGCACCGCGGAGGGCGGAGCGAGCCTCGCCGAGCCGCTGGCGCAGCACCTTGTGGTCGGCCTCGGCGCGGTCGAGCTCCTGGCGGTGACGCGACTTCACCTGGGTCAGCTCGGCCTGCAGCGCGGCCACCTGCGCCGTCAGCCGACCGAGCTCGGCCCGGCCATGGTCGTCCCGTACGTGCTCCGCCGCCAGAGTCTCGGCGACCGCGTCGACCCGCGCCTGCCAGCCCTCCTCGCGGGAGAGCCACGCACGCGCGGCGCCGTCGAGGGGGTCGTCGGTGCCTGCGGGCACCGCGGCGACCTGGACGGCGGCGCGGTCCCGGAAGTCTTCGTCGGCGAGCGCGTCCCAGATGAGGGTGCCGCCGAGCCGGGCGCGACGCGCCGGGGCGAAACCGGACACCTTCCGCAGCGGCGGCGGCACCGGGGTGACCGAGGGCAAGACCGCTGAGACGAGGGCGACCACCCGCAGGCGGAGGCGCTCGGGGAGGGCGGCCTGGTCCATCACGAGCAGCCCGTCACCCGACGGCCGGGTCCGCTGGCGGGTCCGCGTCGGCCCGGTCGACGACCTCAATGGCGTCCGAGCGGCCGCACCAGCGGCACGAGACCGACTCGACCGACTCGGACAGGACCGTCTGCTCCTCGACCCTGGGCTCGCCCGCGAGGTCGACGTGCCAGTAGTCCGTCGTACGCCGCGTCCGGGTGACGTCGAAACGAGTGAGGTTGCCGCAGCCTGCGCAGCGCCACCGCTCGCCGTCGCCGGGAACGTGGAGGTCGGCGGTCGGGTCTGGCACAGGAAGTCCTCACGACGTGGTCGGGTTCGGCGCGAGCCAGCGTAGTGCGCGCGCCCTCCCGCCATTGTCGGATCCCACGTCTAGCGTCGTCGGACATGAGCACGACCGCCCACCGGCCGACACGGGAGACATCCCGCTGGGAGGCGCAGCGCAGCTTCGACGAGATGGGACGGCCGCTGCGGGACCTCACGTTCTGCGTGGTTGACCTCGAGACCACCGGCGGTTCGGCGCAGGGCGGATCCATGATCACCGAGATCGGAGCGGTCAAGGTGCGCGGCGGTGAGGTGCTCGGCGAGTTCCAGACCCTGGTCAACCCGCACACCGAGATCCCTGCGTTCATCGCGGTCCTGACCGGCATCACCAGCTCGATGGTCCACGACGCACCTCCGATCGAGTCCGCACTGCCGGCCTTCCTGGAGTTTGCGGCAGGCTGCGTGCTCGTCGCCCACAACGCGCCCTTCGACGTCGGGTTCCTCCAGCACTTCGCCCGCGAGCTGGGCCGTCCGTGGCCGAAGTTCGAGGTGCTCGACACGGCCAAGCTCGCCCGCCGGGTCATCACCCGAGACGACGCACCCAACTGCAAGCTGTCGTCGCTCGCCAAGGTGTTCGGCTCCGCGACCACGCCCAACCACCGGGCACTGTCCGACGCCCGGGCCACCGTCGACGTGCTCCACGGACTGATGGAGCGCCTCGGCGGCCTCGGCGTCCACACGCTCGAGGAGCTGCAGACCTTCTCGTCGCGGGTGAGCACGGCGCAGCGACGCAAGCGCCACCTCGCCGAGGGCCTCCCCCACGCGCCCGGCGTCTACCTCTTCCGCGACGACCGGTCCCGCGTGCTCTACGTCGGCACCTCGCGCGACCTCCGCACCCGCGTCCGCACCTACTTCACCGCGTCCGAGACGCGCAGCCGGATGGGCGAGATGGTCGGCATCGCGTCGTCCGTCACCGGCATCGAGTGCGCCACGCCGCTCGAGGCCGAGGTCCGCGAGCTGCGCCTGATCGCGGAGCACAAGCCGCGCTACAACCGTCGCTCGCGGTTCCCCGAGAAGGTCCACTTCCTCAAGCTCACCCGGGAGGCGTGGCCACGCCTCTCCCTCGTGCGCACGGTGCTCGACGACGACGCCGACTACCTCGGTCCGTTCTCGTCGAGGAAGACGGCGGAGAAGTGCCTGGCCGCGCTGCACGAGACGTTCCCGGTGCGCCAGTGCAGCGGACGTCTGCCCGTCGTGCCATCGGGGTCGGCGTGCGTGCTCGCCGAGATGGACCGCTGCCTGTCGCCCTGCGACGGCTCGACCGACGCCACGACCTACGGCGCGGTGGTGCGCCAGCTGCGCGACACGCTGCTCCGTGACCCGCACCAGGTGGTCGAGGCGATCAACGAGCGGATGACCGCGCTGGCCGAGCGCGAGCGGTTCGAGGAGGCCGGCGTCCACCGCGACCGCCTCGCGACCTTCGTGCGCGCCGCCGCGCGCACCCAGCGGCTCTCGGCGCTCACCCGGTGCAGCGAGGTCGTGGCCGCACGACGCGAGGACGACGGGCGGTGGGCGGTGCACGTCGTACGCCACGGCAGGCTCGCCGCAGCGGGGGTGATCCCGCCGGGCAGCGACGCCCACCAGTACGTCCGCGAGCTCAGCGCGAGCGCCGAGACCGTCAGCGGTGCGCCCGGGCCGGTCCCCGCCGCGACGGCCGAGGAGACCGAGAAGATCCTGCGGTGGCTCGAGTCGCCCGGGGTGCGGCTGGTCGATGTCGACGGCGAGTGGACGTGCCCGCTGGGCGGCGCGGCGCGCCATCTCGCGATCTACGACGCCGCGCGGCAGTCGCGGCTCTCGCTGGTGCCGTTCGACGAGAAGCGCCTGCCGTCGCCGGTCCACCGACCGGTGCGCTAGCCCGTTCCTCAGTCGAGGCCGATGCTGAAGGCCGACTCGAGGTCATGCTGCGAGTAGGTGCGGAACGCGATGTGCGTCTCGGTCTCGGTCACGCCTTCGACCTTGTTGACCCGGTCGGCCACGACGGTGGCAACGTCCTCGTGCTCGCGCACCCTCACCAGGGCGATGAGGTCGATCTGCCCCGTCACCGAGTAGACCTCGCTCACGCCGTCGAGGGACGCGATCGCCTCCGCGACCTCGGGGATGCGCGCGACGTCGGCCTTCACGAAGACGATGGCGGTGATCATGCGCCGACCTTACCGACGAAGCAGTCTGTCCCTCACCCATCCGGCTGCGCGCGAGGTGCTCAGTTCTCAACACGGAGGACGGACACCGGCGCGCATGAGTACCGGCGCCGAGCTCCGTCGCTGTTGTGGGTGGTGAGCACGACAGGCCTGCTCGCCGCTCTCAAGGCTGCGCACTCCTGGGCGAGTGTCACTCCGTCCCGCACCGCCCCCGGCGCTCTCTCTGGCCGGTGGACGTCCAGCAGGGTCCGGACAACGGTGGTCTCCGTTTCCGACCGCATCCATACGCCGTCTGCGTCAGCAGCCGCCGGCATCTCGATCGCGCGCAGCACGACGTCCGCTCGTACAGTCGACCACACGCCCATCAGGGCTCCGGCCGGCGACACCACGCCGGCTGTCATGACCACGAGAGCCACGGCGATCGTGAGACGGCGCGTCAACCGCGGAAGGGCTTCCGCAGAGGCAACCATGGCCGCGGAGGCTCCGATGAACGGTACGGAGAGCACGGCGGTGGTCCCCAGCATCTTCGTCGGGTAGTAGTCACTCAGGCCCACACCCAGCACTGCTACCAACATGCACGCGGTCAGGGCAGGCGCGAATACGGCGATGCCGGCGGTACCGACCAGACGCCAGTCGTGTGACCAGCGTGCTACGTGGAGGAAGGCCAAGGACCCGAGCACGATGAGGGACCACGGGATCTCCGGGGCGACGCCGGGCAGTCCCACCGCTTGCACGTCAGTGGTCCGGAGCAGCTCGACTACGGGGACCCAGCACCCCGGCGCGACAAGTGCCGCAACCCCCACGATCTTGATGCGCTCTGTCGCTCCACACGTCGGCCAAGCGAAGATGACCGCGACTCCCAGGATGGCCACTGGTATCGGAAGGAAGAGCTGCCAGGAGTGGGCCATCAGCACGCAGCACGATGCCGACACCGCGATGCTGGTGATCCTCGTCCGGTCACTGAACGCTTCTCTGACCAGGACCGCGAGTACGAGGGTGCTCAAAATGGACGTCTGGAAGCCAAGTGCGAGGAGATCGGACGTGATCCTCGGCAACAGGCCGGCGAGCCCGGCCAGTCCGACCCCGAGGTATGCGAGGCGACCTCGGACGCGCACGCGCTGCAGAACGGTGACAGCGGTGCTGCCGAGGGTGAGCATCAGCAGTGCGGTGAGGCCCCATGTCGCTGCCCCAACGAACTGGACGAACCGCGAGATCGCCTCCTCAGGTGAGGCGTGGTGCGTGGCGACCCAGATGGTCGAGACAAGTGCGTGCCAGCCGCGCGGGTAGGGATCCGTGTAGGTGAGGCCGCCCTGGTGGATCAGGTCCGACACGACGACCACGTGGCGGACGTTGTCACCACCCAGGAACCACTCGATCCACTCGCGCCCCGTGAGGACGACTCCCAGGAGTGCATGACAGCCGAGGACGACGGGCGCCGCCAGAGCGGCGTACACGAATCCGGGCTCGGGCGACCCGGCGCCGGGCGTGACCAGGGTCCGCGACAGCAGCAACCATGTGAGCAGCAGTGACGCCGCGACAACGCCGCTCGCGAGGTGCGAGCTCATCGGCTCGAGTCCGCTGACAGTCAACAGCTGTTGAAGCATGGTGTGCGTCGCAAGCACAACCACGAAGGAGGTAGGCAGCTCGAGGATCCAGCTCGAGCGGGATGGCGCCACCTGATGGGCTCCGGACTCGCGCCGAGCCGCCACACGATCACCCCGCGAGCGGTTCGAACGCGCAAGGACAACAGCCAGAGGCATTGCGGAAGGATGACAGACCCAGTTCGGGTTCGGAGGTGAACGGTCATTTCCATCGAAGCTCCCAAGTGGTGCCTTAGTCTCCAGCAGTGACCTGGCTTGCGGCCCATTGGCTCGACGTCCTCGGGTGGGGTGGCAGTGCCCTCCTCGTCTACTCCCTGCTCCAGTCGAGCGTGCTGCGGCTGCGAGTCCTCAATGCGGTCGCGTGCTTCATCCTCATCATCTTCAACGCGATGTTGTCGGTCTGGCCGATGGTCGGAATGAACGCGGTGCTGGTGATCATCAACGCGTGGTTCATCGCTCAGATGCTGCGCCAACGGCACGACGAGCAGGTCTTCGAGGTTCTGGAGGTGGCTCCGACCGACGAGTACCTCCGTCATACACTGCGCGTGCACGGTACCGACATCCTGAGGTTCAACCCTGGATTCGACTTCGACCCGTCAAGCACGCACCACGCGTTCCTCGTCCAGAAGCACGACGAGACCGTGGGAGTGGTGCTCCTCCATGGGAACGGCTCGACGGCGGACGTCCTGCTCGACTACGTGACACCCCGCTACCGCGACTTCGCGCCGGGAGAGTTCGTGTGGCGCCGGAGCGGCGTGCTCGCCAGCCGAGGTATCCGGCACGTCGTGACGCGTCCAGGGATGGTGGGGGCGTACTACGAGCGGCTCGGATTCCAGCGGACGGGCGAGGCGTGGCGCCTCGACCTGGCCCCATGATCACCATCGTGATCCGCCGCGTGGTGCCGCTCATCGGCCTCGGCGTGCTGATGCTCGGATTCGGATGGCAGCAGCGCCTGCCTCCTGCCGAGAGCGATCTGTGGTTCCACCTGCGCCTGGGGCAGGAGTTCCTCGATGGATGGAGCGTGCAGCATCCGGGGCATCTCGG
Source organism: Nocardioides xinjiangensis (assembly GCF_017916385.1). Taxonomy (NCBI): domain Bacteria; kingdom Bacillati; phylum Actinomycetota; class Actinomycetes; order Propionibacteriales; family Nocardioidaceae; genus Nocardioides; species Nocardioides xinjiangensis. The sequence goes on from NZ_JAFMSW010000001.1 coordinate 359,028, forward strand.
TCAGCTGGACTCGGCGGAGTGGACGCCGACCCAGTGGCTCACACAGCTCGTGATGGCGTGGGGCATGGACAGGGGCGGCCCCATCGGCGTCGTGTGGGCGACCTCTGTCGTCCTCGTCGTCCTCATCGTGTGCACCTACGTCACCTGTCGCGGCGTCGCAGCACCGCTGCCGGCGACCCTGGCCGTGACGGTCGGAATCGTCGCCGCCTCGCCCGGACTGTCCCCCCGGCCGCAGATGCTGAGCTACGTCTTTATCATGGCCACCCTCGCTGCCTGGCTGGGTTCGGCGCGCGACGGCCGACCTCGCTACTGGCTGCTTGCCGTGGCCTGGGTCTGGCCCATGTGTCACGGGCTGTGGCCGGTCGGACTCTCGATCGCGGTCGCGGTGCTGACAGCGCTGGCCCTCCAGCGGCGTTTCCCCGCCAAGACGCTCATGCCGTTGGGCCTGGTCGCCATCGGGTCGTTCGCGGTGTCGGCTCTCACCCCGACTGGGGTCGATGCCTACAGGTCCCTGTTCGTCGTCGGGACGCGCACCGAGTACTTCGCCGAGTGGGGCGCGCCGGACTTCACGTCCCTCCCGGGCGCGGTCCTGGGATTGATGTTCGTAGTGGTCGTTGCTGCCGGCTTCCGGCAGCAACCTGTCCCCTGGGTCGAGGTAGCCATCGTCCTGCTCGCGCTCATCTGGAGCCTGTACTCGCTCCGCACTACGGTGGTCGGCAGCCTCCTTCTCACCCCTGCACTGGCGTCCACCATCGGCCGCCTGGCGCCGTCCACGGGGCCGGTTCAGCGACCTGAGAGCCTCGCTCTGTTCGTCATGGGCCTCGCTTCGGCGGTGGTCCTCGCCGTACATCTCCATGTGCATCCAGCAGGGCCTGTTGTGCCTCGCTGGGTCGACGCTCGACTCGATGCGATGCCGCCAGCTTCCAGGGTCCTCAACGATTGGAACACCGGCTCATACTTCGTCTTTCGACATCCCGATCTGGCATGGGCGATGCACGGCTACGGCGATGTCTTCACCGACGCAGAGATCAAGCGCAACTCCGACCTCGAGCAACTCAACGCCGGTTGGGAGACTGAGCTTCGCAAGCTCGACGTCGACATCGCTCTGCTGGACCCGAAGTCGCCACTGGGTTACACGCTGGCGCACGTCCAAGGCTGGGACGTGCTGCAGTCGGACCACCGCTTCGCACTCATGGTGCCGCCGCAGCGCGCGTAGTCGCGACACCGAGCCCAGCGCTCGGCCCGCTCGCGTCATCGCCGGCCCCGCCTTGGTCAGAATTCGTCATCAGGACCTCGAGACGAGATGCCAGAGAGCTCGCCAGCCGGGACGTCCCCTATCCGAGTGCACGGTAGCGCTTCTGTCCGCCACGACAGACGGTCGAGCGCGATCCCAGTCGGCAGCACGAGGGACAGCACCGAGGTCGGTTCTCCGCTGGAGGCCATGCCCGGGGTCCTTGCAGACCTCGGAGGCGGTCAGCAGGCAGTCGCCGCGACCCACCGGTCGAGTGCGGCCTGCGCCGCTCCCGCGTCGATGGCCTCCGCCGCCTTCGCGACGCCGGCGGCCAGCGCGACGTCGACGTCGTCCTGAGGCGCACCGTGGACCGCGAGCGCGGCCCCGGCGTTGAGCACGACGGCGTCACGGACCGGCCCCGTCTCGCCGGCCAGCACGTGACGTACGACGTCGGCGTTGTGCGACGCGTCGCCTCCGCGGAGGTCCTCGGTGGTCGCGCGGGCGAGGCCGAGCGACGCCGGGTCCACCGTGTGCTCCGTGACGTCGCCGCCGTGAACGCGCCACACGGTGGACGTGGTCGTCGTGGTCAGCTCGTCGAGGCCGTCGTCACCGCGGAAGACCCACGCGTCGACGCCGCGCTGGGCGAGCACGCCGGCCATGACCGGGGCCATCCGGGCGTCGGCGCAGCCGATGGCCTGCGCCTGCGGGCGGGCCGGGTTGGTCAGCGGACCGAGGACGTTGAACGTCGTGGCGATGCCGAGCTCGCGGCGCGGCACCGCCGCGTGACGCATCGCGGGGTGGAAGGCGGCGGAGAAGCAGAAGGTGATCCCGGCCTCCTCGGCGACCTGCGCGACGCGCGCCGGCGCGAGGTCGAGGCGGATGCCCAGCGCCTCCAGCACGTCCGCGGAGCCGGACTGCGAGGAGGCCGAGCGGTTGCCGTGCTTGACCACCCGGGCGCCCGCGCCCGCGGCGACGATCGCGGACATCGTGGAGATGTTGACCGACATCGAGCGGTCCCCACCGGTGCCCACCACGTCCAGCAGCCGTCCCGGGACGGAGATCGGGTTCGCAGCGGCCAGCATGGCCGCCGCGATGCCGGACACCTCCTCGACCGTCTCGCCCTTCGCGCGCAGCGCCACGACGAAGCCGGCGAGCTGGACGGGGGTCGCCGCACCGGCGAACACCTCGTCCATCGCCCATCGCGCCTGCTCGGTCGTCAGGTCGCGCCCGGCGACCAGCGTGGAGAGGACGTCGGGCCAGGTGTGGGACATGGGGTCAGGCTAGTGGCGCGGCGGCTGACCGCCCGCGGGGTGTCAGCTCGTGGCGGGGACCGTCGGGCGCAGCAGCGCGACGACCGCCTCGGCGAGCTGGATCGGGTCGATCGGGTGCGGGACCGCGGCCTCGGCCCGCGACCAGGTGGCGAGCCAGGCGTCCTGCGGCCGGCCGGTGAGCACGACGACCGGCGGGCACTTGTAGATCTCGTCCTTGAGCTGCTTGGCGATGCCCATGCCGCCGGCCGGGACCGCCTCGCCGTCGAGGATCGCGAGCCCGATGTCCCCGCGGTCCATGTTCTGCAGGACGACGGGCTCCGTCGCGACCTCGACGTACTGGAGCTCCGGGAGGTCGGGGTGCGGACGGCGACCGAGCGCGAGGATGACCTGCTGACGGGTGTTCACGTCGTCGCTGTAGACGAGGACCTTGATCGGACGGTCTGCGGGGGCGTCAGTCACGAAGGGCATCGTAACCGTGGTCACCCCGCGGCCGCTGCGAGGCACACGTCACACCCGCGACCGCCGCTCCGCGAGGTCGAGCCGCCGGTCCTCGCGCGCCGCCTCCCTCATCGAGGAGCGCACCCACTGGGTGAACAGGACGCCGAAGAACAGCACGCCGATCAGGTCGCCGCTGGCCCAGAGGATCCCGCCGGCCAGGTGCTGGTCCTCCAGCGCCGGGGGGAGCCACGAGCCCATCGGGCCCTCGCGGAGGGCGAGGTAGTGCTCGCCGCCGATGAGCGTGGTCTGCCCCATGATCGTGACGCCGAGGAACGCGTGGAACGGCAGCGTCATCAACGTCAGCAGCACGCGGAAGGGGTGCCCGACCCGGCCGGGGACCGGGTCGATGCCCATGAGGGGCCAGAAGAACAGCGTGCCGACGAGCACCAGGTGGACGTGCATGACCTGGTGGACGTACGCCGAGCCGAGGCTGGCGTCGTACCACGGGGTGAAGTAGAGCGCCCAGGGCGAGGCGACGTAGAGCACGAAGGCCAGCGGGGCGAAGGCCAGCACGGTGGCCACCCGTGAATGGACGACGGCGAGCAGCCACCGGCGCGGCGCCGGCGGCAGCGTGCGCAGGGCCAGGGTGACCGGCGCCCCGAGCGCCAGCGCGAGCGGCACGACCATCGACAGCAGCATGTGCTGGACCATGTGCACGCTCAGCAGCGTGGTGTCGTAGCGCCCCAGCCCGCTCATCGTGGCGAAGGCGAAGGACCCCATCCCGAGTCCCACGAAGGACAGCGTCCGGCCGACCGGCCAGCGGTCGCCCCGGCGGCGCAGCGTCGCGACGCCGAGGGCGTAGAGCCCGACCGCCCACACCGTCACCACGAACGGGATCGGGTCGATGCCCCAGTCGGTCAGAAGCCGGCCCAGGGTGAACCTCGGGAGGGTCTCCGCAGCGTCCTGGGAGGCGGCGGACAGGGGGATGAGCACCCTGTGAACTTTATGACGCCGCCCGAGAGGGGGTCGGGGTGCCCTCCGCTTCCGGCAGCAGCCATAATGAGGACGTGGCGACAGCAACCGCGATTCCGGCATCCCGTCTGCACGGGCACCACGACCGACCGAGCATGGTCAGCGTGGGCACGATCATCTGGCTCTCCAGCGAGCTGATGTTCTTCGCGGCGCTGTTCGCGGCCTACTTCACCATCCGTGCGGTGAGCCCCGAGCTGTGGGCGCAGGAGACGGCGCTGCTCAACGTCCCCTTCGCCACCGCGAACACCGCGATCCTGGTCGCGTCGTCGTTCACCTGCCAGTGGGGCGTCTTCGCCGCCGAGCGCGGCCAGGTCGGTCGCACCGGCTCGCTGCTCAACTTCACCAAGTGGGGCCTGCGCGAGTGGTTCATCCTCACCTACGTCATGGGCGCGATCTTCATCGGCGGCCAGGCGCTGGAGTACGCCGAGCTGGTCCACGAGGGCATGACCATGTCGAGCTCCGCCTACGGCTCGATGTTCTACCTGACCACCGGCTTCCACGGCCTGCACGTGACCGGCGGCCTGATCGCCTTCCTCTTCGTCCTGGGCCGCACCTACCTGGCCCGGCGCTTCACCCACGAGCAAGCCGTGACCGCGATCGTCGTGTCCTACTACTGGCACTTCGTCGACGTGGTGTGGATCGGTCTGTTCTTCACGATCTACGTCATCAAGTAAGCACCCAGACAGCCAACACCGTCGCAACCGGCAAGGACACAAACAGTGCGTCTGCTCAACCGAACCGCTGGTCGCCTCTCCCGGCACCGTCGGGGACCGCTCGCGGGTCTCGTCGTGCTCCTGATGGGGCTGCTGCTCAGCGGCTCCCTCTACGCGGCCTTCTCCCCTGCCCAGGCTGACACCCAGCCGAGCGAGACCGAGCAGGTCGCCAAGGGCAAGGAGCTCTTCCTCGCCAGCTGCTCGTTCTGCCACGGCAAGAACGGCGAGGGCATCCCGACGGTGCGCGAGGGCTACCAGGTCGGCCCGTCGCTCGTGGGCGTCGGCGCCGCCGCGGTCGACTTCCAGGTCGGCACCGGACGCATGCCGATGGTGCGGCCCAGCCAGCAGGCGCCGCGCAAGCCGGTCGTGTTCAGCCAGGAGGAGATCGACGCCCTCGCCGCCTACGTGGCCTCCCTCGGTCCCGGCCCGGCGATCCCCGACGAGTCGGACTACTCCATCGAGGGCCTCTCGGAGGAGGAGCGCGAGGAGGCGATCTCCCGCGGTGGCCAGATCTTCCTGACCAACTGCACCGCCTGCCACAACTTCAACGGCGCCGGGGGCGCGATGCCGCGCGGCGGCTACGCCCCGGACCTGCACGACGTGGACGGGCGCTACATCTACGAGGCGCTGCTGACCGGGCCGCAGCAGATGCCCAACTTCAGCAACGGCAACCTCACTCCCGAGGAGAAGCGCGACGTCATCGCCTACCTCTACAGCATCCGTGAGACCCCCGAGTACGCCGGCTTCTCGCTCGGCGGCCTGGGCCCGGTGTCGGAGGGCCTGTACGCGTGGATCGTCGGCATCGGTGGACTGGTCGTGGCCGCGGTGTGGATCGCCTCGCACACGACCCGGAGCAAGAAGACCAAGGTGAACGCGTGACCAACCAGACGCCCCCGCCGGACAACGCCGACGACGGCACGCCGGCAGAGTACGCCGGCTCGACGGCGGCGACGACCTCGTCCGCGGCCATCGACCCGCACGTCTCGACCCACCGGGCCGAGCCGATCCCCGACCCGGGCTTGCCGGAGCACACGTGGCGCCCGACGGACGTCGACCCCCGCGCGGAGAAGCGCGCCGAGCGGCAGGTCGCCGCGATGTTCGGCGCCGCCATGCTCTGCTCGGTGCTCTTCGTCGTCGCCTACTTCACCTTCGACATCGGCGACAACTGGGACACCGTCGCCGGGCTCGGCGCCTCGACGGTCACCCTCGGCCTGACCCTGGGCATGGCGCTGCTGCTCATCGGCATCGGCATCATCCACTGGGCCCGCAAGCTGATGTCCGACCACGAGCTGGTCGAGATGCGGCACCCGGCGGCCTCGCCCCCCGAGGACCGCGAGGCGACCGTCGCGGCCCTCAACGCCGGCCTCGATGAGTCCGGCATCGGCCGCCGGCCGCTCATCCGCAACACCATGATCGGCGCCGTCGGCTTCCTGGGACTGCCGGCCGTGGTCGCCCTGCGCGACCTGGCCCCCGGCGACGTCCTTGACATCGACAGGCTGGCCCACACGATCTGGGAGCCGGGCATGCGCCTGGTGCGCGACGTCGTCGGCACCCCGATCCTCGCGAGCGAGATGGAGATGGGCGACCTCATCAACGCCGCCCCCGAGGCGCTGTTCCCCTCCGAGGAGAACGGCTACCCCGAGCTCCACGGCGTGGAGGAGCAGGTCGAGAAGGCCAAGGGCGCGATCATCATCGTCCGCATGAACCCCGACGACATCACGCCCGCCGAGGGCCGGGAGAAGTGGACCGTCGACGGCATCATCTGCTACTCGAAGATCTGCACCCACGTCGGTTGCCCGATCTCCCTCTACGAGCGCACCACCCACCACGTGCTGTGCCCGTGCCACCAGTCGACCTTCGACCTCGCGGACTCCGCCAAGGTCGTCTTCGGTCCGGCTGCCCGCCCCCTCCCCCAGCTGCCGCTGGCGGTGGACGAGGAGGGGTACCTCGTCGCACAGAGCGACTTCACCGAGCCCATCGGGGCTAGCTACTGGGAGCGTGAGAAGCATGAGCAGCAGCTCCAGGATTGACACGAGCAAGGTCGCGACGACGAACGGCACCACCGCCGCGACCGCGTCGAAGCCGGGTCGCGCGGGCTCCCTGGCCTCGTGGGCCGACGAGCGCCTCGGCCTGGGCACGGCGATGAAGAAGAACCTCCGCAAGGTCTTCCCCGACCACTGGTCGTTCATGCTCGGCGAGATCGCGCTGTGGAGCTTCGTCGTGCTGCTCCTCACCGGCGTGTTCCTCACGCTCTGGTTCAACCCGTCGATGGGGCACGTGACCTACGAGGGCTCCTACGACCAGCTGCGCGGCATCGGCATGTCGGAGTCGATGGCCTCCACGCTGCACATCTCCTTCGACGTGCGCGGCGGCCTGCTGATGCGCCAGATGCACCACTGGGCCGCGATGATCTTCATCGCGTCGATGATGGTGCACCTGCTGCGCGTGTACTTCACCGGTGCGCACCGCAAGCCGCGCGAGCTCAACTGGGTGATCGGCTGCCTCCTGCTGCTCCTCGGCACCCTCGAGGGCTTCACCGGCTACTCGCTGCCCGACGACCTGCTCTCGGGCACCGGCGTCCGCGCCGCGGACGGGTTCCTGAAGGCCACGCCGGTGGTGGGCACCTACATGTCGTTCATGCTGTTCGGCGGCGAGTTCCCGGGCGAGGCGGTCATCCCGCGCCTCTACATCATCCACGTGCTGCTGATCCCCGGCATCCTGCTGGCGCTCATCGCCGCCCACATGCTGCTGCTCGTCTACCACAAGCACACGCAGTGGCCCGGCCCCGGCCGCACCGAGCAGAACGTCGTCGGCTTCCCGATGCTGCCCGTGTACGCCGCCAAGGCCGGCGGGTTCTTCTTCATGGTCTTCGGCGTCATCGCCATCATGGGCGGCCTGCTGACGATCAACCCCGTGTGGAAGTTCGGCCCCTACGACCCGACCAAGGTGACGGCCGGCTCGCAGCCCGACTGGTACATGGGCTGGCCCGACGGCCTGCTGCGGATCATCCCGAGCAACTGGGAGACGGTGCTCTTCGGCTACACGATCTCGTGGAACGTGATGATCCCGATCCTGATCGTCCCGCCGCTCATGCTCGTCCTGCTGATGCTGCTGCCCTTCATCGAGGGATGGATCACCGGTGACAAGCGCGAGCACCACCTGCTCCAGCGCCCGCGCAACGCCCCGACGCGCACCGCCGTCATGGTCGCCCTGATGACCTTCTACGGCCTCGCCTGGGCGGCCGGCGGCAACGACATCATCGCGATCAAGCTCGACCTGAGCATCAACCAGATCACGTACTTCATGCGGGTGGCCATCTTCCTCGGCCCGGTGCTCGCGTTCTGGATCACCCGGCGCTGGTGCATCTCGCTGCAGCGCCACGACAACGAGAAGCTGCTCCACGGCTACGAGACGGGCATCATCACCCGCTCCCCCGACGGGCAGTACTCCGAGCGGCACCTGCCGATCAGCGGCACGGCTGCCTACACGCTCACCGCGCGCGACCGCGACGAGGTGCTCTCCGTGGACGGCGGCCGCGACGCAGCCGGCGTCCCGGCGCCGAACTCGCGCTCGGAGAAGGTGCGGGCCAAGCTCTCGTCGTGGATGTTCAGCCACAACGTGCAGAAGCCCACGGCCGGTGAGCTCGAGGAGGCGCACCACCACGCGCAGCACGAGGCGGAGCTGCAGTCGGGGCTCGACCAGCCGGTCGACGGTCACCAGTTCGACGACCACCGCCAGCGCGACGCCGACCAGGTGCCGCTGCGCGACCACTGATCCGCCAGCACCACGCGAGAGGGCCCGCCGGGATTCGTCCCGGCGGGCCCTCCGCTCGTCCGGGCGGGGCCGGTCCGGGCTCAGTCGCCCTTGACGTTGACGAGCTGTCGGAGCACGTGGCGCACCTCGACGAGGTCGGCCGCGTCGGCCATCACCTGGTCGATGTCCTTGTACGCAGCGGGGATCTCGTCGACGAACGCGTCGGTGTCGCGGTACTCGATCCCCGCCATGGCGGCACGCAGGTCGTCGGCGGTGAACGTCCTCCTCGCCCGGGTCCGCGAGTACGCCCGCCCGGCGCCGTGCGGCGCGGAGTTCAGCGACTCCCGCAGCCCCTTGCCCACGACGACGTACGACGCGGTGCCCATCGACCCCGGGATCAGCCCCGGGCGGCCCGCCTCGGCGTTGATGGCGCCCTTCCGGGAGAGCCACACGTCGCGGCCGTAGTGGTGCTCCAGCTCGGTGTAGTTGTGGTGGCAGTTGATCTCCTCGACGCGCTCGACGTCGCCGTCGACCCACTCGGCGAGCTCGCGCACCACCCGGTCCATCATCTCCTCGCGGTTGAGCAGCGCGTAGGTCTGCGCCCACCGCATCTCGCGCAGGTAGGCGTCGAACTGCTCGGTGCCCTCGGCGAGGTGGGCGAGGTCCCGGTCGGGCAGGTCCATGTCGGCGCAGAGCTCGCGAGCGACCGCGATGTGCTCCTGCGCGATGCGGTTGCCGACACCGCGGGAGCCGGAGTGCAGGAACAGCCACACTCCCCCGCTCTCGTCGGTGGTCACCTCGATGAAGTGGTTGCCCGACCCCAGGGTGCCCAGCTGCAGCTCCCAACGCGCGGCGTACGCCGCCGGGTCGAAGCCCGCGTCCTCCGCGAGCCCGCGGAGCCGCTCGAGCCGCTGCTCGGTGTGCTCGCGGTCGACCGTGCGGTTCGCCGCACCGGCGCTGAGCGGCACCGCCCTCTCGATCGCCTCACGCAGCCGCCGACGATCGCGCGGCAGCTCCTCGGCGCGGTACTGGGTGCGCACCGCGATCATGCCGCAGCCGATGTCCACGCCCACGGCAGCCGGGATGATCGCCCCGAGGGTCGGGATGACCGATCCCACGGTGGCGCCGAGGCCGAGGTGCGCATCGGGCATCAGCGCGACGTGGGGGTGGATGAACGGCATGCTCGCCGCCCGCTCCGCCTGGGCGCGGGTGGTGTCCTCGAGCAGGGACGCCCAGCTGACGAGCGTCGGGCTGAGCTCCTCCATGGTCCGGCGCCCTCAGGAGAGAGCGGATCCCTTCTGCCAGGCCCGCTCGCTCAGGTTCCAGTCGCCGTAGCCGTTCTCGAGGGTCATCTGCCGCGCCGACCCGACGACCTCGACGACGTCGCCGCGGTGGGTGCGGTCGTAGAGCCACTGGGCGTCGCTGAGGCTCATGCCGACGCAGCCGTGGGAGACGTTGGCGCTGCCCTGTGAGCCCGCCGACCACGGCGCGGCGTGCAGGAACTCGCCGGAGTAGGTGACGCGCAGCGCGTACTGCACGTCGGAGAGGTCGTAGTACTCGGGGTCGGACTCGTCGACGCCGATCGTGGCGGCGTCCATCCGCTTGCGACGGAACTTCTCGATGATGACCTTCGTGCCCGAGCGCGTCTCCCACCCCGCCTTGCCGGCACTGATCGCCATCGTCCGGGCGAGCCGGCCGTTGACGAAGGTGCGCATGGTGTGGCTGCGCACGTCGACCTTGCTCACCACCGACTCACCGACGTGGAAGTCGACGCGCCGCGACTCCTGGCCGTAGATGCCGTTGCCCGCGGGCAGGCTGTTCAGGTCGAGGTCCACCGAGACGTCGCTGCCCGCCCGCCAGTAGGTCGCCGGCCGCCAGTGCGCCTCGCGGTCGCTGAGCCAGTACCAGGAGCCGCGCTGCGCCGGCGTGCTGGTGACGTGCATGTGCTCCTCGAACAGGGCACGGTCCCGCACCGGCAGGTCGAACGACACCACGACCGGCATGCCGACCCCTACGGTCTCGCCGTCCAGCGGCGCGACGGCGGGGAAGGTCTGCTCGTCGAGGGTGAGGTCGACGGTGCGGAAGGTGCGGGTGCGATGCACGCGCTCGCCGTCGGACCGCGTGGCGGTCGCGGTGACGCGGTAGTCCGTCCCCGGCTCCATGAGCTGCTCCGACGTCCAGGTCCCGCCCGACACCCGGCCGGGGAGCGGGCCTGCGGCGGAGGTGACCCGTACGTCCTCGAGGGTGCCACCCTCGGCACCGACGACGAGCGGACGGTCGATCGGCACGCCCTGCGACCGGCGGAAGCCGGTGGTCAGGCGGACCGGGTCGGGCGCGCTGCTCGCGGGCGCGCCCGAGGCGCCGGAGCCGTCCTCGGGGCCGCCCGACCCGTCACCGGGCCCGGACGAGGAGGTGCACGCCGCGAGGACGCCGCTCACCGTGAGCAGCGTGGCGGCGAGCGTCGTACGGCGGCGCACGGAGCGCACGGCGGGCGCGCGAAGGCGCATGCGAGGAACCCCCAGGGACACACGACGAGCAAGAGCCCGCCCAGCGTACGTGCTGGACGGGCTCTCCCGAAGTCGGCGGGGCTCAGTGGGCGTGCTCGCCCCGGTAGTACTCGAAGATGAACCCGCACGTCACCACGGCACCGACCGTGAAGCCGATGACGACCAGCCACCACTGCTCCATCGCCGTGCCGAACACGATGACGCCGAGGGCCGCGGCGCACCACAGCGGCCACCAGGAGTAGGGCGGGAAGAAGCCCAGTTCACCGGCGCCGTCGGCGATGTCGCCCTCCTTGCGGTCCTCCGGACGCGGGTCCATGCGCGCGGCGTGGAAGGCGAGGTAGAGGGTGACCATGCCGAAGAGCAGCGCGGTCATCACGAGGGCCGAGGTGCCCGTCGGGTCCTCGCTCAGGAACCAGTAGGCGGGCGACACGATCGCCACGAAGAGGGCCGTGATGCCGAAGACCCAGGACTCTGCCTTCATCGACGCTCTCCCTTGCTGTCGTCGTTGCCGTCGTTGCCGTCGCCCTCGACCCGGTCGCGCAGCAGCTCTTCGCGGCCGCGGACCTCGGGGGCGTCGGCCACGTCGCCGTCGCCCTCCGCCTCGTTGTCGTGCAGCTCGAGCAGCGCCACCTCCGGGTGGTGCAGGTCGAAGGCCGGCGACTCGGAGCGGATGCGCGGCAGGGTGGTGAAGTTGTGCCGCGGCGGCGGGCAGCTGGTGGCCCACTCGAGCGAGCGGCCCCAGCCCCACGGGTCGTCGACCGTCACCTTCGGCGCCCTCGCCGAGACGTAGACGTTGTAGAGGAACGGCAGCGTCGAGGCGGCCAGCAGGAACGAGCCCACCGTCGAGATCTGGTTCAGCGTGGTGAAGCCGTCCTCCGGCAGGTAGTCGGCGTAGCGGCGCGGCATGCCCTCCACGCCCAGCCAGTGCTGCACGAGGAAGGTGGTGTGGAAGCCGACGAAGAGGAGCCAGAAGTGCAGCTTGCCGAGGCGCTCGTCGAGCAGCCGGCCGGTCATCTTCGGCCACCAGAAGTAGAAGCCGGCGAACATCGCGAAGACCACGGTGCCGAACACGACGTAGTGGAAGTGCGCCACCACGAAGTAGGAGTCGGAGACGTGGAAGTCCAGCGGCGGGCTGGCGAGGATGATGCCGGTCAGTCCGCCGAACAGGAAGGTGACGAGGAAGCCGATCGACCAGAGCATCGGCGTGTCGAAGGACACCGACCCGCCCCACATCGTGCCGATCCAGTTGAAGAACTTCACGCCGGTCGGCACCGCGATGAGGAACGTCATGCCGGAGAAGAACGGCAGGTCGACGGCGCCAGTGACGAACATGTGGTGCGCCCACACCGCCACCGACAGCATGGCGATGCCGAGCGTGGCGGCCACGAGGCCGACGTAGCCGAAGATCGGCTTGCGGCTGAAGACGGGCAGGATCTCCGAGACGATGCCGAAGAACGGCAGGGCGATGATGTAGACCTCCGGGTGCCCGAAGAACCAGAAGAGGTGCTGCCACAGGATCGGCCCGCCGTGCGAGGGGTCGAAGACGTGGGCACCGAGGATGCGGTCGGCCTCCAGCGAGAGCAGCGCCCCCGCCAGGATCGGGAACACCATGATCACGAGCATGCTGGTGATCAGCGTGTTCCACACGAAGATCGGCATCCGGAACATCGTCATGCCGGGCGCGCGCATGCAGATGATCGTGGTGATGAAGTTGACGCCACCGAGGATCGAGCCGAGACCGGCCATCCACAGGCCCATGATCCACAGGTCGCCGCCCGCTCCCGGGCTGCGGACCGCGTCGGACAGCGGCGTGTAGGCGAACCAGCCGAAGTCGGCGGCACCGTCACGGGTGAGGAACCCGGAGGCGGTGATGAGGCCGCCGAAGAGGAACAGCCAGTAGCTGAACATGTTCAGGCGCGGGAACGCCACGTCGGGCGCGCCGATCTGCAGCGGCATGATCACGTTGGCGAAGCCGAAGAACAGCGGCGTCGCGAACAGCAGCAGCATGATCGTGCCGTGCATCGTGAACAGCTGGTTGTAGAGCTGCTCGCTGACGACCTGCATGCCCGGGTAGGCCAGCTCCGAGCGGATCAGCATGGCCATGATGCCGGCGATGAGGAACCACGCGAACGAGGTGCCGAGGTAGAGCTTGCCGATCAGCTTGTGGTCCGTGGTGGTGAGCAGGCGGACGACCTGCTCGCCCAGCGCCTTGCGGGGCGGCTCGCCGGGCGTCTCGTGCCCGGGGCGACTGATGGTAGGAGCGCTCACTCCTCGGTCCCTTCCTGGTTGTCGTCCTCGCCCAGACCGGCCTGCGTCTCGACGTTGGCACCGCCGGTGATCGGGCGCTCGTTCGTCTGACCGGCCGCCTCCAGCTCGGCGAGGTAGGCGTCGTAGTCGGCCTGGCTCACGACCTCGACCTGGAACAGCATCCGCTGGTGGTAGGTGCCGCAGAGCTCGTAGCACTTGCCGGCGTAGGTGCCGATGACGGTGGGCGTCACCTGCAGCTGGTTGACCCGGCCCGGGATGACGTCCATGCGGGTCAGGAACGACGGCACGCCGAAGTTGTGGATGACGTCGGGCGAGCGCAGGTTGAACTGCACGCGCTGGTCGACCGGGAGCACGAGTGTGGGGATCTCGCTGGCGTCGCCGACGGTGTAGGCGTACTCCTCGTAGGCGTAGTCGCCCTCGCGGCCCTCGGCGTCGGTGTTCTGCTCGCCGAGGCCGTGGTTGAAGGTCCACGACCACTGCTGTCCGGTCACCTCGATGGTCAGGTCGGGGTTCGGGTCGAGCTCGGTCATGACGTCCTGGACGCGGACGGTGTGGAAGAACAGCACCACGCACATCAGGACCGGGGCGATCGTGTAGAAGACCTCGAGCGGCAGGTTGTAGCGCGTCTGCCTCGGGACCTCGTCGTCGCTGCGGCGACGGAACTTCACCACGACGTAGAAGATCAGGCCCCAGACGATGACGCCGGTCGCGAGCGCGGCGACCCAGGCCCACTTCCACAGCTCGTAGGTGTAGGGGCCCTGTTCGCTGGCGCGGTCGGGCATGGCGAAGTTGGCGATCTGGTGGCTGTCGGCCTCGGAGCACCCGGCCAGCACCAGCATCGTCACGCCCAGCAGCGCGACCCTCAGGACGCGCCGCACCGGCGCGACTGAAGGCTTGGGGACTTGCAGACCCACTGACGAGCCTCTCTCTCGGTCCTTCTCGACGTGCCAAGGGTATCCCCAACCGGCGGTGCCGTGCCGGGCAGGGTGGGGCTGACCGGGGAACGCGTGAGCGCCCACGCGTGGGTGGCATAGGTTGCCCCTGTGACCGGGGCGGCGGCGGGGCAGCGTGACCTCGACGCTGCGTCCGCGCAGCCGCTCCACCCGGCGGCGCGAGAGGTCTTCCTGGCCGCGCTGGACCGGGGGTACGCCGACCCCCGGCGGCTGCACCGGGCCGGCCGCGAGGCGCGGCTGCTGCTCGACAACGCCCGCGAGGTGACGGCCGCCGCGCTGGGGGTGCGACCCGACGAGGTGACCTTCACCCCCAGCGGCACCCATGCGGTGCACCTCGGGCTGCTGGGGCTGGTGCGGGGCTCGCGCCGGGGCGACGTCGTCGTCCACGCCGCTGTCGAGCACTCTGCCGTCCGGCACGCGGTGGCGTGGGGCGCCCGGGCCGAGGAGGTGCCCGTCACGGGCGACGGCCGCGTGCACGGCCGCGACCTCGTCGAGCGCGCGGGCGGGCCGGGCGTCGGCGTGGTCGCCCTCCAGACCGCCAACCACGAGGTCGGCACCGTGCAGCCGGTCGGCGACCTCGAGCTCCCCGACGACGTCCCGCTGTTCACCGACGCCTGCGCGTCGATGGGCCGGCTGCCGCTGCCCGACGGCTGGGCCGCGGCGGCGGGATCGGCGCACAAGTGGGGAGGCCCGGCCGGTGTCGGCGTGCTGCTGGTCCGCAAGCGCGCCCGGTGGCGCAACCCGTTCCCCGGCGACGACCGCGTGGACGAGCGGTCGACGGGCTTCGAGAACGTCCCGGCGGTCCTCGCGGCCGCCGCCTCCCTGCAGGCCGTCGTGGCCGAGCGCGACGAGGTCAACGCCCGCCAGCACGACCTGGTCGAGGTGGTGCGCCGCCGCGTGGCCGCGGAGGTGCCGGACGTCGAGGTGGTCGGCGACCCGCGTGACCGGCTCCCCCACCTCGTGACGTTCTCCTGCCTCTACGTCGACGGCGAGGCGCTGGTCACCGAGCTGGACCGGCGCGGCCTCGGGGTCGCCAGCGGCTCCGCCTGCACCGCCTCCACGCTGACGCCCAGCCACGTCCTGGAGGCGATGGGCGTGCTCACCCACGGCAACGTCCGGCTGTCGCTGCAGCGCGACACGACCCGCGCCGACGTGGACGCCCTCTGCGACGTCCTGCCCTCGATCATCGCCGAGATCCGGTCTCGGGTGGGGCTGTGAGCTCCCACGACCCGGCGCTGGAGCTCGACTGCCGCGAGCTGCCCTGTCCGATGCCGGTCATCGAGCTCGCCCGGCACCTCACGGACGTGGCGGTCGGGCAGCTGCTCGCGGTGGTCGCCCGCGACCCGGCCGCCGCCGTCGACGTGCCGGCGTGGTGCCGGATGAAGGGGCAGGACTACGTCGGCGCGGACACCGCCGCCGACGGCGTCCCCCGCTACGTCGTACGACGTACCGGCTGACTCAGGGCCGGATGGTGCGCAGGTGGGGCTCGAAGTCGGCGACCGCGGCGTCGCCGTAGGTCGCCGCGCAGCGCTCGAGGAAGGCGCTCCGGCCGATCTCGTACTCCTGCGTGCCGATCTGCTCCACGACGTGGACGGCGAGGAGGCAGCCGAGCTGGGCGGCGCGCTCGTGGCCCAGGCCCCAGCTGAGCGCGGCGAGGAACCCGGCGCGGAAGGCGTCACCGACGCCGGTGGGCTCGACCTTCTCGATCTCGGGGACGGCACGGACGACGACCGACTCCTCGCCCTCGCGGTCGATGCGCACGCCGTCGGGGCCGAGGGTGACGACCCAGGTGCCGACGCGCGAGAGCACCTCCTCGCGGCTCCAGCCGGTCTTCTGGGTGATCAGGCTGGCCTCGTACTCGTTGGAGAAGAGGATCGCGGCGCCGTCGATCAGCGGTCGGATGAGGTCGCCGTCCCCGAAGGCGAGCTGCTGGGAGGGGTCGGCGACGAACCGGTACCCGCGCTGACGGCACTCCTCGGTGTGGCGCAGCATCCCCTGCGGGTCGTCGGGCCCGACGAGCACGTAGTCGGGCTCCCCCACGCGGTCGACGATCGGCTTGAGCTCGATCTCGCGCGACTCGCTCATCGCGCCGGCGTAGAAGCTGGCGATCTGGGCCATGGAGGAGTCGTTCGTGCACACGAAGCGCGCGGTGTGGCGCGTCTTCGAGACGTGCACGGAGTCGCAGTCCACGTTGTGGCGCTCGAGCCAGGACCGGTACTCGGCGAAGTCCTCGCCGACGGCCCCGACGAGCACCGGGCGCAGGCCGAGGTTGCCGAGGCCGAAGCAGATGTTGGCGGCGCAGCCGCCGCGGCGCATCTCCAGGTCCTCCACGAGGAACGACACCGACAGCTTGTCGAGCTGGTCGACGACCAGGCTGTCGGCGAACCTGCCGGAGAAGGACATCAGGTGGTCGGTCGCGATGGATCCGGCTACGAGGAGGGACACGCCGCGACACTACCGTCAGGTACGCCTCGGGATACGCATCAGTAGCCAATAGCGTCGTCGTCATGACGACGTCGCGACGCCCCTCCTACTTCGTCCGTGAGGACCTCGGGACCCCCGCCGAGATGGCCGCCGACGGCCGGGCGGCCGGGCGCAACCTCGGCCTGCAGGGCCGCCTCGAGCGTGCTGCGCACGCAGCCGTCGCACCTGCCCCGAGCCTCCGGTTCGAGGACTACCCCGACGAGGTGGGCAAGCGCGAGATCCGGGTCACCGACGCCGCTGCCCGCCTCGCCAACGCGCTCCACCTCCACCTGGACTGAGCACGGTCGTCCGCAGGGACGACGAAGGCCCCCGCCGGTGGCGGGGGCCTTCGAGGTGCGGTGCGGGGTGCGGGACGGCTCAGTGGAAGCTGTCGCCGCAGGCGCAGGAGCCGGTCGCGTTGGGGTTGTCGATCGTGAAGCCCTGCTTCTCGATGGTGTCGACGAAGTCGATCTCGGCGCCGTTGAGGTAGGGGACGCTCATCCGGTCGACCACCACGGTCACGCCGTCGAAGTCGGTGGTGACGTCGCCGTCGAGCGTGCGCTCGTCGAAGAACAGCTGGTAGCGCAGGCCCGAGCAGCCGCCCGGCTGCACGGAGATGCGCAGGGCCAGGTCGTCGCGACCCTCCTGCTCCAGGAGGCTCTTCACCTTGCTGGCGGCGACGGCGGAGAGGTTGATCTGGTCGGTGCGGCGCTCGGTGGTCTCGACCTGCTCGGTCATCTCATCACTCCAGGAAGTCTCGGGGTACTGCTTGCGTCAATGGTCGCACACCGCGGGTTATTCCCGAACGCTGCGAGGAGCCGGCGACGCAGTCGCCGGATCCGCTGCAGCGTGAAGCGGCGCAGCACGGCGTCAGCCGGGCCAGCCGACACTCGTGTCGGAGCCGGCGACGCAGTCGCCGGATCCGCTGCAGTGTGAAGCGGCGCAGCACGGCGCCAGCCGGGCCAGCCGACACCCGTGTCAGCGCCGAGGAGCCGGCGACGCAGTCCCCGGATCCGCTGCAGCGTGAAGCGGCGCAGCACGGCGCCAGCCGGGCCAGCCGACACTCGTGTCAGCGCGACCACGTGCGCGCCACCCGCGCCGCGAGGTCGGCCAGCGCCTCGGCGGGGGCGCACATCGCGCGCTCCTCCCCCACCAGCTCGACGAGGGAGTACGCCGACTCGATCCCGAGGGCGCGCATCTCGCGCGCGCCCACGAGGACCTGCCCGGCCAGCGCGATGCACGGGCGCAGCGCCTTGGAGGCGATCGAGGCCACGCCGTAGGGCACCTTGCCGGCACGGCTGGAGAAGTCGAAGGCGCCCTCGCCGGTCACGACGAGGTCCGCCCGGCCGGCGCGGGCCGCCAGGGAGACGGCGTCGGCGACCAGGCCGATGCCCGGCGCGCGGGTCCCGCCCAGCGCCAGCAGCGCATAGCCGATCCCGCCTCCGGCGCCGGCACCCTTCTCGAGGGACGTACGCCGGTCCGTGGCCGCAGCGAACGACTCGAGCCAGCCGTCGACCTCCGCGACCCGGTCCTCCGCGATGCCCTTCTGCGGCCCGAAGGTCTTCGTGGTGCCGAACAGCCCGGTGAGCGGGTTCTCGACGTCGCTCGCCGCGACCAGCGTGACGCCCTCGAGCCGCGAGCGCGCCGCCGTGAGGTCGACCGTGGTCACCGAGGCGAGGGCGGCGGGCCCCCCGTCGAGGTCGCCGTCGGCGACGGCACCCAGGGCCGAGAGCACCCCCGCGCCGCCGTCGTTGGTCCCCGAGCCGCCGAGACCCACCACGACCGTCGTCGCCCCGCTCCGCACCGCGTCGAGCACCAGCTCGCCGACACCTCGGCTCGACGCCGTCCCGACGGGGCCGGACACCAGGTGCAGCCCGGCGGCCTGCGCGCTCTCGACGTACGCCGTCTCGCCGACGCGCAGCACCACGGCAGGCACGGGCGCGCCGTGCGGGCCGGACACGGTCACGGCGGCGAGCTCGCCGCCGAGCGCGGCGTGGAGCACGTCGACGAAGCCCGGCCCCCCGTCGGCCATGGGCGCCAGGTCGAGTTCGTCGTGGGGCGCCTGCCGACGCCAGCCGGCGGCGATGGCCTCGGCCGCCTGCACCGCGGACAGGGTGCCGGCGAACTCGTCCGGGGCGATCAGCACGCGCATGGCTGCATCCTTGCAGTGCTCGCGTGGGGCATGCTGGGGGCATGACCCTGCCGCCCATCGTCGCGGAGGTCACCGTGCCGGTGACCCCGACCGAGGCCTTCGTCGGCTTCACCGCCCAGATGGGCGAGTGGTGGGACCCGATGCTGAGCCCCGACGGCGCCACGTTCACCGGCATCGCCATCGACCCCGACGGCCCGGTGGCGTCCGTGCACGGCGACGAGCAGTACGTCTGGGGGCGCGTCCTGGAGTGGGACCCGATCGGTCGCTACACCCAGGAGTTCTGGCTCGGGCACGCGGAGGAGGCGCCGACGAGGCTCGACGTCACGTTCACCGAGCACGCCGGCGGCACGCTCGTCCACCTCGAGCACGGCGGCTGGGCCGACGGCAGCGAGGACGTCCGGGCGAGGTACACCCACTGGGACGACCTGCTCAGGCGCTACGCCGCACACGTGTCATGAGCGCTGCCGTCGTCCGGCCGATGCGCCAGGAGGACGTGGAGGCCCTCGCCGAGATCACCGCGACGAGCTACTACGAGGTCGACGCCCGGACCTACCAGCGATCCTGGCCCGACCCCGTACGCCGTCCCGCCGCCCGCAACGGGCACTGGATCCGCCGCACCAGCCGGGCGCTCGTGACCGACCCGGGCGGCTGCTGGGTCGCCGAGGTCGAGGGCGAGGTGGTCGGCGGTGCGGTGTCGCGGGTGCGCGAGCTGATGTGGATCCTCGCCTCGTTCGCCGTCCGACCCGAGCACCAGGGCCGCGGGATCGGCGCCCAGCTGATGTCGGCGGCCCTGCACCACGGGCGGGGCTGCCTGCGCGGCATGTTCGCGGCGAGCGCCGACCCCGGCGCCGTGCGCCGCTACCGGCTCGCCGGCTTCGACCTGCACCCGCAGATGCTGGTGACCGGCGTCGTCGACCGCAGCGCGATCCCGGTCGTCGAGCGGGTCCGCGGCGGCTCGGCCGGCGACGTCGACCTCATGGACAGCATCGACCGGCGCACCCGCGGCGCCGCCCACCTGGGCGACCACCTGCTGCTGCTCGACCAGTTCCGGCTGGTCGTCACCGACCACACCACCGGCTCCGGCTACGCCTACGTGGACGACGACGGGGCGCCCGTCCTGCTGGCGGCCACCAACAGGCGCACGGCCGCCAGGCTGATGTGGGAGGCGCTGGCCTCCTCCGCTCCCGGCACGCAGGTGTCGGTGCACCACATCACCGCGGCCAACGCCTGGGCGCTCGACGTGGGGCTCGAGGCCCGGATGGCGATCCACACGAGCGGCTACCTGTGCCTGCGGCGGATGAAGCCCCCGGCGCCCTACCTGCACCACGGCTCGCTGCTCTGAGGGTCAGGCGTCCGAGCCGGGCTCGAGCCGTGCGCCTGCGGCCACCTCCCCCGACACGGTCGAGTCGCGGCCCACGAGGACGAGGTCCTCGTCGCGGACGACCCGGCCCGACGGCTCGCCGCCCACCCGGGCGCGTGCCACCACCTCGCAGCGCTCGTCGACCACGGACGTCCGCACCACGGCGCCCGCCCTGATCACGCAGTCCTCCATCACGATGCTGTCGTGGACCTCGGCCCCCTTCTCGACGACCACACCCGGGCCCAGGACGCTGCCCACCACCAGACCTGCCACGTCCGCCCCCGGCGAGAGGAGCGCGTCGCGGCACTCCCCCGACGCCCGCACCCGGGCCGCCGGACGGTCGGGCCAGTGCGAGATCACCGGGCGGCCCGGGTGGTCGAAGACGTCGACGGCGCCGGACAGCAGGTCGCGGTGCGACTGCAGGTAGAGGCTGGGCTGGCCGACGTCTCGCCAGTAGCCGGTGAGCGGCACGGCGACGGCCTTCCCGGTCTCCACCAGTCGCGGGAGCAGGTGCTCGCCGAAGTCGCCGATGCCGCTGTCGCCGTCGTCCTGCTCCCCGGACAGCTCCTTGCGCAGGTCGTAGAGCGTCGCCAGCAGCGCCTCGGTGTCGTAGAGGAAGATCTCCGTGGCGACGGTCCCCGACGAGGGACGCGCGGGCTTGCTCTCCACGCCCGTGATCGTGCCGTCGGGTCCGGCGAGCACCACGACGTTGTCGGACGCGTCCTTCTTGCTCACCTCGCTGGTGAGCACCGTCGCCACCCGTCCCGCGGCGACGTGCTCCTCCACCACCGGGGCGAGGTCCATGTTGAAGACGTGGTCCGCGCTGCACACCGCGAGCGTGCGCGCACCGAAGGACTCGAGGTCGGCCGACATCCGCAGCAGCAGGTCGCCGTTGCCGTGGGCGAAGCCGCTCTCGGTCGCGGGTCCGGTGCCGGTCTGCGGCACGATGCGGCGGAAGCCGCCGCGGTTGCGGTCCAGGCTCCAGGGCCGGCCGCCGGAGAGGTAGTCGTCGATGGAGGTCACCTGGTACTCCAGCGACACCCACACGTCGTCGAGCCCCGCGTGCACCAGTCCCGAGAGCGCGAAGTCGACGAGGCGGTGCACCCCGCCGTAGGGCAGCGCGGGCTTGGCTCGCTCGCGGGTCAGCACGTCCATCCGCGACCCCTGGCCGCCGGCCTGGACCAGGGCGAGCACATCTCCGCGTCGTTGCATGTCCGACAGCCTGCCACCGCCGGGAGGGAGTCAGCGACCCCTCTTAGGATGACCGGCATGAGCATCGTCGACCTGCCGCTCCTGCCGCTCGGCAAGGGCCGCGACCTCGACGCCGAGCGCGGCGTGGAGTGCCCCGGCGACCTGCCGATGGCGTCCGACCCGTCGCTGGTCGCCCGCGTCCGGGCGGCGAAGGAGGCGCTGGGCGAGCGGGTCTTCGTGCTGGGACACCACTACCAGCGCGACGAGGTGATCCAGTTCGCCGACGTCACCGGCGACTCCTTCAAGCTCGCCCGGGACGCCGCCGCCCGGCCGGACGCCGAGTTCATCGTGTTCTGCGGCGTGCACTTCATGGCCGAGTCGGCCGACATCCTCACCTCGCCGTCGCAGCGGGTCGTGCTCCCCGACCTCGCGGCCGGCTGCTCGATGGCCGACATGGCCCGGCTCCGGCAGGTGGAGGACGCCTGGGACGCCCTCGCCGACGCAGGCGTGCAGGACACCGTCGTGCCGGTGACCTACATGAACTCCAGCGCCGACATCAAGGCGTTCTGCGGGCGCAACGGCGGCGTGGTCTGCACCTCCTCCAACGCCGACGTGGCCCTCGAGTGGGCCTTCGGGCAGAAGCCCGGTGCGAAGGTGCTCTTCCTCCCCGACCAGCACCTCGGGCGCAACACCGCCGTCCTGCAGATGGGCATCGGCCTCGACGAGTGCGTCGTGTGGGACCCGCGGCTCCCCGGCGGCGGCCTCAGCCCCGAGGAGCTCCGGCGCGCCCGGATGATCCTCTGGAAGGGCCACTGCTCGGTGCACGGCCGCTTCTCCGAGGACGTCGTCGACGAGCTGCGCGCGGCGCACCCCGGCATCAACGTCCTGGTGCACCCCGAGTGCCGGCACGAGGTCGTGCTCAAGGCCGACCTGGTCGGCTCGACCGAGTTCATCATCACGACGATCGAGGCCGCCGCGCCGGGCACCGTGTGGGCCGTCGGCACCGAGCTGAACCTCGTGAAGCGGCTCGCCGACGCCCACCCCGACAAGACGATCGTCTTCCTCGACCGCGACGTCTGCTACTGCTCCACGATGGACCGCATCGACCTGCCCCACCTCGTGTGGGCGCTGGAGAGCCTGGTCGCGGGCACGGTCGTCAACCAGGTCACCGTCGACCCCGAGACCGAGGCCGAGGCCCTGGTCGCGCTGCAGCGGATGCTCGCCCTGCCCGGCCGCTCGCACCGCGCCTGAGCCGGCGGGGGGCGCGGTGACCACACGTCCACGCATCGGCGACACCGAGCGGCGCCGCCGCATCGGCGTACGCCACGGCCTGGCGCCCGCCCACCGGTTGGACTCCGTCGAGGCGGTCACCCACGCCATGACCGCGCTGCACTCCACCGAGTACGCCTCGGTGCACCTGGCCGTCGCGGCGCGATCCAAGGGCCTCACGCCCGCCGACGTGGACGTCGCCCTCCACGACGCGCGCACGGTGGTGCGGCAGCTGGCCATGCGGCGCACCCTCTTCGTGTTCCCGCGTGAGCTGCTCCCCGCCGCCTGGGGCAGCGCGTCCGCGCGGGTGGCGGCCGCGGAGCGCAGGCGCATCGCCAAGGCGATCGTGGCAGCCGGCATCGCGGACGACGGCGCCGCCTGGCTGGACCGGGCGTGCGCGGCCACCCTCGAGCGGCTGGCGGCCGGCCCGGCGACCACGGCGGAGCTCCGCGCCACGGTGCCCGAGCTGGCCGGGAAGGTCGGCGGCGACACCGGCAAGCCGTGGGACCGTGCGGTCCCGGTCGCACCGTGGGTCCTCACCCAGCTCGGCCTGCAGGGCGCGGTCGTACGCGGTCGCAACGCCGGCCACTGGCGGGTGAACAAGCCGACGTGGACCCGCACCGAGGACTGGCTGGGCGCGGTGCCCGACGCGCTCGACGAGGCGGCCGGCTACGCCGAGCTGGTCCGCGGCTGGCTCGCGACGTTCGGTCCCGGCACGGCCGCGGACGTCCAGTGGTGGCTCGGCTCGACCAAGACCGCCGTCACTCGGGCCCTGGCCGACGTCGAGGCGGTGGAGGTGACCCTCGGCGACGGCACCACCGGCTGGGTGCTCCCGGGCGACACCGAGGACACGGGGCCGGTCGAGCCCTGGGCCGCGCTGCTGCCGACCCTCGACCCCACCGTCATGGGCTGGAAGGCCCGCGCGTTCCACCTCGACCCCGCCCACGTCCCCTTCCTGTTCGACACCAACGGCAACGCCGGCACCACTGCGTGGTGGGACGGCCGCATCGTCGGGTGCTGGGTGCAGGACGAGGCAGGCACGGTCCGGCTCTCCCTGCTCGAGGACGTCGGGACCGAGGCTCGCACCGCGCTCGAGCACGAGGCGGAACGGCTCACCGCGTGGCTGGACGGGACCGTCATCGGCAACGTCTACGCCTCGCAGCAGATGAAGCTCGCGCGGCTGCCCTGACCGGGTCGGTCAGTCCGCGGCCGCCGGCAGCTCGAACCAGAAGACCGAGCCGCCGCCCGGCCGCTCGTCGACTCCCATCGAGCCGCCGTGCGCCTCCACGATCCGACGGCAGGTGGCCAGCCCGATGCCCGTGCCGTCGACCGACTTGTCGAGGCGCGCGAGCGGCGCGAAGATCCGCTCGCGCTTGTCGGCGGGCACTCCCCGGCCCCGGTCGCGCACCTCCAGCCGGTGGTGCCCGTCGAGGGCCCGGGCGCCGACCTCGATCTGCGGCTCCTCGCCGTCGACGGTGAACTTCGCCGCGTTGTCGACGAGGTTCATCAGCACCGAGCGGAGCTGGACCGCGTCCCCGCGGACGGTCGGCAGCGCCTCGTGGCTCACGCTTTCGCGCGACACGCGCCCGGCGAGGTCGTCGAGCGCCGCCCCGAGCTCGACCTCGAGGTCGACCGCGTCGTCGCCGGGCGCGGCGCCCTGGGAGGCGAACTCCAGCAGGTTGCTGATCATGCCGGACATCCGGTCGACGCCGCGGCGCGCCCGGGCGACGGTATCGACCTGGAAGGGGTCGCTGACCTCGAGCTCGAGTGACTCCAGCGACAGTGACACCGACGTCAGCGGGTTCTTCAGGTCGTGGCTGACCTGTCCGGCGAAGTGGACCAGCCGCTCGTTGGCGGTGCTGAGCCGGGCGTTGACCTCGCTGAGCCGCCGCGACGCGAGCTCGAGCTCGAGCACGTCGACGACGCGGTCGGCCAGTTGCGCCAGCCCGCGCTCCGCCGCAGGGGTCACCTCGTGCACCTGGTCGTCGAACACGCAGAGCGTGCCGATCACGACCCCGTCGGGGGTGCGCAGCGGCTGCGAGCCGTAGTAGCGGATGTCGGCGAGCTCCCCCGTGGTCCAGGGGTTCTCGGCGAAGCGGACGTCGAGGCCGGCGTCCTCGACGATGATCGGGCGTCCCGACTCGACCACGTGGCGGCACATCGACTGCTGCATCGGGGTGTCGCGTCCCTCGAAGCCCGAGGTGGCGACCTGGTGCTGGGTGTCGCCGCTGAAGAGGTTCACGGCCGCGAAGGGGACCCCGGCCACCTGGGCGGCGAGCTCCACCAGGGAGTCGAGCTCGCGCCGCGGCGGCCCGCGCAGGACGTCGTACGTCGCCAGCGCCCGCTCGCGCTGCCGGACGGTGTCGCGGTCGCGGTCGTGGGGGTGGTCGTGGGGGTGGTCGTGGGGGTCGGGGTGGAGGTCGCTCACAGACCGGGCGCCTTCCAGACGGCCAGCCAGCGCTGGGGATCGGGCTCCATGGGCAGCTCCTCGGCGAGCAGGTCGTTCACGGAGAGCTCGAGGAGCGTGTCCCGTGCCTGGTCGCCGCTGGGGGCGAACGGGTAGAAGGTGCCCTGCTTGTAGAGGTACGTGAGCCCGAACCGCTGCCCGGACGCGCTGGCGAACGGCACCATCGAGCAGAGCAGGCCGGACTCGAAGCCGTTGAGCTCGAGCGTGGTGTTGACCGCGTGCAGGTCGGTGCACAGCCCCGCCACGTCGTCCGGGTCGCCCTGCACGACCAGCCACGTGAAGCCGAAGTCGTCCTCGCTGAGCGTCACCTCCGGCGCCTCGGCGTCGTCGCGGATGAGCGCGAGGACGTCCTGCTGGGTCTGCGCGAACGCGGCGCCCGTCGCGGACCGGTAGCACACCGAGCCGGTGCCGGTCGGCGCGAAGCCCAGCGCGGTCTGGAGCGTGATCGCCGCGCTCGGCACGTGGAACAGCGCGTCGAGGTTGTTGCGCTTGGGCCGCGTCCGCGCGCGCATCGCCTCCCAGAGCCCCATCACGCCACCGTCAGCCGGCCGGCCGGCTGAGCTCGGCCTGGATGCGAGCCAGCTGCTCGAGCCGCTGCTGGAGGGGCGGGTGCGTGGCCACCAGGCCGCTCAGGCCGCCGCTGAACGCCGGGACGATGCACAGCGCGCTGGCCGCGCCCGCCCGGAGGTCGCGCTGCGGGGTCACGCCCGCCTCGCCGCTGATCTTCTGCAGGGCGCTCGCGAGCGCTCCCGGCTTGTAGGTCAGGTACGCGCCGGCGCGGTCGGCGCTCAGCTCGCGGTAGCGCGACAGGAGGCGCAGCAGCAGGAAGCTGACGGCGTACACCACGAGGCTGACGACGATCGAGACGAGGACGACCGGCAGCGCGCTGTTGTTGCGCGAGCGCCCCATCGCGCCGTACTGCGCGAAGCGCATCATCAGCCCGGCGGCGATGCCGGCCGAGGAGGCCACCGTCATCACCAGGACGTCACGGTGGGCGACGTGGCTCAGCTCGTGCGCCAGCACGGCCTCGAGCTCCTCGGCGTCGAGCGTCTGGAGGATGCCGGTCGTCACGCACACCACCGCGCGGTCGGGCGACCGGCCGGTCGCGAACGCGTTGGGCACCGACATGTCGGCGATGCCGACGCGCGGCTTCGGCATGTCAGCCAGGGCGCACAGCCGGTCGATCATGCCGTGCAGCTCGGGCGCCTCTCCCGGCGTCACCTCGCGGGCGCGCATGGCCCGCATCGCGACCTTGTCGGAGCTCCACCACTGCCAGAAGGCGATGCCGATGGCGACCACCGCCACGACCGGGGCGTAGCCGCTGCCGACGACGTTGATCAGCGCCACCACGAGGCCGACGAACAGTGCCCCGAGGAGGAACATGGTGAGGGTCATCCGGGCGGTGAGCCCGGTGTCCTTGATGAATCGCGAGGTGGCCACCTGGTGGTGCGCCTCACCCGGGGATCAGGCCGTCGTCGCCCAGGAGCTCGCGCACCTCGTCGATCGTCGCGTCGGGCGGCGGCAGGATCAGGTCGGACTCGTCGAGCGCGTCGAGGGCGTGGTGGGTCCCGCTGGAGCGCACGGCGGACAGCAGGCCGTGCAGCGCCGTGCGGAACATGGCCTCGTCACCGGACTCGATGGCGTGCTCGATCTGGCTGTCGAGCCCGTTGAGGGCGTCGAGCGCGTGGTCGTCGAGGTCGTACTGACCCTCGCCGAGGATGCGGACGATCATGCCCGGCCGCCCTCGTTCTCGCCCTCGACGCGCACGGCCTCGGGCGCGGCGGCGAGGATGTCGCCGCCGTCGGAGGCCTCGATGGCCTGCGGGGTGCTGGCGGCCTTGAGGCGGGCGAGCTCGGCCTCGACGTCAGAGCCCGAGCTCAGGGCGTCGAGCTCACGCGAGATGTCGTCGCCGGCGTTGAGCTGGG
This sequence comes from Nocardioides xinjiangensis, assembly GCF_017916385.1. Lineage (NCBI taxonomy): Bacteria > Bacillati > Actinomycetota > Actinomycetes > Propionibacteriales > Nocardioidaceae > Nocardioides > Nocardioides xinjiangensis. Next base: position 386,021 of record NZ_JAFMSW010000001.1, read on the forward strand.
AGGCGTCGTCGAGCGCGCCCGAGGCGATCAGCTCGTCGATGGCCTGGCCGCGGGCCTGCATCTGCGCCGTCTTGTCCTCGGCCCGCTGGATCGCGAGGCCGACGTCGCCCATCTCCTCCCCGATGCCCGACATCGCCTCGCCGATGCGCGTCTGCGCCTCGGCGGCGGTGTAGGTGGCCTTGATGGTCTCCTTGCGGGTGCGGAAGGCCTCCACCTTGGCCTGGAGGCGCTGCTGGGCCAGGACGAGCTTCTCCTCCTCGCCCTGGAGCGTCGCCTGCTGCTCCTTGAGGGCCGTGATCTGCGACGAGAGCCCGGACTTGCGCGTCAGCGCCTCGCGGGCGAGGTCCTCACGACCGGCACCGATGGCCCTCTCGGCCTGTCCCTGCAGCTTGGCGGCCTGCTGCTCCAGCTGGTTGACCTGCAGCTCCACGCGCTTGCGGCTGGTGGCGACGTCGGCGACGCCGCGCCGCACCTTCGACAGGAGCTCGAGCTGGCGCTGGTAGCTGTAGTCGAGGGTCTCGCGGGGGTCCTCCGCCTTGTCCAGGGCCTTGTTGGCCTTGGAGCGGAAGATCAGGCTGATGCGCTTCATGAGGCTCATCGGGGTGGGAACCCTCTCTCGGTGTTGCGGTGCCGGGACGTCGTCCTCACCCTAGAACCAAACCCAAGCCGGAGGTAGGGCATCCGGTGAGGCCGCTCCGCAGCGGCGCGGCGATAGGCTGGCCCCAGCATCCGAACCATGTGAAGGCAGCTCCTGTGTTCCGTCGTACCAGCTCCGAGCCGGAGACCCCCACCACCTACGAGAAGGCGGGCGGCAAGGGCCGTCCCACCCCGACCCGCAAGGAGGCCGAGGCGGCGGCCCGGGCCCGGGCCAAGGTGCCGCGGACCCGCAAGGAGCAGGCGGCCGCCCAGCGTGCGGCGCGCGGGGAGGCCTCGCGCAGCATGCGCGAGGCGATGAAGACCGGCGACGACCGCTACCTGCCCAGCCGTGACCGCGGTCCGGTGCGCCGCTTCATCCGCGACTTCGTCGACTCGCGCTTCTCGTTCATCGAGCTGATGGTCCCGCTGCTGATCGTGTCGATGGTGCTCGGCTACTCCGGCAACAGGGACATGGTGCAGCTCGGCAACACCGTCCTGTTCACCACCCTGCTGGTGATCGTGGTCGACATCGTCATGCTCCGCTTCCGGCTGCGCCGCGAGCTGGCCCGCCGCTTCCCCGGCGAGCCCACCAAGGGCACCACGCTCTACGCCGCGATGCGCTCGCTGCAGATGAAGTTCCTCCGCCTGCCCAAGGCGCAGGTGAAGATCGGCGAGAAGCTCCCCGAGACCTACCGATGAGCCACCCGCACCCTCACCCGGGCGGCGGGGGTCCCGGTGCCGACGTGTCGGTGCGGGTGGCGTGGGCCGACGACGCCGAGGCCATCGCGGCGCTGCAGGTGCGGGCCTGGCCCGCGCTGTACGCCGGCGTGCTGCCGGCCGACGCGCTCCCCACCGACGCCGACGCGGTGGCCGCCCAGTGGCGCCGGGCGCTCACCCGACCGGCCGACGCGCGCAACCGCGTGCTGGTCGCCCTCGAGCGCAACCGGGTCGTCGGCTTCGCGCTGACCTCGCCGGCGACCGACCCCGACTGCGACCCGGTCGCCGACGGCGAGCTCGCCGAGGTGACCCTCGACCCCGACGAGCGGGCGAAGGGACACGGCTCCCGGCTGCTCCAGGCGGCGGTCGACACCCTCGCCGCCGACCGCTTCACCCGCGCCGTGACGTGGGTCAACGCCGGCGACGACGCGCTGCGCACCTTCCTCACGGACGCCGGCTGGGCGCCCGACACCGCCCACCGCGAGCTCGACCTCGACGGGTCCGGCACCACCACCGTCAAGCAGGTCCGCCTCCACACCGCGATCGGCTGACGCGGCCCGCCCCGCGGTGGAACCGCCGCTCGGGCTGCTTGTATTTCCCGCGCTGGGAGGCACCATGGAAGTCCGGCTACTCCGCCGGCCCACCAGGGGGGTCCAGGTGTTCGGTCCGCTTCCCGCTCTGCACAGGTTCGTCCTCGTCCTCGCTGCCGTCGTCGTGTGCGTCGGCATCGGCCTCTGGCTCGGCGCCGCGCCGGAGTTCCCGCTCGACGTGGGCATGGGGCTCGTGGTCGGTGCGGCGGCCGGCGCGGCCGCGGCGTTCGCGCTCGTCCACGACCACCGTCGCCGGGAGCGGACCGTGCGCGCCCGACGCCGGCACCTGTAGCGCGCAGCCGCGGGCCGTCCCGGACGCGCCCGGAGCCGGCGGCGGGGCGAGCCGCCCGATGACCTAGCCTCGGGGCGTGACCGACGCCGCCCTGACGCCGAACGAGCGCTCGGGGATCGTGCGCGACGGCCTCGCCGTCGGTGTCGCCACCGGCGCCTACGGGATCGGCTTCGGGGCCGTGTCGGTGGCCTCCGGGCTGAGCGTCGCGCAGACCTGCGTCCTCTCGCTGCTGATGTTCACCGGCGCGAGCCAGTTCGCCCTCGCCGGCGTGGTCGCGGCGGGCGGCGCGCCGATGTCGGGCGCGGCGACCGCCCTGCTGCTCGGCACCCGCAACACGCTCTACGGGCTGCGGATGGCGCCGCTGCTCGCATGGCGCGGGTGGCGCCGCCTGGCGGCGGCCCACGTGCTCATCGACGAGTCGACGGCCATGTCGGTCAACCGCGGTACGACCGAGGCTGCGCGCCTGGGGTTCCTCACGACCGGGTGGTCGGTCTTCGTGCTCTGGAACCTCGCCACCGTCGCCGGCGCGCTGGCCGGCGAGGCCGTCGGCGACCCGCGGACCTTCGGCCTGGACGCGGCCGTCGGGGCGGCGTTCCTCGCCCTGCTGTGGCCCCGCCTCGCGAGCCGGCGCAACGTGCTCGTCGCGATCCTGGCCGCGGCTGTGGCACTGTCGATGGTGCCGCTCACCGCTCCCGGCGTGCCGGTGCTGGCCGCCGGCGGCGTGGCGCTCCTCGTCGGGGTCCTGGCGAGGCGCCCGGACCGCACCGGCGCCCTGGCGGCCGGCGCCCCGGCGGACGACGCCTCGGCGGACGACGCGGGACGCGAGGACTCGGCGGCGGGCGGTCACCGCTGATGTGGACCGCGGTGCTGCTCGCCTGCGTCGGCTGCTACCTGCTCAAGCTCGCGGGGCTGTCCCTGCCGGAGCGGGTGCTGCACCACCCGACGGTGGAGCGGGTGGCCGACCTCATCCCGGTCGCGCTCCTCGCCGCGCTCGTCGCGGTCCAGGCTTTCTCCGCGGGCACCTCGCTCACCGTCGACGCTCGCGCCCTCGGCCTCGGCTTCGCCGTGGTGGCGCTCCTGCTCCGGATGCCGTTCCTGGTCGTCGTGGTCGGGGCGTCGGTCGTCGCGGCCGTGGCGCGCCTGCTCTGACGACCTCGGCCTGCGCTCAGCCGAGGTCGAGGAAGGCGTCCAGCCCGACCGTGAGACCGGGGTGCTCCCCGATCGCGCGCACCCCCGCCAGCACGCCGGGGGTGAACGAGACGCGGTCGAGCGAGTCGTGGCGGATGGTGAGCGTCTCCCCCGGCGTGCCGAGCACGACCTCCTGGTGCGCCACCAGGCCGCGGACCCGCAGGCCGTGCACGCGTACGCCGTCGACGTCGGCGCCGCGGGCACCCGGGAGGGCGGTCGACGTGGCGTCCGGCATCGGCGGGCAGCCGGCCTCGCGGCGGGCGGCGGCGATGAGCTCGGCCGTCCGCCGTGCGGTGCCGGACGGGGCGTCGGCCTTCTCGGGGTGGTGCAGCTCGACGACCTCGACCGACTCGAAGAACGGCGCTGCCTGCGCGGCGAAGCGCATCATCAAGATGGCGCCGATCGAGAAGTTCGGGGCGATGAGCACGCCGACGCCCGGGGCGTCGGCCAGCCAGGCCTCGAGGCGGTCGAGGCGGGGCTGGTCGAAGCCCGTCGTCCCGACGACCGCGTGGATGCCGTGCTCGACGCAGAACCTGAGGTTGTCCATGACCACGTCGGGGTGGGTGAAGTCGACCACCACCTCCGCACCGGCCCGGGCGAGCTCGGCGACGTCGTCGCCGGCGTCCACCGCGGCCACCAGCTCGGTGTCGACGGCCTCCTCGACGGCCCGGCAGACCTCCGAGCCCACCTTGCCGCGTGGTCCGAGGACCCCGACCTTGATGCGCGCGACTCCAGTGCTCACCGGGCCAACCTATCGCTGCGGGCATCCGCAGAGTGGCGGTGGCTGACTCGTGTTCCACCGTCTGGCAGGCTGTGCGCCATGCCCAGCCCGACCATCCCGCCGCGCATCAAGTGGGCCGTCGACCTCATGGACGTGCAGCCGAACGACCAGATCCTCGAGATCGGGTGCGGTCCCGGCGCCGGCGCTGAGGCGATCTGCAGCAAGCTCGAGACCGGCAAGCTGTTCGCGATCGACCGGTCCGAGTCCGGCGTCGACCGGACCAAGCGCCGCAACCAGAAGCACGTCGACGCCGGGCGTCTCGTCGTGCGCCAGATCGACCTCGCCACGCTGCGGGTGCCGGTCAAGCGGCTGACCAAGGTCTTCGCCTTCAACGTGAACCTGTTCTGGGTCCGCGACTGCGACGACGAGATCGCCCTGCTCCACGAGCGGGTCGTGCCGGGCGGCGCGGTGTACCTCTTCTACGAGGCGGCGCGCCCCGAGCTGGTGCCCAACATCGTCAAGAAGGCCTCGGAGAACCTGCTCCGCGGCGGCTTCCGGGTGAGCGTGGTGGAGCAGAAGGCTCCCCCGGTCATCGGCCTCATCGCCAAGCGCTGAGGCTCACCGCTCGGGGCCCACCACGGCGAGCAGCTCGGGCTGGCTGAAGAGCTCACGCGCCAGGGCGCTGACGTCCTCCGCGGTGACCGCCTCGATCCGGGCCACCACCTCGTCGATCGTCAGCAGCTCGTCGTGGACCAGCTCGGCCTTGCCGATGCGCGACATCCGCGACCCGGAGTCCTCGAGGCCCAGCACGAGGCCGCCCTTGAGCTGGCCCTTGCCGCGCTCGACCTCCTCCTCGGTCAGCCCCTCGGCCGCGACCTTGGCGAGCTCGCCGCGCACCGTCTCCAGCACGGCGTCGTACTTGCCGGGCAGGCAGCCCACGGACACCCCGACCACGCCGGCGTCGGCGTGGTGGGTGGCGAAGGAGTAGACCGAGTACGCCAGCCCCCGCAGCTCGCGCACCTCCTGGAACATGCGCGACGAGGTGCCGCCGCCGAGCGCGGTGTTGAGCACGCCGAGGGTGTAGCGCCGCGGGTCGGTGCGGGTGAGGCCCTTGACGCCGACGACGAGGTTGACCTGCTCCTGCGGGCGGACGGTGCGCGAGGTGCCGGGGTGCACCTTGCGGGCCTTCTCGGACTGCTGCGACAGGGTCGGCTCGGCCTCGCCGTCGAGGAAGCCGCTGCGGCCGAACGCCTGCTTGACCTGGCGTACGACGCTCGCGTGGTCGACGTTGCCGGCGACCGACACGACCATGTTGTCGGCGCGGTAGTGGCGTCGGTAGAAGCGGTGGATCTGTGCGCGGGTCATCGCGGAGATCGAGGCCTCGGTGCCGGCGATCGGGCGGCCGAGCGGGGTGTCGCCCCACGCCTGCGCGGCGAAGAGGTTGTGCACCACGTCGTCGGGGTCGTCGTCGTGCATGGCGATCTCGTCGAGGATGACGTCCCGCTCGGCCTCGACGTCGGCCTCGCTCAGCGTGGACGCGGTCACCATGTCGCCGAGCACGTCCACCGCGGTGGCGAGGTCCTCGTCGAGGACGCGCGCGTGGAAGACGGTGTACTCCTTGGTGGTGAAGGCGTTGAACTCGCCGCCGACCGCGTCGAGCGCCACCGAGATGTCCATCGCGGTCCGCTCGGCGGTGCCCTTGAACAGCAGGTGCTCGAGGAAGTGCGAGCAGCCGTGCAGGGTGGGGGTCTCGTCGCGCGAGCCCACGTTGACCCACACGCCGATGCTGGCCGAGCGGGTGCCGGCCATCTGCTCGGTGACGATCCTCAGGCCGCTGGGCAGGACGGTGCGGCGTACGCGCGAGGTCACCGCGCCCTCGGCGTCCTTGACGGTGTGGAGGGTGCGGGTGGTGCCGTTGGTGTGCACGGGGGTCCTTCCGGGTGGAGCACGGGGGTGGAGCGGGGTGCAGCGGGTGGCGCTGCGGTGGAGCGCCACGACCGGCCGGCGAGGGCCGCCGACCGGTCGTGGGTGTGGAGCTCGGTGTGGATCAGTGACCGATCAGGTCACTCGGCCTCGGCGGCCTCGGGGCTCGCGTTGGAGCCCGCCTCGGCCGGCTCCTCGGCGCCGCCCTCGGCCTCGTCCACGACGGGGACCAGCGAGAGCTTGCCGCGGTCGTCGATCTCGGCGATCTGGACCTGGACCTTCTGGCCCACGGCCAGGACGTCCTCGACCGCCTCGACACGCTTGCCGCCGGCGAGGGAGCGGAGCTTGCTGATGTGCAGCAGGCCGTCCTTGCCCGGGAGCAGCGACACGAAGGCGCCGAAGTTGGTCGTCTTCACCACGGTGCCGAGGTAGCGCTCGCCGACCTCGGGCATGGTCGGGTTGGCGATCGCGTTGACCGCGGCCTTGGCGGCCTCGGCGGCCTCCCCGTTGGTGGCACCGATGTAGACCGTGCCGTCGTCCTCGATGGACAGCGTCGCGCCCGTGTCGTCCTGGATCTGGTTGATGACCTTGCCCTTGGGACCGATCACCTCGCCGATCTTGTCGACCGGGACCCGGATGGTGATGATGCGCGGCGCGTGGATCGACATCTCCTCCGGCGCGTCGATCGCCTCGCCCATCACGTCGAGGATCGCCAGGCGCGCGTCGCGGGCCTGGGTCAGCGCGGCGGCCAGGACCTCGGCCGGGATGCCGTCGAGCTTGGTGTCGAGCTGGAGGGCGGTGACGAACTCGCGGGTGCCGGCGACCTTGAAGTCCATGTCGCCGAACGCGTCCTCGGCGCCGAGGATGTCGGTGAGCGCGACGTACTGCGTCTCACCGTCGACCTCGCCGGAGATCAGGCCCATCGCGATGCCCGCGACGGGCGCCTTGAGCGGCACGCCGGCCTGCAGCAGCGACAGGGTCGAGGCGCAGACCGAGCCCATGGAGGTCGAGCCGTTGGAGCCCATGGCCTCGGAGAGCTGTCGGATCGCGTAGGGGAACTCCTCGCGCGAGGGCAGCACGGGCAGGAGCGCGCGGCGGGCGAGCGCGCCGTGGCCGATCTCGCGACGCTTGGGCGAGCCCACGCGGCCGGTCTCACCGGTGGAGAACGGCGGGAAGACGTACTTGTGCATGTAGCGGCGCGACTTCTCCGGGGAGAGGGTGTCGAGCTGCTGCTCCATCTTGAGCATGTCGAGGGTGGTGACGCCCAGGATCTGGGTCTCGCCGCGCTCGAACAGCGCGGAGCCGTGGACGCGCGGGATCACGTTGACCTCGGCGTGCAGCGGACGGATGTCCGCGAGGCCGCGGCCGTCGATGCGGACCTTGTCGCGCAGGACGCGCTCGCGCACGAGGTTCTTGTTGACCGAGCGGAACGCCGCGCCGATCTCCTTCTCGCGGCCCTCGAACTGGCCGGCGAGCTGCTCGAGCACCTGCGCCTTGAGCTCGTCGGTGCGGTCGTTGCGCTCCTCCTTGCCGGCGATGGTCATCGCGGCGGCGAGGTCGTCGCGCACGGCGGCCTCGACGGCGGCGTACACGTCGTCCTCGTAGTCGAGGAAGATCGGGAACTCCTCGACCGGCTTGGCGGCCTCGGCGGCGAGCTGCGACTGCGCCTCGCACAGCTGCTTGATGAAGGGCTTGGCGGCGTCGAGGCCACCGGCCACGACCTCCTCCGTCGGCGCCTGGGCGCCGCCCTGGACCAGCGCGATGGTCTCCTCGGTGGCCTCGGCCTCGACCATCATGATCGCGACGTCGCCGGTCTCGGTGACGCGGCCGGCGACGACCATGTCGAACACGGCCGACTCGAGCTGCTGGTGGGTGGGGAACGCGACCCACTGGCCGTCGATCAGCGCGACGCGAACGCCGCCGACCGGGCCGGAGAACGGCAGGCCGGAGAGCTGGGTCGACATCGACGCGGCGTTGATGGCCAGCACGTCGTAGGGCATGTTGGCGTCGAGCGCCAGCACGGTGATGACGACCTGGACCTCGTTGCGCAGGCCCTTCTTGAAGGTCGGGCGCAGCGGACGGTCGATGAGGCGGCACGTGAGGATCGCGTCCTCGCCCGGGCGGCCCTCGGAGCGGAAGAACGAGCCGGGGATCTGGCCCACGGCATACATCCGCTCCTCGACGTCGATCGTCAGCGGGAAGAAGTCGAAGTGGTCCTTCGGCTGCTTGGAGGCGGTGGTCGCCGAGAGCAGCATGGTCTCGTCGTCGAGGTACGCCGTGACGGCGCCGGCCGCCTGGCGGGCCAGCAGGCCGGTCTCGAACTTGACCGTGCGCTGGCCGAACGTGCCGTTGTCGATGACGGTCTCGACAGCGGAGATGATGGGTTCACTCATGGAAGCAGGATCCTGCTTTCTCTTCGCGGAGCGATCCGCGACGCCGCATGAGGTGCCGGTCTTCGATCGAGGCCCGCAGGGCTGCACCCGTGCGACGGGGCACCTGAAGGCCACTACCGAGGACCGAGCCGGGTGCGCGGGTCGCTCCTGGATCTTCGGATGTTCAGTTGTGGTGCGTCCCGGCCGAGACTAGCGCGGCCGGCCCGGTGTGCGAGTCGGGCGGCCCTCCGGGTCCGGAGGGCCGCCCGGTTCGATCAGCGGCGGAGGCCGAGGCGCTCGACGATGGAGCGGTAGCGCTCGATCTCGGTCTTCTGCAGGTAGTTGAGCAGGCGACGGCGCTGGCCGACGAGCAGCAGGAGGCCACGACGGCTGTGGTGGTCGTGCTTGTGCTGCTTGAGGTGCTCGGTGAGGTGGGCGATGCGGTGGCTGAGCAGCGCGATCTGCACCTCGGGGGAACCGGTGTCGCCCTCAGTCAGGGCGTACTCGGCGATGATCTTCTTCTTGGTCTCCGCGTCGGTACCAATCGACATGGGGGCTCCTTCGGTTCTCGTTGCGCGGCGCGCCCGGGCCTGTTCACCGGGGCACTCTGGTTCCGCGGCCGTCGTGACGGCGTGTCGCCCTCGAGGGCAACCGCAGAAGCATATCGAGGCGCCGGACCGTGGCCCAATCCGCGCCGCGCACCGAGGAGGGGTCCCGACGGGGGCTCGGGTCAGACCGCCGGCGGGGGCGGCGGGTCGGACTCGGTGGTGCGCTGCGAGGTCGCCTGGCGGCCGTGCGCGTCGGTGGTGGTGGCGGTCGTGGTGTGGCGGCGCCGGGTGTTCTGCTGGACCAGCGTGAGCACCAGCCACAGCGCGCCGGCCAGCACGAGGATCCAGCCCAGCGTGGTGACGTCCAACGGTCCCACCTGCTGCTGGTCGAAGGCCAGCGCGAGGATGAGTCCCACGACGATCAGGCCGATCGGCCCTCCGAATCCCATGACGTGCTCCGTTCTCTTCGGGGAACCCCGGGCACCGGCCCGGGGGCGCCGCAGAGTCTGGCGCTCCGCCGCGGGCGCTGTCATCCCCCTCCGGGGTGCCCTCCGTCCACGGGCGACCGGGGCGTGCGTCACGCCAGCGGTGATCCCCGGACGCGCCGTCCCGCTCGTCGCGGACGCAGCAGAGCCCCCGCCGGACGTCCGGCGGGGGCTCGTGGGCTGGCGCGTCAGGCGCTGACGTCGCCCAGGACGGCGAGCACGTCGTCCGGGGTCCGGGCCGCGTCGAGGGCCGCGATGCTGGCGTCGTCGGTGAAGGCGCCGGCGAGTGCCTGGAGGACCGTCAGGTGGTCGTCACCCGCGCCGGCGATGCCGACGACGTACCTGGCCGGGCTGCCCTTCCAGTCGATCGGCTCGTCGTAGCGGACGAACGAGATCGCCGTCTGCCGGATCAGGGCCTTCGCCTCGTTGGTGCCGTGCGGGATGGCCAGGCCGTTGCCCATGAAGGTCGAGACCGAGGTCTCGCGCTCGTGCATCGCCTCGACGTACGCCTCGTCCACCGCGCCGCTCGCCACTAGCAGCCGGCCGGCCTCGGTGATCGCCGCGTCCCTGTCGCGCGCCTGCCCGCCCAGCACGATCGCCTCGCGGCTCAGTACCTCGCCCATCTGCGCTCTCCTCACATGTGTCGGATTGGTTGCCGATGCCGGTGACGCCGCATCAGGCGCGGTTGTTGTCCTGCACCATCGTCACGATCTCGTCGTAGCGCGGGCTGCCCATGAAGTTGTCCACCGAGACGTGGATGGCGGACGGGCTCTTCTCGCGGGCCCGGTCGGTGAGGTCCTGGTGCGTGACCACCAGGTCCACGTCGTCGCTCAGGTTGGAGATGGCCTTGTTGACCACGGTGACCTCGGGGTGGCCGCTGGCCTGAATCTTCTTGCGGAGCACGGAGGCGCCCATCGCCGATGAGCCCATGCCGGCGTCGCAGGCGAACACGATGTTCTTGATCTCGCGGGTGGTCGTGCCCGTCGCACCCGTGGCACCGCCGGTCAGGGCGCCGGCGACCGAGGACTTCTTGCCCTTGTTGGCCTCCATCTGCGCGGTGGCGGCGGCGAGGTCGCCCTCGTCGTCGGACTTGTCGAGCTTGAGCAGCACCGCGGCGACGGCGAACGTCACGGCCGCGGAGGCGAGCACCGCGAGCGTCACCCCCAGGTAGCTGCCGCGGGCGGTCTGGGCGTAGACGGCGAAGATCGACCCGGGAGCGGCCGGAGCCCGGAGGCCCACGTCGAGGGCGACGTTCACGGCGACACCGGTCATGCCGCCCGCGATCATCGCCAGGATCAGCTTCGGCTTCATGAGGACGTAGGGGAAGTAGATCTCGTGGATGCCGCCGAGGAAGTGGATGATCGCCGCACCCGGGGCGGTCACCTTCGCGATGCCGCGGCCGAACACGGAGTAGGCCAGGAGCAGGCCCAGGCCCGGCCCGGGGTTGGCCTCGAGGAGGAACAGCACGGACTTGCCGCTCTCGGCCGCCTCGGTCAGCCCGAGCGGGGTCAGCACGCCGTGGTTGATGGCGTTGTTGAGGAAGAAGACCTTCGCCGGCTCGATGAGCAGCGAGGTCAGGGGCAGCAGGTTGTTGTCGACCAGCGTCTCCACGGCGTTGCCGAGGACCTCCATGACCTCGTTGACGACGGGCGCGACGACCCAGAAGCCGACGATGGCCATCACGAACGCCACGATGCCCGCCGAGAACATGTTGACGAGCATCTCGAAGCCGGCCTTGATCCTGCCGTCCCACAGCGCGTCGACACGCTTCATGACGTAGGCGGCCAACGGTCCGAGGATCATCGCGCCGATGAACATGTGCACCTGGCCGAGCTGCGAGGCGTCCTCGGGCAGCGTGGCGTTGAACTCCGCCACCAGCAGGTCGGAGCCGGCGATGGCCCCCATGACGGCGAAGGCGCCGACGACGGCGCCACGGTCGCCGTGGACCATGCGGCCGCCGGTCGCGGCGATGAGGATGGGGAGCAGGTAGTGGATGGTCGGTCCGACCATCGTCGCCAGGTCGGCGTTCGGCAACCAGCCGACGTCGATGAAAAGGGCGGTGAGAAGACCCCAGGCGATCAGTGCCGGGATGTTCGGCATGATCATGTTGGAGAGGAACGTGCCGAACCTCTGCACGCGTACCCGCGCCGACGTGCCGGACGCGGGTGAGGAAGTCGTGGTCGCCATGCTGATGTCCTCCAGTTGAACGCGGGGGTGAGACCCCCATCACATGATGCCGGAATTAAACCTCACGTTCGGGCCCGTTGCCAAGCATTCGGGCACAAAAGCACGCCCGAGTGTGTGGCTTTACCCGTCGAGGACCGCTAGCGTGAGGACGCAGCACCAGCCGCCTGCGCTTCTCCCGCGCCCCGATCCGAGAGGTTCCCGACATGAAGGCCCTTCGCTTCTTCGCCCCCGAGGACGTCCGACTCGTCGACGTGCCCGAGCCGGACTGCGGCCCCCGCGAGGTCAAGATCAAGGTCCGCAACTGCTCCACCTGCGGCACGGACGTGAAGATCAAGAAGAACGGCCACGTCAACATCACCGGCGAGACCACGATGGGACACGAGGTCGCGGGTGAGGTCGTGGAGGTCGGCGCCGACGCCCTCGGCGGGTTCGCCGTCGGTGACCGGGTGCAGTGCATCGCCGCGGTTCCGTGCGGCGAGTGCCACGAGTGCAGCAAGGGCTGGATGGAGGTCTGCCAGAACCAGACGTCCGTCGGCTACCAGTACGACGGCGGGTTCGCCGAGTACATGATCGTGCCCGAGCAGGTGCTCAAGGTCGACGGCCTCAACCGCATCCCCGACAACGTCGGCTTCGACGAGGCCTCGGCCGCCGAGCCCTTCGCCTGCGCGATCAACGCCCAGGAGCAGCTCGGGATCGAGGAGGGCGACTTCACCGTCGTCTTCGGCGCCGGCCCGATCGGCTGCATGCACATCCGCATCGCCCGCGGCGTGCACAAGGTCGGCACCGTGGTGCTCGTCGACATCAACGAGGAGCGCCTCAAGATGTCGGCCGAGGCCGTCCAGCCCGACCACGTCATCAACGCCGCGGAGGTCGACGTCGTGGAGAAGGTCATGGAGCTGACCGGCGGGCGTGGCGCCGACGTGATCATCACCGCGACCCCGGCGAACATCACCCAGGAGCAGGCGATCTCGATGGCCGCGCGGCAGGGCCGGATCTCGTTCTTCGGCGGCCTGCCCAAGACCGACCCGTTCATCAAGGCCGACTCCAACCTCATCCACTACCGCCAGCTGCACGTCCACGGCGCCAACGGCTCCTCCCCCGCCCACAACAAGCGGGCGCTGGAGTACATCTCCACCGGCCAGGTCCCGGTCAAGGACCTGATCACCAGGCACGTCTCCCTCGACGACGTGATGAGCGTGTTCGACATCGTCGCCAAGGGCGAGGCCATCAAGGTCACCGTCGAGCCGTAGCCGCACGGGTCCGGGCGGGCGCGGCGGGCGCGGGCCGGCGCGGGCCGGCCGGCCGGCTGGCTGCAGCGAGGCGCGGGCCCGGGCGCCCGGGGCTCGGTGGCCGGAGCGTGTCGGACAGGACGAAGCCCACCCGACAGCCGGCTCGTACGGTCGCGCCCGCCGCGCGGTCGGACTTCGTCCTGCTCGACGCGCCGGGGACGCCGCCGGGGCGGGCGTCATCCGGCGTCATACGGACCCGCACCCATACGCACGCCTCCGCATGACGCAACCCCCGCCTCCCGCCGGACGTCATACCAACCCGCACCCATACGTACGCCTCCGCATGACGCAGCCCCGCCGCGCGGCCGGCCGTCATACGAACCCGCACCCATGCGTACGCCTCCGCATGACGCAACCCCCGCCCGACGCCCGGACGTCATACGAACCCGCGCCCATACGTACGCCTCCGCATGACGCAGCCCCGGCCGCAGAGCGCGGCCCGGAGCGCGAGGAACGCCGAGGCGCAGGACAGGCTCAGTGGCCGAGGAGCTCCCGGACCGCCGCGCGCCCGGCCATCGGGTCGGCAGCGCCCAGCGCCGCCTCGGCGGCGGCCTCGCACGTGGCGAAGTCGACCCGGCTCAGCTGCGCCCCGACGGGACGCACGGCGCGGGCGGCCATCGAGAGCGACGTGATGCCCATGCCGATGAGCGCCGTGGCGAGCAGCGGGTCGGCGGCCGCCTCGCCGCACACGCCGACGGGCTTGCCGGCCTCGGTGCCGGCGTGCGCGGTGATGGCGATGAGCTGCAGCACGGCCGGCTGCCACGGGTCGGTGAGATGGGCGAGGTCGGTGGCCATCCGGTCCGCGGCCATCGCGTACTGCGTGAGGTCGTTCGTGCCGATCGAGAGGAAGTCGACGACCTCGAGCATCCGGTGCGCGAGGAGGGCCGCGCTCGGGATCTCGACCATGACGCCGGCCTTGAGCCCGCGGTCGCGGACCTTCGCCGCGAACTCGGCTGCCTCCGACACGGTGGCGACCATCGGCGCCATCACCCAGGTCTCGGTGCCGGTGCGCTCGGCCGCTGCGGCGATGCCGTCGAGCTGGCGCTCCATGAGCCCGGGGTTGCCGAAGCTGAGCCGGAGCCCGCGCACGCCGAGCGCGGGGTTCTCCTCGCCCTCGTGCGTCGCGAACGCGATCGGCTTGTCCGAACCGGCGTCGAGGGTGCGCACGACGACGAACCGCCCGTCGGAGTAAGGCTCGAGGACACCGGCGTAGATGTCGGCCTGCTCCTCGACGCTCGGCTCGTCCTTGCGGTCGAGGAAGCACAGCTCGGTGCGGAACAGGCCGACGCCCTGGACCGGCTCGGTGCCGGCTGACGCGGCGGAGGCGCCGTCGGCGACGTTGGCCAGCAGCTTGACCGGCAGGCCGTCGGACGTCGACGCGGGACCGCTCCAGGCGGCGAGCTCCTCGCGCAGGCGACGGCTCTCCGCGACACGGGCGTGTGCCTCGTCGGGGTCGGCGCCCAGCTCGATGGTGCCGGTCTCCCCGTCGACGACGACGAACGTCCCCGGCGCGATCCCCATGACGCCGGCCGCGCCCACCACACAGGGGATGCCGAGCTGGCGCGCGATGATCGCGGTGTGGCTCGTCGCGCCGCCGCGCTCGGTGACGAGGGCCGTCACGAGCTCGGGGTCGAGGCCGGAGGTGTCGCTGGGCGCGAGGTCCTCGGCCACGAGGACCGACGGCTCGGACGGCGTCGGCACGCCGGGCGCCGGCTCCCCGACGAGGTGCGCCACGACCCGGCGCTCGATGTCGCGCAGGTCGGTCACCCGCTCGGCCATCAGGCCGCCCATGTTGGTGAAGATCGTGACGAACTGCTCGACCGCGCCCTGGACCGCCGCGACGGGCCCCTGACCGGCCCGGAGGTTCTTGTGCACGCCCGAGCGCAGGCCCTTGTCGCGCGCCAGGCCGGCGCTCGCGGTGAGCACCTCGGCGGCAGCCCCCTGCGCGCCCGCGGCCTTGGCCGAGAAGGTGTCCGCGACGGCCGCGGCCGCCTCGTCGTACGCCGCCAGCGCGGCGTCCGCGTCGGCGAAGTCGCCGTCGCCGTAGCGCGCGATCGCGTCGGGCGAGACCTCGCCGCGCACGTGCAGGACGGGGCCGGCGGCGACTCCCGGCACGACGGGGGTCCCGCTGTACGAGGTCGCGGGTGAGCTCACGGGTGTGGTCATGGACACACCGTAGAACAGGTCAATGTTGACAAGCAACACGTTCGGGACTAAAACAACACATACGCAGATCACCTCGGAGGTGGACCGATGTACGCGGAAGAGCGCCAGCAGGCGATGGCTCACCTGATCAGTCGGCGCGGCCGGCTGTCCGTGGTCCAGCTGGCCGACCAGTTCGAGGTGACCACCGAGACCGTCCGCCGCGACCTGTCCACCCTGGACCGGATGGGGCTGGTCCGTCGAGTGCACGGTGGCGCCGTGCCCGCCGGCTCCCTCTCGGTCATCGAATCAGGGATCGGCGAGCGTGACCAGTCCAACACGCAGGCCAAGGAGGCGATCGCCAACGCCGCGGTCGCGCTGCTCCCCCCTCCCGACTCGGTCGTGGTGATCGACGCCGGGAGCACCACCGCCCGCTTCGCCGCGGCCCTCCCCCGCGACCACCGGCTGACGGTCGTCACCCACGCCGTCCCCGTGGCCACCCGCCTGGCCGGCCTGCCGCAGATCGAGCTGCACCTGCTGCCCGGGAAGGTGCGCCCCACCACGCATGCGGCGGTGGGGTCCGACACCGTCGCCGCACTCGGCGACCTGCGCGCCGACGTCGCCTTCGTGGCCACCAACGGCCTGACCGTGGGCCACGGCTTGACCACGCCCGACAGCGACGAGGCGGCGAGCAAGCGGGCGATGATCGCGTGCGCCCGCAGGACCGTCGTGCTCGCCGACTCCACCAAGCTGGGCGTCGAGACGGCTGTGCGCTTCGCGACCCTCGACAGCCTCGACGTGCTCGTCACCGACCGCGACATCGAGGCGGCCGACCGACGCGCGCTCGAGGCCGCCGGGATCGACGTGGTGGTCGCGTGATCCTCACCCTCACCCCCAACCCGAGCATCGACCGCACGGTCGCCCTCGACGCCGCCCTCGCCCGGGGCCAGGTGCACCGGGTGGCGTCGGTGACCTCCCAGGCCGGCGGCAAGGGCGTGAACATCTCCCGGGCCGCGGTGAGCGCCGACATCCCCAGCATCGCCGTCGTCCCGGCCGCCAAGGACGACCCGTTCGTGCTCGAGCTGCTCGGCGCCGGCATCGACTGCCGTCCCGTACGACCTGCCGGCGACGTGCGCGTCAACCTGACGATCACCGAGCCGGACGGCACCACGACCAAGCTCAACTCCCCCGGCGCCGAGGTCCTCCCGCTGCACCTCGAGCTGCTCGCCCAGGCCGTCCTCGTCCGAGCCGCAGCAGCGGACTGGACCGTCCTGGCCGGGTCGCTGCCGGCCGGCGCGCCCGCGGGCTTCTACGCCGACCTCGTACGCCGGCTGCGGGAGGTGGGCGGCCGCGTCGCCGTCGACACCAGCGACGCACCGCTGCGGGCGCTCGTGGACGCACTGCCCGTCTGCGCGCCCGACCTGATGAAGCCCAACGGCGAGGAGCTCGCCTCCTTCACCGGGGGCGATGCCGAGCTGCTCGAGGCCGACCCGTCGGCCGCGGCGTCCGCAGCCCGGCAGCTGCTCGAGCGTGGCGTCGGCGCGGTGCTTGCCACGCTGGGCGGCAACGGGGCGGTCCTCGTCACCCCCGAAGGGGCCTGGCACGCCACCCCTCCTCCCACGACAGTGGTCAGCACCGTCGGTGCCGGCGACTCCAGCCTCTTCGGCTACCTGCTGGGCGACATCCGGGGGCTCTCCGCCCCGGACCGCCTGGCACTGGCCGTGGCCTACGGCAGCGCCGCCGCAGGCCTTCCCGGCACGACCATCCCCCAGCCGTCGCAGCTCCGCACCGAGCTCGTCGGCGTCACCGCCCTCACCCCCTCAACGGGAGGCACACCATGACCGCACTCATCACCACCGACCTCGTTCGGCTGGGCGCCGACTGGGGGCCGGACAAGCACGACGTCATCCGCGCCCTCGCGGGGGTCGTCGACGACGCCGGCCGCGCCACCAGCCGGGACCAGCTCGTCGAGGACGCGTTCGCGCGCGAGTCGACGTCCTCGACCGGCCTCCCGGGCGGCATCGCGATCCCCCACTGCCGCACGAGCGGGGTGGACGCGCCGACGCTCGCCTTCGCCCGACTCGACCCGGGCGTGGACTTCGGCGCCAAGGACGGACCGGCCGACCTGGCGTTCCTGATCGCCGCGCCCGCCGGCGGGGACGCCGACCACCTCACGATCCTCACCAAGCTCGCCCGCGCCCTGGTGAAGCCGGCCTTCACCGACGCGCTGCGCGCCGCCGAGTCGCCCGAGGACGTCATCGACCTCGTGACGCACGAGCTCGGCGAGCCCGCGCCGGGCGCCACGACGTCGGCCGCCCCGGCCTCCGGCACCCCGTCCGGCGCGGCCGTGCCCGGAGGCGGGGAGACGACCGCCCCCGGGGAGGCGGTCGAGGCCACGACCGGCACCACGGCCGGCACGACGGGCGACACGGCCGGCGATACGGCCGGCGACACCGCCGGCGCGGACGTCCCTCGACCGTCCACCGGCAGCTCTACCGGCGCCGCCACCGCCGGCGCGTCCACCGGCGCGCCGTCCGGCACCGGCACCGACCAGCCCTCCCTCGTCGCGGTGACCGCCTGCCCGACGGGCATCGCCCACACCTACATGGCCGCGGAGGCCCTCGAGGCCGCGGCGGCGCGCGCCGGCGTCGCCCTGCAGGTCGAGACCCAGGGGTCCGCCGGGTCGACGCCGCTCTCCCCCGACGCCATCGCCGCCGCAGGCGCCGTGATCTTCGCCGTCGACGTGGGCGTGCGCGACCGCGGACGGTTCGCCGGCAAGCCCGTCGTCAGCTCGGGCGTCAAGCGACCGATCGACGACGCCGACGCGATGATCGCCGAGGCCCTGCGCTACGCCGCCGACCCGGCCGCGTCGCCGAGGGTCGAGGGCTCCGGGGCCTCCACCGACGGCGGCGCGAGCACCGGCCGGGAGACGTGGGGCGGTCGCACCCGACGCGTCCTGATGACCGGCGTCTCCTACATGATCCCCTTCGTCGCGGCGGGCGGCCTGATGATCGCCCTCGCGTTCCTCTTCGGCGGCTACGAGATCACCGACCACGCGCAGGCGATCCTGCTCGGGAACTCCTTCACCGACCTGCCCGACGCCCAGGCGCTGGGCCTCGACCACGCGCTCCTCGACTCCGGCTTCTTCGCCTACGTCGGCGCCCTGCTGCTGGTGATCGGCCAGACCGCGTTCGCCTTCTTCATCCCGGCGCTGGCCGGCTACATCGCGTACGCCATCGCCGACCGGCCCGGCATCGCCCCCGGCTTCGTCCTGGGCGGCCTGGCCTCCAACGTCATCGGCGTGAGCGGCGACTCCGCCTACCCGGCGACCGGCTTCCTCGGCGCGATCGTCGGCGGCGTCCTGGCGGGCGTCATCGCCCACTGGATCGCCGGCCGCAAGGTGCCGGCCTGGGCGCGCGGCCTCATGCCGGTGCTGGTCATCCCGCTCGTGACGAGCATCGTCGCGGGCTTCCTCATGCTCGTCGTGCTGGGCCGGCCGATCGCGTGGCTGATGGGCCAGCTCGAGGACGGGCTGAGCTCGCTGAGCGGCGGCAGCGCGGTGCTGCTCGGCGTCATCCTGGGCCTGATGATGGCCTTCGACATGGGCGGCCCGCTCAACAAGGTGGCCTACAGCTTCGCGGCCGCCGGCGTCGGCGGCGCCGCCCTCACGAGCGACGCCCCCGAGCTGCGGATCATGGCCGCGGTCATGCTCGCCGGGATGGTGCCCCCGATCGCCCTGGCACTGGCGACGGTCGTGCGGCCCGGCCTGTTCTCGATCCCGGAGCGGGAGAACGGCAAGGCGGGATGGCTGCTCGGCGCGTCCTTCATCACCGAGGGTGCGATCCCCTTCGCCGCGGCCGATCCGCTCCGCGTGATCCCGCCGATCATGGCCGGCAGCGCGGTCACCGGCGGGATCTCGATGGCGATGGACGTCGGCGTCCGCGCACCGCACGGCGGCATCTTCGTGCTGTTCGCCGTGGACGGGGTGGTGGGCTACCTGGTGGCGCTGGCCGTCGGCGTCGCCGTCGCCACCGCCCTCGTCGTCGTCCTGAAGAGCATCGGCCGCAAAGACGCCGACGTCGCCACCGTCTGAGCCCGCCCGACCACCCGTCAGCCCGACCAGCACGTCTCCAGCACGTCTCCAGCACTCTCCAGCCCGACCACACCAAAGGAGCACCATGCCCAGCAAGTCCGTCGTCGTCGGATCCGCCGTCGGCCTCCACGCCCGCCCCGCCGCGATCATCGCCGAGAAGGCCGCCGAGCTCGGCTCCGACGTCACGATCAACGGCGTCGACGCCAGCTCCTCGCTGATGATCATGACCCTCGGCGCCGGCAACGGCGACACCGTCGAGGTCGCGGGTGACGACCAGTCCGCGGTCGACACGATCGCCGCACTGGTCGAGCAGGACCTCGACGCCTGACCGGTCCCCATCCCGCTCCGAGGGCGGTGCGCCACCCACTCCGGTCGCCCGGAGCTGCCGTGGCGCACCGCCCTCGGCGCGTCAGCCGCGGTCGCGCAGGGCCAGGTAGACCGCCCGGATGCCCACGGCCCGCTCCATGTGGTGCAGCACGGCCCCGAAGAACTGCTCGCGGTAGGTCTCGTCGGTGACCGTCGAGACGGTCAGGTACAGCGCGGAGAACGCCGCCAGGAAGACCGAGACCTGGAACAGCTCGACGGTGAGGTTGGCGGTCGGCTCGCCGATCCAGGTCTCCACCACGTCGTCGCGCATGACCATCGAGCCGAACAGCATGAAGAACAAGAACACCGTGGCCGAGAGCAGGAGCACCTGGACGGCCTGGATCACCAGGAGGACCAGCACGAGGTTCCAGCGCTCGAAGCCGTGCACCTCGGCGTACGCCGCCGGGTCGGCGTCAGGGTCGTCGACGAGCTCCCGCGCAGCCTGCTCCAGCGGCGTGTCGCGGCAGGCCAGCAGCAGCAACGCGTCGTCGACCTGGTCGTCGGTGCGGTCGACCTCCTCCGGGAGCCGCACGAGCAGGAACAGGGTCGCGAGCACCGCGAAGAGCACGACCACCAGCCACAGCGCGGCCCCGTCCTGGCGCGAGGACACCTGCCACACCTCGGCGTTGATGAACAGGAACGTCACGAAGATCAGCAGCAGCGGCAACGCCCGCGTCATCATCGGCAGCACGGTGCGCAGGCTGCCGAAGGCGCGGTGCAGCGCCCACCGGACGATCGGGCTGGCGTTGAGCGCGGTCAGGGCGTACCACGTCGCGGCGAGCAGGCCCACCGTCACCAAGGTGGCGGGCGCGAGGGTCAGCTGCTCCGACACCACCGCCAGGGCCACCCCGGCGCCGGCCGCGGCCAGCCCGGTCAGGACCACGAGCGGGACGGTGCGTCCCAGCTTCAGCGCCCGCCGCGCCCCCTCACGCTGCTCGGGGACGAAGTAGGGCAGCCCGTGGGCGAGGAACCACTCGTCGGTCGCCGCCAGCCGCGGATCAGCCACCCAGCACCTCGCGCGCCCGGCGTACGTCGTCGGCCATCGTCTCCACCAGCTTCTCGACGCCCTCGAACTTCACCATGCCCCGCAGCCGGTCGGCGAACGCCACCTCGACCTCGACGCCGTAGAGCTCGAGGTCGTCGCGGTCGAGGACGTAGGACTCGACGCGGCGCTCGCGCTCGCCGTCGAAGGTGGGGTTGGTCCCGACGGAGATCGCGGCCGGGTAGCGCTCGCCGGTGTCGAGGCGGGTGAGCCAACCGGCGTAGACCCCGTCGGCGGGGGCCGCGTCGACCGGCGGGATCGGCACGTTGGCGGTCGGGTAGCCCAGCCCCCGGCCCCGCTTGTCGCCCTCGACGACGGTGCCGCGCACGACGAACGGGCGGCCGAGCGCCTCCGCCGCCCCGGCGACGTCACCGGTGGCCAGGCACTGCCGGACGTAGGTCGAGCTCCACACCTGCGGACCGCCGTCGAGCGTGACGCCCACGGTCTCGAAGTCGCGCGTCGCACCGGCGCCGACCAGGGTGGCGACCTCTCCGGCCGCCTTGGCGCCGAAGCGGAAGTTCGCGCCCACGACAACGGCGCGCGCGTGCAGCGTGTCCACGAGGACCCGGTCGATGAACTCCTCGGGCGACCAGCCGGCGATCTCGCGGTCGAAGGCGATCACGAGGATCGCGTCGACGCCTGCCGCCTCGAGCAGCCCGGCCCGGGTGTGGATGGAGGTCAGGGTCGGCGGGGCGTGCTCGGGCCGCAGCACCGCCATCGGGTGCGGGTCGAACGTCACCGCCACCACGGTGTCGATGCCGAGCCGCTCCGCGGCGGCCCGGGCCTCGCGGACCACGTGCGCATGACCGAGGTGCACGCCGTCGAAGTTGCCGATGCTGACGACCGTGCGGCCGAGGTCGGCCGGCACGTCGTCGACGTCACGCCAGATCTGCACGGGCCGCAGCCTACTTGCGGGGCACCGCAGGCCCGCCCGGTCCCCGTACGGGTGCGGGGGGCGGCTCGTCAGACGAACACCGCGACGGGCTTCGCCAGCGCGCCCCGGGACTCGTAGAGCGCGAGGAACGCGCCGTCGGGCGCGAACACCGCGTGCGGTCCTCCGCCCGGCAGGGCGAGGTCGAGGGCACGGCCGACCCGCACGTGCGCCGCCTGCTCCTCGTCGAGGTCGACGGAGGCGAACGCCGCCCGTGCGGCCTCGGCGATCGGCAGCACGGCGAAGTCCTCGGCGAGCTGGTCGAGGGTCCGCGCGACGGACAGCTCGAAGGGGCCGACCGCCGTGCGCCGCAGTGCGGTGAGGTGACCGCCGACACCGAGCGCAGCGCCGAGGTCGCGCGCGATGGCGCGGACGTAGGTGCCGCTCGAGCACCGGACCGAGATGTCGACGTCGACCCGGTCGCCGACGACCCGGTGGTCCAGGACGTGCAGCGCGTGGACCGTCACCGGGCGCGCCGCCAGCTCCACCTGCTCGCCGTCGCGCACCCGGGCGTAGGCGCGCTTGCCGTCGACCTTGATCGCCGACACGGCGGTCGGCACCTGCATGATCTCGCCGACCTGCCGCTCGAGCTCGGCCGCCACCGTGCCGGGCTCGAGGGACCCGGCCGGGCGCTCGGCGACGACCTCGCCCTCGGCGTCGTCGGTCGTGGTGGCGACACCCAGCCGCACCGTGGCGTCGTAGGCCTTCTCGGTGAGCATCAGGTGGCCGAGCAGCCGGGTGGCGCGGTCGACGCCGAGCACCAGCACGCCGGTCGCCATCGGGTCCAGGGTGCCGGCATGGCCGACCTTGCGGGTGCCGGCGAGCCGGCGGACCCGGGCCACGACGTCGTGCGAGGTCATGCCCGGGTCCTTGTCGACGACGACCAGACCGGGGTCGACCATCAGGGGCGGTCGTCCTCGTCGAGGTCCGGCACGTCGCCGTCGAGGTCGTCGTCGAGGTCGTCGTCGAGGTCGTCCTCGGAGTCGTCGAGGTCGTCCTCGACCACGCGGGGCTTCTTGTAGGGGTCGGGCTCACCGGCGTAGGCCTCCACGCGGCGCGCGGCGACCTCCTCGTCCTGCTTGCGGGCGCGCTCGAGCACCTCGTCGAGCGCGCGGGCACTCTCCGGCAGCGCGTCGGGGATGAACGTCAGCGACGGCACGATGCGCATGCCGAGCTGCTTGGCGACCTCCGAGCGGATCACGCCCTTGGCCGACTCCAGCGCCGCGGCCGTGCTCGCGAGCTCGTCCTCGGTCCCGAGGACGGTGTAGAAGATCGACGCCTGCTGCGAGTCGCCGGTGACGCGCACGTCGGTCACCGTGACGAAGCCGAGGCGGGGGTCCTTGATCCGCCGCTCGAGCATCTCGGCGACGACCACCTGGATCCGGTCGGCGATCTTGCGGACGCGGGGGTTGCTCATGGTTGCTTCCTCTGGCTGGAGGGAGCCACCGGGTGACCGGTGGCTGGAATTCTCGGCCGTGCACCGACCCGACGCCCGCGGGACCACCGGGCGACCGGTGGTCCCGCGGGACCGTCGTGCGTCAGCTGCGCGGGACCTCGCGCATCTCGAAGGACTCGACGACGTCGCCGATCTTGATGTCCTGGAAGTTGCGGAGCACCAGACCGCACTCGAAGCCCTCGCGGACCTCCGACGCGTCGTCCTTCTCGCGGCGCAGCGAGGCGAGGTCGAGGTTGTCGGCCACGACCGCGCCGTCGCGCAGGACGCGCACCTTGGCGTTGCGGCGGATGACCCCGGAGGTCACCATGCAGCCCGCGATGTTGCCGGCCTTGGACGAGCGGAAGATCTCGCGGATCTCCGCCTGGCCGAGGGTCGACTCCTCGTAGACGGGCTTGAGCATGCCCTTGAGCGCCGCCTCGATCTCCTCGATCGCCTGGTAGATGACCGAGTAGTAGCGGATCTCCACCCCTTCCTTCTCGGCCATCTGGCTCGCCTTGCCCTGGGGGCGGACGTTGAAGCCGATGATGATCGCGTCGGAGGCGGCGGCGAGGTCGACGTTGGTCTCGGTGATGGCACCGACACCGCGGTCGATCACGCGGAGCGACACCTCGTCGCCCACGTCGATCTGGGACAGGGCGTCCTCGAGCGCCTCGACCGAGCCGGACACGTCGCCCTTGAGGATGAGGTTGAGCTCCTGGCTCTCGCCCTTCTCCATGGAGGCCATGAAGTCCTCGAGGCTGCGGCGGACGCGACGCTTGGCCTGCATGGCCGCACGCTCGCGCGCCTCGCGCTTCTCGGCGATCTGGCGGGCCATGCGGTCGTCCTCGACCACGATGAAGTTCTGGCCCGCTCCCGGCACCGCCGACAGACCCAGCACCATGGCCGGGCGCGACGGGTCGGCCTCGGTGATCTCCTGGCCGTGCTCGTCGAGCATGGCGCGCACCCGGCCGTGGGCCGGACCGGCCACGATCGAGTCGCCGACCCGCAGCGTGCCGCGCTGGACCAGCACGGTCGCGACGGGGCCGCGGCCGCGGTCGAGGTGCGCCTCGACCACGAGGCCCTGGGCGTCCTGGTCGGGGTTGGCGCGCAGGTCGAGCGACGCGTCGGCGGTGAGGACGACGGCCTCGAGCAGCTTGTCGAGGTTGAGGCCGGCCTTGGCCGAGACGTCGACGAACATCGCGTCGCCGCCGTACTCCTCGGGGATCAGCCCGTACTCGGTGAGCTGGCCGCGGACCTTCGTCGCGTCGGCCTCCGGCTTGTCGATCTTGTTGACCGCGACCACGATCGGGACGCCGGCGGCCTTGGCGTGGTTGAGCGCCTCGACCGTCTGCGGCATCACGCCGTCGTCGGCCGCCACCACGAGGATCGCGATGTCGGTCGCCTGCGCACCGCGGGCACGCATGGCGGTGAACGCCTCGTGACCGGGGGTGTCGATGAGGGTGATGCGACGGTCGTCGCCGTCGACCTCGGTGTGGACCTGGTAGGCACCGATGTGCTGGGTGATGCCACCGGCCTCCTTGTCGACCACGTTGGCGTCACGCAGCGCGTCGAGGAGCTTGGTCTTTCCGTGGTCGACGTGACCCATGACCGTGACGACGGGCGGGCGCACGGCCAGGTCGGACTCCTCGCCCTCGTCCTCACCGAACTCGATGTCGAAGGACTCGAGCAGCTCGCGGTCCTCGTCCTCGGGCGAGACGACCTGGACGACGTAGTTGAGCTCCTCGCCGAGCAGCTCCAGGGTCTCGTCGCCCACGGACTGGGTGGCGGTCACCATCTCGCCGAGCGAGAACAGCATCTGCACCAGCTGGGCGGCGTCGACGTTGATGCGCTCGGCGAAGTCGGTCAGCGAGGCGCCACGCGGAAGACGCACGGTCTCCCCGTTGCCCTTGCGGACCCGCACGCCGCCGATCGTCGGGGCCTCCATGGCCTCGAACTCCTGGCGACGGGCGCGCTTGGACTTGCGACCGCGACGCGACGGACCTCCCGGGCGACCGAAGGCACCCTGGGTCTGGCCACGCTGACCGGGACGACCACCACCGGGTCGACCGCCACCGGCCGGGCCGAAGCCGCCGGGTGCGCCACCCGGGCCACCACGGCCCGGAGCGCCTGCGCCGGCACCGGGACGGCCCGGAGCGCCGCGGCCCGGGGCACCCGGACGGCCCGGAGCGCCTCCGCGCGCGGGACGGGCGCCGGGACCGTTGCCGAAGGCGGCCGGGGACTTGGGCATCATCGCCGGGTTCGGGCGCGGCATGCCCGGACGGGCGTCACCGCCGGCCGGCGGACGCGGCGGACGGGTGTCGTCGCCGCCGCCGCTGGTGCGGGGCGCGGGCCGCTGGCCCATGCCCTGGCTGGAGGCGAACGGGTTGTTGCCGGGACGCGGGGCGCCCGGCCGGCCGACCGGACGCGGTGCGGGGGACGGGGCCTTGGCGGCCGGCGCAGCCGGGGTGGCCGGAGCGGCCGGAGCCTCGGGTGCGGCGGCCGGGGCCTGCGGCTGGGCAGCAGGCGCCTTCGGGCCGGGCCTCGGACCGGGCCTGGCGGCGGGTGCCGTCGGCTCGGCGGCCGGCACGGGGGCCGGCGCAGCCTGCACGGGCGCGGGGGCCGGAGCCTCCGCTGCGGGAGCGGGGGCGGCGGCCGGCTTCGGGCCGGGCTTGGGCGCGGCCTTCTTCGCGGCGGGCGCGGGGGCGGCGGCCTTCTCGGCGGGCGCCGTCGTGTCGGCGGCGGGAGCCGTGGCCGCAGCGGCCTTCAGCTCGTCGCCGTACTGCTTCTTGAAGCGCATCTCGACGGGCGGCTCGACAGTCGACGACGCCGACTTGACGAACTCCCCCATCTCCTTGAGCTTCTCGAGAACGAACTTGCTCTCGACTCCGAACTCCTTGGCGAGCTCGTGGACTCGGGTCTTTGCCACGGTTGGTTTCTACTCCTCCTGGTCCGTGACCCCAGAAGGAGAGGGGGACGGATCAGCTAGTGGGTGTGCACACTCATCGCGAGTTACTCATCGAGTGCTCATGAGCTGCGTGCTCCAGTTCCTGGTCGGTGCTGCGGTGATCCGGACGTGTGGTGCTGGTCCTGCCGGTCGGAGGTGGGGGACGGTCCGCTGGTCGCTCGGATGTGGTCCTCCACCGGTGCGGCCGCCAGCGTCGCGCCCGAGCGGAGGGCCCGGGGGAAGGCGCGGCGTCGCACCGCGAGCTGCCAACACTCCAGCGTGGGGTGCACGTGTGCTCCCCGGCCGGGTGCCCGGCGGTCGGGATCGGGCACCAGGGCCGGTCGGCCCTCGGCGTCCGAGCCTGCGACCACCCGCAGCAGCTCGCTCGCAGTGGCCCTGGCCCGGCAACCCACGCACGTCCGGACGGGTCCGGGCGCAGGGGTGTCAGACGTGGTGGCCACTGCTGTCCAGTCTAGCCGGTGCCCCAGCCGTTGACGAACCGGCAGGCGCGGGTCAGTCGTCGCTCGCCTCGTCGGAGCGGATGTCGATGCGCCAGCCGGTCAGGCGCGCGGCGAGGCGGGCGTTCTGCCCCTCCTTGCCGATGGCCAGCGACAGCTGGAAGTCGGGCACGACGACACGGCACGAACGCGCCGCGAGGTCGACGATCTCCACCGACGTGACCCGCGCCGGCGACAGCGCGTGCGCGACCATCTCCGCAGGGTCCTCGGCCCAGTCGACGATGTCGATCTTCTCGCCGTGCAGCTCGCTCATCACGTTGCGCACCCGCTGCCCCATCGGTCCGATGCAGGCGCCCTTGGCGTTGACGCCCGGAACGGTGGAGTGCACGGCGATCTTGGTGCGGTGACCTGCCTCGCGCGCGATCGCGGCCACCTCGACGGTGCCGTCGGCGATCTCGGGGACCTCGAGCGCGAAGAGCTTCTTGACCAGCGTCGGGTGCGAGCGGGACAGCGTGACCTGCGGGCCGCGCATGCCCTTGCGCACCGATGTGACCAGGCACTTGATGCGCTCGCCGTGGACGTACTTCTCCCCCGGCACGCGCTCGCTCACGGGCAGCAGCGCCTCGAGCTTCCCGAGGTCGACCATCACGTCGTCGGGGTTGCGGCCCTGCTGGATGATGCCGGAGATGATGTCGCCCTCCTTGCCGGAGAACTCGCCGAACTTGATCTCGTCCTCGGCGTCGCGCAGCCGCTGCAGCATCACCTGCTTGGCGGTGGTCGCCGCGATGCGGCCGAAACCCTGCGGGGTGTCGTCGTACTCCGGGCCGGCGGTGCCGTCCTCGCCCACCTCGCGCGCCCAGACGGTCACGTGACCGGTCTTCCGGTCCAGCTCGACCCGGGCGGGGTGCTGGGACTCCGTCGCGCGCTGGTAGGCGATCAGCAGGGCCTGCTCGATGGCCTCGGCCAGCACCTCGAAGGAGATCTCCTTCTCCCGCTCCAGCATGCGCAGGATGCTCAGGTCGATGTCCATCAGTCGTCCTTCTTCTCGGTCTTGCGGTTGAACTCGATCTGCACGAGCGCCTTCGCCACGTCGGCGTAGGCGACCTCCTGCCGTGCCCCGGACACGTCGAGGGTCACCGACTCCTCCGTGGACGACAACACGCGACCGGTGAGGTCCGTGCCGTCGGTGAGGGTGACCTTCACCAGCCGGTCGGCGTTGCGGCGCCAGTGCCGGGGCAGGGTGAGCGGGCGGTCGACGCCGCGGGAGGTGACCTCGAGCGTGTAGGGCATCTCGCCCATCACGTCGGACTCGTCGAGCACCCGGGAGACCTCACGGGTGGCGTCGGCGACGTCGTCGAGCGTGACGCCCCCGTCCTTGTCGACGGCGACGCGCAGCACGCGACGCTTGCCGGCCGGGGTGACCTCCACGGCCTCGACGTCCAGGTCGAGCTCACGCAAGGGGTCGACCAGCTCGGCCTCGATGCGGTCCCGGGTGCCGTCCTGGCGGTGGGTGCTCATCGGATGCGACCTCCTTGTGCAGTTGTCCAGCCACCACCCTAGCCGCCACCTCCCGTGCTCCGACAACCGCGCCGGTCCCGTCCCGGGAGGGCCTCGCTGGCGCCCGGGCCGGTTAGGGTTCGGGGGTGCCCGGACGCCCGCTGACCCGTCGTACGGCGGTGGGCTCGGCCGTCGCGGCGCCGCTCGTCCTGGCCGCCTGCGACATCGACCCGCCGGCGCGGCAGGAGGGCCCGCGGGCCTCGCCCGAGCCGCCGGAGGACTCCGCGCTCGTGGCCACGGTGGTCGCCGAGCTCGTGCGTGCCCGCTCCGTGCTGGAGGCTGCAACCCTCTCCCTCCCCGCCCTGACGTCCCGGCTGCAGCCGGTGGCCGACGCCCACGCGGCGCACCTCGACCTCCTCGCCGACGCCGTCCCGGCCGCCGACGTCCCGGCGCCGGCACCGCCCACGATCCCCGCGCGGGACACCGCAGCGCTGGCGGCGGTGCGGCGCTCGGAGCAGCGGCTGCTGCGCGAGGTGCGGCACGGCTGCGTGGCCGCGTCGAGCGGCGACCTCGCGCGGGTGCTCGCGAGCATCGCGGGGTCCACCGCGCAGCACGCCGCCGCGATCACGGCCCGGCAGGTTCGGGAGGCGGGATCGTGACGGTCCTCGACGCACTGCAGTCGACGTTGGCCGACGAGCACGCGGCGCTCTACACCTACGGCGTGCTCGGTGCGCGGACCTCGCAGTCCGCGACGCCGGCCCTGTACGCCGCGCTGACCGTCGGCTACCGGCGCCACCGCGCGCGCCGCGACCAGCTCCGGCTCCTGGTGCGCGACGCCGGTGGGCAGCCGGTCGCCGCCGCTGCGGCGTACGAGCTCGACGGCGCGCTGCTCCGCGCGCCGCAGCTGCAGCGGGCCGCGCTCGCCCTCGAGGTCGCGAGCGCCGAGGCGCTCGCCGCGCTGGTCGCCCGGTCGTCCGGGGAGGTGCGCGAGTGGGCGCTCACCGAGGCGGTCTGGTCGGCGACCTGGCAGCTCGAGCTCGGCGGTGCGCCCTCGACCTGGCCCGGGGCACCGGAGCTCGGCTGATCCGTCGTACCCGTCGGCAGGCACGGCCGGCGGCGACGGTCGCTCGACCAGGAGCTCCAGGAGCGGGCAGTCCCTGGAACGCTGAGAGCGGCCCGCGGCCTCAGCCTCTGGGAGAGTCCCGAGATCTCTCCCAGAGGCCGAGGACGCGGACCGCTCGTGGGGTTGGTCAGCATCACCCTGTGTCGCGGACCTGTGGGGTGGCCGGAGCGACATGCACAATCATGCATTCGATTCGGGGGTAGTGAAAGCGATACGGAGTTGCACGTTCTTGCAACGCACAAACTTGCAGTACGGCCCGGTCGCGCGTCCTGGTCGCGGCGGCGCCGCTCGTGAAGCGTCGACCGGCAGGGTCGATCGCAGGGCGGATCGTGGAGGATCGGGGCCACGTGGTGACCCGGATCCTCCACGATCGCGAGGTGATCGCGTCGGTGCTGCACGGGTCGCGGCGAGGTGGTCGCCCCGACCCGCCGGAGGCGTCAGGCCCGGACGATCTCGGTGATGCGCGCCAGCGCCCCGTCCACGGCCACGTCCTCGCGCTCGCCGGTGCGGCGGTCGCGGACCTCCACGTTGCCGTCGGCGAGCCCGCGGCCGACGGTCACGATCGTGGGCACGCCGATCAGCTCGGCGTCCTTGAACTTCACGCCGGGGCTCACCTTGCCGGTGCGGTCGTCGAGGAGGACCTCCAGGCCGGCGCCCTTCAGCTGCTGGGCGAGCACCTCGGCGGCGGCGACGACCGCCTCGTCCTTGCCGGCGGCGACGACGTGGACGTCGGCGGGCGCGACGTTGCGCGGCCAGCACAGCCCGAGCTCGTCGAGGGTGCCCTCGGCGATGGCGGCGACGGCGCGCGAGGGACCGATGCCGTAGGAACCCATCGTGACGGTGACGAGCTTGCCGCTCTCGTCGAGCACCTGCAGGCCGAGCGCGTCGGCGTACTTGCGCCCGAGCTGGAAGATGTGGCCCATCTCGACGCCGCGCGCGGACTCGAGGGTGCCCTCGGCGCAGTTGGGGCAGGCGTCGCCGTCGCGCACGTCGGCGGCCTCGATGGTGCCGTCGGGCGTGAAGTCGCGGCCGGCCACGAGGTCGATGACGTGCGACCCGGGCACGTTGGCGCCGGTCACCCAGCGTGTCCCCTCCACCACCCGCGGGTCGACGAGGTAGCGGATGCCGGACTTCGAGTCCTCGCCGAGCACCTCCGGGCCGATGTAGCCCTTGACCAGCGCCGGGTGCCTGGCCAGCTCGGCCTCGTCCATGGGCGCGACCTCGATCGGCTCGAGCTGCCCCTCGAGGCGCTTCTGGTCGACCTCGCGGTCACCGGGCACGCCGATCGCCAGCGGCTCGCGGGTGCCGTCGGGGTGCTTCAGCACGACCAGCACGTTCTTGAGGGTGTCGGCGGCCGTCCAGGGACGGTCCTCGCGCGGGAACGCCGCGTCGAGGTGGGCGACCAGCGTCTCGATGGTCGGCGTGTCGGGGGTGTCCTCGGCGTGCGCGGCCGGCACGTCGTCGTAGGGCAGCGGTGCGGGCGCCCGCACCGTGACGGCCTCGACGTTGGCGGCGTAGTCGCAGTGGGTGCAGCGGACGTAGGTGTCCTCGCCGACGTCGGCCTTGGCGAGGAACTCCTCGCTGGCCGAGCCTCCCATCGCGCCGGAGGTCGCCTTGACGATGACGTACTCGAAGCCGAGCCGGTCGAAGATGCGGATGTAGGCGTCGCGGTGCCGCTGGTAGGACTCCTCGAGCCCGGCGTCGTCGACGTCGAAGGAGTAGGAGTCCTTCATGACGAACTCACGACCGCGCAGCAGGCCGGCGCGGGGGCGCGCCTCGTCGCGGTACTTGGTCTGGATCTGGTAGATCGAGAGCGGCAGGTCCTTGTAGGAGGAGTAGAGGTCCTTCACCACGAGGGTGAACATCTCCTCGTGCGTCGGGCCGAGCAGGTAGTCGGCACCCTTGCGGTCCTTGAGCCGGAAGATGTTGTCGCCGTACTCGGTCCAGCGTCCGGTGGCCTCGTAGGGCTCCTTGGGCAGCAGCGCCGGGAACGACAGCTCCTGGGCGCCGATGTCGTCCATCTCGTCGCGGATGATGCCCTCGACCTTCCGCAGCACGCGCAGGCCGAGCGGCAGCCAGGTGTAGATGCCCGGCGCGTTGCGCCGGATGTAGCCCGCGCGCACCAGCAGCCTGTGGCTCGGCACCTCGGCGTCGTTGGGGTCGTCGCGCAGGGTGCGCACGAACAGGGTCGACATGCGGAGGAGGCGGCCGGTCATGCGCGCAAGGATAGGTGCGGGCGCGCGGGCACCGCGAACCAGATTGGCCCGGTGGTCGCGGCAACCACGCGCCGGCGTCGGACGTCTCCTCGACGACGACAGGCACTCACCCCCGGGGGGAACCGCGATGCGCCGCACACCGCTGACCGTCCTGACCGCCGTGCTGGCGACCGCCGCCGCCCTCGCCGCGCCCGCGGAGGCGGCCGCTCCGACGGTCGACCTCCAGCCGCAGCAGCTGCCGCGGGGCGCGGACGTCGCCGTCCCGCACGTCGACGACGGGGTCTTCGTCGACGGCGACCGGCGCATCGACCTGCCCGGCGACGACGCCCGGGTCCTGGGCGCGTCGGACGACGGAGCGTGGCTGGCAGCGACGTGGCGCACCACGAGGGTCGGCGAGCAGCGCGGCGCGCGCGTCGTACGCGTCCGGGCCGACGGCACCGTCGGCACCGTGCTCGTCGGCTTCGAGGCGCTCGACGCCCTCCTGAGCGAGGACGGGTCGCGCCTGGTGACGGTCGGGGACCTCGGGCGCCGCCGGGCGGCCGTGACCGTGCGGTCGGCCACCGACGGCGCCGAGGTCGCCTCGCGCACGTTCCGTGGCTACCCGGAGGTCCTGACAGCCGACGACCGCAGGGTCCTCGTGCGGACGGCCGGACGCACCGCGTGGTGGCGTGTCGGGTCCGACCGCGTGCGGACGCTGACGCGCGGCCTGTCCGGACCCGCCAGCATCGAGCACGACCTGTTCGTGACCTACACCGAGGACCCGTACCTCGGCGGGTGCAGCCGGCTGGTCCGGCTCAGCGACCTCGCCACCACGCTATGGAGGTCGTGCCGCCAGCGCGTGGCGGCCTTCTCCCCCGACGGCACGCAGGTGCTGAGCTTCCACATCCTCACCGACGGGGTCGGGCCCGGCGAGATCCACCTGCGCACCGTCCGCGGCACGAGGCTCGCGACGTGGACGACCGGCTGGTTCGGCGGGTGGGGGTGGGAGTCGCCCGGCACGGTGCTCCTGCGCGTCAACGGCAGGCGCACCGCGTCGGTGGTGCGCTGCACGCTCGCCCGGTGCGAGAACGCCACCGACCCGGTGAGGGTCGCCGCTCCCTGACGGGTCAGGTGCCCAGCACGGTGAACGACGCCGCGGTGGCGGTGAGGACGGGATCGGTGCCGGCCGCCTCGCGCGCCGCGAGCAGCGCGTCGCCGAGCCCGCCGCCCTCGCGCAGCCGGGCGTGCAGGGCGACCATGACGTCGACGGTCGCCGCGTCGTCCACCTCCGCCAGGCTCGAGACGACGCCCGCCGTGCCCATCGACAGCAACGCGGCCGCGAGGCCGAGCAGCTCCTGGTCGCCGACCGGCTGCAGCACCCCCGACTCGCACGCCGACAGCACGACCCGGTGCGGCGGACGGTCGAGTCGCTGCAGGTCGTGCACCAGGAGCGGCCCGTCGGCCAGCGTGAGCGAGGAGAAGAGCGGGCTGTCCTCGCGGAAGTGCCCGTGCGCCGCGACGTGGGCGAGGGCGGCGCCGTCTAGGGCCCCCAGCGCCGCGACCACCGTCGCGGCGTCACCGTCGAGCACCTCGGCGCGCGGGTCCTCCGCGGCGACGGCCGGCACCTCCGCGCCGCCGCTGCCCAGCCCGGGCCCGACGACCATCACGCGGCGGTCGCCGGCGACGGGCTGCGCCGCCCGGGCTCGCAGCCACAGCCGCGCCGACGGCGTGCTGGTGACGGGTCGGTGGGCCAGGTCCGGCAGGAGCCCCCACGGCACGCCCTGCAGCGCGCTGGTCCCGGACACGACGACGCGGGACTCCCCGGCTCCGTCGAGGGCGGTCCCGAACAGCGCCCGCTGCAGGCGGGCACCGGCGGCGTCGATCTGCGCACGGCGGCCCCGGGCCGCCTGACGCAGCGTGAACAGCGAGAAGTCCACCGCTGCGGCGGCTGCGGCGGCCTCGCCGACGACGAGGTGCCGTACGCGACCACGCCCCGCCACGACCGCGTGCAGCAGGCCGTCGAGCTCGGTCAGCTCGACGAGGACCGTGTCGTCCTCGGCGAGCGCCGTGAGCAGCTCGCCCACGTCGAAGGCGAACACGCCGGTCCCCGACCCCCGTGCCTGCAGGAGCCGCTGCCGGACGCCCTGCTCGAGCCGGGCGGCCCGGGCCTCGGTGCGATCGGTCGGCTCGCCCGCGGCCCGCGCCTCGGCGAGGCGCTTGTGCTGGGTCCGCAGGGCGGCCAGGTCGGCCACGGTCTGCGGGTCGTGCCCCGATGACGCCGGCGGCGCGGCGAGCGCTGTCGCGCGCCAGCGCTCGGACCAGCGAAGGAGGCGCCGCGCGTCGCGCGAGGCGAGCGCCGTCCTCGCCCCCAGCTCGGCGAGCTCGGCGCCGTGGCCCGACGAGACCGCCATCAGCTCCTGGCTGCCGAGGGTCGCGCGCTGCTCGTCGAGGGCCGCCAGCCCCCTGTCGCAGGCGCGCAGCACGGCGCCCGGATCGCCCGCCAGCTCAGCGCGCCACGCCTGGGCCAGCCAGCCGAGCGCCCGCTCGGCCGACGTGCGGGCGTGCCGGAAGGACGCCGCCTCCGCCAGCCACGCCTCGGCCAGGGCGGCGGCGCGCGCCGAGCGCACCGAGCGGGCGATCCGGGCTCCGAGCATCAGGACCTGCGGCAGCTCGAGCGCGCGCACGGCCCGAGCCTGCTCGACGAGCCGCTCGGCGCGGCGCAGCAGCGGACTGCTCGTCCGTCCCTGCCGGACCCGTCCCGACAGGGCGAGCAGGTCGGCACGCACGCGGTGGGCGTCACGCCCTTGGCCACGCAGCAGCCGGGACGCCTCGTCGGCGGCCGTCACGGCCCGCTCGACGTCGCCCGCCGCGAGCGCCGCGTCGGCCAGCGACACCAGCAGGTCGGCGCGCTCGGGCAGGTGCAGCGGACGGGCCGCGAGTGCCTGCTCCGCCACCGTGAGGGCGTCGCGGGCCAGGCCCCCGGCCAGGAAGGCGTCGCACTGGTCGGTGACGAGATCGACGCTCGTCATCGCCAGCGCGTCGTACCTCGCACCCGCCTCGGCGTAGCGCGCGAGGGCGACGGGCAGGTCGTCGGCGACCTGGGCGACCCAGCCCAGGTTGTGCACGGACGTCGCCTCCGCCCACCGGTCGCCCAGCGACGCGGAGAGACGGCCGAACTCCTCGAAGGCGGACGTGGCGGCCCCCAGGTCACCGACGGAAACGTGCGCGAGACCCTCGAGGTTGCGCGCGCGTGCCTCCCAGACCTGGTCGCCCTCGTGGGCGAAGATCGCGCGAGCCCGGCGCAGGTCGGCCATGCCGTCCTCGTAGCGGGCGAGGACGAAGCCGAGGATCCTGGCCCGTCGCACGAGGGCGCGGGCGAGGGGGAGGCCGGAGAGCTCCTCGACGGCGCGGTCCAGGTGCGACAGGCCCTCGTGCACGCGACCCAGCAGCGCGAGCGTGGCCCCCAGCGTCGCCCTGACGTCGCCGGCGCGTCCGGGGTCGAGCGAGCGCCGGGCGAGCCGCAGCGCGGTCCGCAGGTGTCCCAGCGCGTCCTCCGACTCCCCGCGGTCGCGCACCACGATGCCGATGACCTGGTGCCCGATGGAGCACACGAACGGATCGGGGTCCGGCACCAGCTCGTCCCACGCGCGGCTGTGGGCGGCGTCGGGATCGGTGAAGAGCGTCCTGAGCAGCTCCTCGGCCTCGCCCCGCGTCATCATGGTCGGTCCATCCTCGCCGATGTGCGCACCGTTGTGCCCGAACCCGCCCCCGTGGCGACGCGGCGGGACTAGCGTCGGGCCATGGGCGACTGGAAGATCGGCGACGACCGACGACGACGCAGCACCGACCAGCTCCGTGCCTTCGCCGAGGCCAACGACGGCCAGGTGGCCTGGGACACCGAGGCGCCGGCGGACTTCACCTACCTGTTCCACCCCGACCGCGTGCTGGTGCGGGCCGCGGACGTCGAGGCGTTCGAGTCGACCGTGGCCCGGCTCGGCGACCGCGTGCTGAGCGGGGAGCTCCGACGTGACGACGTCTCCCTGCTCGACGACGAGCTCGTGCGCTACGTGCTGCCCGAGCGCCGCGAGGGCCGGTCCGTGCCGGAGGTGCTCGACCTCCTCGAGGAGGGCGGGCTCCGCCGCGGTGCCGCGTCGCCCGACCACTGGGTGCACGTCTCCCCCGGCGGTGGCGGCGGCACGACGTGCCCGGCCATCGAGCCGCAGGAGACCGGCCTCACCGAGCCGTGGCCGCCCCAGGCGCCGCAGCCCGAGGGGCAGGAGGTCAGCGTCGTGGTCGTCGACACCGGCTGGCACCCGCCGGCGGCGACCGACCCGCGGACGCCGTGGCTGGCCGGGGTGGAGGGCGACGACGAGCTCAACGGCCCCGACCTGCGCCCCTACGCCGGGCACGGCACCTTCATCGCGGGTGTCGTGCGCTGCATGGCGCCGCTGACCAGGGTGTTCGTCGAAGGGTTCGCCGTCGGCGGCCTCGGCGGAGGCGGGGTCCTCGAGTCCGACCTCGTCGTGCAGCTCGAGGAGGCGCTCGCCCACGACCCGCAGGTGATCAACCTGTCGGCCGGCTGCCGCACCAGGCTCGACCTGCCCTCGATCGCGCTGGAGACCTTCCACCGCACCCGGTTGAGCAGGCGGGACTGCGTCCTCGTGGCCGCCGCCGGCAACGACTCCTGGGCCGCCCCGTTCTGGCCGGCCGCCTTCGACTGGTGCGTCGGCGTGGGCTCGCTCGACCGCGACGGCCGCGTGTCGGAGTTCTCCAACTTCGGGGTCTCCGCGGACGTCTACGCCCTCGGCCGCAACGTCGTCAACGCCTTCCCCGACGGCACGTTCGTGTGCCACGAGTCCCCCGACAAGGGCGACGTCCGCGTCTTCGGCACGGGCCTGGCGCGGTGGAGCGGGACGTCGTTCGCCGCTCCTGTCGTGGCCGGGCTCATCGCCCGGGAGATCAGCGCGACCGGCGCGTCCGCGGGCGACGCGCGCGACGCCGTGCTGGCGCGGGCGGTCCACGACTCCGACCCGATGGTCGGCCCCCTCCGGGAGTTGCGGCAGCCCTACGCCTGATCGGCCCTACGGCTTCGCCGTCGGGCTCACAGCTCGACCCAGCGGCTGCTGGCCGCGTGGTCACCGTGGCGGACGGTGAAGCGGAGCGACCCGGTCGGCTCGGCCCGCAACGCGAAGAAGCCGACCTCGTCGAGCGGCGTGACCCATCGTTGGCCGTCCGTGGTCTCGACCACGACCTCCACGGACCCCAGGTCGCCGTCGAAGTCCGCCAGCTGCCCGCGCACCTGGCCCTCGTCGAGCTCCGCGTCGAGGGACCAGCCCTCGGCCGCGGTGAAGTAGAGGATGCGCGACGTGCCGAGCCCCCGCACCGGGGCGGCCGGACCGTCGGCGGAGTCGCGCATCAGCACGAGCACCTCCCACTCGTCGTCGAGGCCGGCCGCGGCCACCGCGGCGATCATCGTCGCCACGAGGTCCGCCGGGGGCGGGTCGTAGGCCATCCACATCTCACGCAGCTCCTCGAGGAGGGCGGCGTCGTCGGCAGTCATCGCTCGCGTCCCTTCGTCAGGGCGGTCCGGACCTTGGCCAGGCAGCGGGCCCTGGTGGGACCGATGCTCCCCACGGGCATGTCGAGGTCCTGGCTGAGCGACTGGTAGTCGGGTCGGTCCATGAAGGCGACGACCCGCAACAGCTTCCGGCACCGCTCGTCGACGGACGCCACGGCTCCCCAGAGCCGGGACGCCTCGTCGTCGAGCACGGCGAGGGCCTCGGCCGAGTCCGCGTGCGGGAGCGCGGCGTGCAGCGTCTCGTCCTGCACCGGAGCCGCCCGGCGTGCGGTCCGGGCGTGGGCGGCTGCGCCGCGCCTGGCTGAGGTGATCAGCCAGGACGCGACCGCCTGCGGGTCCTTGATCGTCTCGTGGAGGCGTACGAAGCCCAGCCAGGTCGCCTGGACCACGTCCTCGGCGGACTGGCGGTCGTGCCCGTAGGCCCGCACCACGTGCCAGAGCACCGGCGTCATCGCGGTCACCAGCTCGTCCATCGCGCCGGCGTCCCCCGAACGCCAGGCGATGAACGCCCCACTGGCCATGTCCCACGGTGACAGCACGGGCTGCCCCTCAGCCCTCCGGTCCTCCGACATGGCGACCATTGTCCCCATGTCTGCTCAGGTGCGCGCGCACCTCGGCGTGATACATCGGCCGGGAACTTCCCCGGAGTGCTCCTCGCGTGCGCCGGAGGGGCTAGAACATCAGGGTGGCGAAGGTCGCGGTCTGCTCGAACCCGACCCGGGCGTACGTCGCCCGCGCCGGCGCGTTCCAGTCGTTGACGTAGAGGGAGACCACCGGCGCCATCCCGGTGCCGAGGACGTGCGCCACGACCGCGGCCATGCCGCTCGCCGCGAGCCCCTCGCCCCGACGGTCCGGGCGCACCCACACGCCCTGCACCTGCGCGGCGTACGGCGTCAAGCAGGCCACCTCGGCCTTGAACACCACGCCGGAGTCGTCGAAGCTCGCCATCGACCAGCCGCGGCTGATCAGCTGCTGGACGCGCGCTCGGTAGAGGTCGCCGCCACCGGCGTCGTTCTCGGGCGAGACCCCGACCTCCTCGGTGTACATCGCCACGCACGCCGGGTAGAGCACGTCGAGGTCCTGCGGGGTCGTGAGCCGTACGTCCGGGGCGGGCGCGACCGTGGAGAGCCGGCGGATCTCCAGGTGCGGCTGGTGGGGCCGGACCTCCCGCGGCCTGGACCACCGCGCCTTGACGAGCTCCCACAGCGCCGCCACCACGTCGCTGGGTCCCACGATGGTGCCGACGGTGCTGCGGCGCCGCAGGGCGACGTCGGCGAAGACGCCGACGTCGTCGGGCGTGCACTGGACCGGCACGAGGTTCGCGCCGAGGTGGCAGCCCGCGACGAGCTCGTCGTCCTCGAAGCGTCCCCACACCTGGCCGCCGAGCCACCGCTCGTCGAGGTTGGTGAGCCGGGCACGGTAGTCGGCGAAGACGTTGACGACCGGGTCCTGCTCCGCGAGCGCGATGAAGGCGTCCCGGTCGCCCGGGCCCAGCACGCGCACCTGCTCGCGGGTCCTCAGCACCCTGCCGAGCCTAGTGGGATCGCCGCGCAAAGGCTCTCCGGGCGAGGTGCCCGCTCGGGTGGGAGCGGGCCGGTGCTCAGCTGACGCTGACGACCGGCTCCCCCTCGCCGAGGTCCATGCCCTCGGCGATGCGCATGGCCTCCTCGATCAGGGTCTCGACGATCTGCGACTCCGGGACGGTCTTGACGACCTCGCCCTTGACGAAGATCTGGCCCTTGCCGTTGCCGGACGCGACGCCGAGGTCGGCCTCCCGGGCCTCGCCGGGGCCGTTGACGACGCAGCCCATCACGGCGACGCGCAGCGGCACCTCCAGCCCGTCGAGGCCGGCGGTGACCTCCTCGGCCAGCTTGTAGACGTCGACCTGCGCGCGACCGCACGAGGGGCAGGAGACGATCTCGAGGCGGCGCGGCTTGAGGTTGAGCGACTCGAGGATCTGCAGGCCGACCTTGACCTCCTCGACCGGCGGTGCGGACAGCGAGACCCGGATCGTGTCGCCGATCCCCTGGCTCAGCAGGTGGCCGAACGCGACGGCCGACTTGATCGTGCCCTGGAACGCCGGGCCCGCCTCGGTCACGCCGAGGTGCAGCGGCCAGTCACCGGCCTCGGCGAGCAGCTCGTAGGCCCGCACCATGACGACGGGGTCGTTGTGCTTGACGGAGATCTTGAAGTCGTGGAAGTCGTGCTCCTCGAACAGGCTCGCCTCCCACACGGCGGACTCCACGAGGGCCTCCGGCGTGGCCTTGCCGTACTTCTCGAGCAGCCTCTTGTCGAGCGAGCCGGCGTTGACGCCGATCCGGATCGAGGTGCCGCGGTCCTTGGCGGCCCTCGCGATCTCCTTGACCTGGTCGTCGAACTTGCGGATGTTGCCCGGGTTGACGCGGACGGCCGCGCAGCCGGCGTCGATGGCGGCGAAGACGTACTTGGGCTGGAAGTGGATGTCGGCGATGACCGGGATCTGCGAGTGCTTCGCGATCTCCGGCAGCGCGTCGGCGTCGTCCTGGCTCGGGCACGCCACCCGCACGATGTCGCAGCCGGTGGCGGTGAGCTCGGCGATCTGCTGCAGCGTCGCGTTGACGTCGGAGGTCAGCGTGGTGGTCATGGACTGGACCGAGATCGGCGAGTCGCTCCCGACGCCCACGGACCCCACCTTGATCTGGCGGGTCTTGCGGCGGGGCGCCAGGACGGGGGGCGGGAGGGCGGGCATGCCCAGCGAGACGGACGGGCCGGAGGTCATGGCGCCAGTCTAGGAGGCCGTGCCCCGTCGCCCCGAGTCGCCGGCCCCCGGTGTGAGCGGTGCCTCAGGGGCAGGTCAGGCGCAGGCCGGGCGCTCAGGTCGGGCGCTCAGGTCAGGCGGAGGGGCACGACGATGTCGGCGACGATCAGGACCACGCCCATGACCAGCATCGCCAGCCCCACGACGTACGCCACCGGGAGCAGCCGGGCCACGTCGACGTGCCCGGGGTCGGGTCGTCCGAGGAGCCGCGCGAGGCCGCGCTTGAGGCCCTCGTAGAGCGCACCGGCGATGTGGCCGCCGTCGAGCGGGAGCAGTGGCACGAAGTTGAACATGCCGATGAAGAAGTTGAAGCTCGCGATGAGGAAGAGCAGCGTGACGATCTTCTCCGTGAGCGGGAAGGCCTCGCTCGCCGCGGCCTCACCGGCGAACCGGCCGCCGCCGACGATCGAGACCGGGCTCTCGGGGTCCCGCTCCTGGAGCCCCACGATGGCCCGGCCGACCTCGTAGACCTTCACCGGGAGCTGGCCCAGCGCCTGGACGGTCTCCACCGTCATGGTGCCCATCTGGCGGGTCGTGTAGAGCAGGCCGCCTGTGCGCAGGTGCGACGCGGGTTGCACGCCGAGGAAGCCGACCTCGGTGAGTGTCTGGTCCTCGAGCGACGTCTGGCGCAGGGTGACGGTCGTGTTGGTGGTCAGGGTCAATCGGTCGTCGCCGCGGCGCACCTCGATGACGGCGTCGCCGTCGGCGTTGGCGCGGATCTGCGACTGCAGGCTCTCCCAGTCGCGGTAGGGCTCGCCGTTGAAGCTGAGGATCTCGTCGCCCGGGCGGATCCCGGCCTCGCTGGCGGGCGTCGGCGGGTCCTCGGGGGTGCAGTCGCGGGGCAGCTCCTCGACCGGGATCACGCACTCGGGGACCGAGGCCACGGTCGGCTCGACGACCTCGTCACGCGGGTTGCCGTAGGTCGCGAAGAGGATCGCGAAGAGCGAGAAGGCGATCGCGATGTTGACCATGGGCCCGCCCGCCATCACGACGACCTTCTTCCACCACGGCAGGCGGTAGAACAGCCGGTCGGTGTCGTGCTGCTTGACGTACTCCCACTCGGCGGCACGCGCGTCGGAGATCAGCTGGGTGAACAGGCCGGTGTTGGACCGGCGCACCTTGTGCACCGGCTCGCCGTCCTCGTCGTACGTCGTCTCCTCGACGAGGCCCTCGGCACCGGGGGGCAGCATCCCGACGATCTTCACGTAGCCGCCGAGCGGGATCGCCTTGACGCCGTACTCGGTGTCGCCGACCTGCTTGCTCCACACCGTGGGGCCGAAGCCGATGAACCACTGCGGCACCTTGCAGCCGAACCTCTTCGCCGGCACGAGGTGGCCGAACTCGTGCAGGCCGATCGAGACGAGGATCGCCAGGACGAAGGCGACGACACCCAGGGTGTAGAGCAGGGCGGTCATGGGCGGGAGGTCCTTGTCGCTGAGGGCTGGTGGGGTCGCTGGACGTCAGATGAGGGCCGCGGCCTCGGCGCGCGCCCAGGCGTCGGCGGCGAGGACGTCGTCGACCGTGACGTGCTCCGTCGATGGTACGTCGTGGCGCTCCAGGACCCGTGCCACCGTGGCCACGATGTCGGGGAACCGCAGCCGCCCGTCGTGGAACGCGTCCACCGCGACCTCGTTGGCGGCGTTGTACACCGCGGGCGCCGTGCCGCCGCGCTCGCCGGCGGACCGGGCCAGCGTGACCGCCGGGAACACCGCGTCGTCGAGCGGCTCGAACCGCCAGTCGGCAGCCTTCGTCCAGTCGATCGGCGTCTCGGCGTCGGGCACCCGGTCGGGCCAGGCCATGCCGAGCGCGATCGGCACGAGCATCGTGGGCAGCCCGAGCTGGGCGACCACCGCCCCGTCGACGAACTCCACCATCGAGTGGATCAGCTGCTGGGGGTGGACGACGACGTCGATGCGGTCGAACGGGACGTCGAAGAGCAGGTGCGCCTCGATCACCTCGAGCCCCTTGTTGACCAGCGTCGCCGAGTTGGTGGTGATCACCCGGCCCATCGCGAAGT
This sequence comes from Nocardioides xinjiangensis, assembly GCF_017916385.1. NCBI lineage: Bacteria > Bacillati > Actinomycetota > Actinomycetes > Propionibacteriales > Nocardioidaceae > Nocardioides > Nocardioides xinjiangensis. The sequence goes on from NZ_JAFMSW010000001.1 coordinate 427,587, forward strand.
TCGGGTGGGCCAGCGCCTGCTCCGGGGTCACGCCGGCCAGCTCCTCGGGCGTACGACCGCGGAACGGACCGCCTGACGCGGTGAGCACAAGCCGGCGCACCTCGCTGGCCGCTCCCGCGCGGAGGCACTGCGCGATGGCGCTGTGCTCGGAGTCCACCGGGACGATCTGGCCGGGCAGGGCGCGCTCCTTGACCAGCGGGCCGCCGATGATCAGCGACTCCTTGTTGGCCAGGGCGAGCGTGTTGCCCGCCTCGAGAGCGGCGAGCGTGGGCCGCAGCCCGACGGCACCGGTGATGCCGTTGAGCACGACGTCGCAGGTGCGACCGGCCGCCTCGACGGAGGCCGCCTCCCCCAGGCCCGACCACGCCGGCGCGAACTCGGCGACCTGCGCCTCGAAGAGCCGCGGGTTCGACCCGCCGGCGGTGAGGCCGACGACGCGGAAGCGATCCGGGTGCGCGCGGACGAGGTCGAGCGCCTGGGTGCCGATCGACCCGGTCGAGCCGAGGACCACGATGTCGCGCACTGTCACCGCGCCAGTTTGTCAGGCGGTCGCCGCGAGCGGTGCGCGGCGGTCGGTCACCACCCCGGGCGCTGCGGCGCGCCGCCGGTCAGGCCTGCGGCGCGCCGAACGACCACAGGGTGACGCCGCCGACCTCGACGAGCGTGGCCCCCCGCGGCGCGACCTGCTCGTGGTCGTCCGACGCGCCGACGGCGTCGAGCACCGTCAGCGTGTCGCCGGCGTGGCGGGCGAGCACCGCGTCACCCGGTACGTCGGCGCAGCCGGCCGGGTCGGTGCGCCCGGCGCGCATCGCGACGTCCCACGGGACCGCGTCGGCGTCCACGCTGAAGACGACTCCGTCGTCGGTGCTCCGCACGACGATCTTGCCCTCGGCGCCCAGTGAGTCGTCGTGCTGCACCACCGCACCGACGCGGGCGGCGGCGAGCACGACCAGCACACCGGTCTCGCGGGGCACGGCGCCGAGAGCCACCTGGTCGCCGAGCCCGACCCCGAACGCGCGGAGCACGCCGGCGCAGGCGGCGACCTCGGTCAGCAGCCAGGCGAAGCTCCGCTCGGTGCCGTCGAGGGACAGCGCGACGTCGTCGGCGCGGCCGCGGACCACGTGGATGTCGAGAGCGTCGTAGCACGCATTGAGGGTGCCGGGGTCGCCGTCGGACGGCGCGCGGAACCAGGTCACGGTCACGGGATCTGCCGGCCCGTCACGCGAGCCCGTTGCCGGCGGTGGCGGCGGGCCTGGTGGGTGTGCGCAGCCAGGCGGTGAAGAACGAGCCCAGGTCCTGACCGCTGACGCGAGCCGCCACCTCCTCGAACTCGGCCGACGAGCCGTTGCCGCCGCGCTGCTCGCGGATCCAGGTGCGGATGATCCTCCAGAACACCTCGTCGCCGACCCGGTTGCGCAGCGCCTGCAGGGTCATGGCGCCGCGGCCGTAGACCGCCGAGTCGAAGATCCGGGCGGCGCCGGGGTCGCCGATGCTCACCTTCCAGAACTCCGAGTCGGGTCCGACGTCGCCGTAGTAGCTGCGCAGGGTCGACGCGCCGGAGCGGCCGCCGTGGATCTCGGCCCAGCGCCACTCCATGAACGTCGCGAAGCCCTCGTTGAGCCAGATGTCGGACCAGTGGTGGACCGCGATGTCATCGCCGAACCACTGGTGCGCGAGCTCGTGCACCACCAGGCTGGTGTAGCTGCCGCCGACGGCCGGGTAGGTCGGGCGGGTCTGGTTCTCGAGCGCGAACCCCGGGCCGAGCCCGGTGGTGATGCCGCCGACGACGGAGAACGGGTAGGGGCCGAGGTCCTCCTCCAGGCCGGCGACCACGTGCGGGGTCCTGCGCATGAGCCGCATGCTGGCCGCCTGGTCGCGCTCGCTGAGGCGCTCCGAGACCGCGACGAGCCACGGCAGCCCGCGGTGCCTGCCCTTCTCGATGGTGAAGTCGCCCGCGGCGAAGAACGCGAGGTAGGGCACCATCGGCTCGTCCGCGCGCCAGTGCCACTGCGTCGACCGCTTCCCGACCTCCCGCCCGCGCAGCCTGCCGTTGGAGACCACCTCACGGCCGTGGGGCACGCGGACCTTGACGTCGACGATCGCCTTGTCGAGCGGGTGGTCGTTGGCGGGGAACCACCACGGCGCCATGTGCGGCTCGTTCATCGTCACGACCTCGCGGCTGCTGGCCAGCCAGTTGCGCTCCCCGGCGTAGGCATGCCTCGCGGGCCGGTCGTCGTACGTCACCGTGACGCGGTGCTCGCTGCCGGCCGCCAGCGGACGGGCCGGGGTGATGCGCAGCTCGTGCCCGCCGTCGGTCCGCGTGAACTCGGCCGCCGCCCCGTCGACGGTCACCTTCGAGACCCGCAGCAGGAAGTCGAGCGAGAAGCTCGCGAGGTCCTGGGTGGCGGTCAGCTCGACCGTGGTCCGCCCGCTCAGCCGCTGGGTGGCGAACGCGTAGCGGTGGGAGATCCGGTACGCCGAGACGTCGATGCCGCCGCTGCCGTCGAGCGGCCAGTAGGGATCGCCGATGCCCGGGGCCCCGTCGACGGGTGCCGTCGCCCCCGGCCGGCCCGCCGACGGGGTGGGCGTCGCCGTGGCCGCAGCCGTGGTCAGCCCGAACGCCACCGCCGCGCTGAGCGCGAGGGCGACGAGGGATCGGTGCGCGGCTCGTGTGGTCACGGTCCGAACCTAGCGCGAACAATTGCGTTGCGGAGGCTCCAGCCGGTGTCCGACGATGGCCGTGGCGAACCGCCACACCCGTGCTGCTCCGGCGCCGGTGCCCCGTCCGAGAGGAGTCGTGACATGTCCATCGCTGTCCTCGGCCTGCCCGCCGACCACCTCTCGCACTCACGGAGCACCCACCTTGACGCACAGTCACCTCGATCGACCCCTGCCGGAGGGCCTCCGGCCTGACGACCGCTCGCCCCTCGAGGGCATCGACGACGCGTTCGTCTTCACCTACGACACCTACGCCGACGAGCTCGGCGAGAACCAACGCTGGTCCCGCTGGGAGGACCTCGAGGCCCTCATGAAGGGCCCCGAGCCCCGACCCGACTGGGTCGTGACCTCCAGCGGAGCCATCGACACCGACCTCGGCGTCCTCAAGACGGGCAAGGAGGCCGACGTCTTCCTCCTCGAGCGCGAGGACCCGCACCGGCCCGACGAGGCGGTCGTCATGGCCGCCAAGCGCTACCGCGACACCGACCACCGCACCTTCCACCGCGCCGCTGCCTACACCGAGGGCCGTTCGGTGAAGCGCTCCCGCGACGAGCGCGCCCTCAAGCGCAAGTCCACCTGGGGCCGGCAGGTCGCGGCCGGCGAGTGGGCGGTGTCGGAGTGGAACGCGCTGCGCCGATGCTGGGAGCTGGGACTGCCGGTCCCCTACCCGGTGCAGATCGACGACACCGAGATCCTCATGGAGTGGATCACCCACACCGTCGACGGGGAGGTCGAGACCGCCCCGCGGGTCGCGCAGGTGCGCCCCGAGCGGTCGGTCGTCGAGGGCTTCTACGAGCAGCTGCGCGAGGCCCTGGCGACGCTCGTGCAGGCCGGGCTCGTGCACGGGGACCTCTCGCCCTACAACACCCTCGCCGCCGGCGACCGGCTCGTGATCATCGACCTGCCACAGATGGTCGACCTGGTCGGCAACCCCCGCGGCATGGACTTCCTGCTGCGCGACTGCGCCAACATGTGCGCCTGGTTCCGCTCGCGGGGGCTCGAGGTCGACGACCAGGAGCTGTTCGCCGAGCTGATGGCGCACGCCTTCTGAGCCTCGGAGGCTGGCCCCCCTAGGTTGGGCGGCGTGAAGCACTCCCACGGACGCGTCCTCGACGTCACCTCGCTGGCCGACCTGGACCGGCGGCTCTCCTCCGGGACCAGGTCGCTGGCGGGGTGGCGCGTCGTGGGCCTCGACCTCACCCACCGCGGCCCGGACCTGCTCGAGAGGTCGCTGGCGCAGTCGCTGTTCCTCGGCTGCACCTTCGCCGAGGGCGACGACGACGCCGTGCGACGGGCCGGTGGGATCGTGCTGCAGCGGATCCCCGGCACCTCGGTCGACCCCTACCGCGCGGCTCTCTACACCCCCGCGGAGCTCTACGACACCCCTCGCTACGAGGACACCCTCGACGCCCGGGCGTACGCCTGGTCGCAGCGCCGCACCAGTCCCGACGACACGCTGGCCATGGCGCTGCACGACCACCACGTCGACACCGCGCTCGAGACGTGGGTGGCCGGACGCCGGGTGGCCGGGCGCCCGGTGGTCGGTGTGATGGGTGGGCACGCGCTCGAGCGCGGCAGCGCGCCGTACGCCGAGGCCGCCCGCCTCGGCCACGCGCTCGGCACGAGGCTGACGGTCGCCACCGGCGGTGGTCCGGGCGCCATGGAGGCAGCCAACCTGGGGGCCTTCGTCCCCGCCGACGTCCCTGGTGCCCTCGACGACGCGCTCGACACGGTCGCCAGGGTGCCGTCGTTCCGTCCCGACATCGGCGCCTGGGCGCGAGCCGCGTTCGAGGTGGTCGAGGCGACCCGCGGCGGCCGGGAGTCGCTCGGCATCCCGACGTGGCACTACGGCCACGAGCCGCCGAACCCCTTCGCGACGTCGATCGCCAAGTACTTCCGCAACGCGCCGCGGGAGGCCATCCTGCTGGAGGTCTGCGACGCCGGCATCGTGTTCCTCCCGGGCGCCGGCGGCACCGTGCAGGAGGTCTTCCAGGACGCCTGCGAGAACTACTACGCCGACGAGTCCGCGGTCGCGCCGATGGTGCTGGTGGGCCGCCGCCACTGGACCGAGGTGCTGCCGGTCTGGCCGCTGCTGCGCGCGCTCGCCGCGGGCCGCGCGATGGAGCCGCACGTCCACCTGGTCGACGCCGTCGAGGAGGCGCTCGACGTCGTGGGCGGCGGGGCGGCCCGGTGACGTCCGCGCCCGCCGCGCCGCCGCCTGCCCCGGCGATCAACCGGCCCGGCGCCGCGTGCCGGCAGGGGCCGCCACGTCGCGGTAGTGGCTCACCAGCAGGTCGTTGACGGCCTGCCAGGTGCGGTCGCGCACGCTGTGCCGCGCGGCGACGGCCATCCGCCGCCGCAGGACCGGCCGGGTCCTGAGGCGCTCGACGTGCGCGACCAGCTCGCGTGCGTCGCCGGGCTCGTAGAGGTACCCGGCCACGGTGTCGTCGACCACGTCGACCGGTCCCCCCGCGCGCGGTGCCACGACCGGCACGCCGCTCGCCAGCGCCTCCTGGGCGGACTGGCAGTACGTCTCGTGGCGGCCGGTGTGCACGAAGACGTCGAGCGTGGCGTGGGCCCGGGCCAGCTCCTCGCCGTGCAGCACCCCGAGGAACGCCGCGCGCGGGAGCAGGGCCCGCAGCCTGGGCTCCTCGGGGCCGCCGCCCACCAGCACCAGGCGCACGCCGGGCCGGTCGAGGTGTGCGAGGAGCCCGAGCTCCTTCTCGGGCGCGAGCCGGCCGACGTACCCGACGAGCAGCTCGCCGTGCGGCGCCAGCTCGGCGTGCAGCGCCTCGTCGCGCTTCCCGGGCTCGAACAGCACCTGGTCCACGCCTCGCGGCCACCGCGCCACGGCGTCGATGCCGAGCCGCTCGAGCTGCTCGATGCTCGCCGAGGACGGGGCGAGGGTGCGGTCGACGCCGAGGTGGATCCGGCGGGTGAGCGCCTCCATGGCACGCGCTCCCCCGGGCACGCCGTACCGGTCGGCGAACCCCACCAGGTCGGTCTGGTAGATCGCGACCGTCGGGACGCCGAACGAGCGCGCCGCCCTCGCCGCCTGGTGGCCGAGCATGGCCGGGGAGGCGATGTGCACGACGTCGGGGCGGAACCGCTCCATCGCCGCCCGCAGCCGGCCACGGGTCTCCAGGCCGACGCGGAAGTCGCCGTAGAAGGGCAGGTCCGCCCCGCGGGCGCGGCTGACGCGGAACCCGGCGTACGTCGCGGGGCCGGTGGGCGCGATCAGCTCGGCCTCGTGGCCCTCGGCCGCGAGGTGCTCCAGCACGCGGCGGACCGAGTTGGTGACGCCGTTGACCTGGGGCAGGAAGGACTCCGAGACGACCAGGACGCGCAGCCGCGGGGCGCCGGCCGGTGGGGTGACCGGGAGCGTGAGGAGGGTGGCCGGTGCGGAGCGGCTGCGACGCCGCCTCTCGAGCAGGTCCATGCCACGGACGCTAGGAACCGCCCCGCAACGGACGACCCGGTCCGGGCAGACGACACGTGAACGGTCCCCGACGCTCCGGAGGCGACGTCGGGGACGGCGCGGCTACTCCTTGGCGGCGAGCTGCCCGCAGGCGCCGTCGATCTCGCGGCCGCGGGTGTCGCGGACGGTCGTCGGGATGCCCTTCGCCTCGAGGCGTCGGACGAACTCGCGCTCGTCGGCCGGGTCGGAGGCGGTCCACTTGGAGCCCTCGACGGGGTTGAGCGGGATCAGGTTGACGTGCACCCAGCCCCAGTCGCCGTAGGAGTTCAGGACGTCGGCGAGCAGGTCGGCGCGCTCGGCCTGGTCGTTGATGCCGCGCATCATGGCGTACTCGATCGAGACCCGGCGCTTGGTCCGCGCGGCGTAGTTCCACGCGGCCTCGACGGTCTCGGCGACCGAGAAGCGCGTGTTGATCGGCACCAGCTCGTTGCGAAGCTCGTCGTCGGGGGCGTGCAGGCTCAGCGCGAGCGTGACCGGGATGCCCTCGTCGGCGAGCTGGTTGATCCGCGGCACCAGGCCGACGGTGGAGACCGTGATGCCGCGCGCGCTCATGCCCAGGCCGGAGGGCGAGGGATCGGTGAGGCGGCGCACCGCTCCCACGACGGCCTTGTAGTTGGCCAGGGGCTCGCCCATGCCCATGAACACCACGTTGGAGACCCGGCCCGGACCGCCGGGGACCTCGCCGCGCGCGAGGGCGCGCGCGCCGGCGACGACCTGCTCGACGATCTCCGCGGTCGACATGTTGCGCTGGAGGCCGCCCATGCCGGTCGCGCAGAAGGGGCACGCCATGCCGCAGCCGGCCTGGCTGGAGACGCACATCGTGGCCCGGTCGGGATAGCGCATCAGCACCGACTCGACGAGGGCGCCGTCGAAGAGCTTCCACAGGGTCTTGCGGGTGGTGCCCTTGTCGGCCTCCATGGTGCGCAGCGGCGTCATGAGGTCGGGCAGGAGCGCGGAGACCAGGTCGTCGCGCTGACCGGCGGGCAGGTCGGTCATCTCGGCCGGGTCGTCGACGAGGCGGCCGAAGTAGTGGTTGCTCAGCTGCTTGGCGCGGAACCCCGGCAGCCCCATCTCCTCGAGCAGCGCCTTGCGGCCCGCGTCGTCGAGGTCGGCGAGGTGCCGCGGCGGCTTCTTGCGGCCGCGCGGCTCACTGAGGACGAGGGGCAGCGAGGTGCCGGGCTGGGCGACGGGCTGCGCCTCGGGATGGGCGTCGGGCTGGGTCTGGGACATCCCTCCCATTGTCCCACCCCGGCGGGCGCGGGAACGATTCAGCGAGCCGCCGCTCAGGCGTCGACCATGAAGTACAGGACGAGCGAGGCCACGCCGAGGACGACGAGCGCGGTCACGACCATGCCGACGAACATGAACTGCGCGAACCGGCGCGTCTTGCGCTTGACCAGCAGGGCGATCGGCAGGGCCAGGGCGAGCAGGACGAACGGGAAGAGTCGCTCGGCGGTCTCGTAGGTGAAGAGCAGCCGCAGGATGCCGACGAACGCGCCCGGCACCGCTGTGACGAAGAGCATGCCGGCGAAGAAGCCGGTGATGCCGGCGAACGTCGGGTGGCTGTGGTGCCACCACTCGAAGTGCCGGTCCTGCGGCGCCTCGACCTCCTGTGCCCGTTCGGTCTCCACACCCTCAGACTAGGCGGTCACGAGCGCGGGCCCGCGGGCGGCACGCGGTCCCGGGGGATTCGGTCCGGGAGCCGCTCAGCGCTCCACGACGAGCACGTCGGGCATGCCGAGCGTCTCCCAGCGCGCGAGGTCCGGAGCCTGCCCGGTGAGGTCGGCGACCACCAGCGTCCAGGCCGTCCCGTGGCCGACCAGCACGACGTCGTCGTCGCCGTGCACGTCCAGCACCCGACGCACGGCGGGGACCACCCGTCGCCGGCAGGCGTCGAGCGGCTCCCACCCCTCGACCGCCGCGACGTCCGGCCGCACGAAGGCCCGGCGCACCGCCGCGGGGAAGTCCTCGACCCACTCCCCCGTGCGCCCGTGCTCGCGCAGGTCGTCGAGCACCCCCACGTCGGCGTCGGTGAGCAGTTGCGCGGTCTGCACGGCCTTCGGCTCGGGCGAGGTGAACCACGCACCGCGCGCCGGCAGGCGGCCGGAGGCACGCAGCGCCCACACGTCGTCGTACGTCGCGGGGTCGAGCTCCCACTCCGCTGCCGGCACGGCGGGGTCGATCGCCGGGCGGCCGTGCCGCACGAGGTGGAGCGTCATGGCGCCAGGAACTCCCTCGCCCCGCGCAGGCGGGTGGTGAGCACCGTGGCCGCCAGCGTGGAGTCGAGGCGTACGTCGACGGGGCCGGGGTCGCTCAGCTCGGCCCTCAGGCCGCCGCGCAGCGCTGCGGGGTCGAGGCCGTCGCGTCGCGCGACCAGCCGGCCCAGCTCGAGCCGGCTCACCGCATCGGCGCCGCCGAGGTGCAGCACTCCGCGCACGTCGTTGCCGGCCAGCTCGACCAGGGCCGCGGCGAGGTCGCCGACGTGCACCGGGCACCTGCGCTCGTCCTCGAAGAGCACACCGTCCCGGCCGCGGGCCAGCGACCGGACGAGCTGCTCGTGCTTCGACTCGCCGTCGCCGAGGACCAGCGAGGTCCGGGCCGCCACGGCGTCGGGCGCCGACGCGAGCGTGGCGGCCTCGGCCGCGACCTTCGCCTCGCCGTACGCCGACACCGGGTGGGGCGGGGCCGACTCGTCGTAGGGCTCGTCGGAGCCGCCGAAGACGACGTCGGAGGACACCAGCACCATCCGGGCGCCGACGCGTGCCGCAGCCTCCGCGACGTGGGCCGCGCCGGCGGCCGTGACGTCGGGGTCGGACTGGACGTACGCCGTGTGGACGACGGCGTCGGGCCGGTGCCGCTCGAGGAGGGCGACCACGGCCGCGCGGTCGCGCACGTCGGCGTCGGCCGAGCCGACGGCCACGACGTCGTGGGCTTCGGCAGCGGCCACGACGTGGCGACCGAGGTAGCCCGTCCGGCCGCCGGTCACGAGCAGGCGCATCGGCGGGCGGTCAGAAGACCAGGTAGTAGAGGACCAGCCAGATCGGCGCGACCGTCGCGAGGAGCGAGTCGAGCCGGTCCATCAGGCCGCCGTGGCCCGGGATCACCTGGCTCATGTCCTTGATGCCGAGGTCACGCTTCATGACGGACTCGCAGAGGTCGCCGAGCGTGGCCATCACCGCGGCGATGAGGCCGAGGACCACGCCCACCCACCACTCGCCACCGAGGAAGGAGGTGACCAGCCAGACGCCGACGGCGACGGTCGCGACCACGGAGCCGGCGAACCCCTCCCAGGACTTCTTCGGCGAGATGACCTTGGCCATCGGGTGCCTGCCGAAGAGCACGCCGGCGACGTAGCCGCCGGTGTCGGAGGCGACGGTGATCGCGATGAAGGTGATGACGCCGCGCACGCCCGGGTCGTCGAGGTCGAGCCCGAGGGCCGGGGTCGTGCCGCCCTCGGAGAGCAGGAGGGCCACGAACGAGGCGAGGAACGGGACGTAGACGAGCGTGAAGACCGACGCGGTGGCGTTCTTCACGTAGCCGTCGACACCCCGGCGCAGCAGCCACAGCATCACGACGAGCGCCGTCACGGCGGTGGCCGTGACGAGGGCGGGGGCGCCCCAGAAGTAGGCGACCACGACCATCGCGACGCCGCCGACCATGAGGGGCTGCTCGGGGATGTCGACGTCCTTGGCCGACAGCCCGCGGTGCAGCTCCCAGACCGCGACGGCGACCGCGGCGGCGACGATGCCCATGAACGCGGTCTTCCAGAAGAAGAGCGACAGCAGGATCGCCCCCACCAGCACGACGGCGGAGCCGACCGCGGCAGGCAGGTCCCGGCCGGCGCGGCCGTGGTCCTTCTGCTGGGGCTGGGGAGCCGGCGCCGCCGGACTGTCAGAGGTGGTCATCGATGGGGTGGCTCAGACCTCGAGCAGCTCGGCTTCCTTGTGCTTGAGCATCTCGTCGATCTTGTCGGTGTGGGTCTTGGTGAGCGCGTCGAGGCGCTTCTCCGCGCCCGTGACGTCGTCCTTGCCGACCTCGCCGTCCTTCTCGAGCTTCTCGAGGCCCTGCTTGGCGGTGCGGCGCACGTTGCGCACGGAGACGCGGCCCTCCTCGGCCTTGGAGCGGGCGAGCTTGATGAACTCCTTGCGGCGCTCCTCGGTCAGCTCGGGGAACACGCAGCGCAGCACCTTGCCGTCGTTGGCCGGGTTGACGCCGAGGTCGGAGTCGCGGATGGCCTTCTCGATGCTGCCCATCGCGCCGATGTCGAAGGGCTGGATGAGGATGGTGCGCGCGTCCTGGGAGGTGAAGCTCGCCAGCTGCTGCAGCGGCGTCTGGGTGCCGTAGTAGTCAGCCGTGATCTTGGCGAACATCGCGGGGTTGGCGCGGCCGGCGCGGATGGTGGCGAAGTCCTCGCGCGTCGCCTCGACGGACTTGGCCATCCTGGCGTCGGCATCGTTCATGACGTCGTTGATCACGGTTGCTCTCTCTCGTCGTACGTCGTGGTGCGGGTGGTCGGACGGCTCGGTCAGACCGAGCTGCTCACCAGCGTCCCGATCTTCTCACCCCGCACCGCGCGCACGATCGTGCCGGGGGTGGAGAGGTTGAAGAAGACCATGTCCATGCTGTTGTCGCGCGCCATCGCGATGCCCGTGGCGTCGGCGACCTTGAGGTCGCGGGCGAGGTACTCGTCGTAGGTCAGCCGGTCGAACTTCACCGCCGCTGGGTTGGTCTTGGGGTCGGAGTCGTACACGCCGTCGACGCCCTGCTTGCCCATGAGGATGACCTCGCAGCGCGTCTCCAGCGCCCGCTGCGCCGCGACGGTGTCGGTGGAGAAGAACGGCATGCCGGCCCCGGCGCCGAAGATCACGACGCGGCCCTTCTCCATGTGGCGGATCGCGCGGCGCGGGATGTAGGGCTCGGCGACCTGGCCCATGGTGATGGCGGTCTGCACGCGGGTCTCCACGCCGTGCTTCTCGATGAGGTCCTGGAGGGCCAGGCAGTTCATCACCGTGCCGAGCATGCCCATGTAGTCGGCGCGGGCACGCTCCATGCCGCGCTGCTGCAGCTCGGCCCCGCGGAAGAAGTTGCCGCCGCCGACGACGATGGCGATCTGCACGCCGGACGCGGCCACCTCGGCGACCTCACCGGCCGTCGCGTTGATGACGTCGAGGTCGAGGCCCACCTCACCTCCGCCGAACACCTCACCGGAGAGTTTGAGGAGGACTCGCTTGTACGCCACGTGCATCCCTTCGCGCGCCTGGGTGGTCCTGAGAAACCTACCGGCCGCGGGGGTCGGGGGTCGAACCCGCAGGCCGCAGGGTGGGCGGTCGCCCGCCTCCCGGCGGGCCGGGACGCGACCGGGGCCCGTACGCAGTGCGTACGGGCCCCGGTCGGTGCGCGGGTGGCGCGAGGCTCAGGCGCCGACCTCGAAGCGGGCGAACCGCTTCACGGTGGTGCCGGCCTCGTCCAGGACGGCCTTGACCGACTTCTTGGACTCGGTGACCGACTCCTGCTCGAGCAGGACGATCTCCTTGAAGAAGCCACCGAGGCGACCCTCGACGATCTTCGCGATCGCCTGCTCGGGCTTGCCCTCCTCGCGGGTCTTCTGCTCGGCGATCGAGCGCTCGGACTCGACGACGTCGGCCGGGACCTCGTCGCGGGTGAGGTACTGCGCGCGCATCGCGGCGATCTGCATCGCGGCGCCGCGGGCGGCGGCCTCGTCGCCCTCGAACTCGACGAGCACGCCGACGGCCGGCGGGAGGTCGGCGGCACGCTTGTGCATGTAGGTGACGGTGTTGCCCTCGAAGTAGGCGACCTCGCCCAGCTCGATCTTCTCGCCGATGGTGATGGCCAGGTCCTCGACGACCTCGCCGACCGTCTTGCCGTCGAGCTCGGCGGCCTTGAGGGCGGCGGTGTCGGTGGCCTTGACGGAGTTGGCGACGTCGGCGATCTGCTGCGCCTTGGCGATGAACTCCTCGTTCTTGGCGACGAAGTCGGTTTCGCTCTTGAGCTCGACCAGCGCGTTGCCCGAGGTCGCGACGAGCCCGGCGGCGGTCTCGCGCTCGGCACCGCGAGCGGCGGCCTTGGCGGCGCCCTTGACGCGGAGCAGCTCGACGGCCTTGTCGAAGTCGCCGTCGGTCTCGGTCAGCGCCTTCTTGCAGTCCATCATCCCGGCCTGGGTCAGCTCACGGAGCTTCTTGACGTCGGCAGCGGTGAAGTTGGCCATGGTCCTTCTTCCTTGGGTTCAGGGGGTGGTGATGCGGAGGGACGAGCGGAGCCGACCGCGGGACTTCCCGCGGCCGGCGTCCGTCATCAGTCCTGCTCGGCGGCCTGCGCGGCGGGCTGCTCGTCGGCCGGAGCCTCGGCGCCGGCCTCGGCCGGAGCGTCGGCGGCCTCGGCCTGCGGGGCGTCGGTCGCGGCGTCGGCGGCGGCCTCGGCCTGCGGGGCCTCGGACGCGGCGCCGGTGGCCTCGGAGGCCGGGGTCTCCGCAGCGGCGTCGCCCGTGGCGGCGGCGGCGGTCTTCTCGGCGTCACCGGCGAGGAGCTCGCGCTCCCACTCGGCCAGGGGCTCCTCGGCGCCGACGGTCTCGTCGGTCCCGCCGGCCTTGACGCCGGAGCGGGCGATGAGGCCCTCCGCGACGGCGTCCGCGACCACGCGGGTCAGCAGGCCGACGGCGCGGATGGCGTCGTCGTTGCCCGGGATCGGGAAGTCGACGACGTCGGGGTCGCAGTTGGAGTCCAGGATGCCGATGATCGGGATGCGCAGCTTGCGCGCCTCCTCGACGGCGAGGTGCTCCTTGTTGGTGTCGACGATCCACACCGCGGACGGCACCTTGGACATCTCGCGGATGCCACCGAGGGTCTTGTCGAGCTTGTCGCGCTCCCGCTTCATCTGCAGGAGCTCCTTCTTGGTGCGACCGGAGCCGGCGACGTTCTCGAAGTCGATCTCGTCGAGCTCCTTGAGGCGGTTGATCCGCTGGTGCACGGTCGAGAAGTTGGTGAGCATGCCGCCGAGCCAGCGCTGGTTGACGTAGGGCATGCCGACGCGGGTGGCCTGCTCCGCGATGGCCTCCTGGGCCTGCTTCTTCGTGCCGACGAACATCACGACGCCGCCCTTGGCGACGGTCTCCTTGACGAAGGCGAAGGAGCGGTCGATGTAGGCCAGCGACTGCTGCAGGTCGATGATGTAGATGCCGTTGCGCTCGGTCATGATGAAGCGCTTCATCTTCGGGTTCCAGCGACGGGTCTGGTGACCGAAGTGGACGCCGCTCTCGAGCAGCTGGCGCATGGTGACGACTGCCATGGGTTCTCCTGTTGTCTCGGAGTCCCGCTCCCCGACGGCGCGGGGCGCTGTGCCCGACCTTCAGCCAGGTCGAGCCGGGGGCGTGACTCCTGTTGTTTTCAGTTTCCGCGCCCGGCGGGTGCCGGGCGCCCTGACGCTCGCGCGTCGGTCCGATCCGCGCCAGTGGTGCGGAACTGAGGACCGACGCCCGCGGGCGATGCGGGACCGAGGAGCATCCCGACGCGGTCTGCGAGCGTGCGAAGTCAGTCCGGGTGGACTGCTCCGCACATCGTAGGCCAGGGGTTCCCGCCTCGGCGAATCCCTGAAGCCCGCCTCCACGGTCCCCTTCGGGCGCGCCGGGCCACCGCCCGTCCACAGGCGGTTGCGGGACGCGGTCGTCCCCAGGCCGCTCGGGCGCGCGGAGCGCGGCACGCCCGGCGCGACCACGATCGCAGGGTGCGCACCCTCCTCGGCCTCCTGCTGGTCCTGCTCGCCGGCCCTGCGTCTCCCGTGGCCGCGGCCGTGTCCCCCGCCGCGGCGTCTCCTGCCGCCGTGCCCCCCGCAGCGGCCGGGTCGGGCGCGTCCCCGGCCGGGTCTTCGATCGGGTCCGGAGTCCGGCCGGCCATCCGGTCGGCCATCCGGCCCGCCATGGGGCCGGCAACTGGGCCCGCAGTAGTCCCGGCCGTTGCGCGAGGCGGGGACGCCGACGACGGGGACGTCGCCGGGGTGTGGCCGCTCGATCCGCGGCCGGACGTCGTCCGCGGATTCGAGCCGCCGCCCCATCCGTACGCCTCGGGCCACCGCGGGGTCGATCTCGCCGGCGCACCGGGACAGGCCGTGCGCGCCGCCCTGCCGGGCACCGTCGGCTTCGCCGGCTCGATCGGCGGCAAGCCGGTGGTCACCGTCGTGCACGGCGGACGGCGTACGACCTACGAGCCGGTCGTGGCGTCGGTCGAGCCGGGCCAGCGGGTGGCCGCGGGCGACCTGCTGGGCCGGCTCGTGGTCCTCGACAGCCACTGCTTCCCCGGGGCGTGCCTGCACTGGGGCCTCATCGAGGGCACGGGCGACGACCAGGTGTACCTCGACCCGCTCACCCTCGTCGGCGGCGGTCCGGTGCGGCTGCTGCCGCTGTGGCGGGACGAGCCGGTCATCGTGCGGCTCCCGTGGGCTCCGCCGCTCGAGCGCTGGCGGCGGCTGCTCGACTGACTCGCCTGACGCTTTCGCTCACGGCGCCCCCATCGGGCCTTGCGTCATACGAACCCGCACCCATACGCCCCGATCCGCATGACGCCGCCGTCGGACCGCCCTCCACCGGGCCTTGCGTCATACGAACTCGCACCCATACGTCCCGATCCGCATGACGTCCCCACCCCAGCGGACGCGTACGCCGACCCTGCGTCATACGAACTCGCACCCATACGTCCCGATTCGCATGACGTCCGCCCTCCACCGGGCCTTGAGTCATACGAACCCGCACCCATACGTCCCGATCCGCATGACGTCCCCAGCCCAGCGGACGCGTACGCCGACCCTCCCGTCATACGAACCCGCACCCATCGCATCGGTTCGTATGACGCAGCGGCCGTGGCCGAGGGGTCAGGCGCGCGGGTGCGCCTGCTGGTACGCGCGGCGCAGCCGGTCGGTGGTGACGTGGGTGTAGAGCTGCGTGGTCGCGAGGGAGGCGTGGCCGAGGAGCTCCTGGACCGAGCGGAGGTCGGCGCCGCCCTCGAGCAGGTGGGTGGCGGCGGTGTGGCGCAGCCCGTGGGGACCGATGTCCGGGGCGCCGGGGACGTCGGCGATGCGCCGGTGCACCAGCTCGCGCACGGCCCGCTGGTCGATCCGCCGTCCGCGCACTCCGAGGAACAACGCCGGCCCCGAGCCGTCGACGCGCAGCGACGGCCGGCCGTTCGCGAGCCACCGGTCGAGTGCCCGGGCGGCTGGCGTGCCGTAGGGCACGGACCGCTCCTTGCGACCCTTGCCGAAGACCCGGACCACGCGACGCTCCGCGTCCACGTCGTCGACGTCGAGGCCGGCCAGCTCGCCGACGCGGATGCCCGTGGCGTAGAGGAGCTCGAGCATCGCGACGTCGCGGAGACCGACCGGGGTGCCGTCGTCGGCGAGGTCGGCCGCCGACCGGATCAGCGCCTCGGCCTCGTCGGTGCGGAGGACCGGCGGCAGGGTCTTGTGCTTCTTCGGCGAGCCCAGCGCGGCGCCGGGGTCGGCAGGCACCCGTCCGGTGCGGTGCAGCCAGGCGGTGAACACCCGGGCGGCCGTCGCGCGACGGGCGATGGTCGTCCGGCTGCGGCCCGTGGTCTGCAGCTTGGCCAGCCAGCTGCGGAGGGTGCGCAGGTCCAGCTCCGTCACGTCGTCGATCCCGAGCCGGCCGCAGTGGTCGAGCAGGCCGGCCACGTCGCCCAGGTAGGCGCGCACGGTATGGGGGGCGAGGTCGCGCTCGGAGACGAGGTGTCGCTCGTAGTCGCCGAGCAGTCGGACGAAGCCCTCGCCGAGCCCGGCCGCACCGGACCGGTCCTCGTCGCCGCCGGGGTCCGGCCCGGTCGCTCGCGTGTCGCCCACACCCGCAGCGTAGGTGGGCGGAGCCCGTTCACGCGCCAGACACGAGGCGCCAGCCGTCCTCCTCGAGCCGGACGAAGCGCTTCGCCTGGAGCCGCCGCAAGGCCCCTTCGGTGTCCCGGACGTGCAGCGAGGACAGGCGGGCGATGGAGTCGACCTTCGCGGGGGCGCTGACAGGCACCCACTCCAGCACCCGCTGCTCCACGGGAGTGAGCGAGTCGCGGGGACGCTCCTCCCCCCGCGGCTCCTCGACGAGGTGCTCCCCGGCTGCGCCGACGAGCTCGAGCACCTCGGAGCCGTGGGTCACCACCGTGCCGCGGCCCTGCCGGAGCCAGTTGTTGACGCCCTGCGAGGTGTAGCTGGTGACAGGGCCGGGCACGCACATCACCTGGCGGCTCAGCAGCTCGGCCCAGCCCGCCGTGTTGAGGGCGCCGCTGCGCAGGGCGGCCTCCACGAGGACGGTGCCGCGGGTGACGGCGGCGATCAACCGGTTGCGCGCGAGGAACCGCGGACGGGTCGGCGCGGAGCCCGGTGGCTGCTCGGACACCACGGCGAACTCCGCCGCGAGGTGGTGCAGCAGGCGTCGGTTGCGCGCGGGATAGACGCGGTCGACGCCGCACGCCAGCACCGCCACGGTCGCGCCGCCGGCCATCAGGGCGGCGTCGTGGGCCTGGAAGTCGATCCCGAGCGCCCCGCCCGAGACGACCGGCACCCGGGTGAGCGCCAGGTGGCCGGCGAGGGCTCGGGTCATCTCCACGCCGTAGACAGACGCTGCCCGCGACCCCACGATCGCCACCGACGTGGCGAGCTGGGTGAGCGGCATGGGCCCCTTGACCCACAGACCCGGTGGTGTGCCGCCGAAGCCCTCTGCGGTGATCACGTCGTCGAGCTGGTCGAGGGCGACCGGCCACTCCGGGTCGCCCGGGACGAGGAAGCGGATGCCGCACCTGTCGGCCTGCTCGAGCTGGCGCACCGGGTCGACGGCGGCCAGCCGGTCGGGGAGCCGGCTGTCGGGCTTGGGCACCAGCGACTGCTCGAGGGCCGTTACGGCGCCGAGCTGGCGCAGGAGCGAGGAGGTCCTCCCGTCGCCGGGCTCGACAGCGCAGCTCAGCGCCACGCGTGCCAGGCGCTCGGCCTCCGGCACGGCGCGGTCGGTACCGCCGGCGGCGGGCGTGCTCATGACGCCGCCGCGGCGACGACGCGCGCCGGGAGCGTGCGCGCGGGATCGTCCGAGCGGAGCGCCAGCGCGATCTCGGCCTCCGCGACGCCGGGACGCGCCACCCCGGAGCAGTCGGCCACGGTCCACGCCAGTCGCTGGACGCGGGTGAGGCCACGCCGGGTGAGCCGCCCCTCGGCCAGCTGGACGTCGATCGCGTGCTGGGCGTCCGGGTCGAGCGGCCACCGTTCGGCGAGCACCGCCCCGGGGCAGGAGGCGTTGAGCAGCCACGAGCAGTCGCGGTATCGACGGGCCTGGCGCCGGCGCGCCTCGGCGACGCGCACCCGGACGTCGGCGGACGACTCGGGCTCGGGTCCGAACGAGCGGCCGCGGCGCCTGCCCTGCGGCCGCACCTCCATCCAGATGTCGACCCGGTCGACGATCGGACCGGTGAGCTTGCGCCGGTAGTGGGCTCGCTGGACCTCGGTGCACTCGCAGGTCGCACCCGACATGCCGTGGAAGTTGCCGCACGGACAGGGGTTGGCGGCCAGCACCACCAGGGACCGGGCGGGGTAGGTGGCCGACTCCTCGCCGCGGGCGATCGTCACCTCCCCCGACTCCAGGGGCTGGCGCATCGCCTCGACCACGTCGGCGCGGAAGTGCGGGAACTCGTCGAGGAACAGCACACCGTGGTGCGCCAGGCTCACCTGACCGGGACGCACCCGGCCCGTGCCGCCGCCCAGGACGCTCGCCGCGCTGGCCGAGTGGTGCGGCGCGTACCACGGCGGTCGCCGCAGCAGGCCGCAGCCGTCCGGCAGCGTCCCTGCCACCGAGTGGAGGGCGGTCACCTCCAGCGCCTGCGCGTCGGTCAGGTCGGGGAGGATGGTCGGAATCCGCTCCGCGATGGAGGTCTTCCCCGTCCCGCGCGGCCCGATGAGCATCAGCGGGTGCCCACCGGCAGCGGCGACCTCCACGGCGTAGCGGACGTCCTCGAGACCCTCGAGGTCGCGCAGGTCGAGATCGGCGAGCCGGTCCTCGCCCTGCCACGTGGCCAGCGGGCTGCCGGACGAGGCCACCACCGGCTCGGCCTCGGGCACCTCCGCCCCTCGCAGCACCGCCGACACCTGCGCCAGCGACCGGACCCCGAACACGGTCATCCCGGGCACCAGGGCCGCCTCGGCCGCCTGGGGCTCGGGCACGAAGACCCGGGTGATCCCGTGCGCGGCCGCCGCGATGACCATGGGGAGCACGCCCGGCACCGGTCGCAGCCCGCCCGAGACCGAGAGCTCGCCGACGAACGCCCACCCGGCCAGCTGCTCGGGCAGCAGGTCGGTGTGCTGCTTGTCCGCCGCCAGGACGGCCACGGCGATGGCCAGGTCGTAGTGGGTGCCGCCCTTGGGCAGGTCGGCCGGGGACAGCAGGACGGTCACCCGCTTGGTCGCGGGCCAGCGGCCGCAGTCGTTGTTGATCGCCATCCGTACGCGCTCACGGGCCTCCGAGAGGCTCCTGTCGACGCGCCCGACCAGGGTCGTGCCGACGAGGCCGGGCGACACGTCGACCTGGACGTCGATGACGTGCCCGTCGGCGCCCTTCAGCGCCAGCGAGCGGGCGGTCGCGAAGGCCATCAGCCGACCCCCTCGACGTGCTCGACCTCCACCGGCCGACCCGGTGGCGCCAGCACGCCGACCAGGTCGATGCGGACGTCGTCGGGATGGCAGTCGTGGGCGCGCAGCCAGCGGGCGGCCAGCCGCCGCAACCGGGCGGCCTTGCGCTGGTCGATCGCCTCCAGCGGGGCGCCGTAGTCGGTCGAGGTGCGGGTCTTCACCTCGCAGACGACCAGCACGGTCCCCTCGCGCAGCACGAGGTCGATCTCGCCGGCGTCGCACCGCCAGTTGCGGTCGAGCAGCTCCATCCCGCACGAGGTCAGGTGCCGGGCGGCGATGGACTCCCCGCGCTGGCCGAGCAGGCGCCGCCGCTCGGCGGCAGGGTCGCGGGCGAACGGCGAGGTCGTGGCGGGCCGGGCCATCGTGGTGCCTTCCGGTCGGTGGACGAGGAAGGCACCAGCAGACCGCGGCGTACCGACGGGTCCGGGACCTGTCGGGACCGGCTGTGGACGACGGGCGGATCGGGCGTCCTGTGGACGGCTGACGGCCAGGTCGTGGCCGTGCCGGGCGGGGCCGCTCGGACGTGCGCCGGTCCGACGATCGGTCAGTCCTTGGGCGGGTCGATCTCCTGGGGCGCGAGCTCCTCGACGTTGACGTCCTTGAAGGTCAGCACCTTGACGTTCTTGGCGAAGCGCGCCGGCCGGTACATGTCCCACACCCAGGCGTCGCTCATCGACACCTCGAAGAACACGTCGCCGCTCTCCGAGCGCGCCTTCACGTCCACCTGGTTGCAGAGGTAGAACCGGCGGTCGGTCTCGACGACGTACTTGAAGATGCCCACGACGTCGCGGTACTCGCGATAGAGGGTGAGCTCCATCTCGGTCTCGTACTTCTCGAGGTCCTCGGCGCTCATCCGTCCTCCTGCGTCTCGTGCACGTCGTGCTCCGCACCGACACTAGTGGCCGGCTCCACCGCCGGGTCCGGCACGGGCTCGAGACCCGCCGCGCGACGCACGTTGACGAACCGCATGCGGTGCACCGGCGAGGGACCGTGCTCGGCGAGCGCCGCCTCGTGCTCGGAGGTGATGTAGCCCTTGTGGGTCTTGAAGTCGTACGCCGGCCAGTCGCCGTCGAGGCCGACCATCAGCCGGTCGCGCGTGACCTTGGCGACCACCGAGGCCGCGGCGATGCAGGCGGCGACCCGGTCCCCCTTCCAGACCGCGAGCCCGGGCACGCCGAGGCCGTCGACCGGGAAGCCGTCGGTGAGGACGTAGGACGGGCGGGTGGACAGCCGCGCGACGGCACGCCGCAGCGCCTCCACGTTGGCCACGTGCATCCCGAGCCGGTCGCACTCGTCGTGCCCGATCACCACGACCGACCACGCCAGCGCCCGGCGCACCACCTGGGCGTAGACGCGCTCACGGGCGGCCTCCGTGAGCAGCTTGCTGTCGGCGAGCCCGGGGACGATGCCGGCCTTGCCGGGGGGCAGCACCACGGCCCCAGCCACCAGCGGGCCGGCGCACGCGCCCCGCCCCGCCTCGTCGACGCCCGCGACGGGGTCGAGCCCGGCCCGTCGCAGGGCGCGCTCGTAGCCGTAGATCCCGGCGTCGCGGCGTACGGTCACCCCGCCCGGCAGCGGCGCGGGCGGCTGGGTCACGGGGACGGGTCCGGCACGTCCTCGAACGTGGCCGGACGGGTGTTCCAGCGGAAGCGGTCGGCGGGCCAGAGCAGGACGAAGACCTTGCCGACGACGAGGTCCACCGGCACGAACTCGTCGCCGGGGACGCACTCGGTCTCGTCGGACCGGCACATCTTCTGCGAGGAGTCGGCGGAGCGCGAGCGGTTGTCGCCCATCACGAAGATGTGGCCGTCGGGGATCGGGCCGACCTCCCACTTCTCGTCGCAGGCGCCGTTGGTCGGCATGGGTCCGTTGCACTCGGCCCCGCCGCGCTTGACGTAGCCGGACTCCTCGAGGGGCTTGCCGTTGACGAGCAGGCGCCCCCGGTCGTCGCAGCACTCGATCGTGTCGCCGGCGATGCCGACCACGCGCTTCACCAGGTGACCGCCGGTCGGGTAGAGCCCGATCTTGGCCATGGCCTTCGCCACCGGGTTCGTGGGGCCGGCGGAGTCGATCGGCGGCAGCCAGCCGCCGGGGTCCTTGAAGACCACGACGTCGCCGCGCTCGGGCTCGTCGTCGCCCCAGTAGGAGACCTTCTGGATGAGGATCCGGTCGTTGAGGATCAGCCCCGGCTCCATGGACTCCGAGGGGATGTAGAAGGCCTGGACGAAGAACGTCTTGATGACGACCGCGAGGACCAGCGCGACGCCGAGCAGCAGGACGGTCTCCTGCCACAGCGGCAGCTGCTTGCGCTTGCTGCGCCCGGTCCTGCCCGTGCGGCCGCTCACCGGAGCCGCTCCCGGACGGTCACCGGCCGGGGTCCCCGAACGCGACGACCGCGGTTCCTCGTCCATCGAGAGGGACGAAGAACCGCGGTCATCGGAAGTCACTCGCAGAGACTAACCAGTCCCTGGTCGGCCCACGCCCCGTGGGGCGCGGTCCGCAGATCACGCCTCGCGGCGCTCCTTGATCTTGGCGGCCTTGCCGCGCAGGTTGCGCAGGTAGTAGAGCTTCGCGCGTCGGACGTCACCGCGGGTGACGACCTCGATCTTCTCGAAGATCGGGGAGTTGACCGGGAAGGTGCGCTCGACGCCGACGCCGAACGAGACCTTGCGGACGGTGAAGGTGCGGCCGATGCCGGAGCCGTGGACGCGGATCACGACGCCCTGGAAGACCTGGACGCGCGAGCGGCTGCCCTCGACGACCTTCACGTGGACCTTGACGGTGTCACCGGCGCGGAAGTCCGGGACGTCGTCACGCTTGAGGGAGTTGCCGATGTCGGCGATGACGTTGGTCATGACTGCTCCTCGCGAGTGCCACAGGTCAACCGCGGATGGTGGTGATGGGATCGGTTGGTGCTCGTGCGGCCAGCCGTCGCGCCCCCTGTGGCAGGTGCGGTGCGGCGGGTCCCCGGGGCGGAGCATCGGCGATGCGTCCGGGCGACCCTGGCCTCGAGCGGACCAAGGAGGAAGTCTGCCAGAGCGCGACGTTCAGCGTGAAATCCGCCGGGCCCGCTTGGTGAGCACGACCGCCCCCGGCGGGGCTGCCCGGTCGGGCCGCAGCCGGAAGCCGGCCTTCTTGTACATCCGCTGGTTGTCGGTGGAGCCGGCGCCGGTGAACAGCACGTAGGTCTCCACACCCGCGGGGGCGAGGCCCTCGACCAGCTCGAGCAGCGCGCGGCCGAGGCCACGACCCTGCAGGTCGGGGGCGACCATGATGCGCCCGATGTCCCACTCGCCGTGCGTGTCGAGGCGCCCGCGGACCGCGCCGACCAGGCGTCCCGAGGACGGCTCGCGCGCCACCATGACGGTCCACTCCCCCAGCCCGCGGCGCACGTCGTCCAGCGACTCGCGCAGCGCCGGGATGTCCACGCCCGGGTTGGCCTCGAGCTCCTGCAGCCAGCAGGCGCGCTGGAGGGTGTAGATCTCGCCGGCGTCGGCGGGCACCGCGGGCCGTACGTCGAGGTCGGCGAGGCCCGACACCACGCCCGTCGCCGGCAGGAGGTCCGGTCGGCGCTCGGCGGTCCGGCGCTCCGCCTGCTCGCGGCGCCAGGCGGCGATGCGCGCGTGGTCGCCGGAGAGCAGGACGTCGGGGACGTCGAGACCGCGCCACGAGGCGGGCTTGGTGTAGACGGGGTACTCGAGGAGGCCCTCGGCGTGCGACTCCTCGACGAGGGACTCGGCGTTGCCCATGAAGCCCGGCAGCAGCCGGACCACCGCCTCGGTGACGGCCAGCGCGGCCACCTCGCCACCGTTGAGCACGTAGTCGCCCAGGGAGACTTCGCGGACGACGGCCCGCTCCCGGGCGTGGTCGAGCACGCGCTGGTCGATGCCCTCGTAGCGTCCGCAGGCGAAGACGATGTGCTCGGCTGTCGCCAGCTCGCCGGCCAGGCGCTGGTCGAAGCGCTCGCCCGACGGCGTGGTGAAGACGATCGTGGTGGCCGGGCCGGCGAGCTCGTCGAGCGCCTCGCCCCACGGCTCCGGCTTCATCACCATGCCGGCGCCGCCGCCGTAGGGCGTGTCGTCCACGCTCCGGTGCCGGTCGTGGGTCCAGCGGCGCAGGTCGTGCACGGTGAAGCTGACCAGCCCCCTGGCCGCGGCCTTCCCGGGCAGCGACAGCTCGAGGGGCGCGAAGAACTCGGGGAAGATCGAGACGTAGTCGAGCCTCACGCCGGGGCCTCGTCGGGGAACGGCGAGACCAGTCCCGGCCGGTCGGCCACGACCACCCGGCCGGCCGCGAGGTCGACCTCGGGCACCAGTGCGGCGACGAACGGCACCAGCGCGTCGCGGCCGTCGGCGGTCCGCACGGTCAGCAGGTCCTGCGCCGAGCCGTGGACCAGAGCGGTGACGGTGCCGAGCGGGATCCCGTCGAGGTCCACGACGTCGAGCCCGACGAGCTGGTGGTCGTAGTACTCCTCGGGGTCCTCGGGGGTCTCGTCGTGCCCGATGGTCGCGTGCAGCACCGTGCCCCGGGCGGCCTCCGCCGCGTTGCGGTCGGACAGCTCCTCGAACGTGACGAGCAGCGTGCTCTGGTGCCAGCGGGCGCGGGCGACGGTGAGCGTTGCGGGGCGCCGGTCGGCGCCGGCCGGGGCCTCGGCGCGCAACGTCGTCCCCGGGGCGAAGCGCCGCTCGGGCTCGTCGGTGCGTACGTCGAGGGTCACCTCGCCGCGGATGCCGTGCGGCTTGCCGATGCGGCCGACCACGACCTCGATGTCCTCGCTCACGCGGCCAGCGTAGAGGGACCGGGCCGTGGGTCCCGCAGCGACTCGACACCCAGCAGGGTCCCGTGCCGACACTCGAGGCACCCCGGCGACGTCCGGCCGAGAGGAGCCGAGCCACCCGGGAAATGGCCGACGGGCGCCGCCCCGCGAGGGGTGGCGCCCATCGGTCGAGCCGTACGGCAGGTCAGCGGCGGCGGTCGGTGTCCACGAAGTCCACCCGCGCGCCACCGCGGCCGGCGAGGGCCGAGACGACGGTGCGGAAGGCGGTCGCGGTCCGGCCGTTGCGGCCGATCACCTTGCCGAGGTCGTCGGGGTGCACCCGGACCTCGAGGATCGAGCCACGACGCAGCTGCTTGTCGCGGACCGTGACGTCGTCGGGGTGGTCGACGATGCCACGCACCAGGTGCTCGAGCGCCTCGGCCAGCACGATCAGGCCTGCTTGTCCGCGTCGATGCCGGAGGTGTTCTTGCCGGCGTCCTCAGCGGTGACGTTCTCCAGGTCGGCAGCGGCGTCGGCGGCGCCCTCGGGCGTCTCGGCGTCGGGGACCGGGTGCGTCTCGGGCGCCTCGGCGGCGGGCTCGTCGGTCTTCTTCTCGGCCTTCTTGCGGGCGGTCACCGCGGCGCCCTTGGGCTCGGCGGCGGCCTCCTTCAGCGCCTCGTTGAAGATGTCGAGCTTGGAGCGCTTGGGCTCCTTGACCTGGAGGGTGCCCTCGGCGCCCGGCAGACCCTTGAACTTCTGCCAGTCACCGGTCACCTTGAGGATGGCCTCGACGGCCTCGGAGGGCTGGGCGCCCACGCCGAGCCAGTACTGGGCCCGCTCGGAGACGACGTCGATGTAGGACGGGTCCTCCTTCGGGTGGTACTTGCCGATCTCCTCGAGGACCCTGCCGTCGCGCTTCTTGCGGGAGTCGACGACGACGATGCGGTACTGCGGCACCCGGATCTTGCCCAGGCGCTTCAAGCGAATCTTGACGGCCACGTTTGTGGTGTCTCCTCAGAAATTGTCGTGGGTGAGCGGCCCTCGCCCAGGTGGGGCCACCGGGGTCGGGTCACTCGACGGGCGCTGCGTCGTCCGGGTGAGAGGGCCCGGGCGCGCAGGACACGAGGGAAGATTCTGCCAGACGCGGGCCGCGCGCGACCAATCCGGCCGCTGACTGCCCCGAGGCCGGGGCCGCGGCGCTCAGGCGGGGACGAGGCCGATGAAGGAGCGGACCGCACCGGCGCCCGTCACCTCGACCGGCACCTCGCCGCGCACGAACGTCCCGGGGGTGAGCACCAGCCCCTGGTTGAGGGCGAGCTCGCCCTCGCGCCGCCGCTTCCGCGTGACCGCGGTCGGGCGGTAGCCGACCTTGCGCGAGACCGCGAGCGAGGCGGGGTTGTCGAGGAAGGCCGCCGAGGTGATCTCCTCGAAGCCGAGGTGGTCGAAGAGCAGCTCGCAGAACGCCCGGCGCACCGCCGTGCCGAGTCCGCGCCCCTGGTGCTCGCGCCCCAGCCACGACCCGGTCTCCCCGGTCCGGGTCACCGGGAAGTCCCTGGCGGCGACTCCCTGGGCGCCGATGACGCGACCGTCGAGGAGCACGGCGAGGTCGAGGCAGAAGTCGTCGGGGCTGAAGGTGGCTCGCTTGCCCCAGTGGTACGCCGCGGTGTTGCGCGAGAGCTGCCCCGCCGGCGCGGTCGACCACGGGACGTAGAACGGCATCTCGTCCGGGTCGTGGATGCCCGCCTCGGCGACCGCGCACAGCTCGAGGAGCAGCTCGTCGGTCAGGCCGCGCAGCTCCAGCGGACCCGCGACGACGCGCAGGCCGAAGGGTGGGTAGACGTCGGCGGCGGTGAGCACGGGCCCATCCTCGTCGAGCGCGCGGAGACGCCCCAAACCGTGGGGCCGCAACCGGAGCGGCGCCGCGCGCGTCTCCCCCGTCGTGAACCCAGGCACGACCACCGCGCCCGTCGACCCGCTGGAGCTCCCGCCCCGCCTGAGCGCTCCCCCGCGCCTGACGCAGCGGCACCCGTGGCTGCTGCCCGTGGCGATGGTGGCGCACCGGGCGCGGCGTCGTACGCAGTGGGTGCGGGACGCGTGGTCGGGCCGGGTGGTCTGGGCGTCGCGCCGCGACGCCTCCGACCTACCGGTGCGGGTGAAGCAGCACGGCTCGCTGCTGCTGCGCGAGCTCGACCCCGCCCGGAGGCACCTGCAGCACAACAAGGTCACCAACCTCCGCCTGGCCGCGCGGCGGCTCGACGGCATCGTGGTCGGTCCCGGCGAGACGTTCTCCTTCAACCGGGTCGTCGGCAGCTGCACGCGGCGCAAGGGGTACCTCGACGGGATGACGCTCGCCGACGGTGCCGCCGGCTCGGGTGTGGGCGGCGGGATCTGCCAGCTGGCCAACCTCGTCCACTGGATGGTGCTGCACTCCCCGCTGACCGTCGTCGAGCGCTCGGAGCACTCCTTCGACCCCTTCCCCGACCGCGGCCGGGTGCTGCCCTGGGGCGTCGGCTGCTCGATCGTCTACAACTACGTCGACCTCGTCGTCCGCAACGACACGGACCGTCCGTTCCAGCTCCGTGCGTGGGTGGGCGAGCGCTACCTGCACGGACAGCTGCGCACCGACGAGCGCCTCCCCCACTCCTACCGGGTGGAGGCGCGCGGCGAGCAGTTCCTCCGTCGCGACGGCCGGGTGTTCCGGCGCAACCAGGTCTGGCGCCGCGTCCTGGACCGCCGCTCCGGCGAGCAAATCGGCGAGGAGCTGGTGAGGACCAACTGCGCGCTGGTCGTCTACGAGCCGGGTCCGGGCGTGGACGTCATCGACGTCGACTGACGCCGCGCAGCACGACGGCGGTGGGCGTGCGCAGCACGGACAGGTCCTCGACGGGGTCGCGGTCGTAGACCACGAAGTCGGCCGACGCGCCCTCGACCAGGCCGTCCACCCCCAGCCACTCGCGCGCGCGCCAGCTCGCGGCGCCCAGTGCGTCGTGGGCCGGCATCCCGATCCGCACGAGTGCCTCGATCTCCCCGGCGATGTTGCCGTGGCGGCTGATGCCGCCGCCGTCGGAGCCGGCGTAGATCGGCACTCCTGCCTCGTAGGCCGCCATGATCGTGGCGGGCATGCGCGCGTAGAGGTCGGTCATCGTCGCCGCGTAGGCCGGGAACTTGTCCTGCCCCGCCGCCGCGTGCTCGGGGAACTTGTCGAGCTGCATGACGGTGGGCACCAGCCGGGTGCCGTGCTGGACCATCGCGTCGATGAGGTCCTCGGTGAGCCCGGTGCCGTGCTCGATGCAGTCGATGCCGGCCTCGATCAGCCCGGGGAGGACGCCGTGGCCGAAGCAGTGCGCGGTCACCTTCGCCCCGTGGGCGTGCGCGGCCTGGATCGCCTCGGCGAACGCCTGCGCGGGGAACGACGGCGCGAGGTCGCCCTCCTCGCGCGAGATCCAGTCGCCCACCAGCTTGATCCAGCCGTCGCCGTTGCGTGCCTCCTGGGCGGCGTACGTCGCCAGCTCGCCCGCCTCGACCTCGTGGGCGTAGCCGCGGATGTAGCGCCTGGTCGCGGCGATGTGGCGGCCGCACCGGATCAGCCGCGGCAGGTCGTCACGGTCGTGGATCCACCGGGTGTCCGCGGCCGACCCGGCGTCGCGGATCAGCAGCGCTCCCCCGTCGCGGTCGGCGATCGCCTGCTGCTCGGTGGCCTCGTCGTCGGTCGCGCCGAAGTCGTCGAGCCCGAGGTGGCAGTGCGCGTCGACCAGGCCGGGCACGATCCACCCCTCGGCGACGGTGTCGGCGCCGGCCTGCGGCTCGTAGGTGACCCGGCCGTCGACGACGTAGAGGTCGCGCGGCTCGCCGTCGGGCAGGACCGGTCCGCGGAAGCGCTGCGCTGGCTCGGATGGCATGTCAGGGACGTTACAGCCGGTCCAGCAGCCACGACGGGCTGAGCACCTGCGCCGGCGACACGTTGGCGGCGAGCACCCGGTCGGCGGTCACCACGACCACGCTCCGACCGGCCGCGGCCGCGCGCCGTGCCTGCTCGCGGACCTCGGTGTCCCCGTCGCGCGCGGCGTGCACCGTGCGGACGTGCGCGTCGCGACCGGCACGGACACCGCCCTTGGCCTGTCCCTCGAGCACCAGGACGATCTCGTCGTAGGGCGTGTCGGCGACGAGGAGCCGCTCGTGGAGGCGGCGGGCGGCGCCGGCGCGGTCGCGCCACCAGCCGTCCGGCACCGAGCCGACCACGTTGGCGCCGTCGACGACGAGGGTGGAGCTCACCTCAGGAACTGCGAGAAGTCCTTCGGCAGGTTGAGCTGCTCGGCGGCCTTCTCGTAGTCGAGCTCGGCGCCGTCGGGGTTGCCGAACGGGTTGGCGCCCCGGTCCTTGGCCGCCGCCGACTGCTGCGCGGCCTTCTGCTGGGCGGCCTTGGCCGGGTTGCCGGACACGCGCTTCTTGCCCTTCTTGCCCTTGCCCTGGGGCGCCTGACGGGCCCCGGCGCGCTTGCCCCCGCCCATGCCGGGCATCCCCGGCATCCCCGGCATCCCGGGCATGCCGCCGCCGCGAGCCATCTGCTCCATCATCTTGCGCGCCTCGAAGAAGCGGTCCACGAGCTGGTTGACGTCGGAGACCTGGCGCCCGGAGCCCTTGGCGATGCGGGCGCGCCGGGAGCCGTCGATGATCTTGGGGTTCTCGCGCTCGGCGGGGGTCATCGACTGGATGATCGCCTGGATGCGGTCGATCTCGCGCTCGTCGAAGTTCTCCAGCTGCTCGCGGAACTGACCCATGCCGGGGAGCATCCCCATGATCTTGGTCATCGAGCCGAGCTTGCGGATCTGCATCATCTGCTGGAGGAAGTCCTCCAGCGTGAAGCCGCCCTTGGTGCCGAGCTTCTCGGCGGCCTTCATGGCCTGCTCGGAGTCGAACGCCTTCTCGGCCTGCTCGATCAGGGTGAGCATGTCGCCCATGTCGAGGATGCGCGAGGCCATCCGGTCGGGGTGGAAGAGGTCGAAGTCGGTCATCTTCTCGCCGCTGGAGGCGAACATGACCGGCTTGCCGGTGATCGAGCGGATCGACAGGGCCGCACCGCCGCGGGCGTCGCCGTCGAGCTTGGTGAGCACCACGCCGTCGTACCCGACGCCGTCGAGGAAGGCCTGGGCCGTGGTGACGGCGTCCTGGCCGATCATCGCGTCGACGACGAAGAGCACCTCGTCGGGCTGCACCGCGTCGCGGATGTCGGCGGCCTGCTGCATCAGGGTCTCGTCGACGCCGAGGCGGCCGGCGGTGTCGATGATGACGACGTCGTGCAGCCGGCGCCTCGCCTCCTCGATCGAGGCCCGCGCGACGTCCACGGGGTTGCCGGTGCCGTTGCCCGGCTCGGGGGCGAAGACGGGCACGCCGACCCGCTCGCCGTTGACCTGCAGCTGCTGCACCGCGTTGGGGCGCTGGAGGTCGGCCGCGACGAGCATCGGGGTCTTGTCCTGGTCCTTCAACCACAGCGCGAGCTTGGCCGCGAGCGTCGTCTTGCCGGCGCCCTGGAGGCCCGCGAGCATGATGACCGTCGGACCGCTCTTGGCGTAGCGCAGCCGGCGCGTCTCCCCGCCGAGGATCGCGACGAGCTCCTCGTGGACGATCTTGATGATCTGCTGCGCCGGGTTGAGGGCGCCGCTGACCTCCTCGCCGCGGGCGCGCTCCTTGACCGCCCCGACGAACTCCTTGACGACCGGCAGGGCGACGTCGGCCTCCAGCAGCGCGATGCGGATCTCGCGCGCCGTGGCGTCGATGTCGGCCTCGGAGAGCCGGCCCTTGCCCCGGAGGTTCTTGAAGGTGTCGGCAAGGCGGTCGGAGAGTGTGGCGAACACGGTGTGGGCTGTCCCTCGCGTCGATGGCTGGATCGGGGGTCGTGCAGGAGTCGTACGACGCTCCAGCCTAACGTCCGGACCCGCGCAGGGCTCAGCCGCCGAGCGCGGTGCGCACGGCGTGCGCGGCCTCCGCGGCTCGTTCCTCGCTGGGGCGCACGCCGCCCACCTCCTGCACGTAGAACACGTCGACCGCCTGCGGACCGAGGGTCGAGACGTGCGCCGACGCGACCGTGAGGCCCAGTCGGGCAAGGGTGGTCAGCACGCGGTGGACCACACCGGGCCGGTCGGAGGTGCGGATCTCGAGCACCAGGGAGGCGCGCGAGGCGTCGGGACGCACCTCCACGATCGGCGGCAGCTCGCCGTCCGGCCGGGCCGGCAGGTCGGGCAGTCGCTGGGTGCCGTCGACGACGCGCCCGATGCGCTCGCGGAGCACCGTGGCGTCCAGGTAGGCGTCGGGCACCTCCCAGGCGCTGACCCCCCACTCCCCGTCGGCGTCGACCTGCGCCCAGGCGCGGGCGGCCTTGACGGGCATCCGCAGCGCGGCGAGTCCGCCCGCCACGTCGGCGAGGAGGCCGACCCGGTCGGCGGCGACGACGGTCACCGTGGCGCCGTCGTCGTGCGGCTCGACCGAGACCGCGACCGCCTCGTGGTCGCGGCGCACCGACTCCGGCACGGGCAGCGAGCCCTCGGGTGCGGCGGAGGTCGGCTCGGCGCCGAGCGCCTGGTCGGCCCGCGAGACGAGGCGGTCGACCAGCGAGGCCCGCCACGACGTCCACGCGGCGGCCGAGGCGGCCTTCGCGTCCGCCTCGGTCAGCGCCCGCAACAGCTCGAGGCTGGCGGCGTCGGGGACGTGCGCCAGCAGCTCGGCGGTGGTCGCCGGGTCGTCGGGGTCGCGGGTGGTCGCGAGGGTGACGAGCAGCAGGTGCCACCGCACCAGCGAGGCCACCACCTCGGCGTCGAGGTCGGTGAAGCCCATCCGGGTCACGACCTTGCGGGCCAGCGGCTCGCCGGCGACGGAGTGGTCGTGCAGCGAGCCCTTGCCGATGTCGTGGAGCAGCGCCGCCACCAGCAGCAGGTCGGGGCGCCGCACGCCGCGGATGAGCGCCCCCGCCGCCGCGCACGTCTCGACGACGTGGCGGTCGACGGTGAAGCGGTGGACGGCGGAGGCGTGCGGCAGCAGCCGGATCTGCTCCCACTCGGGCAGGAAGGTCTCGATCCCGTCGACCTCGTCGAGCGTCTCCCACACCGGCAGCAGGCCGGGGCCGCTCGCGAGCAGACGGACGAGCGCGTCGCGGGCGGCGGCCGGCCACGGCACCGGCAGCTCGGCTCCCTCGCGGACGAGGCGGGCTGCCGTGGTGGGGGCCAGCACGGCGTCGCGGCTGGCTGCCTCGGCGGCCGCCCGCAGCAGGAGCGTCGGGTCGTCGGCCGGCCGCACCCCGGTGTCGAGCACCACCTCGCCCCGGGAGAGGGCGATGCCGGGCGCGATCGGCTCGAGCGCGGGCGTCCGTCGGCTCCGCTCGCCCGTCGGGCGGGCGAGCACCATGTCCGTGCGCCGCCACGTCAGCCGCGAGAGGTGCGCCACCCGGCGACCCAGGGAGCGCACGTGGCGCTGGGCGGCCCCGGCGTCGCCCAGCTCGAGCCGCTCCGCGAGCGGGGCCCACATCTCCGGGGTGATGCGGTCGGCGGGGCGGCCGGCGAGGTCCTGCACCTCGTCGCGCACGTCGAGGAGCTGGAGCCGCGCCGACTCGAGGTCGGGCGTGGAGGCGTCGACGAGCCAGCTGGCCTCGAGCGCCTTCAGCACCCCGGCGTCGCGCAACCCGCCCTCGGCCTCCTTGACGTCGGGGACCGAGGCGTGGGCGAGCTCCCCGGTGACGGCGTGGCGCTTGCGGCTCATCGCCTTCAGCTCCGGGAGCCGGGTGCGGGCCTGGCGGCGCCAGTCGGCCAGCATCACCGTGCGCAGGCGCAGGCTCAGGCCCGGGTCGCCGGCGAGGTGGCGGGCGTCGAGCAGTCCGAGCGCGACGCGGAGGTCGGCGGCGGCCTCGAGCGCCTCGCCGAGGGATCGGACCGAGTGGTCCAGCCGCCGGCCCGAGTCCCACAGCGGATACCAGAGGGTCCTGCCGAGGTCGCCGAGGTCGGCGTCGTCGTCGTGGACGAGCACGACGTCGAGGTCGGAGTGCGGGGCGAGCTCGCCGCGGCCGTACCCCCCGACGGCGACCAGGGCCACCCCGGTGTCGGGCCCTGCGGAGGCGGCGTACGCCTCCCGGCAGAGCTCGTCGGCCGAGGCGGCCCTGGTCCGGCGCCCAAGGGCGGTCACGCGCCCGCCGCCTGGGGACCGGGTGCCGTCGGAGTGCCGGTCACAACGCGCTGGCGTCCTGCTCGCCGGTGCGCACCCGGACGACGGTCTCGACCGGGCTGACCCAGACCTTGCCGTCCCCGATGCGCCCGGTCTGGGCGGTCTTGACGACGATCCCCACGACGTCGTCGGCGTCGGCGTCGTCGACGACGATCTCGATGCGGATCTTGGGCACGAGGGCGATGTCGTACTCGGCACCGCGGTAGACCTCGGTGTGGCCCTTCTGGCGGCCGTAGCCGCTGACCTCGGAGACCGTCATGCCGGCGACCCCGAAGGTCTCGAGCGCCTCGCGGACGTCCTCCCACTTGTGCGGCTTGATCACCGCGGTCACGAGCTTCATGCGCTGGCTCCTTCGGTCTTGGCGGGGGTGGAGGCGGCGGTGGACGCGGCCAGGACGCTGCCGCCACCGCTGGTGCCGCTGTGCAGGTCGTAGGCCGACTCGCCGTGGGCGACGAGGTCGATGCCGTTGACCTCGTCCTCCTCGTCCAGGCGCAGGCCGATGGTGAGCTTGACGGCCAGGGCGATGATCGCGGTCAGGACGCCGGAGTAGACGACCGCCACGACCACACCGAGGGACTGGTCGGCCAGCGAGCCGAAGCCGCCTCCGTGGACGAGGCCGTCGACCCCACCGGCACCGTCGGCGGTGGAGAACACGCCGATCAGCACGGTGCCCACGATGCCCCCGACGAGGTGCACGCCGACCACGTCGAGCGAGTCGTCGTACCGCAGCTTGTACTTGAGGCTGACTGCCCAGGCGCAGACCGCGCCGGCGATGGCGCCGATCGCGACCGCGCCACCGATGTCGACCGCGCCCGCGGCCGGGGTGATGGCCACCAGCCCGGCCACGATGCCCGACGCGGCACCGAGGGAGGTGGCCTTGCCGTGCAGGAGGCGCTCGACCAGGAGCCAGCCGAGGATGGCGGCCATCGTGGCGAGGGTGGTGTTGGCGAAGGTGCGGCCGGTCTCAGCGAAGAACTGGGCGAGGTTCTCCTCGTCGGTCTCGCCGGCGAAGACGATCGAGCCGACGTTGAAGCCGTACCAGCCGAACCACAGCAGGCCGGCGCCGACCATGGTGAGGGTCAGGTTGTGGGGGCGCATCTGGTCCTTGGGCCAGCCGATCCGCTTGCCGAGCAGCAGCACGAGGACGAGGGCGGCCACTCCGGCGTTGATGTGGACGGCGGTCCCGCCGGCGTAGTCCTGCGCGCCGATGCGGCCGCAGATCAGCGAGTCGTCGGTGCAGCTGAAGACCATGTGCGCCATCGGGAAGTAGACCAGCAGCGCCCAGAGCGGGACGAAGACCACCCACGCCGAGAACTTCATGCGGTCGGCGACCGCACCGCTGATCAGCGCGGCGGTGATGATGGCGAACGTCATCTGGAACATCACGTAGATGTAGTCGCCGGTCGCGACGCCGTCGAGCCAGAAGAGCTCGAAGGGGTTGGCGAACAACGTGCCGTCCCCGCTCCAGCCCATCGACCAGCCGACGGCGACGTACAGGATGCCGACGATCGCGGCAGCGATGTACGACATCATCATCATGTTGAGCACGGACTTCGACCGTGCCATGCCGCCGTAGAACATCGCCAGCGCGGGCACCGTCATCATCAGGACGAGGGCAGTCGCCACCAGCATGAAGGCGTAATAGCCGTCCACAGGACCTCCAGGAACGAAATGGGGGTGTGGCCGCCGGGCCGTGACGCCGGTGTCAGGCAGGGGTCCACGTGTTGCCCGCAGCCTGCAGGCGCCAGGTTTCCCCCGGCCGCGGCACGTGTTGCGCGCAGGCAACGGATCGGGCGGCTGTGTTACGCGTGTGTGAACAGGGAGGGGGCCGGCCCCTCCTTGTTAGGGTTCGGCCGTGTCCAGACTGGCCGTGATGGCGCACTACGACGTCGCCGGGGAGCTGCGGCCCCACGTGCGAGGGCAGGTGGAGGCGCTGGCCGCGTCGGTCGACACCCTGCTGGTCTGCACCACCGCCAGCCTGCAGGACCACGCGCGGGCCTGGCTCAACGAGCGCGCGGTCGTGGTGGAGCGGGCCAACTACGGCTACGACTTCTTCAGCTACAAGGTCGGCCTCGACGCCGCCGGCGACCTGACGGCGTACGACGAGGTGGTGGTCTGCAACGACACCTACGTGTTCGCCCTCGACACCTACGACCCGGTGTTCGCCGAGATGGCGACGCGGCCGTGCGACTTCTGGGGCCTCACCGGCGCGGAGCGCGTGGCGCCCCACATCCAGTCCTTCTTCGTCGCCTTCCGTCCGTGGGTCGTCGGCTCGCGCGCCTTCACCACGTTCTGGGAGGAGATGGAGCCGATCTCCAAGCGCCGCCAGGTGATCCGGCGCTACGAGGTCGGCATGTCGCGCCGCCTCTACGAGGCCGGCTTCGTCTCCGACACCTACTTCGTGGAGACCAGCGAGGACCGCCGCATCGCCCGGGAGCGGATGCGCTGGTGGGCCGCGCA
Organism: Nocardioides xinjiangensis; assembly: GCF_017916385.1. Taxonomy (NCBI): domain Bacteria; kingdom Bacillati; phylum Actinomycetota; class Actinomycetes; order Propionibacteriales; family Nocardioidaceae; genus Nocardioides; species Nocardioides xinjiangensis. The sequence goes on from NZ_JAFMSW010000001.1 coordinate 461,876, forward strand.
CCGCTCCAGCTTCCCCCGCACGCGCGCGGAGGTCCGCGAGTGGCGCGAGCGGGCCAACGAGCCGTGGAACCCGGCGCGGAGCCTCGCCGACCGGGTGCTCGACAACGCGCGCCTGCCCTACGTCAAGATCGACACCCTGCGCTACGACCCCTACAACCTCGACGCCAAGCGCCTGCTCGAGCTGTGCGAGAGGCGCTTCCCCCAGCGCTTCGAGGGCGTGCGCGAGTTCCTCGAGGAGACCGCGCAGTACTACCCGCTGCGCGACACCGAGCGGCTGCTGCCGACACCGCTGGCCCTCGAGCCGCTGTTCCCGCGGGTGAGGTACTCCGATGCGCGCTGATCGCCGCCACCAGGCCCGGCTGGACGACGCCGCGGAGGTCCTGGTCGAGTCCGGGCTCGTCGACGTCGACTACGTCGGCGCCCAGCTCGGCACCACCTTCGACTCCGTCCAGGAGGCCGCGCGCGCCGCCGTCCTCGCCGGGGACGTCTCGACGCACCCGCTCTTCGAGGCGCAGTGGATCGGACGCCGCCGCTCGTGGCAGCGCCTCGGCCAACACCCTGTGCTGTGGTACGTCTCCGAGCGGCGGCGCCGCAACCGCATCGCCCCGCACCCGCTCGTCGACCCGCGGATCGTCTTCGCGGCCTACCCCGAGGCCCGGCACCACCCCTACGGCGCGCTGTCCTACTGGTTGTCGGTGGCCACGCCCGGTACGCCGCTGCCGACCCGGATCCTGCCGCGCAAGGTCTCGTGGGGCACCTACCGCGCCGCCGCGATCGAGGCGGCCGCCCAGTGGCGCGAGGAGGTGGTGCTCGCGCGACCGGAGCTCGTCGGACCGGCGCCGGCCCTGCCGGCGACGCTCGGCACCTCCCCCGCCGTCACCGTCGTGATGGCGACGCAGGACGCCGGCCCGCTGGTCCACCGGACGGTGGAGTCGCTCCAGGCGCAGTCCTTCGCCGACTGGCACCTCGTCGCGGTCGACAGGGGGTCCGTCGACGACACGGCCGCGGTCCTCCAGGGCATGGCGGCGTTCGACGACCGGATCACGATCGTGCGCGAGTCCCGCTGCTCGCACGCCCGAGCGCTCAACGTGGCGCTCGAGCACAGCACCGCCGAGCACGTCGCGTTCCTGCCGCTGGGTCGTGAGTGGCTGCCCGACCACCTCGCCGCCCTGCTCGCGCACGCGCACCACTCCGGCAGCGCCGCCGTCGTCGCCGGCCCGGGCGGCGTCGCCCGCTCGCGGTCCGAGCTGGTGGGCGGGCGTCCGGTCGACCTCGCCACCGGCCTGCTGCGCCGCGACGCGGTCAAGGACGTCGGCGGCCTCGACGAGAGCCTCGGCGGCGCGGCCGAGCGCGACCTGCTGCTCCGGCTCACCCGCGACCACGAGCCGCTCGCCGTCGACGTACCCGTCCTCAAGCGGCCCGACCCCACGCCCCCCGGCTTCGGCGACGACTGGCGGTCGGTGGTCCTCGAGCGCCAGCTGGTCGACTGGGACGCCGCTGCCGCGCGCCGCACCGACGAGGGCCTCGTCAGCCACGTGATGCCGCTCGGCCCGGAGCCTCGCCGCACGGTCGAGTGGCTCGGGTCGGTGCCCCGCGAGGGAGCCGAGCTGATCCTCGTCGGCGTCCGGCTGCGCCGCGCGCACCACGTGCTGGCCGCCTCCATCGCCGCCGTCATCGCCGGCGCCCGGTTCGTCTCGGTGCCGGCCGCGGTGTCGACGTCCGCGGCGACCAACGTCGGCATCGCCGAGGCGGCCGGCAGCACCGTCCTGCTCGTGCGTCCGGAGGCGATGCCGCCGCGGCAGCCGATCGCCGAGCGGCTCGCCGACGTGGTGCGCCAGGACGGAGTCGCCCTCGCCCAGCCCCTCGTCGTCGACCTCGACGGGGTGGCGTTGAGCGCGGGGGCACGGTTCAGCGCGGACAACCCGCACCCCGAGCTGTTCTTGTCCGGTCTGCCGACCAGCGACGCCGTGCGGATCGGGCAGTGCGAGGTCGCCGCGCCCGCGGCCCCGCTGGTCGCGCTGCGGACCGAGACCGCGGTGGCGCTGCGCGGGCTGAGCGCTCGCTTCCACAGCGTGCTCGCCGAGACCGACCTCGGGCTCCGTGCCCGGCAGGCGGGGCACGGCACCTCGGTGGTCGTGCCCGACGCGGTGATCACCTCGCGCACGGCGTACGCCACCGCGGAGGAGCTGATCGGCGCGACGTCCTCCCTGCGCTCCACCGTCCTGGGCGGCGCGGGCACCCCGCCGCCCGATCGGGCACCCGAGCTGCTGCGCACGGCCGGCCTCGAGGTGACCGACCAGCGCAGCCGGCGGGTCTCCGCCGATCCGGAGGACCGTACCGCCCCGGCGGTGCTCGTGCCCGAGCTCGTGGTGCGCGCGATCGACGGCATCCACGAGTCGCCCCCGCGGCTGCGGTGGGCCGTGGACATCGCCGCGCCCGCCGCCCAGCGGGGGGACCGCTGGGGAGACACCTACTTCGCGCGCTCCCTCGCCGACGCCCTCGAGCGCCGCGGCCAGCACGTCGCGATCGACCGGCGCGACGCCCGCGAGCGCGACTCACGTGACCACGACGACGTCCTGCTGGTGCTGCGCGGGCTGGACCGCGTGGCGCCCCGCCCGGGACTGCTCAACGTCGAGTGGATCATCAGCCACCCCGACATGATCGCGCCCGACGAGGTGGCCGGCTTCGACCTCGTCTACGCCGCCAGCACGAGCTGGTCGGAGCGGGTGACCCGCGAGTGGGGCACCACGGTCCGCCCGCTCCTGCAGTGCACGGACACCCGCTGGTTCCACCCCGACCGGGCCGAGCCGGACACCGGGCCCGCACTGCTGTTCGTCGGCAACTCGCGCGGCGTGTACCGCTACGCCGTGCGCAGTGCCCTGGCCATCGGCGCCGACCTCACGCTGCACGGCAACGACTGGACCGAGTTCGTCGACCGCGACCAGATCGCCTCGGGCGGCGTGGCCAACGAGGAGGTGGGGGCGCTCTACGCCTCGGCCGGCATCGTCCTCAACGACCACCACCTCGACATGCGGCGCGACAGCTTCGCCTCCAACCGGCTCTTCGACGCGGCCGCGTGCGGCGCGCGGATCCTCAGCGACCGCATCGACGGGCTCGAGGAGACGTTCTCCGGCCTGGTGGTGCCGTTCGACAACGAGCACGAGCTCGCGCGCCTGGTGAAGCCGCCCTACGAGGCCTTCCCCGACGACGCGACCCGCCGCGAGATCGCGATGCGGATCATCGCCGAGCACAGCTTCGACAAGCGCGCGGAGCGGCTCGTCGACGACGCGGTGCGCGCCCTGCTCGCCCGCCGCTGACGCCGAGGCGGCGCGGACGTCCCGTCAGTCCACGTCGACTGGGCGCGAACGTCCCGGCGGCCCACATCGAGTCGGCGCGAACGTCCCGGCGGTGCACGTCCAGTCGGCGCCAACGTCCCCTCGGTGCACGTCCAGTCGGCGCCAACGTCCCCTCGGTGCACGTCGAGGCGGCGCGAACGTCTCGGCGGTGCACGTCCAGTCGGCGCCAACGTCCCCTCGGTGCACGTCGAGTCGGCGCCAACGTCCCCTCGGTGCACGTCGAGGCGGCGCGAACGTCCCGTCGGTCCATGTCGAGTCGGCGCCAACGTCCCCTCGGTGCACGTCGAGTCGGCGTCAACGTCCCACTGGCCCACGTTGAGTCGGCGAGAACGTCCCACTGCCAGCGGGCCACTCACGCCGCCTCGACACCCCGGCGCGGGACACCAGCGCCGCCTCGACACCCCGGCGCGGGACACCAGCGCCGCCTCGGCGCCGCGATTCGGGACACTCGCGCCGCCTCGGCGCCGCGACGCGGGACACTCGCGCCGCCTCGGCGCCGCGACGCGGGGCACTCGCGCCGCCTCGACACCCAGGAGCGGGGCACTCGCGCCGCCTCAGCGCCGCGACGCGGGACTCTTACGCCGTCTCGGCGCCGCGACGCGGGACACTCGCGCCGCCTCGGCGCCACGACGCGGGACACCCGCGCCGCCTCGGCGCCGCGACACGGGACACCCGCGCCGCCTCGGCGCCGCGACGCGGGACACTCGCGCCGCCTCGGCGCCGCTACGCGGGACACTCGCGCCGTCTCGGCGCCGCCTCGACCCCTGAACGGGTCCTAGCCGAGCAGCGCGTCGACGAAGGCTGCGGCGTCGAAGGGGGCCATGTCGTCGGCGCCCTCACCCAGCCCGACGAGCTTGACCGGCACGCCCAGCTCGCGCTGGACCTGCACCACGATCCCGCCCTTGGCCGAGCCGTCGAGCTTGGTCAGCACGATGCCGGTGACGTCGACGATCTCGCTGAAGACCCGCGCCTGGATGAGGCCGTTCTGCCCCGTCGTGGCGTCGAGCACGAGGAGGACCTCGGTGACGGGGGCCTGCTTCTCGATGACGCGCTTGACCTTGCCGAGCTCGTCCATGAGACCGGCCTTGTTCTGCAGCCGGCCGGCCGTGTCGATCAGCACCGTGTCGACGCCGTTGTCGAGGCCGTGCTTCACGGCCTCGAACGCCACGCTCGCGGGGTCGCCGCCCTCCGGTCCGCGGACGACCTCCACGCCCACCCGCTCGCCCCACGTGGCGAGCTGGTCGACGGCGGCGGCACGGAACGTGTCGGCCGCGCCGAGCGTGACGGTCAGGTCCTCGGCGACGAGGATGCGGGCGATCTTGCCGACCGTGGTCGTCTTGCCGGCGCCGTTGACGCCCACGACGAGGACCACGCCGGGCTTGCCGTCGGCGCCGGTGACCTGGACACGGCGGTCCAGGTCGGTGCCGACGAGCTCGATGAGCTCCTCACGCAGCACCGCCCGGGCGTCGGGCGCCTGGCCGCCCTCGACCCGCAGCCGCGTGCGCAGCCTCTCCACGAGCGCCTGGGTGGGGGCGACGCCGACGTCGGCGGTGAGGAGCGTGTCCTCGATGGCCTCCCAGGTGTCCTCGTCGAGCCGGTCGCGGCTGAGCAGCGCGAGCAGGCCCTGGCCCAGCCCGCCCTGCGACCGCGACAGCCGCTGGCGGAGGCGTACGAGACGCGACGCCGTGCCCTCGGGCCTCTCGACCGTGGGTGCCGCCGCAGCGGGTCCGGCGTCGACCGCCGGCTCCGGCGGCGCCCCGGTCGCGGTCTCGGTCGGCGGCGGCGCGATGACGTCGGTGCCGCCGCTCGGCGGGACCGCCCTGCGCCGGCGTCCGGAGGTCAGCAGCCCGGCGAGCGTGAGCACGCCGACGACGGCGATCGCGATGATCAGATAGAGCCAGTCACCCATGGGGCAATCCAACCATCACCCGGCGACCCGTCCAGCGGCCGGGCGGGCCGGGATCAGACGCGGGACTCGGAGTCCTCCAGCGTCGGCAGCGCGTCGACCCCGCGGCGCATGGCGTTGCCGAGCTGCGGCGCGACGGGCAGGTCCTCCCCGCGGTGCGGGTAGGCGACGTAGATCGCCACCGCGGCCGCGACGAGCACGCCGAGGGTCATCATCGAGATGATCACGAGCACGGGGTTCCTCCGAGATGGTCCGGGCAGGTCGCCTCCACCATGGCACGTCGCGGGCGCGGCTCCGGCGACGCCACCCGACGGCGGCGCGTCGCCGTGGCGAGCGTCACCCGGACTGTGCCCCCGGACGCAGCAGGGGGACGACGGCCGCGCGGACGACGTCGGGGATCGGGGTCACCGGGCGGTCGCCGGGGCCGCGGGAGTTGTCGACGTACACGTGGACGAAGCGGCCCTCGGCCGCGGCACCCTCCGCGGGGCCCTGGAACAGCCCGATCCGGTAGACGACCGAGCTCGTGCCGACCTTGTCGACGACCAGACCCATCTCGATCGGCTCGGGGAAGCCGATCTCCCGGAAGTAGCGGCAGCCGGTCTCGGCAACGACGCCGATCTGCGGCAGCGCGCGCACGTCGACGCCGGTCGCCTCGTAGAGGTAGGCGTTGACCGCGGTGTCGAAGAGCTCGTAGTAGGTCGCGTTGTTGAGGTGCCCGTAGGCGTCGTCGTCACGCCACCGCGTCGTCGCGGTGCGCCAGGCGACGTAGTCGGCGCGGGTCGGCACGTCTCGAGGCATGCGCGCATCCTCCCACCGGGGGTGCGTGCAGCCGCGGGGCCGGGTCACCGTTGGGTCGCAGCCGGGGCGCGGCAGGGTCGCAGCAGGGTCGCAGCAGGTGGTCAGCGCGACTCGAACGCCAGGCGAAGCCCGAGCGCGGCGAAGGCGGCCGCGAAGAAGCCCTGGATGCGCTCGACGAGCCGCGGACGCGCGAGCACGCGCTCGCGCAGCAGCCCCGCGCACACGCCGTACGCCGCGAAGACCAGGAACGTCAGCGCCATGAACACCGCGCTCAGCAGCAGCATCCGCGAGGTCGCGTGCGGCGCCGAGGACGGCACGAACTGGGGCAGGAACGCGAAGAAGAACAACGTGAGCTTCGGGTTGAGCAGGTTGAGGGTGACGCCCGAGGCCATGACGCTCCAAGTCGAGCCCGGCCGCTCGTCGGCGCCGCCGATCGGCTCACGGCGGTGCCGCCAGGTGCTCCAGGCCATCCACAGCAGGTAGGCGACGCCGAGGTACTTGAGCACGGCGAACGCCACGCCGCTGGCGTGCAGGAGCGCGGCCAGGCCGGTCAGTGCCGCAACCAGGTGCGGGACCGTGCCGACCGTGCAGGCGAGCGCGGCCACCACGGCGGCGCGCGGACCGCGACCGAGGCCGGCGGCGATGGTGAAGACGGCCCCGGTGCCGGGGGTGGCCACGATGACCAGCGCGGTCAGGAGGAACGCCCAGGTCATGGGCCCATCGTGCCAGCCGGCGGGCGGTCCCGACAGGGTCCGGTCTAGGCCGACTCGGCGTCGCGGAGGCGCTGGCTGATCACCGCGGACACCCCGTCGCCGCGCATCGTCACGCCGTAGAGCGCGTCGCCGACCTCCATCGTCCGCTTCTGGTGGGTGATGACGAGGAGCTGGGAGTTCTCCCGCAGCTCCTCGTAGATCTCCAGCAGGCGGCCGAGGTTGGTGTCGTCCAGCGCCGCCTCGACCTCGTCGAGGATGTAGAAGGGCGACGGCCGCGCCTTGAAGAGCGCGACGAGGAAGGCCACCGCCACGAGCGAGCGCTCACCGCCGGAGAGCAGCGAGAGCCGCTTGACCTTCTTGCCGGGCGGCCGCGCCTCCACCTCCACGCCCGTGGTGAGCATGTCGGAGGGGTTGGTCAGCACGAGGCGGCCCTCACCACCCGGGAAGAGCCGGGCGAAGGTCTGGTCGAAGGCCTTCTCCACGTCGGCGTAGGCCTCGGTGAAGACCTGCTCCACGCGGGAGTCGACCTCCCGGACGATGTCGAGGAGGTCCTTGCGCGTGCGCTTGAGGTCCTCGAGCTGCTCGGTGAGGAAGCGGTGGCGCTCCTCCATCGCGGAGAACTCCTCCAGCGCGAGCGGGTTGACCCGCCCGAGCATCGACAGGGCGCGCTCGGCCGTGCGGAGGCGCTTCACCTGCTCCTCGCGCACGTAGGGCCTCGGTTCGGGCGGCTCCTCACCGTCGGGGACCTCACCGGTGAAGGGAACCGGCACCTGCGGGCCGTAGTCGCCCACCAGTCCGTCGGGGTCGAGCCCGAGCTCCTCCAGCGCCCGCTCCTCCAGCTGCTCGATGCGCATCCGCTGCTGGGTGCGGGCCATCTCGTCGCGGTGCACCGAGCTGACCAGCTCGTCGTGCTCGCGTCCGAGGTCGCGCAGCCGGGCCCGCGCGGACACGAGCTCCTGCTCGCTCCCCTGCCGGGACTCCTCGACCGCGGCACGCTCGTCGGCCGCCTGCATCACCGAGCGCTCCAGCTGGTGCAGGACCACGCGGACCGCGGCGGCGACGGCCCGGGCGGCTCGGCCCTCCCGCAGCAGCCGCTCGCGGCGCTCGGCGGCGCGGGCGCGGGACTCGCGCTCGGCCTGCGCGGCGCGGAGCAGGGAGTCGGCGCGGCCGTGCAGCGCCCGGGCCCGCTCCTCGGCGGTGCGGAGCCCGAGGCGGGCGTCCATCTCGGCCTGGCGGGCCGCGCGGGCGGCCTCGGCGAGCCGCTGGCGCTCGGAGGTGTCGGGCTCCTCGTCGGTGACGTCCTCGGCCGCGGCGAGCCGCGCCTCGAGCTCGGCCAGGCCGGCGAGGTCCTTCTCACGGGCCTCCCGGGCGGCGGCGATCGCCCGCTCGAGTCGCTCGGCCTCGCCCTTGGCGGCACGGGCCTGGGAGCCGTACTGCCCCAGCTCCTCGGCCACCGCGGCCAGCGTCGCGTCGGACTCGTGCAGCTTGGCCAGGGCGACGTCCACACGCTTCAGCGCGTCGTGGCGGGCGGCCTCGAGGCGCGAGATCTCGAAGCCGAGCCGCTCGGTGGTCGCCGTCGCCTCGGCGAGTCGCGTCGTCGCCTCGTCGACGGCGGCCTGGACCTCGATCAGGCTGGGCTGGCTGGTGGAGCCGCCGGCCGCGAAGTGGGCGCCCAGCAGGTCGCCCTCGCGCGTCACCGCGACGACGTCGGGCAGGTCGGCGACGAGGCGCCGGGCGGCGGGCAGGTCGTCGACGACGGCGACCCGCGCGAGCAGCCGCACCAGCGCGGGGCGTACGTCGTCGGGTGCGGACACCACGTCGACGGCGTACACCGCCCCGTCGGGGAGGCCGGGCCAGTCGCGCGGGTCCAGCGGGGCGCCGCCCAGGAGCATCCCGGCGCGGCCGAGGTCGTCGGCCTTGAGGTGGCCGATCGCCTCCACCGCGGCGGCCGCGTCGGTGACGACCACGGCGTCGGCCGCGGTGCCGAGCGCGGCGGCCACGGCGGTCTCGTAGCCGTGGTCGACGTCGAGCAGCGCCGCCACGGAGCCCAGGAGCCCGTCGACGGTGTCGGTGGCGGCGAGCAGCGCCCCGGCGCCGTCCTTGCGGTTGAGCCCGATCTCGAGGGCGTCGCGACGGGCGACGAGCCCGGCGCGGTCGCGCTCCGCCTGCTGGGCGTCCTCGCGGGCGCGGGCGAGCTGCTCCTCGACCTCGTCGAGGGCGTCGACCGCCTCCTCGTGCTCGGAGTCCAGTCCCTCCTCGCCGGCGTCGAGGCCGGCGACCTTCGTCTCGAGGGCGGTGAAGTCGCGCTGGGCCCGCTCGGCCCGGGCGACGGCGTCCTCGCGGGCGTCGGTCAGGCGCTGGATCTCGGCGTCGGCGGCCTCGGCGCGCGACGTCAGCGCGTTGACCTGGCCGGTGAGCCGGGCGAGCCCCTCGCGTCGGTCGGCGGCGGCGCGCTGGAGGGCGGCGATGCGCTTGTCCTCCTCGGCGGCGGCCTCCTCGGCCGCGCGCCTGGCCACGACCGCGGCGTCGAGGGCGCTGCGCTGCTCCTCGACCTGCTCGGCGATCTCCGCCTCCTGCCGGCGCACCCGCTCGGCCTGCGCCTCGAGCTCGTCGGGGTCGCGACCGGAGTCGACGGTGTCGCCGTCGGCGGCGCCGGCGGCGTTGCGGATCCGCTCCTCGGCCAGCGAGGCGGTGCCGCGCAGCCGCTCCCGCAGCCCGGAGAGCGCGAACCAGGTCTCCTGAGCCGCAGCCAGCCGCGGCAGGTCGTCGCGCAGGGCGGCCTCGAGCCGGGCCTCCTTCTCGCGACCCGCGGCGATCTCGGCCTCGACCTGCTCACGCCGCTGCACCAGCAGCGTCTCGTCGGCGACCTCCTGGTCGAGCGCGGTGCGGGCCGTCACCAGGTCGTCGGCCAGCAGGCGGGACCGGGCGTCGCGCACGTCGGCCTGCACGGTCTGTGCCTGGCGCGCGACCTCGGCCTGGCGGCCCAGCGGCTTCAGCTGGCGCCGGATCTCGGAGAGCAGGTCGGCGAGGCGGGTCAGGTTGCCGTCCGTGGCGTCGAGCTTGCGGAGCGCCTTCTCCTTGCGCTTGCGGTGCTTCAGCACGCCCGCGGCCTCCTCGATGAAGCCGCGCCGGTCCTCCGGGGTCGCGTGCAGGATCGAGTCGAGCTGGCCCTGGCCGACGATCACGTGCATCTCCCGCCCGATGCCGGAGTCGCTCAGCAGCTCCTGCACGTCGAGCAGCCGGCAGCCGGTGCCGTTGATGGCGTACTCCGAGCCCCCGTTGCGGAACATCGTGCGGCTGATCGTGACCTCGGCGTAGTCGATGGGCAGCGCACCGTCGGAGTTGTCGATCGTGAGCTGCACCTCCGCACGACCCAGGGGCGGGCGTCCGGACGTGCCGGCGAAGATGACGTCCTCCATCTTGCCGCCGCGCAGGCTCTTGGCACCCTGCTCGCCCATCACCCACGCGAGGGCGTCGACGACGTTGGACTTCCCCGAGCCGTTCGGACCGACGATGCAGGTGATGCCGGGCTCGAGCTGCATGGTCGTCGAGGAGGCGAAGGACTTGAACCCCTTGAGGGTCAGGCTCTTCAGGTACACCGCGGGCTCCTCACCGGATCAGGCCGACTCTCTTGGCGGCAGGGAGACTGAGGGCTGGGGAAGCTCAGCGCCGCTCACCCTACGACACCAGCGCCCTCCCGCCGGCCCGGTGCACGCCGTGCGTGCCGGGACGTGCCAAGGGCGGCCCGGGCTCAGCGCCCGAGGACGTCCTCGAGGGCGGCGAGCACGAGGAGCACCATGTCGGGGTGGGCGTTGCGGCCCATCAGCCCGATGCGCCACACGCTCGAGGCGTACGGCCCCGCCCCGGCGCCGATCTCGATGTCGTGCCGCTCGAGCAGCGCCGTGCGGACCGCCGCGGAGTCGACGCCCTCGGGCACCCTCACGGTCGTCAGCTCGGGCAGGCGGCTGCCCTCCGCCGCGAACAGCTCGAGGCCGAGGTCCTGGAGGCCGGCCTGGAGGGCGTCCCCGGCGGTCTGGTGGCGGGCCCAGACGGCGTCGAGGCCCTCGGCCAGGATCCTGGTGAGGCCCGCGTGCAGGCTGGCGACCATCGCAGTGGGGGCGGTGTGGTGGTAGGTCCGCTGGGCCTTCCCGCCGTCCTTCACCCCGGCCTCGCCGACGTACCCGCCCAGCATGCCGAGGTCGAGGTACCACGAGCGCGGCTTCTCCACCCGGCGCTCGAACGCCCGGTCGCCGATGGTGAACGGCGCGAGCCCGGGGGCGACGCCGAGGCACTTCTGGGTCCCGGCGTAGCCGATGTCGATGCCCCAGTCGTCGGCGCGCAGCTCGATGCCGCCGATCGAGGTGACGGCGTCGGTGAGCAGGAGGGCGTCCCCCTTCCCGGCGCCCAGCGCGGCGACGTCGGAGCGCACGCCGGTCGAGGTCTCGGCGTGCACCGCGGCGATCACCGCCGGCGAGGGGTGGGCCGAGAGGACCCGGTCCACGTCGACGGGCTGGCCCCACTCGTGCTCGACCGCGACGACCTCGGCGCCGCAGCGCGCGGCCACGTCGGTCATCCGCTGGCCGAAGAGCCCGTTGACGGCGACGACCACGACGTCGCCGGGGTGCACGGTGTTGACGAACGCCGCCTCCATGCCGGCCGAGCCGGTGGCGCTGAGCGGGAGGGTGCGCGCGTTCTCCGTGCCCCAGACCGCGCGGAGCATCTCGCACGTCTCGTCCATGATGCGCAGGAACTCCGGGTCGAGGTGTCCGAGCAGCGGCTGCGCCAGTGCGCGCGTCGCCTCGGGGTACGGGTTCGACGGGCCGGGACCGAGGAGGTGGCGCTCGCGGATCATGCAGCCGACCGTAGCCAACCCGCGGGTGTCACAGCACCGCGCCCGGGTTGAGGATGCCGGCCGGGTCCAACGCGTCCTTGACCCGCCGAGTCAGCGCCATCACGTCCGCGCCGAGCTGGTCGGGCAGCGCCGCCTTCTTGGTGCGGCCCACGCCGTGCTCGCCGGTGATGGTGCCGCCGAGGCGGATCGCCGCCCGGAGGATGTCGTCGAACGCCGCCCGCGCCCGGCGCTCGGAGTCGGGGTCCCCGGCGTCGTAGACGATGATCGGGTGGGTGTTGCCGTCACCGGCGTGCGCGACGGTCGGGATCTCGACGTCGTGCCGCCGAGCGATGTCGGTGACCGCCGCAAGGAGGTCCGGGAGCAGCGGCACGGGCGCTCCGACGTCCTCCAGCAGCAGCGCGCCGCGGGCCTCCACCGCCGGGAACGCGGCCCGTCGCGCGGCGACGAACATCTCCCCCTCGGCGGGATCGTCGGTGAGCACGACCTCGCTCGCCCCGGCTGCCGTGCACGCGGCCTCGACGGCGGCGATCTCGGCCACGCGGGCGTCCCCGGGCGCGTCGGACTGCACGACCAGGAGCGCCCCGGCCGTCCGGTCCAGGCCGCGCGGCGAGAAGTCCTCGACCGCGTTGATCGAGGCCTGGTCCATCAGCTCCATCATGGAGGGCCGCAGCGTGCGGCGCACGGCCACGACCGCCTCCGCCGCCGCGACGACGGTGGGGAACGACGCCACCAGCGTCGCGGGCGGCAGGGGCAGCGGGACGAGCCGCAGCACGGCGCGGGTGACGATGCCGAGCGTCCCCTCCGAGCCGACGAAGAGCTTGAGGAGGGAGAGCCCGGCGACGTCCTTGATGCGCTTGCCACCGAGGGTGACGAGGGTGCCGTCGGCGAGCACCACGTCGAGGCCGAGGACGTAGTCGGTGGTCACGCCGTACTTCACGCAGCACAGGCCACCGGCGTTGGTGGCGACGTTGCCGCCGATCGAGCAGATCTCGTACGACGACGGGTCCGGCGGGTACCAGAGCCCGTGCTCGCGGGCGGCCGCCTTGACCTCGGCGTTGAAGGCGCCCGGCTCGACGACGGCGACCTGGCAGTCGGCGTCGACCTCGATCGCCCGCATCCGCTCGAGGCTCAGCACGATCCCGCCGTCGACGGCGCTGGCGCCGCCGGACAGGCCCGTCCCCGCCCCGCGCGGCACGACCGGGACCCCGTGCCCGGCCGCCCAGCGCACCGCCGCCTGCACCTGCGCGGCGTCCTCGGCGCGCACGACGGCGAGCGGCGTGCCGGCACCGGTCTCGCGCGACCAGTCGTGACGGTAGGTGCCGACGGTCGCGGGGTCGGTGGCCACGACGCCCGGGGGCAGGGCGTCCACGAGCTCGCTGAGGGCTTCCACCCGCCCATCGAACCACGTGGGCGGCCCCGCCGCCGGTCACGCGGCAGCGGTGACGACCTCGTCCGCGTGCGCGATGTAAGCGAGCTGGCGCCACACCAGGGCAAGCGTGACGCCGGCACCGCCGAAGGCGAACCACCACGGCGCGGTGAGCCCCCACCGGTCGGCGATCAGCCCGCCGAGCAGGGAGCCGACCAGCATGCCGCCCATCACGCAGATCATGTAGACCGAGCCCACCCGCCCCTGGAACTCCGTGGGCACGGCGCGCTGGCGGACCGCGTTGGAGAGCGTCCCCCAGACGAAGGCGTAAGCGCCGAAGAAGAACATCAGCGGGTACGCCGCCCACGCGGACGTCGTGAACGCCATGGCCAGGTGGAAGACGACCTCGGCGAGCAGGCAGGTGCGCATGAGGGTCGCCAGCCGCACGTGCTTCTCGAGGAAGCCGTAGGAGAAGGTGCCGACCAGCCCGCCCAGCGCGGAGGCGGTCGTCAGCAGGCCGAAGCCGGCCTCGTCGATGCCGACCCGCTCCAGCGACCACAGCACCAGCACGGACCACGGCGCCGCCCAGGTCACGTTGAACACGACGATCGTCAGCGCCAGCGTCCGGACCGCCGGGCTGCCCAGCAGCCAGCGCACTCCTTCGGCGATGTCCTGGCGGACGTGGGTGTCGACCTCGCCGCGGACCGCACCCGGCGCCGTGCCGATGCGCGAGATCAGCACCACGCCCAGCGCCACGAAGACCGTGGTGACCAGGAACGGCAGCGCCGTCGCGGTCACGAACAGCAGCGCTCCCACCGCCGGGCCGACGAGCTGGTTGGCGGTGACCGCCCCGGCCATGATCCGTGAGTTGGCGATGCCGAGGTCGCGCTTGTCCACCAGCATCGGGACCAGGGTGCCGCCGGTCGCGTCGGCGAACACCTCCGCGGTGCCGAGCGCGACGAGCGCCAGCAGGACGATGGCGATGTCGACGTGCCCGCTGACGATGACCGTGCAGAGCAGCCCGAGCACGACGACCCGCACGCCGTTGGCGACCATGATGACCCGGCGCCTGTCGAGGCGGTCGGCGAGCGCGCCGGCGTACAGCCCGACCACCAGCCACGGCAGCTGCAGCGCGACCGCGGCCGACGCCACGAGCAGCGGGTTGCGGGTCTGCGAGGCCACGAGCAGCGGTCCTGCGGCGAGCAGCAGCCCGTCGCCGACGTTGGTGGACCAGGACGAGGCGACGAGCCACCGGAACCCCCGCCCGAGGCGCGCCGGCAGCAGGGTCTCGAGCAGTCTCACCACAAGCCGGTGAGCCTACGGGGGCGGGGAGGGCGACCGCACCCGGATATCAGCCGGCCGGCAGGGGCTGTCGGGCCGGCGTCACGGACGTTCAGGCGGGCTGCAGGTCCTCGACGGCGCGCTCCGCCCGCGCCGCGGCGCGCAGGCGGTCGTTGTCGGCCTGGAGCCGCAGGACCAGCGCCTCGAGGTCGTCGACGCGCCGGCGGAGCCGCCGGTTCTCGACGGCGAGGACCGACGAGGTCCGCACGTCGCTGTGCACATGACCCAACAGCGCCTTGGCCATGGGGAGCCTTTCGCGAGATTTCGAGGGCCGGTCGACCGGCCGTCTCCAAGAGTCCCACCGCGGTGGCGGGTCGGTCAATGCGGCTCAGCGCGAGCGCGGCGGGCGCTGGCAGCTGGGGCAGAAGAACGACGAGCGGTTCATGAACGCGACGCGGCGGATCGGGGTGCCGCACCGGCGGCACGGCCGGCCCTCCTGCCCGTAGGCGTCGAGCGACCGGTCGAAGTAGCCGGACTCGCCGTTGACGTTGACGTAGAGCGCGTCGAACGAGGTGCCGCCCTGGGCGAGGGCCTCCCCCATCACGTCGCGCACGTGCCCGAGCAGGCCGCGGAGGACGGGTCCGCTCAGCCGGTCGCCCGGCCGCTCGCCGTGCAGCCGCGCCCGCCAGAGCGCCTCGTCGGCGTAGATGTTGCCCACGCCGGAGACCAGGCCCTGGTCGAGCAGCAGCCGCTTGACCGCGGAGGTACGCCGACGCGCCCGCCGCACGAACTCGTCGTCGTCGAACTGCGGGTCGACGGGGTCGCGGGCGATGTGCGCGATCTCGACGGGGAGGTCGGCGCCACCAGCGGAGACGACGAGGCCGCCGAACATGCGCTGGTCGACGAAGCGCATCTCGAGCGCCTGGCTCGCGGGGGTGCGGAGCGTGAAGCGCACGCGGAGGTGCCGCTCGTCGAGCGCGCCGGGCTCGTGGAGCAGCATCTGCCCGCTCATGCCGAGGTGGCCGAGCAGGGCGTCGCCACGGTCCTGCCCGCTCGTGGGGGCGAGGGCCAGCCAGAAGTACTTGCCGCGGCGGCGGACGGCGTCGATCCGCTGCCCGGCCAGTGCTGCGGCGAAGCCGGTGGAGCCGCGGTGGTCGCGGCGCACCGGACGCGGGTGCAGCACCTCGACGGCCTCGATGCTGCTGCCGACGACGTGGCGCTCGAGGCCCGCGCGGACGACCTCGACCTCGGGGAGCTCGGGCACGGCTGACGACCCGGCAGGTCAGGCGTCGGCGCCGGACGCGGCCGGCTCGACCTCGCGCGGGGCAGCCTGGGCGTCCTTGATCTCCCGGTAGGCCGTCTCGGCGGCGCCCTGCTCGGCCTCCTTCTTGGAGCGGCCGGTGCCGTTGCCGAGGACCTGCTCACCGACGCGCACCCGGGCGACGAAGGTCTTCATGTGGTCGGGGCCGTCGTCCTCGATGAGGTACTCGGGCACGCCCAGACCGAGGTCGGCGGAGAGCTCCTGCAGGGAGGTCTTCCAGTCGAGGCCGGCGCCCATGGAGGCGGCCGCCTCCATCACGGGGTCGAAGAGGCGGTGGACCACCTTCGCGGCCTCGTCGATGCCGCCGCTGAGGTGGATCGCCCCGATCACGGCCTCGACGGTGTCGGAGAGGATCGACGCCTTGTCGCGGCCGCCGGTGGTCTCCTCGCCGCGCCCCAGCCTGATGTGCCGGCCGAGACCGATTTGACGGGCGACGTCGGCCAGCGCGCGCGCGTTGACGACCGCGGCCCGCAGCTTGGCCAGCCGGCCCTCGGAGAAGTCCGGGTGGGCGCGGTAGAGCGTCTCGGTCACCACGACCCCGAGCACGGAGTCCCCGAGGAACTCCAGGCGCTCGTTGGTCGGGATCTGCCCGTTCTCGTAGGCGAACGAGCGGTGCGTCAGGGCACGCTGCAGCAGCTCGGGATCCAGGACCGGATCACCGAGCGCTGCGCGGAGCTCGTCGGTGCTCAGAGGACCTGGCGACGGTCGGCGCGGGCGCCGTACTGGCCGCACTGGCCGCACGCACGGTGCGGCAGGTGCTTGGCGCCGCAGGCGGGGTTGGCGCACGTCACGAGGGTCGGCGCGACGGCCTTCCACTGCGAACGGCGGTGACGCGTGTTGCTGCGCGACATCTTCCGCTTCGGAACAGCCATGGTGGTCTCCTACTAGCTTGGCGTGCTTGCTCCGCCGGGGATTCCCGGCGGGGTGGTCAGTCCTGGGGGTGCTGCGGGTCTTCGGGGCCCTGCTCCGGCTGCAGCTGCTGCAGTCCGGCCCAGCGCGGGTCGATCGGCGCGTCGTGCGCGTGGTCCGGGTCGTCCGCGAGCCGCGCACCGCACTCGGCGCACAACCCGGGGCAATCGTCCATGCACAGCGGCTGGAACGGTAGCGCGAGCACCACCGCGTCCCGCAGCAGCGGTTCGAGGTCGAGCAGGTCGTCCTCGAGCCGGCTGGTCTCGTCGTCGAGGTCGCGGTCGTCGTTCTCCGCGGCCCTGTCGTGCTGGTCGGGGTAGACGTAGAGCTCCTGCAGCGTCGCGTGGATCTCGTCCTCGATCGGCTCCAGGCACCGTACGCACTCCCCCTCGAGCCTGGCCGTGGCCGTGCCCGTGAGCAGCACGCCCTCCATGACCGCCTCCAGCCGCAGGTCGAGCTCGACCGGCGATCCTTCGGGGACAGCGAGGACTTCGATACCGAGCTGTGGCGGTGCCGGAACGGAGAGCTCGAGCTCACGCTGGGACCCCGGGCGGCGGCCGAGCTCGCGAGTATCGAGCACGAGCGGCGCCCTCGGGTCCAGGCTGCTCACGTCGAACTCCCACATCTGGACACCAACACAACCTCGGAATCGTATCGGTCGCCCCGCCGGAGGGCCAAAACGAGTGCCGAGTGGGGCGCGTCACCCGGGGCGGCGCACGCCGGGACCCGTCAGCCGGTGCGCTCCGCGAGGCGCGCCACGAGCCGCTCGCGGACCGCGTCGGGAAGCAGGCCCCGGACGTCGCCGCCGAGGGCCGCGACCTCCTTGA
Source organism: Nocardioides xinjiangensis (assembly GCF_017916385.1). Classification (NCBI taxonomy): domain Bacteria; kingdom Bacillati; phylum Actinomycetota; class Actinomycetes; order Propionibacteriales; family Nocardioidaceae; genus Nocardioides; species Nocardioides xinjiangensis. Next base: position 479,205 of record NZ_JAFMSW010000001.1, read on the forward strand.
CCAGGCTCGAGGAGACGAACCCGTGGCCGGGGGCGCCGGGGAGGAAGACGGTGTCCACGTCGGTGAGGTGGGCGTTCATCTGGGCCATCGGCAGCTCGTACTCGTAGTCGCCGGACCCGCGCAGCCCCTTGACGATCGCCACGGCGCCGACGTCGCGGCAGAAGTCGACGACGAGGCCCTCGAAGCCCGCGACGCGGACGTGGGGGAAGCCGTCGGTCGCCTCCTCGAGCATCGCGATGCGCTCCTCGGGGGTGAACAGCCGGTTCTTGGACGCGTTCACGCCGACGGCGACCACGACCTCGTCGAACAGCCTCGCGGCGCGCCGGACGATGTCGAGGTGGCCGTTGGTCACGGGGTCGAAGGACCCGGGGCAGACAGCGCGACGCACGGGCGTGGCCTTCCTTCGGGGCCCCGTCCGGTCCGTCGGACCGTCCGGGCCGGGGTGTCGATCAGGACGCGGGTCGGGATACGGGGGTGGCGTGACCGTACCAAAGCGCGGTCTCGCCGTAGCGCTTCGTGCGGTCCGCCTCGATCCCGCCCGGCCACACGACCTCGCTGCGCTTGGCGGCGCGCTCGACGACGACCAGCGCGCCCGGCACGAGCCAGCCCTGGTCGACCAGCGCCGCCAGGTCGGCCGCGACGTCGGCGTCGGGCATGGGATAGGGCGGGTCGGAGAAGACGACGTCGTAGGGCGCGGCCGGGGGCGACTGCAGCACGGTCCGCACGGCCGCGGCGACCACGCGCACCCGGGAGAAGCCGAGCGCTGCGGCGTTGCGGGTGATCAGGGCGGCGGTACGGCGGTCCTGCTCGACCATCGTCACCACCCCGGCACCCCGGGACCACGCCTCCAGGCCGACGGCGCCCGACCCGGCGTAGAGGTCGAGGAAGCGCAGCCCGTCGAGCGAGCCCGTCCGTGACTCCACCGCGGAGAAGAGAGCCTCGCGCACCCGGTCGCTCGTGGGGCGGGTCGCTTGGCCGCGCGGCGTCTCCAGACGGCGACCCCCCGCCGTTCCCCCGATGATCCGAGTCATGTCGTCGCGTTCAGCCCTTCTCCGTCCAGCCCTCGTCGTTCAGCCCTTGTCCATGTAGGCCGACGCCGCGGAGCGCTCGACCTCGGCGACGGCACGGGCCAGGTCGGGCGCCTGCGCCAGCGCAGGGTCCTCGGAGAGTAGCGCCTCCGCCGCCTCGCGGGCACGGACGATGGTCTTCTCGTCGCGCAATACCCGAAGTGTGGCAAGGCCCGACCGGAAGCCCGACTGGCTGGCGCCGAGCACGTCGCCCTCGCGCCGCTGCTCGAGGTCGATGCGGCTCAGCTCGAAGCCGTCGGTCGTCGCGGCGACCGCGTCGAGCCGGTCGCGGGCGGCGGAGCCGGCCTCGGCGTGGCTGACCAGCAGGCAGAGCCCGGGCAGGCCGCCTCGGCCCACGCGGCCGCGCAGCTGGTGGAGCTGGGAGACGCCGAACCGGTCGGCGTCGAGCAGCACCATCGCGGTGGCGTTCGGCACGTCGACACCGACCTCGATGACGGTCGTGGAGACCAGCACGTCGACCTCCCCCGCCGCGAAGGCGCGCATGGTCCGGTCCTTGCCGTCGGGCGGCATCCTCCCGTGCAGGACGGCCGTGCGCAGCCCGGCGAGGGGGCCGGCGGCGAGCTCGGCGTGCACCTCCTCGACGGCCGCGAGCGCCCGCCTCGGCGCGACCTCGGCGCCGTCGTCGTCGAGCTCGACCTGCTCGGCCTCCCCCTCCTCCCGGGCGTCGGCGGAGATGCGCGGGCACACGACGTAGACCTGGTGGCCCTTCTCGACCTCCTCGCGCACCCGCTGCCAGACCCGGTCGATCCACGCCGGCTGGTCGGCGAGCGGGACGACGTTCGTCTGGATCGGCGCGCGCCCGGCGGGGAGCTCGCTGAGCACGGACGTCTCCAGGTCGCCGAAGACCGTCATGGCGACCGTGCGGGGGATGGGCGTCGCGGTCATGACGAGCACGTGCGGTGGGGCGCCGGCCTTGTCGGTCAGCGCCGCCCGCTGCTCCACGCCGAAGCGGTGCTGCTCGTCCACGACCACGAGGCCGAGGTCGGAGAGCTCCACCCGGTCCTCGAGCAGGGCGTGGGTGCCGATGACGATGCCGGCCTCCCCGGTGACCAGGCGCAGCATGGCCTCCTGCCGCGCCGCCCGGCCCATCGAGCCGGTGAGCAGCACGACCTGGGTCGCGTGCGCGGCGCCGCCGAGCATGCCGCCCTGGGCGAGGTCGCCGAGCATCGCCGAGATCGACCGGTGGTGCTGCTGCGCGAGCACCTCAGTGGGCGCGAGCAGGGCCGCCTGTCCCCCGGCGTCGACCACCTGGAGCATGGCGCGGAGCGCGACGAGGGTCTTGCCCGATCCCACCTCGCCCTGCAGCAGCCGGTGCATCGGGTGGTCGCGGGCGAGCTCGGCGGCGAGCAGGTCGCCGATCTCGCGCTGGCCGCCGGTGAGCTCGAAGGGCAGCCGGTCGTCGAAGGCCGCGAGCAGCCCGTCGTCGCGGCGCACGCGCGCCCGGGCTCCCTGCGCCCGGTGCGCGGCGCGGCGCCGGGCGAGCACCAGCTGGAGGACGAGGGCCTCCTCGAAGCGGAAGCGCTTCTGCGCGGCACCGACCTGGCTCCACTCGTCGGGGGCGTGGATCCAGCGGAGGGCCTGCATGACGTCCAGCAGCTCGTAGCGCTCGCGGAGCTCGGGGGTGAGCACGTCGGGGACGCCGGCCACCAGGTCGAGCGCCGCGGCGACCACCTTCTGGATGTCCCAGGTGTAGAGCTTGGCGGTGAGCGGGTAGACCGGCATCAGCCTGCTCAGCCTGGGGGCCTCGGGGCCGTCGAGGGCGAACCCGTGCGGCTGCTCGAGCTGCCAGCTGCCGCGGAACTGCTTGGCCTTGCCGGTGAAGACGACCCGGGTGCCCGGGCGGAACTCGGTCTCGTGGCGCTGCGCCATGGCGGCGTACGGGCTGAACAGGGTGACCGAGAAGTCGGGACCGTCGGTGCGCAGCCGCACCGTCGTGCGGAACTGCCGCCGGTTGCCGCTGGAGAACGGGGCGCTGTCGCACGAGCGCACCTCGCCGACGATCGTGAGCTGCTCGCCGACGGCAGGGGTGGCGACCTCGGACAGCTCGGTCGCGGCGACGTAGCGCCGCGGGAAGTGGCGCAGCAGGTCGCCGACGGTCCTCAGGCCGAGGCCCTCCTCGGCGAGCTTGCGCTTCTTGTGGTGGTTGCCGAAGACCGCCCCGATGGGGCTCTCCGGCGTGATCGCGACCATCGACGCCGACCGCTCACTCGACGCTGACCAGCAGCGGGTAGCGCGACTGGCCGCCCTCGTGGACGGCGACGTCGACGTGGGGGTGGTGCTCCTCGACGCGGGCGGCGACCTTCTCGGCGAGCGCGCCGCCGTCCTCACCCGAGACGATCGTCACGAGCTCCCCGCCGCCGGCGAGCAGGCGCTCGAGCACCTCCACCGCCACCTCCTCGAGGTCCGAGCCGACCACGGCGAAGTCGCCGGCGACGACCCCGAGCGCGTCGCCGGCCTCGCACGGGCCGGCCATCGTGATGGCCCGGCGGGCGGCGACGGTGACGGCGCCGTGCCGTACGTGGCGGGCCGTCGCCGTCATCTCGCGCACGTCGGCGTCGAAGCTCCTGCCGGGCTCGTGCACCGAGATGGCCGCGAGCCCCTGGACCTGCGCGTGGGTCGGGATGACCTCCACCGAGACGTCGTGCTCGGCCTCCGCGGTGCGGGCGGCGATCTCCGCGGCCCGGACGGTGTCGCCGTCGTTGGGCAGGACGACGACCTCGGCCGCGCCGCACCCGGTGATCGCCTCGAGCAGCTGGCCGGTGGACGGTCGCTGGCCGGGTCCGCCGGGCACCACCAGCGCGCCCGCGGACGTGAACAGCTCCGCGAGCCCGGCGCCCGCGGCGACCGCCACGACCTGGCGCCCGGTGCGGGAGGAGGCCCGCAGCCGGCCGGCGGCGGCCTGCTCGGCGAAGTGGGTGACCCGCACCCGGTGCGGACGGCCGGCAGCGATGCCCGCCTCGATCGCCGCGCCGACGTCGTCGACGTGCACGTGGACGTTCCACAGGCCCTCGCCGCCCACCACGACGAGGCTGTCGCCGAGCGCGGCGAGGCGGGTGCGGAGCTCGGCGATGCGCTCCTGCTCGTCGGAACCCACGTCGAGGAGGTACATCACCTCGTAGCCCGGCCCGTCCGGGGTGAGGTCCTCCCCCAGAACCGTGGCGGCGACCGGGATCTGGTGGGTGCCGATCGGGGCCGACCACGGCGACGGACGGCGTCCGGTCGCGGTCGTCTCCGCCGCGTCCAGCACGACGCACAGCCCGCGCCCGCCGGCGTCGACCACCCCCGCCTGCGCCAGGACCTCGAGCTGCTCGGGCGTGCGCGCGAGCGCCGCACGCGCGGCCGCGGCCGCCGCGGTGAACACCTCTCGCGTGCGGACCCCTCGCCCGGCCGCCTCCAGCGCCGCGTCGGAGGCGGCGCGCGACACGCTCAGGATCGTGCCCTCGACGGGCGTGCCGACAGCGGCGTAGCTGGCCTCCGTGGCCTCGGCCATCGCCGCGGCGATCGTCTCCGCCGGGCGGTCCGCGACCTCGGCCCCCGCGAGGTGGCGTACGTAGGCGCGCAGCATCTGGCTGAGGATCACGCCCGAGTTGCCGCGCGCGCCCATGAGCGCCGCCCGGGCCAGCACGGCCATCCCGTCGCCCAGCGACAGGTCGGGGTCGGCGGCCCGCGCCTCGCGGAGCGCGTCACGGGCGGCCGAGACGGTGAGGAACATGTTGGTGCCGGTGTCGCCGTCGGGCACGGGGTAGACGTTGAGCGCGTCGATCTCCTCGCGGGCCGAGGACAGCGCGTCGGTCGCGATGTCGACGAACCGCGCGACGCCGTCCAGCGTGATGCCGTGGGTGACGTGCTCCATCGAGTCGGTGTGCTCCCGGTGTCTGTGCTGCGATGTCTGCTGCTGCGGTCTGGTGGAGGTCCTGCCGGGTCCTGCCGGGTCGTGCTGGTGCCTGCCGGTGCCTGGGGGTCTGGTGGCGGGTGCGCCGCGGCGTCCGTCGTACGTCGCGGTGCGCGCCACAGGGTAGTGCCCGGCGGCGACGACGCTGCGATTTCATCTCGCCGCCGGTCCTCGGCTACTCTTGCGCGGTTGCCTGCTGCCACCTCCTGTGGCGTCCGGGCTCACGAACAACTGTCAACCTCGAACGGATCGGAGTGCACGGTGGCTGCCGTCTGCGACATCTGCGCCAAGAAGCCGGGCTTCGGAAACAACCGTCCCTGGTCGCGCAAGATCACGAAGCGTCGCTTCAACCCCAACATCCAGCGCGTCCGGGCGACCGTCAACGGCACGCCCAAGCGCCTCAACGTCTGCACCGGCTGCCTCAAGGCCGGCAAGGTCTCCCGCTGACCTGACCAGACTCGGTACGAGACCCCCGTCGCTGCTGCGGCGGGGGTCTCGTTCCATTTTCCGGGGGTCCTTGGCGGGTGCTGCGGATCCCCCGCTTAAGCGGGGGATTGCGAACTTCCGGTGGTGTGCAAGCCACTGGAAGTTCGCGACACGCTCACGAAGTCCGCGGCCCCGCCTGGCGGCGGGGAGCGTCATGCGGAGGCGTACGTATGGGTGCGGGTTCGTATGACGCAGGCCGGACACCGCAGGAGGGCGTCATGCGAAGGCGTACGTATAGGTGCGGGTTCGTATGACGCAGGCCGGACACCGCAGGAGGGCGTCATGCAAAGGCGTACGTATGGGTGCGGGTTCGTATGACGCAGGCCGGGACACCGGAGGAGGGCGTCATGCGAAGGCGTACCTGTAGGCGCGGGTTCGTATGACGCAGCCCGGGACCGCTCAGAAGTGCGTCCAGCCGGTCGGGCCGTCGTACTCGGCGCCGTCCACGGTGACGCCCTCCCCCGCCCGCACCTCGCCGATGACCTGCCAGCCGGAGGGCACCGACGCCACGTCGGGGAAGGTGGCGAGCAGGGAGTGGTCGTCGCCGCCACCGAGGATGAACTGCATCGGGTCGGCGCCGAGCGCGGCGCCCACGGCGTGCAGCGGCTCGGGCACCTCGAACGCGTCGCGGCGTACGTCGATCGCGACCCGGCTCGCGGCGGCGATGTGGCCCGCCTCGGCGAGGAGGCCGTCGGAGACGTCGATGAGGGAGGTGGCGCCGGCCTCGGCGGCCTCCGCGCCGGCGGCGTACGGCGGCTCGGGGCGGCGGTAGGCCTCCACCAGCGCGCGCGGCGAGCGGAACCCGCGGCCGAGCACCGCCAGGCCGCCGGCCGCCCAGCCCTGCCGGCCGGTGAGGGCGAGCACGTCGCCGGGCTGCGCCCCCGAGCGCAGCACCGGCGCCTGCGTGCACTGGCCCAGCACCGTGACCGCGACCACCACCTGGTCGGCGCGGGTGAGGTCGCCGCCCACGACGGTGGCGCCGATGCTCGCGCACTCCTGCGCGAAGCCGCGGGCCAGGTCGAGCGCCCACTCCACCGGAAGGTCGGCGGGCGCGGCCAGGCCGATCGTCAGGTGGCGCGCCGTCCCGCCCATGGCGTTGATGTCGGAGAGGTTCTGCGCGGCGGCCCGGTGACCCACGTCGGCGGCGCTCGCCCAGTCGCGGCGGAAGTGCCGTCCCTCGACCATGAGGTCGGTGGAGACCACCACGTGGCCGTGCCTGATCCGCAGGACGGCCGCGTCGTCGCCGGGGCCGACGAGCACGTGCTCGTCGGTCTCGAAGATGTCCACCAGCTGCGAGATCAGGCCGAACTCGCCGGCCTCGCCGAGGGTCGTCGTCGCGTCCGGAGCCATGCGCCCATCCCACCAGACCGGGACGCCGACCACCGTCACCCCGCCCCTGTCGGGTGCGCCGCGCGGCGCGGTAGGTTGTGCCGGTCACACCCGCTGAACGAGACCGAGGAGTCCACGATGGTCGTCCAGGCCTACATCCTGATCCAGACCGACGTCGGCAAGGCCGCCGAGGTTGCCCGCGAGATCGCCCAGGTCAAGGGCGTCACGCTCGCCGAGGACGTCACCGGTCCCTACGACGTGATCGTCCGCGCCGAGGCCAAGAACGTCGACGAGCTGGGCAAGCTCGTCGTCTCCAAGGTGCAGAACCTCGACGGCATCACCCGCACGCTCACGTGCCCCGTCGTCCACATCTGAGGCACCCGGCCCACGTGCCACCGAGTCGACGCCCCGGCCGCCTGAGGCACCGGGGCGTCGCCGCGCCCGGGGCCGCCCTCGCCGCGCTGGCCCTCGGCGGCTGCAGCGGCACGCCGACGATCGAGGACGTCGACCTCTCGTCCTCCGACCGCGCCGCCTGCGAGGCCCTCGTCGCCGCCCTCCCGGACACGCTGGCCGGGCAGGACCGGGTCGACGTACGGCCCGACGACGCCCTCGGCGCGGCCTGGGGCGACCCGGCGTACGTCCTGACCTGCGGTGTCGCCGAGCCGTCGGACTACGAGCCGACCGCGGAGTGCAGCGTCATCAAGGGCGTCGGCTGGTACGTCACCGACGAGCAGCTGCGCGACCCGGGTGAGGACGCGACGCCGGTCGCCCTCAGCCTGCGGCCGTACGTCGAGGTGCGGGTGCCGGCCGACTACCGGACCGAGGGCATCGACCGGGCGCTCGCCGACCTCGCGCCAGCGCTCAGGGGGCACCTCGGCGAGGGCCTGTCCTGCCTCTGAAGGCGCCGCCGGCTCGACGCCAGCTCGGCGCCCGCTCAGCGCCGGCCCAGCGCCGGCTCAGCGCAGCCCGGTGTCGCGGCGCAGCGCGAGCTGCAGCAACCGGTCGACCAGCTGGGGATAGGCCATCCCGGAGGCGGCCCACAGCTGCGGGTACATCGACGTCGGGGTGAAGCCCGGCATCGTGTTGAGCTCGTTGATGACCAGGGCCCCGTCGGGCATCACGAAGAAGTCGACCCGGGCCAGGCCCTCGCACGAGAGCGCCTCGAAGGCACGCACGGCCATCGCGCGCAGATGCTGCTCGGTCTCCGCGGGCAGGTCGGCGGGGATGTCGATCTCGGTGTGCTGGTCGGCGAGGTACTTGGCCTCGAAGTCGTAGAACTCGTGGTCGCCGCCGGTGCGCACCTCGCCGGGGCGCGACGTCTCCGGCGGCCCCTCGAAGGTGCCGAGCACGCCGCACTCGACCTCGCGGGCGCCCTCCATCGACTGCTCGACGAGCACCTTGGGGTCGTGCCGGAACGCCTCCTCGAGGGCCTCGTCGAGCTCCGAGGCGTCGTGCACCTTGCTGATGCCCATGCTCGACCCGGCGCGCGCGGGCTTGGCGAACGACGGGAAGCCCTGCTGCTCGACGCGGGCACGACAGCCGACCGGGTCCTGCTGCCACTCCGAGCGGGTCACCACGACCCCCGGCGTGACCGGGAGCCCGGCCGCCTGCAGCACGATCTTCATGTACGCCTTGTCCATGCCGACGGCCGAGGCGAGCACGCCCGAGCCGACGTAGCGCACGGCAGCCATCTCGAGCATCCCCTGCAGCGTGCCGTCCTCGCCCCAGGGCCCGTGCAGCAGCGGGAACACCACGTCGACCTCGCCGATCACCGACGGCACGCTCGACGGCTCGGTGACGACGAGGTCGGTCCCGGTGGTGGCACCCATCAGGGCGACGGGCGAGCGGTCGGCGTCGACCTCGGGGAGGTCGGAGCCGCGGATCGCGAGGCGGGCCGGCTCGTCGGCCTCGAGCACCCACCGCCCGTCGGTGGCGATGCCGACCGGCACCACGTCGTACGCCTCGCGGTCGATCGCGGCCAGCACGCTGCCCGCGGTGACGCACGAGATGCCGTGCTCGGAGGAGCGTCCACCGAACACCACGGCGACGCGCGGCTTCCGCGCGGTCTTGTCAGGCGAGGTGTCGTTCATCGCGACGACCCTATCCACCTACGCTGGCGCGCATGGCCACGGACTCGCCCGCCTCCCCGACGCCCGCCTCCCCGACACCTGCGCTCAAGCCCAGCACCATCGCCGTCACCGCCGGCCGCCCCGCGCGGACCCCGGACGCCCCGCTGAACACGCCGATCACGATGGCCGCGACCTACGTCGCGGGTGGCGAGGTGGAGTACGGCCGCTACGGCAACCCGACGTGGACGGCGCTCGAGGACGCGCTCGGCGCGCTCGAGGGCGGGCGCTGCCTGACGTTCGCGTCGGGCCTCGCGGCGGTCGCCACGGTGCTCGACCTGGTGGGGGCCGACGGCAAGGTCGTCGTGCCCAGGCACGCCTACACCGGCACGATCATGCAGCTCGGCGACCTCGAGGCACGCGGTCGCCTCCGCACGGAGCTCGTCGACGTCACGGACACCGACGCGGTGGTCGCGGCGTGCGACGGGGCCGCGCTCGTGTGGCTGGAGTCGCCCACCAACCCGGCGCTCGAGGTCGCCGACATCGCGACGATCACCGCGGCGGCGCACGAGGCGGGGGCGTACGTCGTCGTCGACAACACCTTCGCCACTCCCCTGCTCCAGCGGCCGCTCGAGGACGGCGTGGACCTCGTCGTCCACTCCGCCACCAAGTACCTCGCCGGCCACTCCGACGTGCAGATGGGCGCGATCGTCACCCGCGACGACGAGCTCCACGGCGTGCTGAAGGGCCGGCGTGACCTCGTCGGCGCGATCCCCGGCCCGTTCGAGGCGTGGCTGACGCTGCGGGGGCTGCGCACCCTGCACCTGCGGGTCGAGCGGGCGCAGGCCAACGCCGAGGAGCTCGTCCGCCGCCTCGCCGAGCATCCCGCGCTCTCGGAGGTCCGCTACCCCGGCTTCGGCGGGATCGTCAGCATCGTCCTCGCGCAGGGCGAGGTCGCGGCCGACCTGCTCAGCCGCAAGACCCGGCTGTGGATCCACGCCACGTCGCTCGGCGGCGTGGAGTCGAGCCTCGAGCGCCGCCGCCGCTGGAAGGCGGAGGCGGCGACCATCCCCGACGGGCTGGTCCGCCTGTCGGTCGGGATCGAGGACGTCGACGACCTCTGGGACGACCTGCGCACCGCCCTCGACGGGTGCGTGGGCTGAGCGCAGCGGGCCCGTGCGCCGTCAGTGCAGCTCGGGCTTGGTGTCGCGGGCGATGAAGGAGTTCATCATGTCGTGCGCGGTCATCCTGCCGTCCACGACCGCGTCGACCGCCTCGGCGATCGGAGCGTCCACGCCGGTGCGCCGCGCCAGCTCGAGCAGGGACTTGCAGGACTTGGCCCCCTCGGCGACCTGGCGCGTGGAGGCGTAGATCTCCGCGGTGGTCATCCCCTGGCCGAGACGCTCGCCGAACGTGCGGTTGCGCGACAGCGGCGAGGAGCAGGTGGCGACGAGGTCGCCCAGGCCGGCCAGGCCCATCAGGGTCAGCGGGTTCGCGCCCTGCGCCGTGGCCAGGCGGGCGGTCTCCGCGAGACCGCGGGTGATCACCGAGGCGGTGGTGTTGTCGCCGAAGCCGAGCCCGACGGCCATGCCGACGGCGATCCCGACGACGTTCTTGTAGGCGCCGCCGATCTCGCAGCCGAGCACGTCGACCGACGTGTAGGGCCGCCACGACGGCCCGTGCGTCAGGGCCTGGATGTGCTTGGCCCGCTCCTCGTCGAGGCAGGCCACCACCGAGGCCGCGGGCTCGCGGCGCGCGATCTCGCGCGCCAGGTTGGGCCCGCTGACCACGGCGATGCGGTCGGCGGGGGCGTCGGTCACCTCCTGGATGACCTCGCTCATCCGCATCAGGGAGCCGAGCTCCACGCCCTTCATCAGCGAGACCAGCGTGGCCTGCCGCGGCAGGATCGGCGCCCACGTGGTGAGGTTCTCGCGCAGGCTCTGCGACGGCACGGTGAGCACGACGACGTCGGCGTCGGCGGCCACCCGCTCAGGGTCGGTCGAGGCCGTGATCGACGGCGGCAGCTCGACGCCCGGCAGGTACTCGGTGTTCTCGCGACGGTCGTTGACCGCCTCGACGACCTCGTCGCGCCGCGCCCACAGCGACACCTCGTTGCCGGCGTCGGCGAGGACCAGGGAGAAGGCCGTGCCCCAGGAGCCGGCGCTGAACACTGCGATCTTCGTCATCGGCTGCGCTTCCTCGTCCTGGGCTGGTTCTTCGGGCGGGTCCGGGACTCCTCGCGGGGGTTGCCGGTCTCCCGCACGCCGCTGCGGCGCGGGTCGTACCGCTCGGCCGGGGCGGTCGCGCCCCGGAGGTCCTCCACCAGTCCGGTGATGGCCGCCATGATGCGGTCGGTCGCCTGGGCCGTGACCTCCGGGGTCGGCGGCAGCGCGAGCAGGTCGTCCAGCTGCACCGGGTCTCCGGCCTTCATGGTGATGTTCTTGCGCGGCAGCAGGTGCGGCGTGGTGGTGTACGGCGGCAGCACCTCCTGCGCGCCCCACTGCCCCACGGGGATGACGGGGCACCCGGTGGCGAGGGCGATGCGCGCCGCCCCGGTCTTGCCCTTCATCGGCCACAGGTCCGGGTCGCGGGTCAGCGTGCCCTCCGGGTAGATCACGATGCACTCACCGGCGGTGATCGCCCGCACGGCGGCGTCGTAGGCGCCCACCGCGTTGCGGCTGAGCCGCTCGACCGGGATCTGCCCGGCGGAGCTGAGGAAGCCGCCGAGGTACTTGTTCGTGAAGAGCCCCGACTTCGCGAGGTAGCGCGGCAGCCGGCCGTGGTCGTAGACGAAGTGCGCCGAGACCAGCGGGTCGATGTGGGAGATGTGGTTGATCGCGATGATGCAGCCACCGGAGGCGGGGATCTTCTCCCCGTCGATCCAGGTGCGCGACGTCGCTGCGAGCAGCGTCGGCTTCAGGATGCTCGCGGCGACGGTCATGGCCCATCCGCGCTTCCGCTCCAGCTTCCTGACGCGCACGCCCCACCCCTCCCATCCGACGGTCGCGAGCAGGCTACTCGGTCGCACCGGTGCGGGGGCTGCACCGGCACGCTGTCCCACATGGGAGGATCCAGACGATGTCCCAGCCCGCTCCGGCCCTCCGACCCCGCTGCGTGGTCGTCGTCCCGGTCAAGCCGCCCGCGTTCGGCAAGTCCCGCCTGAGCGGGCTCGACGACGACGAGCGGCGCGCGCTGGCGGAGGCGTTCGCGCTCGACACCGTGCAGGCGGTCGCCGCCACCCCCGGCGTGCACGCCGTCCTGGTGGTGACCGACGACTTCCGGCTGGCCTCGCGCGTGCGCGCCTTCGGTTGCGAGGTGATCCCCGACGGCACCACCGAGGACCTCAACGCCACCCTCGTCCAGGGCTGCGCCGAGGCCGTGCGCCGCTGGCCGGGCGCGGTGCCCGTCGCGCTGTGCGCGGACCTCCCGGGGCTGCGTCCCGTCGAGCTGGCCGGCGTGCTGGGCGAGGTCGTCGCGCAGGTGGAGGCCGGGCGGGCGGCGTACGTGCGGGACGCCTCCGGCGCCGGCACGACCCTGTACGCCGCTCCCGCCGAGCGCTTCGACCCCCTCTTCGGCGCGGCGTCCGCGGCGCGGCACGAGGCGGCGGGTGCGGTCGAGGTGGGCGCCACCGCGACCAGCGTGCGCACCGACGTCGACGACCTGGCCGACCTGGACGCCGCGCTCGCCGCGGGCGTCGGCCCGCACACCTCGCACGCGAGCCGAGGGCGGGCCACCCCGTCGGGGTGACCCGCCCTCGCTCCTGACCGCCGGGCCCGCAGCCCGCCGGCTCAGGACGACTTCTTGGCCGCGGCCTTCTTCGCCGCGGCCTTCTTCGCCGGGGCCTTCTTGGCCGGGGCCTTCTTGGCGGCGGTCTTGGTGGCGGCCGTCTTCTCGGCCGGAGCGGTCTTCTTCGCGGTCGAGGACGACGACGACTTCTTGGCCGAGGCCGCCTTCTTCGTCGACGAGGATGACGACGACGAGGAGGAGGACGACGAGGATGAGGAGGAGGACTTCTTGGCGGCGGTCTTCTTGGCCGGAGCGGCCTTCTTCGTGGTCGAGGTCGAGGAGGTGCCCGACGTGGCCGTCGAGGAGGAGGACTTCGAGGCGGCCTTCTTGGCGCTCGCGCCGGTGACGGCGGCCGCGGCCGCGCGGACGCCCGGGGGCTTGGGCATGGTGGCAGCGGTCAGCCGCGGCAGCTTCTTGGCACCGGAGATGACGTCGCGCAGCTCCTTGCCCGGGGAGAACTTCGGCACCGACTTCTTCTTGGACTTGATCCGCTCGCCGGTCTGCGGGTTGCGGACCCAGCGGGCGTTGCGCACGGCCTTCTCGAACGAGCCGAAGCCGGTCATGGCGACCTTCTCGCCCCGCGCGACCTCGCGCGTGATGGTGTCGAGCACCGACTCCAGTGCGTACGCCGCCTGCTTGCGGTTCCCCTCGTAACGCGCAGCGAGCGCGTCGATGAGCTCAGACTTGTTCACTAGCTTCCCTTCCAATGAACCCCGGTGCCGAGCTCGTGCCCGACTCTCTGCAGGGCACGCTAAGCACATGGAAGGGTGAGGACAATCACCGATGCCCTTGTTTCACGGGGAAATTCAAGCGGTGACGGGCTTCCAGCTCGGGCGCGTCGCCTCGAACGCGGCGATGTCGGCGTCGTGCCCCAGCGTGATCCCGATGTCGTCGAGGCCCTCCAGCAGGCGCCAGCGGGTGTAGTCGTCGATGTCGAAGGAGTCCTCGACGGCGTCCGCGCCGGCGCCGGCGCGGATCGTGCGGCTCTCCAGGTCGACGGTGACCTCGCCGCCCGGGTGGTCCTCGAGCCAGTCCCACAGGCGCTGCACGACCTTCTCGTCGACCTGGGCCGCCAGCAGGCCGGCCTTGCCGGAGTTGCCGCGGAAGATGTCGGCGAAGCGGGAGGAGACGACGACCTTGAAGCCGTAGTTCTGCAGGGCCCAGACGGCGTGCTCGCGGGAGCTGCCGGTGCCGAAGTCGGGTCCGGCGACGAGCACCGAACCGGTCGCGTACGTCGGGTCGTTGAGCACGAACGCGGGGTCGTTGCGCCACGCGGCGAACAGCCCGTCCTCGAAGCCGGTGCGCGTCACCCGCTTGAGGTAGACCGCCGGGATGATCTGGTCGGTGTCGACGTTGCTGCGCTTCAGCGGCACGCCGACGCCGGTGTGGGTGGTGAACTTGTCCATCGTCTGGGGCTCCTTGGGGTGCTGACGGCTCAGGCGATCGGCGCCAGGTCGGCCGGGGACGAGAGGGTGCCGCGCACCGCGGTGGCGGCCGCGACGGGCACCGAGACGAGGTGCGTGCGCCCGCCCTTGCCCTGCCGGCCCTCGAAGTTGCGGTTGGACGTCGATGCGCTGCGCTCGCCGGGGGCCAGCTGGTCGGGGTTCATGCCCAGGCACATCGAGCAGCCGGCGCCGCGCCACTCGGCACCGGCGGCGGTGAAGACCTTGTCGAGGCCCTCGGCCTCGGCCTGGAGGCGTACGCGCACCGAGCCGGGCACGACCAGCAGCCGCGTGTCGGCGGCGACCCGGCGGCCGTCGAGGATGGACGCGGCCAGGCGCAGGTCCTCGATGCGGCCGTTGGTGCAGGAGCCGACGAAGACGGTGTCCACCTTGACCTCGCGCAGCGGGGTGCCGGCCTCGAGCCCCATGTACTGCAGGGCCTTCTCGGTCGCGACCTTGTCGGTGGGCTCGTCGAAGTCGTCGGGGCTCGGGACGCTGGCACCCAGCGGCGCGCCCTGGCCGGGGTTGGTGCCCCAGGTGACGAACGGCGTCATGGTGGAGGCGTCGAGCTCGATCTCCTTGTCGAACACCGCGTCGTCGTCGGTGCGCAGCGTCCTCCAGTGGGCGACGGCGGCGTCCCAGTCGGCTCCCGTGGGCGCCTCGGGACGGCCCTCGATGTAGTCGAACGTCGTCTGGTCGGGGGCGATCAGGCCGGCCTTCGCGCCCCACTCGATCGACATGTTGCACACCGTCATCCGGCCCTCCATCGAGAGCTCCTCGATGGCCTGGCCGCGGTACTCCACGATGTAGCCCTGCCCGCCGCCCGTGCCGGTGTGCGCGATCAGGGTCAGGACGAGGTCCTTGGCGGTGACGCCCTCGGGGAGGCTGCCGTTGACGGTGACCGCCATCGTCCGGGGCCGCGCCTGGGTCAGGGTCTGGGTCGCGAGGACGTGCTCGACCTCGGACGTGCCGATGCCGAACGCGATCGCGCCGAACGCACCGTGGGTGGAGGTGTGCGAGTCGCCGCACACGATCGTCATGCCGGGCTGGGTGAGCCCGAGCTGCGGCCCGACGACGTGGACGATGCCCTGCTCGATGTCACCGAGCGGGTGGAGGCGGACGCCGAAGTCAGCGGCGTTCTTGCGCAGGGTCTCGACCTGGGTGCGGCTCACCGGGTCGGCGATCGGCTTGTCCCAGTCCACGGTCGGGACGTTGTGGTCCTCGGTCGCGAGGGTGAGGTCCGGGCGGCGTACGGTGCGGTTGGCGAGCCGGAGCCCGTCGAAGGCCTGCGGCGAGGTCACCTCGTGCAGGAGGTGCAGGTCGATGTAGAGGAGGTCGGGCTCTCCCGGGGCACTCCGGACGACGTGCTCGTCCCAGACCTTCTCGGACAGGGTCTTGCCCATGCTGCGAACTCCTTCACTTGGTGCGGTGAGGACGACCCTACGGCTTGCATCCCACTCCCTGAGATGAGAATATCGGCATATGGACAACGGATCTGGCGTAGGCGTCCTCGACAAGGCCGCCCTCGTGCTCGCCGCCCTCGAGGCCGGACCGGCCACGCTGGCCGGACTGGTGGCCGGCACGGGCCTGGCCCGGCCCACCGCGCACCGCCTGGCGGTCGCGCTCGAGCACCACCGTCTCGTCGCCCGCGACATGCAGGGCCGCTTCGTCCTCGGCCCCCGCCTGGCCGAGCTGTCCGCCGCTGCGGGAGAGGACCGCCTGCTCGCCGCGGCCGGCCCGGTCCTGGCCCGGCTCCGCGACATCACCGGCGAGTCGGCTCAGCTGTGGCGCCGCCAGGGCGAGCACCGCGTGTGCGTCGCCGCGGCCGAGCGGCCCTCCGGCCTGCGGGACACGATCCCGGTCGGGTCGCAGCTCACCATGAACGCCGGGTCCGCCGCGCAGATCCTCCTCGCCTGGGAGGACCCCGAGCGGATGCACCGGGGCCTCCAGAACGCCGCCTTCTCCGCCACCGCGCTCTCCGGCATTCGCCGGCGCGGCTGGTCGCAGTCGGTCGGCGAGCGCGAGCAGGGCGTGGCGTCCGTGTCCGCCCCCGTGCGCTCCCCCGGCGGCAAGGTCATCGCCGCGGTGTCGGTCTCCGGTCCGCTCGAGCGGCTCTCGCGCCAGCCCGGCCGGATGCACGCACCCGCCGTGCTCGCCGCCGCCGACCGGCTCTCGGAGTCGCTGCGCCGCGCGGCGTCGGAGTAGCCGGGGAGCAGGCGGCGTCGGCCTTCTCACCGCCGCCGCGATCCGGCAGGGTGGTGCCATGGCAGACCTCGTGGACCTCGCGCCGGCCGGCGAGCAGCTCGCCGACGTGGTCGTCGACGTCCGCGACGACCAGCTCGACGCAGCGACGCCCTGCGAGGGGCGGACCGTCGGCCAGCTGCTGCAGCACCTCGTCGGGTTGACGCTGGCGTTCCGCGCCGCGGCCGAGAAGGACCTCGGCCCGTGGACCGACACCCCGCCCGACGGCGACGACTGGCCCCAGGCCGAGCCCGGCTGGCGCCAGACGCTCGCCGAGCGCATCCCCGCCCTGGTGGCGGCCTGGCGCGACCCGGCGGCGTGGGAGGGCATGACGCGGGCAGGCGGCGTCGACCTCCCCGGCGAGGTCTGCGGTCTGGTGGCGCTCGACGAGATCGTCCTGCACGGCTGGGACCTCGCCCGCGCCACGGGGCAGAGCTACGGCTGCGACGACGCGACCGCGGGCGCCCTCCTGGCGTTCATCGAGGGCTTCGACGAGAGCGGCACGCCCGGGATGTTCGGCCCGGCCGTCACGGTCGGTCCCGGCACCTCCCGCTTCGACCGCGTGCTGGCCGGCTCGGGCCGCGACCCGCAGTGGCCTCGCCCGACCTGAGCACGCGTACGGGTGGGTCGGGCACCCGGCGGGGGGACGGTGGAGCCGTGGAGCACGTCATCGCCGTCCTCGTCAGCCTCGCCGCGTTCGAGCCCTTGAAGCCGACCTCGCGACCACCGCGGCTGCGCGCAGCGTCTCAGAAGAGGGCGTCCTGCTCGAGCTCGAGCAGCTGCTGCTTGCGCTGCAGCCCGCCGGCGTACCCGGTCAGCGTGCCGTTGGCGCCGATGACGCGGTGGCACGGCACGACGATCGGGATCGGGTTGCGGCCGTTGGCCAGCCCGACGGCGCGTGAGGCGGCGTTGGTCATCCCGAGGCGGCCCGCGATCTCGCCGTAGGACGCGGTCTCCCCGTAGCCGATGGTCGCCAGCTGGGTCCACACCCGTCGCTGGAAGTCGGTGCCGACCGGCGCCAGCGGCAGCTCGAAGCCGGTGCGCTCCCGGGCGAAGTACGCCGTCAGCTGGCGCACCGCCTCGACCAGCACCGGGTCGTCGTCGGTGCGCGCGCCGAGCGGCCGGCCGTCCGCCGGCGGGCGGAACGGGGAGAACTCGATCGCCACGATCGCGCCGTCCCGCTCCACGATGCGCAGGTCGCCGACCGGTGAGGGCATCACGGTCCACATGTCAGTTCTCCTCCGTCGCGGGGGTGGGGGGCATCAGGGTGTTCCAGAGGTGCATCAGTGCGTAGGACCGCCACGGGCGCCACCGGTCGGGGTCGGCGTCGCCGCCGAGGCCGGCCAGCACCCGGCGAACCGCCAGGTCGGTCGGCAGGAAGACGTCAGGATGCCCGAGCGCCCGCATCGCGACGTAGTCGGCGGTCCACGGTCCGATCCCGGGCAGCGCGAGCAGCGCACGTCGTACGTCGTCGCGGTCCGGTCCCCGGTCGAGCAGGACCGTCCCGTCGGCGAGGGCGGCCGCGAGCCCGACGAGGGCACGACCGCGCGCCCGCGGCATCGGGAGCCGGCCGGGGTCGGCGTCGGCGAGGGAGGCGGCGTCCGGGAACAGGTGGGTGAGGCCCGGGACGTCGGTCGTCACCCGACGGCCGTGCTCGGCCACCAGGCGGCCCGCGACGGTGCGGGCCCCGGCGACGCTCACCTGCTGGCCGATGACCGTGCGGATCGCCGTCTCGTCCCCGTCGACCTGGCCGGGCACCCGCAGGCCGGGGGTGGCCCGGACCAGGTGGGCGAGCGCCGGGTCGGCGCCGAGGTGCCCGTCGACGGCGACGGGGTCGCAGTCGGCGTCGAGCAGGCGGCGTACGCGCTCGCTCGCGGCGGCGGTGTCGCGCAGGTCCCCGAGCCGGAACTCCGCGGTGACGGCGCCCGTGCCGCCGCCGGGTCGGTCGGCCGGCTGCCCGGCGGGCAGGTCGGAGAGGTGGAGGCGCACGGTGCCGGGGGCGTGCGGGAGGTCGAGGGTGCGTGCGTACCAGCCCGGACCGGCCGCCTCGACGCCCGCGACGAGGTGGTGGGCCAGGAAGTCGAGCATCCGCCGACCGGCGAACGGCGTCCGCACCGGGAGCCGCATCGTCACCACGCCCGCGCTGCGCACACCGGCCCGGCGGCCGCGGAGCTCGGTCGGGGAGGCTGCGTAGATCTCGCGCAACGTCTCGTTGAACTGGCGCACGCTGGCGAACCCGGCCGCGAAGGCCACGTCGGTCAGCGGCAGGTCGGTGGTCTCGATCAGCACCCGCGCGCTCTGGGCGCGGCGGGCGCGGGCCAGGGAGAGGGGCGTGGCACCGAGCTCCCGCACGAGCAGGCGGCCGAGGTGCCGCGGCGTGTAGCCCACCCGGCGCGCCAGTCCGGCCACGCCCTCCCGGTCGACGAGGCCGTCGGAGATCAGCCGCATCGCGCGTCCGGCGACGTCGGCCGCGACGTCCCACTCGGGGCTGCCCGGGGTGGCGTCGGGCAGGCACCGCTTGCAGGCGCGGTAGCCGGCGGCGTGGGCGCTGGCCGCGGTGGCGTGGAAGGTCACGTTGCCGGCGGCCGGGGTACGCGCGGGGCAGGAGGGCCGGCAGTAGATCCCGGTCGTGCGCACCGCGGTGTAGAAGACGCCGTCGAAGCGGCGGTCCCGACTCTGCACGGCCCGGTAGCAGGCGTCGGCGTCGAGGTGCCCGGTCGGTATCATGGCACCAGTCTGGGGCGCGCCACGACCGCGCACCAGCGGAAAACGGACACGGCGGCGACGAGCAGGGCGCCCCTCAGGCGGCCCGCCGGTAGCGCCGCTCCGGCCGCCCGCCGCCGCCGTACTGCAGTCGCACCGAGACCAGTCCGACCGCCACGAAGTGCTCGAGGTAGCGCCGTGCGGAGACCCGCGAGATGCCGACGAGGTCGGCGCACTCGGCCGCCGAGAGCTCACCGGCCTGCGTCAGTGCCGCCGCCACGGCGTCTGCGGTCTGCGGGCTCAGCCCCTTGGGCAGCGCCGCGACCGTCGCCGGGGCGGGGGTCGCGCCGAAGACGGCGTCGATGTCCTGCTGGCCCGGAGCGGGCGACCCGGACAGGGCCTGGTGCGCCTGGTGCGCGGCGCGGAACGACTCCAGCCGCACACGCAGGTCGTCGTAGTCGAAGGGCTTGACGAGGTAGTGCACCGCTCCCCCGGAGGCCGCGGCGCGCACGGTGTCGGCCTCGCGGGCGGCCGTGACCACCAGGACGCCGACGTCGTCGCCGTCGGCCCGCAGCCGGCGCAGCACGTCGATGCCGGAGATGTCGGGCAGGTGCACGTCGAGCAGCACCAGGTCGGGACGCAGGCGCGCGACGTCGTCCAGCGCAGCGCGCCCGCTGCTGGCCACGCCGACCACGCGGAAGCCCTCGGTCCGCTCGACGAACTGGGTGTGGATGCGCGCCACCATGAAGTCGTCGTCGACGACGAGGACCGTGACCTCGCTCATCCGACCTCCACCCCTGGCAACCGGGCCTCGAACACGGCGCCCGTGCCGTCGGCCCCGGCACGCACCACCACCTCGCCGCCCCGACGTTCGCAGACGACCTGCACCAGCGCCAGCCCGACACCCCGGCCCTCCACGGTCGGCGCCTTCGAGGTCCAGCCCCGGCGGAAGATCTCGCTCAGGACCTCGCTCGGCACGCCCGGCCCGGTGTCGGCGACGGCGAGCCGCACGGCGCCGTCGTCGAGCCCGAGCTCGACCTCGACGGCGGTGCCGCCGACCGACACCGATGCGTCGACGGCGTTGTCGACGAGGTTGCCGAGCACCGTGCCCACGTCGGTGGACGACTCGGGGTCCAGGCGCGGCAGGTCGCTCCCGTCGGTCACCCGCAGCTCCACGCCACGCTCGGAGGCGAGGCTGGTCTTCGCGATGAGCAGGGCCGCGACCGCCGGGTCCTCGACCCGAGCGGTGACCGCGTCGGAGATCTCCGCGCGACGCCGGCTGAGCGTGCCCACGAGCCGCGACACCTCGTCGTACTCGCCGAGCTGCACCAGGCCGGAGATCGTGTGGAGCTGGTTGTGGAACTCGTGGGTCTGGGCGCGCAGCGTGTTGGTGATCGACTCGCGCGCGCTCAGCTCGCTCTGCAGGGCGAGCAGCTCGGTGCGGTCGCGCAGGGTGGTGACCGAGGCCACCCTCCGGCTGCCCTCGACGACCGGGTTGCGGTTGACGACCAGCACGCGATCGGCCAGCACCACGACGTGGTCGCGGATCTCCGCGTCGTCGGCGAGCAGGTCGCGGACGGCCGCGTCGAGGTCGAGCTCGTCGACGTTCCGGCCCACGACGTCCCCCGCCGGACCCGGGTCGAGGCCGATCAGCTCGCGGGCACTGTCGCTGAGCACCGTGACCGTGCCGTCCTCGGCGACGGCCACCACTCCTTCGCGGATCGAGTGCAGCAGGGCCTCGCGCTGGTCGGCGAGGGCCGCGATGGCCGCCGGCTCCAGCCCGCGCGTACGCCGGCGGATCAGGCGCGAGAGCAGGAAGGAGCCCGCCGCTCCGAGGCCCAGCCCGAGCCCGGCGAAGGTGAGCAGGTCGGGCAGCACGCCCCGGGCCCGCTCGGCCAAGGACGGGTAGGACTGGGTGACGACGGAGATGCCGACGAGGTCGCCCTGGTTGTCGAGCACCGGCACGTGCGCGGCGATGGCGCGCTCGCCGAAGTCGTCGACGTCACCGGTCCACGGCCGCCCCTGCTGCACCGTGCTCGAACCGAGGTCGACCCGCTGCCCGCGACCGACGAAGTCGCTGCTCACCTGCACCACCCCGGTGGGGTCCGTGAGGTAGACCCCGCTGGCCTGGAGGTTGTTGCGCACGCGCTGGGTGTACGACGTCAGCGACACGCGGTTGCCGACGACGTCGTCGCGGATGTAGGCCTTGCGCACGAGCCGGATGTTGGCCATCGACTCGGCCTCGGCCCGCAGCCGGGCGCCCCTCGTCTCGCGGAAGTCGGCGTCGCTCTGCTGCACCGACACCACGCTCGCCACCGCGACCACGGCGAGGAGCACCGAGAGCTGCAGCACCAGGAACTGGCCGGCGAGCGTCGCCGGCCACCACCGCGAGCGTGACCACAAGTTCCACAACCTCCATTGCTTACCCAAGCGTGACGGGCGCCACAGGAAGTCTCCACCATCGTGGGGGTCGGTCGCGTCGGCGCCGGCCGCGCGGACCCACGACGACCGTGGGGACGCGGGAGACACTGACAGAGATCGGAGTGCACATGCTGCGTCCCAGGACGAGTCGGCCGGTGGCCACCGTCGTGGCCCTCGCCGGCGCGCTGCTGCTCGCGACGGGGTGCGGGGTCACCCGGGGCCCGCAGAGCGACGACATGACGATGCTGATCCCCAACAGCCCGGGCGGCGGCTACGACACGACCGGCCGCACCGCGATCGCGGTGATGGAGGAGTCGGACATCACCGGCGGGTCGTTCGAGGTGACCAACGTGATCGGCGCCGGCGGCTCGGTCGCCATGACCCGGCTGATGAACGCCGAGGGCGACGAGCGGACCATGATGACCGCCGGCCTCGGCGTGGTGGGGTCGCTCTACTCCTTCGGCGCTCCCTACAAGCTTCAGGACGCGACGCCGATCGCCCAGGTGATCGAGGACCAGGAGGGCGTGCTCGTCCCCGCGGACTCGCCCTACGAGACGATCGGGGACCTGGCGGCAGCCTGGCAGGACGACCCCGGCTCGATCGTCGTCGGCGGCGGCTCCTCCCCCGGCGGCCCCGACCACCTCTTCCCGATGCAGCTCGCCACCGCCCTCGACATCGACGCCCGCGACGTGCGCTACGTGCCCTACGACGGGGGCGGCCCGCTGACTACCGCCCTGCTCGGCGGCAAGATCGACGTCGGGTTCTCCGGTGTCGGCGAGTTCGAGGGACCGCTGTCGGAGGGCAGGCTGCGCCTGCTCGCCGTCTCGGGCGAGGAGCGGCTCGAGGGCGAGGGCGTCCGCGAGGCCCCCACTCTGCAGGAGTCGGGCATCGACCTCGTGTTCACCAACTGGCGCGGGATCTTCGCGCCCCCCGGCATCAGCGAGGAGCGCCGCGACGAGCTCATCTCGATGCTCGAGGAGATGCAC
Source organism: Nocardioides xinjiangensis (assembly GCF_017916385.1). Lineage (NCBI taxonomy): Bacteria > Bacillati > Actinomycetota > Actinomycetes > Propionibacteriales > Nocardioidaceae > Nocardioides > Nocardioides xinjiangensis. The sequence goes on from NZ_JAFMSW010000001.1 coordinate 501,645, forward strand.
GAGACCCCCGAGTGGCAGCAGGCCCTCGAGGACAACGGCTGGATCGACGAATTCAAGACCGGCGACGAGTTCACCGCGTTCCTCCAGGAGCAGGACGAGCGCGTCGCCACCACCCTCGAGGAGCTGGACCTGCTGTGAGCACACCACTGGACACCCCCACGACCCCGGCCGCGTCCGGGACCACCGACGGTCCCGACCGCGACCTCGCCCAGCTCGGCCTCGCCGCGCTCCTGGTCGTGGTCGGCGGCTACACCCTCTACGACGCGACGACCCTCCGGGTCGGGTTCGGCGACCCCGTCGGACCGCGCCTGTTCCCCTACGTCATCGGCGCCGTGACGGTCGTGCTCGGCCTGCTGCTCGTGCTCGCCACCCTCCGCGGCGACGTGCCCGAGGGCGAGGGCGGCGAGGACGTCGACCTGCGCCAGCCCGCCGACTGGGTCACCGTCCTCAAGCTGGTCGGCGTGCTGCTCTTCACCGTGCTGACGATCTCGTTCCTCGGCTGGGCCGTCAGCGGCGCACTGCTCTTCGTCGGCTCGGCGTGGTCGCTGGGCAGCCGCACCCTGGTGCGCGACGTGATCGTCGGCCTCGTGCTGTCGGTCGCCAGCTGGTACTTCTTCCACGAGGGCCTGGGCGTCATCCTCCCGGCCGGGATCCTGGACGGGGTGCTGTGATGGACAACCTCGGCCTGCTCGCGGACGGCTTCGGTGCCGTCCTCACCCCGGAGAACCTGCTGTACGCCGTCATCGGCGTGCTGCTGGGCACCTTCGTCGGCGTCCTTCCCGGCATCGGCCCGGCCATGGCGGTCGCGCTGCTGCTGCCCGTCACCTACGGCCTCGAGCCGATCTCGGCGTTCATCATGTTCGCCGGCATCTACTACGGCGGCATGTACGGCGGGTCGACGACCGCGATCCTGCTGAACACCCCCGGCGAGTCGGCGTCGGTGATGACCGCGCTCGAGGGCAACCTGATGGCCCGCGCGGGACGAGCCGCCCAGGCGCTCGCCACCGCTGCGATCGGCTCCTTCGTCGCCGGCACGGTCGGCACGCTGCTGGTCGTGTTCTTCGCCCCCGCGCTCGCGTCGGTGGCCGTGGAGATCGGCGCTCCCTCCTACTTCGCGCTGATGGTGCTCGCGATGATCATGGTGACGAGCGTGCTCGGCGGCTCGCCGCTGCGCGGCTTCATCGCCCTCTTCCTCGGCCTGACGATCGGCCTGGTCGGCCTCGACCTCAACACCGGCCAGACCCGGCTGAGCTTCGACCAGCCGCTGCTGGCGGAGCGGATCGACGTCGTCGTGGTCGCGGTCGGCATCTTCGCCCTCGGCGAGGCGTTGTGGGTGGCGGCGCACCTGCGCCGCACCCCGGCGCACGTGGTCCCGGTCGGTCGACCGTGGATGAGCGGCGACGACGTCAGGCGGTCGTGGGGCCCGTGGCTGCGCGGCACCGCCTACGGCTTCCCGTTCGGGGCGCTGCCCGCCGGTGGCGCGGAGATCCCGACGTTCCTCTCCTACGTCACGGAGAAGCGGATCGCCGCCCGCAAGGGCCGCGACGAGTTCGGGCGGGGCGCCATCGAGGGCGTCGCCGGTCCGGAGGCCGCCAACAACGCCTCCGCCGCCGGCACGTTCGTGCCGCTGCTCGCACTCGGGCTGCCGGTCACCGCGACCTCCGCGGTGATGCTCGCCGCCCTCCAGGGCTACGGCATCGAGCCGGGTCCCGGCCTGATGACCGACCAGCCCGAGCTGGTCTGGGCCCTCCTGGCCAGCCTGCTCATCGGCAACGTGCTGCTGCTCGTGCTCAACCTGCCGCTGGCACCGGTGTGGGCGAGGCTCCTCCAGATCCCGCGGCCGCAGCTCTACGCCGGCATCTTGTTCTTCGCGGCGCTCGGCGCCTACGCCGCCAACCTGCAGGCGTTCGACCTGTTCCTGCTCCTGCTGCTCGGGCTGCTCGGGCTCCTGATGCGGCGATTTGGGCTGCCCGTCCTGCCGTTGATCCTCGGGGTGATCCTGGGGCCGCTCATGGAGTACCGGCTGCGCGAGGCGATGGCCATCTCCGGCGGGGAGGTGTCCGCGCTGTGGAGCGAGCCGCTCGCGGTGGTGATCTACGTGGTCGTGGCGATCGCCGTGGTCGCGCCGCTGGTGGTCCGCCGGGTGCGTCCTGCACCGGCCGCGGTCGCCGTGGACGAGGGCATCGCCGGGCACGCCGACGACGAGGAGAAGGTGCGATGAACGACCGGGTGACGACGATCGTGGTGGGCTGGACGCCCGACGAGTTCGGGGCGGCCGCGCTGGCGCGCGGCACCGAGGAGGCGCGGTTGCGCGCGGGCCGCGTCGTGGTGGTCAACGCGACGCGCGGCGACGCGCTCGTCGACGAGCGGTACGCCGACGAGGACCAGCTGGCCCGTCTGGCCGGCGAGCTGGCCGACAGCGGGGTGGACGTCGACGTACGCCGCTCGATGGGCGCCGACGTCGGCGACCAGGTCCTCGAGGTGGCTGCCGACGTGGGCGCCGACCTCATCGTGATCGGCCTGCGCCGCCGCTCCCCCGTCGGCAAGCTGCTCATGGGCAGCGTGGCGCAGCGCGTGCTGCTCGGCGCGGAGTGCGCGGTGCTGGCGGTGAAGCCGGCGTCCTGACCAGCTCAGGAGCCGGCGACGGCACGGCGCCGGTGCCACAGCACGAGGGCGACGGCACCGCCCGCGAGGACGACGGCCCCCGGCAGCAGCACGCCGCCGAGCCCGTCGTCCTCGCCGGCCTCGGCGGAGGTGGGTGCGGACGCCTCGTCCACCCCGGGCTCGGCGCCCGCACCCACCTGGAACTGGACCTCGCCGGTGATCTCGTGCCCGTCGGCCGAGACGACCTCGTAGGTCATGGTGTAGGCGCCGTCGGGGCCGGCCCAGAGGTTCTGGCGCACCTCCGTCCCGACCGACGTCGGCTCGCCGTTGACGACGCTGCCGTCGGGTCCGGTGACGCTCACGTCGTGCACCTCGCTCACCGGGCCGGTGAAGGTGAGGACCGCCCGTGACGGGAGGACGTCGACGACACCGGACTGCGACGGGTCGGAGGTGAGCAGCTCGTCGTGCGCGGCCGCCGGGGCGACCGGTGCCCACCCGAGCGGCACCGCGAGCGCGGCGAGCACCGCGAGGGCAGCGGCCCCGGCGCCGGGACGGGTGGGCATCGTCGTCGCGCTTCAGGACTGCGTCGAGAAGGCGGCGTCGAACGCGGCGGACGGGGCGTCGAAGGCCAGCCGGCGGACGAACTCGAGCGCCTCGGGCGCCCCGACGAGGCGGTCCATGCCGGCGTCCTCCCACTCCACCGAGATGGGGCCGTCGTAGCCGATCGTGTTGAGCATCCGGAACGACGCCTCCCACGGGACGTCGCCGTGCCCGGTGGACACGAAGTCCCAGCCCCGGCGCGGGTCGGCCCACGCCAGGTGCGAGCCCATCCGGCCGTTGCGGCCATTGCCGACCTGCTTCTTCGCGTCCTTGCAGTCGACGTGGTAGATGCGGTCCTTGAAGTCCCAGAGGAAGCCGACGGGGTCGAGGTCCTGCCAGACGAAGTGGGAGGGGTCCCAGTTGAGGCCGAAGGCCTCGCGGTGCCCGATCGCCTCCAGCGCCGCCACCGTCGTCCAGTAGTCGTAGGCGATCTCGGACGGGTGCACCTCGTGGGCGAACCGCACGCCCTCGCTGTCGAACACGTCGAGGATGGGGTTCCAGCGGTCGGCGAAGTCCTGGTAGCCCGCATCGACGAGGTCCTGCGAGGCTGGCGGGAACATCGCGACGTACTTCCAGATCGAGGATCCGGTGAAGCCGACGACGACGTCGACGCCGAGCCTGCGCGCCGCCCGGGCGGTCGTCTTCATCTCCTCGGCCGCACGCCGGCGCACGCCCTCGGCGTCGCCGTCGCCCCAGATCCTGTCGGGCAGGATCCCGCGGTGGCGCTCGTCGATCGGGTCGTCGCAGACGGCCTGGCCCTTGAGGTGGTTGCTGATCGCGAACACCTGGAGGTCGTGCTTCTTCAGCATCTCGAGCTTCGCCGGGACGTAGGAGTCGTCCTCGACGGCCGCCCACGGGTCGAAGTGGTCACCCCAGCAGGCGAGCTCGAGGCCGTCGTAGCCCCAGCCCGATGCGAGCCGGCACACCTCCTCGAACGGCAGGTCGGCCCACTGGCCGGTGAACAGGGTGATCGGGCGGGTCATCGGTGCTCCTAGGTCTCTCGGTGGGGTGGAGGGGTGCTGCTGGGTGCTGCTGGGTACTGCTGGTGCTGGGTGGTGCAGTCGTGCGGCCTGGTGCGGTGGGTCGTGCCGGCGGGTGCGGCCGGTGCCGGGACGGAGCGCGCTGTCCCGCCACCGGCCGCGTGGGCGGCACCTCGCGGTGCCACCCGGCGCCCGGGCGGTGGACCCGGCCCCCTCCCGTGACCCAGGGCCGAACCTGCGTCACGGTCGGGTGCGGCACCTCGCGGTGCCACGCGGCCGGGTCCACCACTGCGGACGTTCCTCGCCCCGCGCCTAGAGCTGCGCCTTCATGGCGCGCGCCAGGTGCTGCAGGGCGGTGCGTGCTTCTTCGTCCTCCACACGCTTCGCCAGCCTCTCGAAGCGCTTGAGCGCCTTGACGGCCTTCTGCGAACCGGCCTTCCTGGCGATCCTCAGCTCCTTCTTGAGCTTCTTCGCCAGCTTCGGGCCGACCGAGCCCTCGTCGTCGAGCCTGTCGACGAGGCGCTTGCCGGAGCCGAAGGACGCGACCACCGTGAAGGTGAGGGTGCGCGTCGTCTGGTTGCCGGCCTCGTCGAGGACGGCCACCTCCAGCCGGTGCGTACCGGCGCCGAGCGACATCGCGTCGAGGCGGGCCGGCGAGCCGACCACCGCGCCGTCGAGCCGCACGACGCTCTCCGCCGTCCCGGACGTGGCGTCACCGAGGGTGACGACCGCCGTCCGCACCGCCGCCGCGTCGAACGTGGCCCCGTCGGCGATGCCGCTGACGGCGACCGTCGGTGCCGTGGCGTCGATCTTCACGGTGAGCGTCCCGACCGCCGACGTGGTGCCGGCCGCGTCGGTGGCCCGCGCCTGGACGAGCGTGACACCGTCGGTGCTGACCTTGAACGGCGCGGTGTACGCCGTCCAGGCACCGTTGCCGCCGATGCGGTACTCCAGGCCGACCTCGCCCTGGCCGCCTGCCCCCGCGAGGGAGACGGTGACCGGACCGGTGAACCACCCGGCCCGGCCGTTGGCCGCGGCGGGAGCCGTGGTCAGGCTGACCGTCGGCTTGGCCGGCTCGACGGGCTCGCCCGGCTCGCTGACCACGACCTCGAGCTGGCCGCCCACGGTGTTGCCCGCCTCGTCGGCGGCGCGGTAGCGGACGAGGTGCGTCCCCGGCTCGTCGAGCACGAGCGGCGTGGCGTAGTCGCTCCACGACGCGTCGTCGCCGATGCGGTACTCGATGCCCGCCACGCCGGAGGTGGCGTCGGCGGCGGTCAGCGTGACCGTCTTGGTGGTGCTGCCGGTCTCCGCGGTGGTGACGACGGGCGGCGCCGTGTCGACCTTGACGGTCTGCGACCGCGTGGTCTCGACGTTGCCCGCTGCGTCGGTCGAGCGGTACTCGACCAGGCGCTCGCCCTCACCGGTGACGGGGACCGCGAGGGTGTACGGCGTCCATGCGCCTGTGCCGATGCGGTACTCGATCGCGGCGACGCCCGACCCGGCCGCACCGTCGGCCGCGGCCAGCGTGACCGACGGACGCGTGGTGTGCCACCCGTCCCGGCCCGTGGCCGAGGGGACGGTGATCGTCGCGGTCGGGGCGACCGTGTCGACCTTCACCGTGAGCGACTTCGTCGCCTCGGTGTTGCCGGCTGCGTCGGTCGAGCGGTACTCGACCAGGCGCTCGCCCTCACCCGTGACCGGCACGGCCGCGGTGTAGGGCGTCCAGGCACCTCCGGCGATCCGGTACTCGGTCGAGGCGACGCCCGACCCGCCCGTCTCGTCGGCGGCCGCGAGCGTGAACGACGGACGCGTGGTGTACCAGCCGGCCTGGCCGGTGGCACCCGGGATGCTGAGCGTCGTCGTCGGCGCCGTGGTGTCGGTGAGACCGCCACCGGGCTCGCAGGTGTCGTCCTCACCGAGGGTGAAGAAGTCGAAGCTGGCGGTGATGCCTGCCCCGGCTGCCTGGTTGGCGGCGGACAGCAGGCCGATCCGCGGGTTCGCGATGCCGGCCAGGCTGTAGCCGCCCGACATGGTTGTCCACGTCTCGCCGTCGGTGCTGTAGCTGCCGAGGACCTGCTCGCCGTCCTCGCTCGTCAGCCTCAGCCAGACCGTGCTGGGGGAGGTGGCTCCCAGCCCGGACGTGTTGGTCTCGACGGCGGTGCCTGCGGTCTCCCGCGCCGTCTGGACGATGTTGGACGCCGCGTTCGGGTCCGCGCTGCGTCCCTGGAAGACGTGCTTGAGGTAGTTGTCGTCGTCCCCGTAGACCAGCAGCCCCGCCGACTGGTACTGGCGGTTGATCGGCGCGCTGACCTTGGTGGTCGCGACGAACGGGCCGTCCGGGAGGTCCGTCAGCACCAGGTCACGAGCGGTGTTCGTGGTCTGGTAGAGGTCGGTCCCCTCCATCGGGATCTTCACCGAGCCGCCGGAGACCGTGAGGTTCCCGCTCGGCCGCACGACCGTCCACGGCGGGGAGGTCAACGACTGGCCGTTGAAGTCCTCGACGAAGCACGGCTGGGGGCACGGCACGGCCGTGTCGTCCGGGGTGATGGTGAAGTAGTCGAACTGCGCGTTGATGGCGGGCGTGGCCGAGGCCGCGGTGCTGCCCAGGGCCAGCAGGCCGACCTTCGGGGCGGTGATGCCCGACAGGTTGCGCGCAGCGGCAGTGGTGCCGTTCGACAGGGTGATCGGGAGCCAGGTGTCGCCGTCGGTGCTGTACGACGGGGTCACCGTGCTGCCATCCGTGCTCGACATCCTCAGGTAGACGGTGTCGGGGAAGGCCGCCCCCAGGTTGGCGGAGTTGGACTCCGATGCCGTCCCGTTGGTCTCCTTGGCGAACTGGATGACGTTGGCCGCCTTGTCGCCGTTGGTGGCGGTGGAGCGGCCCGAGTAGACCAGCTTCAGGTAGTTGTTGTCGTCGCCGTAGACGATCAGGCCACCCTGCTGGTAGCCCTTCGTCGCGGGCAGCGTCACCTTGGTCGTCACCTCGAAGGCGCCGGCCGGCAGGTCCTGCAGGACGATGTTCGGCGCGGTGTTGGTGCCCTGGTAGATGTCGGTCGCGGTGATCGGGATGGTGAGCATCCCGTCGGCCACCGTCAGTGCCTGGTTGACCCTGACGTTCCGGTTCCACCGGGTGGTGTCGAGCTCGGTGCCCAGGAAGTCGTCGGAACGACCGCTGAAGCACATGTCGGACTGCCTCCTGACCGTGACCTCCAAGGTCCTGGTCGTCCTGGCTCCCCGCGCGTCCGTCACCGTGAGCTCGACGACGTACGTGCCGGGCGTGGCGTAGGTGTGGCTCGGGTTGGCCTGCGTGGAGGTGGTGCCGTCACCGAACTTCCACGCGTAGGTCAGCGGGACGTCGTTCTCCGAGTCGCTCACCGTGCTGGTGAAGCTCACCGGCAGCGGCGCCTCGCCGTTGGTGGTGCTGGCGGAGATGGCGACGGTCGGCGGCTTGTTGTCGGTGACACCGCGACCGTTGAACTCGAGCCAGTTGACGTTGGCGCCACCGGTGGTGGCGACGACGTAGAGCGCCTGGCTCGTGGTGGTCGCGCCGGTGAACGTCGTGGAGACGTTCTGGTAGGTCTGCGCGCCGCCGGTGTTGGGGATCGCCAGCGTGCCGATCGCGGTGCCGGTCGGCGAGCCCTGCCGGACCTCGAACGTGGCACCGGCCGTGGTCGACGCGGCCCGCATGGTGACGCCGCTGATGCCGGTCAGGTTCATGACGTCCCACGCGAACCAGTCACCCGTCTCGACGCCCGTCACGTTCTGGCCGCCACCGGCGTCGGTGGTCGTCTGCGTCGCGACGCCCGCCTGCCCGGTGGTGTTGCTGCCCGTGCGACCGGTCCGGTCGAAGAACTCGACCTCCTTGTGCTTGGTGTGCAGGACCACGCCGTCGACACCGGTCAGCGCGCCGGCGACGCCGTTGCCCTTGTCGGTGTAGGTGGCCTTGATGGTGCCGAAGATGTTCGCGCCGGAGTGGCCGGTGTCGCCGGGGAGCGCCAGCGTGCCCGAGCAGCCGTTGTACTGCTCGTAGTCGTGCGAGTGCTGGTCGTGGCCCAGGCCGGGCTGCACGACGACCTTGCTGCAGTCGATCGTGCCGTCCTCGGGGTCGGTGACCTGGACCTCGTACGCGACGTGGTCGTCGAAGTCGAAGAACCCGCCGTTCTTCGGCAGGACCAGCTTCACCGTCGGGGCGGTGTTGCCCACCGTGATGGAGAGGTTGGTCGTGCCGCTGCGTCCGTCGACGTCCGTCACGGTCAGCCGCGCGGTGTAGTTGCCGGCCTGCGGGTAGGTGTACGAGCCCTTCGCGGTCGCGGCGTCGGCGGTGCCGTCGCCGTCGAAGTCCCACGAGTAGGTGAGGCCGGTCGCGTCACCGGTGTCGGGGTCGAAGGACGCCGCGCCGTCGAACTGGACGGTCAGCGGCGCCGGGCCCGACGTCTTGTCGGCCGTGGCCCGGGCGACCGGTGCACGGTTTCCCTCGACGTAGTCGATCCGGTAGATGCCGGAGTCGGTGTTGTCGCCGTTGAAGCCGCTGCCCCACTCGATCATGTAGAGGGCACCGTCGGGACCGAACTGCAGCGCGTGCGGGCGCCGCATCTGCAGCGGGGCCAGGAAGCGGTTGAGGTCGGTGTAGCCCGTGCCGTCCTGGTTCATCTGCACCGTGAACAGGCGGTTGTTGTTCCAGTCGGCCCAGACCGCCTTGCGGTCGAAGTACGCCGGCCACTTGCGGTCGGACTCCAGCTCCGGGTCGTAGCTGTAGGTGCCCGAGGTCATCGGCGCACCGCTCGCACCGATCTCCGGGGTGCCGGTGATCGAGGCGTTGTTGCTCTGCCACATGGTGGCGGCCTTGGCTGCGGGCAGGTTGGTCAGGCCCGTGTTGTTGGGCGAGTCGTTGACGGGCGCGGCGCAGTCGAACGTCGCACCGGCCGTGCTGCTGGCGAAGTTGTAGTCGTTGTACGGCGTGTTGTTGCCCACGCAGTACGGCCAGCCGTAGTTGCCCGGCTCGTCGAGGACGTTCCACTCCACGCGGCCGTTGGGCCCGCGGGTGGCGCTCACGGAGCCGGCGTCCGGACCGTAGTCGGCGACGAGGATGTTGTTGTTCTGCTCGTCGAGGCCGATGCGGAACGGGTTGCGGAAGCCCATGGCGTAGATCTCGGGACGGGTCTTCTGCTGGGTGTCGGTGGACTCGTCGAAGAGGTTGCCGGCCGGGATGGTGTAGCCGCCGTCGGCCTTGGGCCGGATGCGGAGGACCTTGCCGTTGAGGCTGTTGGTGTTGGCCGAGGTGCGCTGGGCGTCCCAGGCGCTGCGGTTCGGTCGCTCGTCGATGGGCGTGTAGCCACCGGAGTCGAACGGGTTGGTGTTGTCACCGGTCGCGAGGTAGAGGTTGCCGTCGTTGTCGAACTCCATGGACCCGCCCGCGTGGCAGCACTGGTCGCGCTGCGTCGGCACGTCGAGGATCGTCACGGCGGTGCCGAGCTGCAGCGTGTCGCCCGACATCGTGTAGCGCGCGATGCGGTCGGTCGGCGTGGTGCCCTGCGGGGAGTAGTAGAGGTAGACCCAGTTGTTGGTGGCGAAGTCGGGGTCGAGCGCGATCCCGAGCAGGCCGAACTCCTGGCCGGTGTAGACGGGGATCGTGCCGGCGGTCACCACGTTGCCGTTGGGCTTGATGATGCGCACGGCGCCGTTGCGGTCGATGTAGAAGACCCGGCCGTCGTCGGCGATGTCGAGTTCCATCGGGTTCGAGGTGTTCTCGTCGAGCGCGACCTTCTCGAAGCTCGAGGGCAGCGTCGCCTTGCAGTCGGAGTCCACGACGCCCGCGGCGGTCTGGATGCCACCGAGGATGTGCTCGAGGAAGGTCGGGTCGACGAAGGACGCCTCGGTGTGGCCCATGCCGGTGTACCAGCTCCGGCCGCCGTCGTAGTCCTGGCACCAGGCGATGGGGTGTTCGGCACCCATCGCGCCGTTGCCGGGCGTGTAGGTCGTCTCGTCGAGGGAGGCGAGCACGTGCAGCTTCTCGCGGGGGTTGGCCGGGTTGGTGCGGAAGTTGTACCACTCGTCGGTGCGCTGCCAGCGCGGAGCGATGCCCGCGGTGGACGCGTGGGCGTGGTCCTCGACCTTCACGGTCGCGGTGGGCGTGCCGGGCGGGTGGTTGTTGAAGTAGGCGCCCACGAGCTGGCCGTACCAGGGCCAGTCGTACTCGGTGTCGGACGCCGCGTGGATGCCGGCGTAGCCGCCGCCCGCCTGGATGTAGCGCTCGAAGGCGGCCTGCTGGGAGGAGTTGAGCACGTCGCCGGTCGTCGACAGGAAGATGACGACCTCGTACTGCTCGAGGTTCGCGTCGGTGAAGGCGGCGCTGTCCTCGGTCGCGGTCACCGTGAAGTTGTTGTCGGCCGCCAGGGCCTGGATGGCGGTGGTCGCCTCGTCGATGTTGGAGTGGCGGAACGCGGCGGTCTTGGAGAACAGGAGCGCGTCGAACGACTCCTCCGCGGCCGCCGCCGCGGACGCGGCCGCTGAGGGTGCGGTCCAGGGCGTCGCCTCGCCGATGACGTCCTGCTCCGGCTGGCGCTTCTCGGAGGAGGAGGCCTCCTTCGTCGGCCTGTCCGGCACGGCGGCGCCGGCCGGGGCGGCCGAGAGCCCGAGCGTCGCCCCGAGGGGCAGCGCCACGAGCATGGCCATGGTGGATCCGAGGGCTGCACGGGATCGACCCTGCAGCTGCGTGATGAGTCTGTTCATCACGATCCCTTCTCTGGTGATGGACGTGCGCTCCATCGGTTCCGGGGCGGGTCCCCGGGCGTTCGGCCCCTGGTGGTGCGGTCACCTCCCGGCGGGTTCGGCCCCGCCGGGAGGTGGGGGTCAGCGAGCTCCGAGCAGGTGCTCCAGCGCCAGCTGGTCGAGGGCCTCCATGCCCACGCTGCGCGCGGCGAGCCCCTCGACGTCGTACGACGCCGCCCGCAGGTCGGCGAGCGACTCCCCCTCGCCGAGGGTGGGGGTGCGCAGCGTGCCGACCTCGGCCGCCTCGAGCGCCGCGACGACGTCGGGGTCGGAGCGGAACGCCTGCACGCGCTCGCGCAGCATGAGGTAGTTGCGCATGCAGCCGCGAGCGGACTCCCAGACACCGTCCATGGCCTCGGCCCGCGGCGGCTTGAAGTCGAAGTGCACGTAGCCGTCGTAGGCCTTGCCGGTGCCGGCGCCGAGCAGCGCGTCGACGGTCCAGAACGCACCGCGCAGGTTGCCCGCGCCGAACCGGAGGTCCTGGTCGAAGCGCGGGCCGTGCTGGCCGTTGAGGTCGACGTGGAAGAGCTTGTCGTGCCACAGCGCCTGGCTGATGCCCTGGGCGAAGTTCAGCCCGGCCATCTCCTCGTGGCCCACCTCCGGGTTGAGCCCCACCATCGACGGGTCGTCGAGCTCGCCGATCAGCGCGAGCGCGTGCCCGATCGTCGGGAGCAGGATGTCGCCACGCGGCTCGTTGGGCTTGGGCTCCAGCGCGAACCGGATGTCGTAGCCCTGCTCCTTCACGTAGGCGCAGAGCAGGTCGAGGGACTCGCGGTAGCGGTCGAGCGCCGCCTGGACGTCCTTCGCCGCACCGTGCTCGGCGCCCTCGCGACCGCCCCACAGCACGAACGTCTTCGCGCCGAGCGAGGCGGCGAGGTCCACGTTGCGCAGCACCTTGGCCAGGGCGTAGCGGCGCACCTCGCGGTTGTTGGCGGTGAGCGCGCCCTCCTTGAAGACCGGGGCGCTGAAGAGGTTGGTCGTCACCATCTCGACGGCCAGTCCGGTCTCGGCGAGGGCCTTCTCGAACCTCTCGAGCACGGCATCGCGCTCGTCCTCGTCGGGAAGGAGGTCGTCGTCGTGGAACGTCACCGCGGCCGCACCGAGCTCGGCGAGCCGGTAGGTCGCCTCGACGGGGTCGAGGAGGTCACGGCTGCTGGGACCGAACACGTCGGTGCCCTGCCAGCCCACGGTCCAGAGCCCGAAGGAGAACTTGTCCTCGGGGGAAGGGGTGTAGTCGGTCATGTGGGGATCTCCTGCCACGAGTTGGTGTCACTGCTGGTCTCGACCGCGGCCAGGACGCGTTGCACCTGGAGTCCGTCGGCAAAGGTCGGGGTGGGGTCCGATCCGGCCGCGATGTCGCGGACCAGGTCGACCACCTGGTGGATGAAGCCGTGCTCGTAGCCGATGACGTGACCCGCGGGCCACCAGGCACCGACGTAGGGGTGCTGCGGCTCGGTGACGAGGATGCGGCGGAAGCCGGCGGTGCGGGCGTCCTCCGTGCCGTCGAAGAAGTGCAGGACGTTCATGTCCTCGAAGTCGAACGCGATGCTGCCGAGCGAGCCGTTCACCTCGATCCGGATGGCGTTCTTGCGGCCGGACGCGAAGCGCGTCGCCTCGAAGACACCCATGGCGCCGCTGCCGAAGTCGGCCAGGAAGGTCGCCGCGTCGTCGACGGTGACCTTGCCCCGCCCGCTGCCGGCCGTGCCCGAGAGGCCCGAGTGCTCGCTGGGCAGCGGCCGCTCGTCCACGAACGTGCGCAGGCGGCCCGAGACCCTCGTGATGGTGTCCCCGGTGATGAACTGCGCGATGTCGATGATGTGGGCGCCGATGTCGCCCAGCGAGCCGGAGCCCGCCTTGTCCTTCTCCAGGCGCCACGACAGCGGAGCGTCGGGATCGACGATCCAGTCCTGGAGGTACTGGCCGCGGACGTGGTGGACGGTGCCGAGGCGGCCCTCCGCGATGAGCTGGCGGGCCAGGGAGATGGCGGGCACGCGCCGGTAGGTGAAGCCGACCATCGAGCGCACGCCGCTCGCAGCGGCCCGCTCGGCGGCCCGGGTCATCGCCTCGGCTTCCTCGACGCTGTTGGCCAGCGGCTTCTCGCAGAGCACGTGCTTGCCGGCCTCGAGCGCGGCGATGACGATCTCGGCGTGGGTGTGCCCCGGCGTGCACACGTCCACGAGGTCGATGTCGTCGCGGGCGACCAGCGCCTGCCAGGACGTCTCCACAGAGTCCCACCCGAGGCGGTCGGCCGCGGCCTTCACGCCCTGCGGGTCGCGGCCCGCGACGGCGGTCATGCGCGGGCGCAGCGGGAGGTCGAAGAACCGCGGGGCGGTGCGCCACGCCTGGGAGTGCGCCGCGCCCATGAAGGCGTAGCCCACCATGCCGACGGACAGCTCGGCGTCGGGGGCGGTGCCAGCTCGGGCTCCGGGTGAGTCGGGAGTGGCGGTCATCGGACCTCCTCGGGTTCGGGACCAGCCGGGGTCGGCTGGGATCGGGCTACAGCTGCTGGGTGCGCCTGGGTGCGACTGAGCGGGCCGGGCGGGGATGGGTCTGGCTGGCGTGCGGTGGGATGCCGTGGCAGGCACGGCGCGGGGCGCCAGTGGGCGCGGTCGACCCGCGGCGGCTCCCGTGGGAGCCGCCGCCGGCCGTCCCGCGTCGGTCAGGACTCGAACGCGGTGTCGATGTACTGGTCGACGTTGTCCGCGGTCACGACGGGGGCGTAGAGCTGCACGGTGCGGGGCACCTCGACCTCGACGAGGTCGCTCATCGCCTTCTGCTGCAGCAGCAGACGGGCGAGCTTGACGCCGTCGGCGCCCTGGGTGGAGGGGTAGATGACGGTCGCCTTCAGCACGCTGTTGTCCTCCTGGATGGCGCGCATCGCGTTGGCCGAGCCGGCGCCGCCGATCATGGTGAACTCGTCGCGTCCCGCGTTCTCGATGGCGGCCAGGACGCCGAGGCCCTGGTCGTCGTCGTGGTTCCACAGGTAGTCGATCTTCGACTCGGCCTGCAGCAGGTTGGCCGCGACCTCCTCGCCGCTCTCGACGGTGAACTCAGCGGCCTGGCGGGCGTCCACGTCGAGGCCGCACTCGGCGAGCGCGTCCTTGAAGCCCTGGCTGCGGTCCTGGGTGAGGGGCAGGGAGTCGATGCCGGCGATCTCGGCCACGACGACGTCCTTGTCGCCGCCGGCCTGCTCGCAGACGTACTGGCCGGCGGAGACGCCCATGCCGTAGTTGTCGCCGAGCACGGTGACGCGTGCGGCGTTCGGGTCGTCGAACTCGCGGTCCACGTTGATGACCGGGATGCCGGCCTCCATCGCCTTGAGCGCGACCGGCGTCATCGCGGCGCCGTCGAAGGGCAGCAGCACGATGGCGTCGACCTCGTCGTTGATGAAGGTCTCGACCTGGCTGATCTGGAGGTTGACGTCGTTGGTGCCCTCGGCGACCTGGAGGTCGATGTCGGGGTACTGCTCGGCGAGGTCGCGGACGTTGCTGGTGATGGCGCCCATCCAGCCGTGGTCCGCGGCGGGCGCCGAGAAGCCGATGGTGACCTTCTCGCCCTCCTCGTCGTTGCTGCCCGCGGCGGCCACGGGCGCGTCGTTCGACCCGTCCTCGTCCGCCGCGTCCTGGGCGCTGCCGGTGCAGGCGGCGAGGGTGAGGACGGCGACCGCGCCGACCACGATGCCGGTGAAGCGGCTCTGCTGCCGTCCGAAGGGGGTGCGCAGTCGCATGGGTGGTGCTCCTTGTTCATCTCGTTGGGTGCGGTGCTCGAGCCGGTTGCACGAGGCGTCCCGGCGCAGGGGGTGGGTGGTGCTGTTCGTCCGAGCTGGGGGGCGACCGACCGCTCAGGTCGAGGTCGCGTTGCGCGCCAGGCGCTGCTGCAGCAGCACGGCGACGACGATGATCAGGCCCTTGGCGACCGCCTGGGTCGAGGTGTCCTGGTTGTTGAGGGTGAAGACGTTGTTGAGGGTGGCGAAGATCAGGACCCCGACGACGGTGCCCACGATCGTGCCGCGGCCGCCGGTGAGGAGCGTGCCGCCGATGACCACGGCGGCGATGGCGTCGAGCTCCCAGAGGCTGCCGTGGGTCGAGCTGCCGACGGTCGTACGGCTGACGAGCATGAGCGCCGCGAGCCCGCAGCAGACGCCGACCAGGACGTAGAGCATGACCGTGTGGCGGTTGACGTTGATGCCCGCCAGGCGAGCAGCCTCGGGGTTGCCGCCGACGGCGAGGGTGCGCCGGCCGAACGTCGTCCGGTTGAGCAGCACCCATCCGGCGATGGAGACGAGCGCGAAGATGATCACCAGGAGCGGCACGCCGAGGACGTCGGCGCCGAAGAAGTCCTTGAACCCGTCGACGGTGACGATCTGCGTGCGACGCTCGGAGATGATCTCGGCGAGACCTCGGGCGGCGGCGAGCATCGCGAGCGTGGTGATGAAGGGGACCACCTTGCCGTAGGCGATCACCAACCCGTTGATCAGCCCTGCCCCCGCGCCCACCGCCAGGGCCGCGAACACCATGACGATCCAGTGGTTGTCGGTGGCCATCGTCTGGGTGGCGAAGGTCGTCGCCCACACCGAGCAGAGCGCCACCAGTGCCCCCACCGACAGGTCGATGCCGCCACCGGTGATGACGAACGTCATGCCGATGGCCACCACGCCGAGCGCCGAGGCGAAGCGCAGGATGGTCAGCGTGTTGTCGAGGCTGGCGAAGCGGTCGCCGGCCGTGACGAGGCCGGCCGCGCAGATCAGCAGCAGCGCGACCACCAGGCCGAGGTTGCGCCCGAACGGGCCGCTCATGAGCCCGGCTGCACCTCCTCCCGCGTGCTCGGTCTCGGCTGCGGCGCGCTCGACCTGGACGGTGTCCCGCGTCGGGGCGACGGTGTTCTCGACGTCTCCCAGGTGGCGCGCGCGCTCGGCGCCCTGGCTCGTACCCTGCTCGCTCATGCGACCTTTCCTTCCATGACCAGGTCCAGGACCCGCGACTCGTCGATCTCGGTTGCCGGCCCCTCGTGCACGACACGGCCCTCGCGGACCACGAGGACCCGGTCCGCGAGCCCGAGCACCTCCTCCACCTCGCTCGACACCAGGACCACGGCGACACCGGAGTCGGCGAGCGAGCGCACGAGGGCGTAGATCTCGGCGCGGGCGCCGACGTCCACCCCTCGGGTCGGCTCGTCCAGCAGCAGCACCCGGCACTCCCGGAGCAGCCACCTGGCGAGCACGACCTTCTGCTGGTTGCCGCCCGAGAGGAGGCGCACGAGGCGATCGACTCCTGCCGGACGGACGTCGAGGGACTCCGTGAGCTCGGTGGCGCGCTTGCGCTCGGAGCGGCTGTCGAGCAGCCCGAGGCGGCTGAAGCGGCTCATCGAGGACACGGTGATGTTGCGGTAGACGGCCTGGTCGAGCAGCAGGCCCTGCGACTTGCGCTCCTCCGGGCAGAGGCCCATGCCGGCCTTGACGGCGGCGGGGACCGAGCCGCGGCGCAGCTCCTTGCCGTTGACGCGCACCCGTCCGGCGGAGGCGCGGCGAGCGCCGTAGAGCGTCTCGATGATCTCCGAGCGCCCGGCGCCGACGAGGCCGGCCAGTCCGACGATCTCGCCCGCGCGCACCTTCAGGTCCACGCCGGAGAAGACGCCCGGCAGCGCGAGCCCCTCGACCTCCAGGACCGTCGCCGCGTCCGCCGGCACGGCCTCGCCGCGAGGCGGGAAGACGTACTCGATGGAGCGACCGGTCATCAGCTTGATGAGCTCGCTCGTGGGCGTCTGGT
Organism: Nocardioides xinjiangensis; assembly: GCF_017916385.1. NCBI lineage: Bacteria > Bacillati > Actinomycetota > Actinomycetes > Propionibacteriales > Nocardioidaceae > Nocardioides > Nocardioides xinjiangensis. The sequence goes on from NZ_JAFMSW010000001.1 coordinate 518,362, forward strand.
CGACCGCGAGGCCGGTCGCGACGGTGCTGCCGTCCTTGAGGACCGTGATCCGGTCCCCGATCCGGCGGATCTCGTCGAGGCGGTGGGAGATGTAGACCACCGCCACCCCCTCGGCGGTGAGGTCGCGAATCACCCGGAAGAGGTTGTCGACCTCGCCCTGGTCGAGCACGGCGGAGGGCTCGTCGAGGACGAGCAGACGCGTGTCCTGCGACAGTGCCCGCGCCATGCTGACGATCTGCTGCGCGGCCGGGGACAGCCGGCCCACGGAACGCGTCGCCGGGATCTCGCCGTGCCCCAGCCGGGCGAGCAGCTCGCGGGTGCGGCGGAGCGTCTCGGAACGCTGGCTGAAGCCGCCCCGGCTCAGCTCGTGGCCGAGGAAGATGTTCTCCGCGACACTCAGGTCCGGGACCAGGTCGAGCTCCTGGTAGATCGTCGAGATGCCGAGGTCCATCGCGGCCTGCGGGGTGCCGAGCGCGACCGGCTGTCCCTCCCAGAGGATCTCGCCCTCGTCGGGCTGGTAGCTCGCGGACAGGATCTTGATCAGGGTGGACTTGCCGGCGCCGTTCTGGCCGAGGAGGCAGTGCACCTCGCCCGCACGGACCTCGAGCTCGACGCCGCCGAGGGCGAGGACGCCGGGGAACCGCTTGACGATGCCGCGCATCGTCAGCAGTGGGGAGTCGGTCATGGAAGCACCTCCAGGGCGTGGCCCACACGCGGGACCAGGGTGGGGTCGTCGTAGACGTGGTCGATGGCCACCGCGGCGGCGCCGTGGACGGCCGCGGAGAAGCCGAGGGTCGAGAGGCCGATGCGGGTCCCGCCGGCGCCGGGGGCGAGCACGCCGGTCGCGAGCTCGGCCTCGACCTCGTCGCGGATCCACTCGCCCACCTCGCCGAGGTAGCCCGAGAGCACGATCATCCCGGGATTGAGGACGTTGGTCAGGAGCGCGGCCCCGATGCCGACCCACCGGCCGATCTCACGCAGGGCCGCGAGGGTGCGCTCGTCGCCCGCGGCGGCGCGACGGGTGATCTCGCCGACCTTTCCCTCCAGGTCGAGCAGCGGCGAGCGGAGCAGGTCGTCCTCGCCCTCGGCTGCCAGCTCGATGAGGCGGCTGAGGCCGATGACCGTCTCCCAGCACCCGGTCCGGCCACAGCCGCAGCGGTCGCCGTCGCGGTCGACGGTCATGTGGCCGAACTCGCCGGCGTAGCCGCGCCTGCCGGGGAAGGGCCGTCCGTCGGCGACGATGCCGCCGCCGATGCCCACCTCGCCGTGCAGGACCAGGATGTCGCGGCGCTCCGGGTCGCCCGGCGTGGCCTCGGCGACGGCGGCGAGGTTCGCCTCGTTGGCCACCTCGAGGCGGTAGCCCGGGTCGGACAGCTTGCTGCGCAGGAGCCCGGCGAGCGCGACGTCCTGCCAGCCGAGGTTGGCCGCGACGGGGACCGTGCCGCGGTCGTGGTCGACCAGCCCGGCGACGCCGACGACGGCCGAGACCGGCGTGCCACCGAGGTCGGCGAGGTCGGCGAGGGTGCCCTGGAGGAGCTCGACGAGCCGGTCGATGACCTCGTCGGGCTCCAGGCCCCTGGTGTCGACGGAGGTGCGCCGCTCGCTCACCACGACCCCGGCCAGGTCGACGGCGCGGGTGGAGACGTGGTGCACGTTGATCTCCGCGCCGAGCCCGTAGGCGCCGGCACCGTCGATCTCGACGATCGTGCCCGGTCGGCCGACGGCCCCGCGCTCGGCGCTGCCCTCGCGGACCAGGCCGCGCTCGAGGAGCTCGCCGACCAGGCTGGAGACGGTGGCCTTGTTCAGGCCGAGGTCCGACGCGAGCCGGGCCCTGGACCGCGGGCCGTCCTCGCGGAGGCTGCGGAGGAGGAGGGACAGGTTGGCGCGACGGACGGTGCCCTGGTCGGCACCGCCGTTGCTGGTCGAGGACCAGCCGTCACGCAGCTGCGACATCCCAGGCTCCGTCCCGTGTGACCGGTGTCACCACTTAGTTTGATGGACCGCCAAACTAAGTCGGTGACGCCCGTCACGTCAAGGTCCTGGGCGCGCAAGTTTCAGGTGGTCCGGTCCAGGTGCCGCTCGCGCCCCTCCGCGTAGCGCAGCCGGATCGCGTGGACGGGATCCGCCTCGTAGCGGCGGGTGCCCTCGCGCTGCCAGACCGGCGGCTGGTCGGTCCCCGACAGCGCCCAGGCCGCCTGGCGCGCCGCGCCGTCGGCGACGTACTCGCCGGGCGGGGGGACGTCGACCGGGATGCCGAGCACCTCGGCCGCGACCGTGCGGACGGCCTCGGAGGCAGCCGCCCCGCCGATCAGCAGCGCGCGGGCGGGGCGTACGCCGGTCGTCACGATCGCGTCCAGGCCGTCGGCGAGGCTGCACAGCAGGCCCTCGATCGCCGCACGGGCGAGCATCGGACGCGTCGCGGTCGCGAGCGTGAGGCCGTGCAGCGACCCGGTCGCCTCGGGCCGGTTCGGCGTGCGCTCCCCCTCCAGGTACGGCACCAGCGCGAGGCCGCCGGCTCCGGACGGGGCCTCGAGGGCGAGCGCCGAGAGCGTCTCGTGGTCCGTTCCGAGGATCCGCGCGGCCGCGTCGAGGACGCGAGCGCCGTTGAGGGTCGCGACGAGCGGCAGGAACAACCCGCTGGCGTCGGCGAAGCCCGCCACCGACCCGGTGGGGTCGAGCGGCGCCACGTCGGTGACGGCGGTGACGACCCCGGAGGTCCCGATGGAGACGACCACGTCGCCCTCCCCCGCCCCGAGGCCGAGGGCGGCTCCGGCGTTGTCCCCCGCACCGGCGCCGAGGACGGCGCCGCCGGCCGCCGAGCCCGCGACGGCGCCGGGCTCGACGACCCGCGGCAGATGGGGGACGGCACCGAAGGCGCGCTCGAGGAGGTCGGGGCGGTAGGCCCCGGTGGCGGCCGACCAGTAGCCCGTGCCGCTCGCGTCGCTGCGGTCGGTGGTGAGGTCGGCGAGGTCGCTGCTGCCGGAGAGCCTCCAGGTCAGCCAGTCGTGCGGGAGGCACACCGCGGCCGTGCGGCGCGCGCTCTCCGGCTCGTGCTCGGCGAGCCAGCGCAGCTTGGTCACCGTGAACGACGCCACGGGGACGACGCCGACGGCCTCGGCCCAGGCGCGCCCACCCTCCTCGGGACCGCCGAGCTCGTCGACGAGGTCCCGCGCGGCACCGGCCGACCGGGTGTCGTTCCACAGCAGCGCGGGGCGGACGACCTGCCCGTCCTCGTCGAGGCACACCATGCCGTGCTGCTGGCCGCCGACGCTCACGGCCGCCACGTCGTCCAGCCCGCCGGCCTCGGCGACCGCCGCCTGCAGGGCCGCCCACCAGTGGTCTGGATGGACCTCGGTGCCGTCGGGATGGCTCGCGCGTCCCTGCCGGAGGAGGCGGCCCGTCTCGGCGTCGCGGACGACGACCTTGCAGGACTGGGTGGAGGAGTCGATGCCGGCGACCAGCCGGGGCCCGTCAGTCATGGGCGCGGATGCTAGCCCACCGCGCCGGTCCGGCTCCGCCGCGAGCAGCCGGGCGCGAGACGACGAAGGGCCCGGTCTGCTGACCGGGCCCTTCCTCGTGCGTTGTACCCCCGACCGGATTTGAACCGGCGTTACCGCCGTGAGAGGGCGACGTCCTAGGCCGCTAGACGACGGGGGCTTGCACTGCCGCTCTGCGAGCGACGGAGCGAGACTCTATCGAAGATGGAGTGACGCTCCAAATCCGGCTCTCGTTCTCCGGATCCGCTGGGGTACTAGGACTCGAACCTAGAACAACTGAACCAGAATCAGCCGTGTTGCCAATTACACCATACCCCATGGGGGTATCGGATCGCTCCGACCACCCACGTGGTTCTGCCACAGAACTCTGCAGAACCGACCCCGAACGTTACACGCGCGGTGGTGGCACGGCCAAAACGGGGTCGGCCTCAGGAGGAGGCAGCGCTCCCCCGACGGGCGGCCCCTGGGTGACCAGGCCCATCGCCCTGGCCACCGCCACCGCGAGCCCGAGGTAGACCAGGGACTGGGTCAGCGTGGACAGGATCATCCACCAGCTGCTGCCTCCCTCGGCGTTGAGCGCCGTGGTGAGGTCGCCGAACGCCAGCGCGAGTCCGAACGCGAGGAAGTTGTTGAGCACGTGCATCGCGATGGGCGCCTCGAGGCCGCCCGTGCGGATGACCAGGATGCCGGCCACGACGCCGAAGGCGAACCGGTCGAAGAAGACGGGCCAGTCCTGCGAGAGGCCGTGGAAGAGCGCGAAGATGAGCGCTGGTCCGAGCACCGCCAGGGCCTGCGAGGTGCGGCGGGCCCAGACCAGCGAGCCGAACGCCTGGGTGAGGTAGCCGCGGAAGAGGTACTCCTCACCGGCCGCCTGCAGCGGCGTGAGCAGCAGGATCACGATGAGGAAGTCGCGGGTGCGCGTGGTGAAGTCGTTGACCGCCCCGGCCGGCGCCTCACCCGGGTCGAGCGGGAGCAGCAGGCCGACCCCGAGCGAGGCGAGCAGCGCCACGACGGACAGCCCGAGGCACGCGACGAGGTAGCCCCACCGCAGCCGCGGGGCTACCGAGGAGATCCAGCGCGGCCTGAGCCGGTGCAGCCACCAGGACACCGCGAACGTGAGGGGGATGGCTGCGGCGATGACGACGTTGAGCAGGGCGAGGCCGGTGGGGGTGGTCTCCGCGGTGACGTCGAGGACGGCGCCGGCCTCGTCCACCGTCCGGCCCAGCGCCACCAGGCCGGCGAAGAACAGGCCGCCCGCGATGAGCGGCACGACGGCGAACACGAGCACCAGCACGAGGAGCGAGCCGACGACCGAGCGCCAGACGCCTGGACGCCCGACACGGTGCAGCTGGTGATACTGCGGCCGGAAGGCCGGGTCGAGCGGGGCGCCCACGGCTCAGCCCGACATCGCGTCGCGCAGCCGCGCGATCGAGCGCTCGCGCCCGAGCAGCTCCATCGACTCGAACAGCGGCGGACTGACCTTGCGGCCGGTCACCGCGATCCGCACCGGGCCGAAGGCGAGCCGCGGCTTGAGGCCGAGCCCGTCGATCAGCGCGGCCCGCAGCGCCTCGTCGATGGCGGCGGTGCTCCACGCGCCGACCGCGACCAGCGCGTCGTGCGCCGCCTTGACGACGTCCCTGCCGGCCTCGTCGAGCTCCTCGTGCCGCTCGAACGCGGCCTCGTCGACGAAGAGGAAGTCGAGCATCGTCGCGGCCTCGGTGAGCTTGTTGATGCGCTCGGCCACGAGCGGCATCGCCAGCTCGAGCAGCTGCGCGTCGGCGTCGCTGACCGGGTCGCCGACAACACCTGCCTCCTTCAGGAACGGCAGCACGCGGTGGGTCACCTCGTCGAGGGGCAGCAGCCGCATCTGGGAGGCGTTGATCGCCTCGGCCTTCTTGAGGTCGAAGCGGGCCGGGTTGGGGTTGACGTCGGCGATGTCGAACGCCTCGACCATCTCGGCCATCGAGAAGACGTCGCGGTCGCCGGCGATCGACCAGCCGAGCAGCGCGAGGTAGTTGAGCAGGCCCTCGGGCAGGAAGCCCTGCTCCCGGTAGGCCAGCGCGTGCGCCTCGGGGTCGCGCTTGGACAGCTTCTTGTTGCCCTGGCCCATCACGTACGGGAGGTGGCCGTAGGCCGGCACCTGCTCGGCGATCCCCAGCTCCACGAGCGCCTCGAAGAGCGCGAGCTGGCGCGGCGTGCTGGACAGCAGGTCCTCGCCGCGCAGCACGTGGGTGATCTGCATCAGTGCGTCGTCGACCGGGTTGACCAGCGTGTAGAGCGGGTCGCCGTTGGCGCGCGAGAGCGCGTAGTCGGGGACGTTCTCGGTCTCGAAGGTGATGTCGCCGCGCACGAGGTCGTGCCAGGTGATCGAGCCGTCGGGCATCCGGAACCGGACGACCGGCGAGCGGCCCTCGGCCTCGAAGGCCGCGCGCTGCTCGTCGGTGAGGTCGCGGCAGAAGCCGTCGTAGCCCTGCATCTTCGAGCCCGACGCCTTGCGGCGGGCGTCGACCTCCTCGGTCGTGCAGAAGCAGTCGTAGGTATACGACGACGCGCGCAGCCGGGCGAGCACGTCGCGGTAGACCGCGCCGCGCTCGCTCTGCCGGTAGGGGCCGTGCGGGCCGCCGACCTCGATGCCCTCGTCCCAGTCGAGGCCGAGCCAGCGCCAGAGCTCCAGGATCGCGTCGTAGGACTCCTGGGTGCTGCGCTCGCGGTCGGTGTCCTCCATCCGGAAGACGATCTGCCCGCCGTGGTGGCGCGCGAAGGCCCAGTTGAACAGGGCGGTGCGCACCAGGCCGACGTGGGGCGAGCCGGTGGGCGAGGGGCAGAAACGGACGCGGACGGGGCTCGTCATGGGGTACTCAGCTTCTCTGGGCTACGGGGTTGGTCAGGGCGCCGATGCCGGCGATCGAGATCTCGACCTCGTCGCCGACCTGCATCGGACCGACGCCCTCGGGGGTGCCGGTGAGGATCACGTCGCCGGGCAGCAGCGTCATCACCGAGGACACGTGGGCGACCAGCGTCGGCACGTCGAAGATCATGTCCGCGGTCGTGCCGTCCTGCACGACGTCGCCGTTCAGGTAGGTCTGGACCGCGCGCCCGTCGGCGAAGTGCTGGGGGTCGAGGTCGGTCTCGATCCACGGCCCGAGCGGGCAGAACGAGTCGAACCCCTTGGCCCGGGTGAACTGCACGTCGGAGCGCTGGAGGTCGCGCGCCGTCACGTCGTTGGCGATCGTGTAGCCGAAGATCACGTCGGTGGCCTGCTCGGCGGGGACGTCGCGGCAGATCCGTCCGATGACGACCGCGAGCTCGCCCTCGTAGTGCAGGTCACCGGTCTGCGGCGGGTAGAAGATCGGGTCGCCCGGACCGATCACGGTCGTGTTGGGCTTGAGGAACATCAGCGGCTCGGCGGGCAGGTCGTTGCCGAGCTCGGCCGCGTGGGCGGCGTAGTTGCGGCCGATGCCGACGACCTTGCTGCGCGGGATGATCGGCGCGAGGAGGCGTACGTCGCTCAGCCGGTGCTCCTCCTCGACGAGCTTGACGCCGACGTAGAGCGGGTCGCCGGCGAGGGTCACGACCACGGAGTCGTCGGCGGGCTGGCCGAACTCGTCGACCTCACCGGTGACGACGCCGAAGCGGGGCTCCTCGCCCGTGCTGAACCGACAGATGCGCATGCGCCGAGGCTATCCAACGCTCGGCAGCCGGCACTCAGCCGCCCGCTGCGCGCCTGAGGGCGGCCAGGGTCGTCGCGACGTCGTCGACCGTCGTCGACCAGTTGCTGACGCTGACCCGCAGCACGGCTCGGCCGTGCCACCGCGAGCCCGTGGTCCACGCCGTCCCCTCGGCGAGCATGGCCGCGACCACGGCCCGCGTGCGATCGTCGTCGCCGAAGGACGCGCACACCTGGGTGAACTCCACGTCGTTGAGCACCTCGGCGCCGTCGATGGCCGAGATCCCCTCCGCGAACGCGGCGGCATGCTCGCAGAAGCCGTCGACGAGCCGCGCGACGCCGTCACGCCCGAGCGCGCGGAGCACGGCCCACACGGGGAACGCACGGCCCCGCCGACTGATCTCGGGCACCTTGTCGAACGGCTCCCCCACCGCGTCGTGGATCAGGTAGTCGCCGTGCATGCCCATCGCCGCACGCAGCGCCGCGCGGTCGCGGACGATGGCGAGGCCGCAGTCGTAGGGCACGTTGAGGGTCTTGTGGGCGTCGGTGGCCCACGAGTCGGCGTGCTCGACGCCGGCGAGGAGGTACCGGCGTCGCGGGGAGGCGCCCGCGAAGAGCCCGAAGGCTCCGTCGACGTGCACCCAGGCCCCGGCGTCGTGGGCGGCGGTCACGGTCGCCTCGAACGGGTCGAAGGCCCCGGAGTGCAGGTTGCCGGCCTGCAGGACGACTATCGTCGGGCGCCCGTCACCGGCGTCGAGGGCGGCGGCGAGAGCGGCCGGCTCGATGCGACCCTGGTCGTCGGCCGCGACCGGCTCGGGCGCGCCGAGCCCGAGGTAGCGCAGGCTGAGGTCGACGGTGTCGTGCCGCTCGGCACCGACGAGGACCCGCACGGGCGGCGACCCGGCGAGCCCCTGCTCGGCGACGTCCCAGCCGGCGCGGCGCAGCACCTCGTCGCGCCCGGCGGCCAGGCAGGTGAAGTTGGCCATCGTGCCGCCGGTGACGAAGCCGACCGCACTGCCTGCCGGCAGGCCGAGCAGGTCGAGGATCCACTCCTCGGTGACGTGCTCCACCGCGGAGTGCGCCGGGGTGGGCGTGCGGAGGCCGGCGTTCTGGTCCCACGCGCTGACCAGCCAGTCGACGGCGAGGGCGGCGGGGTGCGAGCCGCCGATGACGAACCCGAAGAACCGCCCGCCCGGCATCGCGGTCAGTCCCGGCTCGCACGCCGCGACGAGCTCGTCGACGACCTCCACCGGGTCGCGCGGTCCGTCCTGCAGGTGCCGGTCGAGGCGGGCCAGCATGTCGTCGGCGCCGAGCCGCGGCGGCACCGGCCGGTCGGCGAGCGAGTCGAGCCACGCGACCGCGTGCTGGTGGGCGCGGTCCAGGCCGGAGGTGCGGTCCATGCGGGCAGTGTCCTCCGCGCGCCGGCCCGGGTCGAGGGACCGGGCGAGCGGCCCAGACCGCCCCGTGCTGCAACCCCCACCGGGCCCCGCGGCTGGGTTGAACTACGTTGGAGCGGTGCGCGTGCTGTCCGAGTCCGAGTGGCGCCCGCTCGCCGAGGCGCACGCCGCCCGCGTCGACGCGTTCGTCGCGCCCCACCTGGCCCGGCGCGCCGACAAGGTCGCCCACCCGGTGCACGACTTCCTCTTCACCTACTACTCCCAGCGGCCTGCGCAGCTGCGTCGCTGGCACCCCGGTCACGGCGTCGCGCTGGCGGGCGCCGAGGCCTACGCCGGCCTCAAGGGCTACGAGCAGGTCGCGTGCGCGACCGGCAGCGGCGGCGGCGCGGCGCCCGCGACGCGGGTGTCGACGGCGTACGTCGCCTCGCAGCGGCCGCTGCTGGACCGGCTGCACGCCCTGCTGAGCGCGACGGCCGGCCGCGCGCCCCATTTCGGCTGCTTCGGCCTGCACGAGTGGGCGATGGTGCACCGCGCCCACGAGGTGGACGGCGGCACCCGCCACGACTGGCCGCTGCGGCTGGGGCAGGCGGGCACCGACGCGGTCGTGGAGTCGCACCGCATCGCCTGCTCGCACTTCGACGCCTACCGGTTCTTCACCCCGAGCGCGCGCCGGCTCAACGTCCTGCAGCCGGGGCGCGACGACCGGCCGGACTTCGAGCAGCCCGGGTGCCTCCACGCCGGGATGGACCTCTACAAGCACGCCTTCCGGCTCACGCCGATGATCAGCAGCGACCTCGTCGCCGACTGCTTCGAGCTGGCCCGCGACATCCGCGTCCTCGACATGCGCGCGGCGCCGTACGACCTCACCGACCTGGGCTTCGAGCCGGTCCCGATCGAGACGGCCGAGGGCAAGGCCGAGTACGTCGAGGCCCAACGAGGCTTCGCCGCGCGCGGCGCGCCGCTGCGGCGACGGCTGGTCGAGCAGTGCGAGCGGCTGCTCGCCGTCGTGCCGGTGGCCGCCGGGAGCTAGAACTCGTAGCCGAAGGCCTCGATGGTGTCGGCGAAGACGGTGGCGACCCGCTCGCGCGACGCCGGGGTGTAGAGCTCGCGGTAGTGCCCGGCCGGACGCGCGTTGCCCTTGGCGCGCGGCAGGTCGGGGCGGCCGGGCAGGCCGAGGTGGTCCCAGACCTCCTCGAGCTCGGCGTCGAGGTTCTCGTAGCGCAGCACCCGGTCGAGCGCCATCTTCCCGCGGATCCGGTAGAGCCGGCGGTTGTTGGCCAGCTGCTCGATCCAGATCTCGCGGACGTAGGACTCGAAGTCCGGGAGCTCGGCGCGGTCCTTGTACTTCCAGAAGTAGAGCGAGACGACCGCGTCCCACGGGTTCCGCTCGATCGCGAAGGTGAAGTAGTCGGCGAAGACGTCGGCGCCCACGAGGTCGCGCGTGGCCTTCGCGCCCATGTGGTTGTACGCCTTGCGCGGCAGCGGCGGCGACGTGAAGTTCTGCGGCGGACGGCCGCCGGCGGCCCGGCGGAGCTCCTCGTCCTCGGGGCTGATCTCGGTGATGATGTCGTCGGGACCGCACACCTTGGACAACGCGATCTCCACGCTCGTGCCCGCGGTCTTGCGGGTCTTGAGGAAGATGAAGCGGTGCTGGTGGGACGCGATCACGGGCACGACCCTATCGGCCGCGTGACGGATACGGTGGCTGCCGTGACCGAGCCCCAGCACGCCGCCGGACAGCACTTCCGCGGCGACGACTGGTACGGCGACGACCTGGGCGCGGCCCGCTTCGTGGAGTGCACGTTCACCGACGTGGACCTGTCCGAGGCGACCACGACGGGGGCGACGTTCGAGCGGTGCATCTTCCACGGCGGCCGGTTCAACGCCTCCACCCACACCGCGACGGCGTTCGTGGGCTGCGACTTCCGGCGCACGTCGTTCTTCGGCGCGAGCCTCGACGGCTGCAAGCTCGTCGGCAGCACGTTCTCCGAGTGCGTGCTGCGCCCGCTGACGGTCACCGGCGGCTCGTGGCTCGGCGTGACGATCCGCGGCACCAGCCTCGCCCGGGTCGACCTCAGCGGCGTCGACCTCCGCGAGGCCGACCTGTCACTGTCCGACCTCACCCTCGCCACGCTGGCCCGTGCCCGCCTCGACCGGGCGGTGCTCCGTGGGACCACGCTCGACCGCACCGACCTGCGCGGTGCGAGCCTCGGCGGCGTCGACCTCACGGCCGCCGTGCTCACCCGGACCCGGCTGGACCTCGCCGGGGCCGTCCTGCTCGCCCAGCTCCACGGCGCCGAGGTCGACACCACGGCCTGAGCTCAGGCCAGCCGGGCGCGCAGGCCGTCGATCACGAGGTCGAGGCCGAGCTCGAAGTCGGGCAGCGACTCCAGGGACCGGTCGACCGCGCCGAGGCTGACGGCCTGCCGGGCGGTCTGCTCCTCGAAGGCGTGCCCGAAGACGTAGTGGAGCAGGGTCCGGGAGGCGACCGCGACCAGCTCGGCGGGCGCGCCGGCGTCGGCCAGGACCTTCTCGAGCTCGGCGACCGGGGCGGCCGCCCCGAGACCGAAGGCCCACACGGTCGCCACCACGTCCGCGCCGTCGGTGCACGCGAGCATCGCGTGCCGGAGCTCGGTGCACACCTCGCGCAGCCGGTCGGGCCACTCCACGGCGGTCCGGGGTCGCGCACCACGGGCGAGGATCTCGTCGGCGACCGCGGCGAGCAGCGCCTGCTTGCTCGCGAAGTGGTGGTAGATCGCGCTCGGCTGCACCTCGAGCTCCGCGCCGAGCCGGCGCATCGTGAGCGCGGCGAGGCCGTGCGCGTCGAGCAGGGCGACGGCCCGCGCGAGCACGTCGGCTCGGCGGTGCGGCACGACGTACCCCTCTCGCTCGCGACGTCGCGACCCCGGCGTTGACGCGCCGGCTCCGCGACCCTAACCTGAACACCGTTCAACTGATCACCGTTCAGGTAGAGGAAACACCCGATGAGCACCCGTCGCAACCCCGGCACCGACGTCGCCCTGGTCGCCGCCTTCGCCGCCCTCGTCGCGGTCTGCGCCCTGCTGCCCGCCATCAAGGTCGCCGGTCCGGTCCCGGTCACGCTGCAGACCTTCGCGGTGCTGCTCTCGGGCGCGGTGCTGGGCATGCGACGCGGCTTCCTCGCCGTCTCGCTGTACGTCGCCGCCGGCGCCGCGGGCCTGCCGATCTTCTCCGGCGGCGCCGCCGGCCTCGCCGTGCTGGCCGGTCCGACCGCCGGCTACCTGCTCGGCTTCCCGCTCGCCGCAGCCCTGTGCGGCGCCATCGTGGAGCGCCTCCCCCGGCGCTCGCTCGGCAGCGCGGTGGCGATCTTCTGCGCGAGCCTGGTGAGCTCGGCGGTCTTCATCCACACCTGCGGCATGGCGGGCCTCGTCGTGCGCGCCGACCTGACGTGGTCCCAGGCGTGGGACGTCGACAAGGTCTTCTGGCTCGGCGACGTCCTGAAGAACGTCGCCATGTCGCTCGTGGCGACCGCCGTGCACCGGGCCTTCCCCGACATGCTCGCCCGACCGGACGCCCCTGCCGGCACCGAGCAGCCCCAGGGAACGCCCGCCGCGTGAGCGAGGTCCGCCTCGAGCAGGTGACCGTGTCGTTCCCCACCCACAACGGCCACCGGCAGGTGCTCCAGGAGACGTCGCTGCACCTGACCGAGCGCCGCATCGCGCTGGTGGGGCCCAACGGGTCGGGCAAGTCGACGCTCGCCCGCCTCCTCAACGGCCTGGTCGCCGCGACGACCGGGCGCGTGCTCGTCGACGGCCTCGACGTGGCACGCGAGGGCCGGGAGGTGCGCCGGCGGGTGGGCTTCGTCTTCACCGACCCGGCCGCGCAGCTCGTGATGCCGACGGCCCGCGAGGACGTCGCCCTCTCCCTGCGGCGCACGCACCGGGACCGCTCCGAGCGCCTCGTCGCCGCGGACCGGGTGCTGGCCGACGTCGGGCTGGCGGGCTTCGGCGACCGCAGCGTGCACGGGCTGTCCGGGGGCGAGGGCCAGCTGCTCGCCCTGGCCGGCGTGCTCGCCACCGGGCCGTCGCTCCTCGTCGCCGACGAGCCGACGACGCTGCTCGACCTGGGCAACAGCCGCCGCATCGGCGAGCTGCTCCTCCGCCTGCCGCAGCAGCTCGTGGTGGTGACGCACGACCTCGAGCTGGCCGCGCGCTGCGACCGCGTGCTGCTCGTGCGCGCCGGGCGCGTCGAGCGCGACGGGGACCCCGCGGAGGTCGTCGAGCACTACCGGGCGACCGCGTGAGCGCTCAGCTCCTGGGCCTGCACCGGCCCGGTACGACGTTGTTGCACCGCCTCGGAGCCGGCGCCAAGCTGCTCGCCCTGATGGCCGCCGGCCTCGCCGTGGTCGTCGTCCGCGGTCCGGCCTCGGCGCTCGTCGCCGTGACCCTCGCCGCGGCGCTGCTCGGGTGGTCCGGCGCCCGGGTCGGTCGCACGCTGGCGGCGATGCGCTGGCTGCTGCTCACGGCGGCCCTCCTCGGCGGCTGGACGGTCTGGCAGCACGGCTGGCCGCGCGCGGTCGAGGTCGTCGGCGACCTCGTCGCGCTGATCCTGCTCGCGACCACCCTGACCGTGACCACACCGGTCGACGAGGTGATGGACGCCGTCGCCCGCGGCCTGCGGCCGCTGCGGCGTCTCGGTGTCGACCCGGAGGTCGTGGCGCTCGCCTTCTCGCTCATGCTCCGTGCCATCCCGTCGACGATCGTGCTGGCCGAGGAGGCCCGCGACGCAGCGCTCGCCCGCGGGCTGGAGCGCTCGCCGCGCGCGCGGCTGATCCCGTTCGTGGTGCGCGTCGTGGCCCGCGCCCGCGACACCGGGGACGCCCTGCACGCCCGCGGGATCGGCGAGGACTAGCGCCTCACCAGCCGGCCGGGCGCCGGTGCGCCCACGGCGCGGCGGTCTCGACCTGTGCGGCCACGGAGAGCAGCAGCTCCTCCTCCGCGGGCCGCGCGGCCAGCATGACGCCGACCGGCAGTCCGTCGTCGGTCCAGTGCAGCGGCAGCGACACCGCGGGCATGCCGGTGACGTTCCACGCACTCGTCCACGGCGTGAAGGCCTTCTGGCGGTCGAAGTCCCGCGCGGGGTCCGCGTCGTCGCGGAGGGCGCCCACCGCCACCGGGGGCATGGCGAGGGTCGGCGTCAGCACGACGTCGTACGGCGCCAGCGCGGCGAGCGCCGCCGCCGCGTGCTGCCGCAGCCGCCCGATGGCCAGGCCGAACTCGGGCCCGCTGACCGCGTGACCCCGCTCGCCGAGCCAGCGGGTGAGCGGCCGGAGCCGGTCCTCGCGACCCGGCGGGGCGGCCGACAGCGCGGTGAGCACCGCCCAGCACGTCTCGAAGTCCGCGACTGCCTCGGGCGGGATCGGCACGGGCACGTCCTCGACGTCGTGGCCCAGCGACTCCAGCAGCCGGGAGGCACGCTGCCAGGCCGTCACGCTGGAGCCGTGCACCTCCACGTCGGCGATGACGGGCGCGATGAACCTCGCGACCCGGAGCCGACCGGGCAGGCGGTCGCAGGCGTCGAGGAACGGCCCGGACGGCGCAGGTGCCCAGAACGGGTCGCCCACCCGCCGACCCGCGAGCACGTCGAGCAGGGCCGCCGCGTCGCGCACGGTGCGCGCCAGGGTGCCGGCGGTGGCGAGGCCCACGGGGTCGCCGTAGCGCGGGGCGCCGCTGATCCGGCCGCGGGACGGCTTGAGCCCGACGAGCCCGCAGCAGGACGCGGGGATCCGGATCGAGCCGCCGCCGTCGGAGCCGGGCGCGAGCGGCAGCAGTCCCGCCGCGACGGCGGCGGCGGCCCCGCCGGAGGAGCCGCCGGCCGTCCGCCCGGTGTCCCACGGCGTGACCGCGGGCGGCGCGACGTCGGGCTCGGTGTAGCAGGGCGACCCGAACTCCGGCGTGCTTGTCTTGCCCAGGCTGGGCATGCCGGCGGCCTCGACCGTGAGGACGAGGTCGTCGGAGACGTCCGGGATGAAGTCGTCGTACGCCGCCGAGCCGAAGGTGGTGCGCACGCCGGCCGTCGGGTGCAGGTCCTTGATGCCGGTCGGGACGCCCCAGAGCGGACCCGCGTCGGTGGGGCGTCCCTCGGCGGTGAGGCGGGTGGTCAGCCGGCGCGCGTGCTCGCGCGCCAGGTCGTGCGTGGTGGTCACGAAGGCCCCGACGCGGTCGAGGCGGCCGGCGTAGTGCTCCACCAGCTCGAGCGGCGACACCTCGCCGCGGCGCACGGCGTCGCCCTGCTCGAGCGCGGTCAGGTCGTGGAGCACGCCGCCGACCGTACCGGGATCAGGCAGCGACCTCGGCCTCGTGCGCCACCAGGTCGTCGAGGGCGGTGAGGAAGCGCCGCACGGCCGCCTCGTCCTGCAGCGGGTCGCCCGCGACGGCGGGCTCGTCCACCACGATGGTGTCGACGACCAGGGCGCCGGCGATGCGCGCGGAGTGGCGGGCGTGCTCGTGCGACCACTTGCCGCCGTACGGCGTGGGCGTGGCGCCGATGGCCGCGAAGGGCTTGCCGACGATGGCGCCCTGGCCGTAGGGCCGGGAGAGCCAGTCGATGGCGTTGTTGAGCACGGCCGGCATGGTGCCGTTGTACTCCGGCGTCACGGCGAGGACGCGGTCAGCGGAGGCGACGGCCTCGCGCAGCGCGGTCGCGCTGGCCGGGGCGTGGTCCCCGTCGAGCTCCTCGTTGTAGAACGGGACGCGGTCGATGCCCTCGACGACGTCGACGGTGACGCCTGCCGGCGCGTGGTCGCGCAGGTGCTCGGCGATGCGGCGGTTGAGGGAGCCGGTGCGGGAGGAGCCGAGGAGGACGGCGACACGGATCTGCTTGTCAGTGGTCATGACGGTCCAAACGGACCGCAGTCCGGTTCTATTCCGGTGCAGCCGAACTTTCTGCCGCCCTACTCTGGTGGCGTGACCACGCTGCTGCCGCTCGCCGACGAGCCGACGCCCGAGCGGGCCGACGCCGCGCGCAACCGGCAGGCGATCCTCGCAGCGGCGTTGCGCCTCGTGGAGACCCGGGGGGTCGCCTGCGTGACGATGGACACCGTCGCGTCGGAGGCGGGGGTGGGCAAGGGCACGCTCTTCCGTCGGTTCGAGAGCCGCGAGGGCCTCATGGCGGCGGTCCTCAACGAGTCGGAGACGGCCTGGCAGGCGAGCGTGATCTCCGGTCCCCCGCCGCTCGGTCCGGGCGCGCCGCCCCTTGAGCGGCTGCTGGCCTTCGGGCACTCGCGGCTGCGGACCAACCTGACCCACGCCGACCTGATCGCCGCCGCCGGCCGGCCCGGCGCCCGCTCCGCGGCGGCCGTGTCGTTCGCGAACATGCACGTGCGCTACCTGCTCGGCGAGCTCGGGGTCACCGGCGACCTGCTGATGCTCGCGACCGCGCTCCTCGCGCCGCTGGAGATGGTCGTGCTCGAGCAGCAGGTCAACCGCGAGCACATCTCGATCGAGCGGATCGAGGCCGGCTGGGACGACCTGGTGCGGCGGGTCGTCGGCGGCTCCCCTACCGGTGGTGGCGGCGCAGCCCGAAGGTGAGCCCGTCGACGAGGGCGCCCCACGACGCCTCGATGACGTTGGCGCCGACACCGACGGTGACCCACGAGGACTCGCCGTCGCTGGTCTCGATCAGCACCCGGGTGGTGGCGTCGGTGCCGTGGCCCTGGTCGAGGATGCGGACCTTGTAGTCGATCAGCTCGAACCTCGCGACCTCCGGGAAGGCCTGCCCGATCGCCTCGCGCAGCGCGGCGTCGAGGGCGTTGACGGGGCCGTTGCCCTCACCGGTCACGACGTAGCGCACGCCGGCGGAGCGCAGCTTGACCGTCGCCTCCGAGACCGCCTCGCCGTCGGGTCGGGTCTCGGTGATGACGCGCCAGGACTCCACGTCGAAGTACGACGGCCGCACGCCCTCGACCTCCTCGGCCAGCAGCAGCTCGAAGGACGCGTCGGCGGCCTCGAAGGTGTGGCCCTGCTGCTCCATCGCCTTGACCCGGTCGGTGACCCGCGTGACCAGCTCCTTCATCTCGCGGGAGCCGTCGGAGAGGTCGTAGCCGAGCTCCTTGCCCTTGAGCTCGATCGAGGCGCGACCGGCCATGTCGGAGACGAGCAGCCGCATGTCGTTGCCGACGCCCAGCGGGTCCATGTGCTGGTAGAGGTCGGGGTCGACCTTGATGGCGCTGGCGTGCAGCCCGGCCTTGTGCGCGAAGGCGGACGTGCCGACATAGGGCTGGCGCGACGCCGGCGGCACGTTGGTGACCTCGGCGACGGCGTGGGCGATCCGGGTGGCCTCGCGCAGCAGGCCGGGGGGCAGCACGGTGCGGTCCAGCTTGAGCTCGAGGTTGGCGACGACGGTGACGAGGTCGGCGTTGCCGGTGCGCTCGCCGTAGCCGTTGATGCACCCCTGCACGTGGCTCGCGCCGGCGGCGACCGCCGCCAGCGAGTTGGCGACCGCGCAGCCGCTGTCGTTGTGCGCGTGGATGCCGACGCGGGCGCCGGTCGAGGCGATCACGTCGAGCACCACGTCGGAGACCCAGTCGGGCAGCATGCCCCCGTTGGTGTCGCAGAGGGCGACGACCTCGGCCCCGGCCTCGGCCGCGGTGCGCAGCACCTCCAGCGCGTAGGCGCGATTGGCGCGGTAGCCGTCGAAGAAGTGCTCCGCGTCGACGAAGACCGTCTGCCCCTCCTCGCGCAGGTGCGTCACGGTGTCGCGGACCATCGCGAGGTTCTCCTCCAGCGTCGTGCGCAGCGCCAGCTCGACGTGCCGGTCGTGCGACTTCGCCACCAGCGTCACGACGCCCGCCCCGGAGTCGCGCAGGGCGGCCACCAGCGGGTCGTCCGCGGCCGGTACGCCGGCGCGGCGGGTGGCTCCGAAGGCAGCGAGCCGCGCGTGCTCGAGGTGCAGCTCCTCGCGGGCGCGGCGGAAGAACTCGGTGTCCTTCGGGTTGGACCCCGGCCAGCCGCCCTCGATGTAGCCCACCCCGAGCCCGTCGAGCTGGCGCGCGATGGCCAGCTTGTCGGCGACGGAGAGGTTGAGGCCCTCCTGCTGGGCGCCGTCGCGCAGGGTGGTGTCGTAGACGTGGAACGAGCCGTGCAAGTCCATCGGAGTCTCTCGGGTTCGGGGTGGGACATGAAAAAACCTCCTGGGGTGCAGGAGGTCGGCGCGGCGGGGGTTCCCGACGCGCTAGGCGATGATGATGGTGCGGGTGCTCACGGGACGATCGTGCCACTCCGGCGCGCGGCGTGAGACGGGCGTCTCGCGATCCGGTCGGCGCTCGTGGGGCGCGTGCTCGTCGCCGTGCGGGGTACGGGGCTGTCCCCGTCCCACTGAATCGAGGTAGCCATGAGCGAGCAGGACGGCCGCGGCGCGGCCGAGGAGAACACCGGCGTCCCCGAGACCGAGGAGGAGCACGCCGGACCGGCATCGCCCTCCTCCACGCCCGGCGGCGAGCCGTCGCGCGTCGACGGCGCCGCCGAGGAGGGCGCCGGCGTCGAGGAGTGACGACCGCCACCTGACACACGAGTCCGGCACGCATGGCGATGCGCGGGGTGCAGGAGCAGCCGTCCGGGCTGCTCCTCGCCCTCGACGTCGTCTCGGTGACCGAGGAGCGCGCGCTCCTCGCGTGGTGCGGCGGCCTGTCGGTGGAGCCGGTCGTCATGCGCGGCGTCGCCTCCCGACGCCAGGTGCGGCACTTCGGTGTCGGGTACGACTACGAGTCGTGGGCGCCCACGCAGGCCGAGCCGGTCCCCCGCGAGCTGCTCCCGCTGCGCGCGCGGGCGGCCGAGGTCGCCGGTGTCGAGGAGAGCAGCCTGGTCGAGGCGCTCGTGACCCGCTACCCGCCCGGGGCCGGCATCGGCTGGCACCGCGACGCGACGGCGTTCGGGCCCGTGGTGGTGGGCGTCTCGCTGGGCTCCGACTCGGTGATGCGCTTCCAGCGCCGCGCCGCCGGCGGGGAGCGGCGGGTCTTCGAGCAGCCGCTCGCCCGCCGTTCGGCCTACGTCCTGTCCGGCGCCGCGCGCAGCGCGTGGCAGCACAGCGTGCCGGCCGTCAGCGAGGAACGCTGGTCGATGACGTTCCGCCAGCTCCGTCGGCGACCCGACGGGCAGCGCGCACCCGGTACGCGTGAGGTCACGGGCGGTGGGGTACCGAGCGGCATGAACCACCACGAGCCGCCCCTGCCCGACTACGACAACCTCGCCACCGGCTCGATCGAGTCGCGGGCGCACGCCCTCGACCCCGACGGGGTGCGCCAGCTGCTGGAGTACGAGCGCAGCCACGCCGACCGGCCGCAGATCGTGCTGATGCTGGAGCACCGCTTGGCCTCCCTCGAGAGCGGCGACGCCACGCCGTCCGGCGGCGACCCCACGGCACCCGCGCCCGAGGCCGCGCCGGGAGCGCCCGCGGGCAGTGCGGTCACCGAGGGGCCGCCGGTCAACCCGCCGTCGCAGGGCGACCCGACCAACCCCGCCCAGCCGCGCGGCTGACCCCCGACAGGCGAGAGCCCCGACCCGCGGTCGCGGTCGGGGCTCTCGGCGTGTGTCGGCGTGGGTCGAGCGGTCAGCGCGCGTCGGGCTCGGAGTCGACGACCTCTCCGTCCAGCAGCAGCGGGTCCTCGACCTCCGGGTCGTCGACCACGTGCATCGCTGCCTCCTCGGCACCGGCCGCCGCGCCGTCGATGCCCACGTCGGTGGCGACGAGGTCCTTCTCGGCGTCCGTGCGGACGCCCTCGTCCTCGGCGACCAGCCGGCCGGCGCGCTCGCCGTCGACGTCGGCCTCGAGCGCCTCGTCCGACCCGCTGCCCTCCGCGACGAGGGCGGCCAGGTCACCGCGCTCGGCCTCCTGGTCCGCGACCTCGTACGGGTCGGGCTCGGCGACCTCCTGGTCGACGCGCTGGTCCAGCGTCTCGCCCTGGATCTCCTCGAGCGGGGTGTTGCCGTAGCCCTGGCCGGCCGACCACTTCTCCGGGGGCGAGTAGCCCTCGTCGAGCGGCTCGGGCAGTCCGCGGTCGTCGACCAGGCTGTCGCCCGTGCTCTGCGGCTGCGTCTCGTCGTCGACGCTGTAGCCGTGGTAGCTCTCGTTGTCCGTGCTGTCCCCGGTGACGTCCACGGCGGGATCGGTCCCGATCTCGGTGCCGATGTCCGGTTGCTCAGTCATGAGCCCTCCTGTCTGGTCGTGAACAGCCTAGGTACCCCGTTCACCCCCGTGGAACCGCGAGGAACCTCACAGCCGGCTGTGCCCCGCCCTACGCGCCGGCGCGGTAGGCCGTCCAGGCCAGCTGCATCCGCGCGGTCTGCCCCGGCGTGAACTCCGTCATGCAGGAGTCGTAGGTGTAGTCCATGAAGTTGGTGATCGGGTCCGCTCCCCCGCCGGCGCAGGTGTCGCGACCCACCGGGCACTGGAAGGCCGGCGACGCCTCGGGCGCCGTGTCGGCGACGTGGTCGCCCGGCTCGGAGCACCCGCCCTGGAACGTGTGGTACAGCTCGAGCCAGTGGCCCACCTCGTGGGTGGCGGTGTCGCCCTCGCCGTAGACGCTGAACACGGCGCTGTCACCCGTGTCGCCGGCGACGGACGGCAGGCTGCGGTAGTCGATGACCACCCCGTCGCGGTACTGGGGCAGCGGGTTGCCCGCCGTGGCGTCGGCGTCGAAGTCCGACGGGAAGTAGGCCCACCCGAGCAGGGACTGGCCGAGCGAGGCGGAGTAGATGTTGAGCGTCTCGGACGTGCTGTCGCCGTAGAGCGCCTTCTTCATCGCGACCTCCTTGCCGCCGCCGCGGTAGAAACGGGGCTCGGCGCCGTTGGAGGAGATGAGGTTGAACCACTGGGGCTCGAAGGTCCGGGTGACGCGCTCGAGCTCGAAGGTGAACCCCGTGCCCTCGTAGGCGGCGTTGAGGACAGCGACCTGCGCCTCGATGCGGGCGCGGGAGAGGTTGCCGCCCTCCTGCCCGCGGTCCTTGGCGATCACGTGGAAGCGGACCGGGACCGTCACGGGCTCGAACGCGTCCGCCGCGGCACCGGCGCCCGACCTGCTCGTCGTCGACGCGGTGGCCCGTGCGACCTTGGCGAGCGGGTCCTTGTGGACGTGGTGCAGGTCGTCGCGCGGGATGGTGCCCGCGGGCGCGTCGGCGAGGTCGCCGTAGTCGATGCAGTCAGCCGCCCTGTCCTTCGCCGGTGCGGCGTGGACAGGGGTCGACATGCCGATCCCGAGTGCGAGAGCCGTGAGCGCGACGCCGAGCCGGCGGGCGACGAGGGTGCTGGTCGAGTGCATGTGGAGATCCCCTTACGACGGTGGTGCAGCGACGGTAGCCCGGCGACGCGCGGCCGGGGAAGACCACCTACGGGTGGAGCGGCCCCGGTCTGTTCACAGCCACCCGGGCAGGCGTACGTCGGCGAACGGCGCGGAGTCGTCCGGCGTCCAGGACGTGCCCTGCGCCGACGCGGCGGCGGCCAGCCCCGAGCCCAGCGCCGCCACCAGCAGCGTGGTGAGCAGCCACGGCACGACGCGCCGGGACAGCGGGTCGACGGCGCGGTGCACGGGTGAGCGGAGCCGCTCCGAGCCGGGTCCCCACCACAGCCCGAGGGCGAACGAGACGCCCACCGGGCCCAGGGTGGTGGTCAGCGGGACGGACGCGGCGAAGCAGAGCAGCGCGATCGCCGCAGCGATGCCCAGGCTCCAGAGGAGGAGCACCACGGTGCCGCCCAGCCCGGCGATCGCGTGCCACGGCGCGGCCAGCAGCAGCTGGACGCCGTCGTACCACCTGGCCCCGCGCCGCTCGCGCCTGCTGCCTGCTGCGGCCGCGGCCATCGAGCCGCTGCGCAGCAGCCAGACGGTGACCAGGACCAGGGCGAGGGTGACGTAGGGCGCGAGGACGACGCCGCCGGCGACGACACCGCCGGCGGCGAGGATGGTGAGGGCGCGGCGCAGGCGCTCCCCCGCGGGTGCATGCGGGCGGGCGGGGGCGCCGTACTCCGCCGAGACCCACTCGGTCGTGCCGTCCGGCAGGACGCGCGTCTGGCGGCTCGGGACGGTGGTGGCGTCGTCCCACCCCGGGACGGGCCCGGCGTCGTGCTGGTGGTCCACCTGGGGGCTCCAGGCCGACGACCAGTGGACGGGCTCGTCGGCCGGTTGCGCGCGACCCGCCGGCGAGGCCGGGCCGACCGCTCCGGTGCCGAGGCGCGTCGGCGCGGCGGCGTCCAGGTGGGTGGCGGCGACGTAGGGCAGCGTCACGGGCGCCGCACGTGTGCCCTCGGCGCGGTCCCGCACGGGGGCGCCGCCCGCCGACAGGTCCTCCAGCCAGTCGCGGACCTCGTCGAGGGAGGGGCGGTCCGCGGCCTGCGGGGCCAGCGCCTCCTCCACGAGGTCGAGCAGGAGCGGGTCGAGGCCGGTGAGGTCGTGCTCGCCGCGGCGGACGCGGTCCATGATCGCCACCGACGGTCCGCGGCCGAAGGGGGCGCGGCCCGTCCCGGCGTACGCCACCGTCGCTGCCCAGGCGTGCACGTCGGAGGCGGCGGTGGCGTCGTCGCCGTGCAGGATCTCGGGTGCCAGGTAGCCGGGCGTGCCGAGCAGCCAGCCGTTCATCGTGATGCGGGAGTCCTCGGCCACCCGGGCCAGCCCGAAGTCGATCAGGATCGGCGTACGCCCCTCCATGATGACGTTGGACGGCTTGACGTCGCGGTGCAGCACCCCCACCGAGTGCACGGCCTCGAGCGCCTCGGCGAGGCAGTCGGCGAACCACAGGAGGTCGTCGCCGTCGAGCGGGCCCTCCTCCTGCACGTGGTCGTGCAGCGAGAGCCCGGGGACGTAGCGGGTGGCCACGAACGGGATCTCGCCCCAGGGGTCGGCGTCGACGATCTCGGCGACGCGGCGGCTGCGGATCCGGCTCAGCGAGCTGACCTCGCGGGCGAGGCGGCGGCGCGCCTCGTCGTCGCCCACCACGTGCGGGCGCAGCACCTTGATGGCCACCGGGCGCTCCCCCGGCCTCTGGCCGAGGTGCACGACGCCCATGCCGCCCTCGCCGAGGCGGGCGCGCAGCGCGTAGCCACCCACGGTCAGGCCGGGTGGCGGCGCCTTCGGGGACGTCGTCACGCCTCGAGGATACGGGCGGCCGGCGCCCCCGCCCCTCATCCCGCGCGCCCCATCCGCCCCTGGTTCCCCCGCTCAGGCGGGGGATCACGAACTTACAGGGGTGTGCAGGCCCCCTTAAGTTCGCAATCCCCCGCTCAACCGGGGGATTGCGACGGCCGGTGTCGGACGGGTCGGCGACGATGGGACGGTGGACGGGACCAGGAGGCGCCTCGCGGAGGAGCGCGAGCAGGCGCTCGCGCGGCTGGCGGGCCTCACCGGCGACTACGACGCGGTGGTCGCCGCCTCGCGCGACACCAACGCCGACGACGAGCACGACCCCGAGGGATCGACCATCGCGTTCGAGCGCTCGCAGATCGGGGCGCTCGTGCGGCAGGTACGCCGCCACCTCGCCGAGCTGGACGCCGCCTCGGCGCGCGTCGAGGCCGGCACGTACGGCGTCTGCGAGCGGTGCGGGTCGCCAATCGGGGCGGCGCGCCTCGACGCGCTGCCGGCCGCCCGGCGGTGCATCGGGTGCGCCTCCGCCCCCGGCTGACCAACCGGCACGGAGACGCCCGGCACGGAGACGCCCGGCACGGACACACCCGGCGCGCACACCCGGCGCGGGACCTCGGACCGGGCCCCACCCGGCCGGCCCAGCTGCCGGCGGCCCTCAGCCGGTCGGCCGGCGTGCCGACTCGAGCGCGGCGATCAGGCTGCGGGCGTCGTAGGGACCGACGTGGCGGGTCTCGCCGACGAAGAACGTCGGCGTGCCACGCACGCCGCTCGCCTCCGCCGAGGCGACGTCGTGCTCGACGTGCCGGACCACCGCGTCGTCGTCGAGGTCGCGCATGAACTGCTCCACGTCGAGGCCGACCTCGGCGGCGTACCCGACGAGGTCCTCGAGCTCGAGCTCGTCCTGGTGGGCGAAGAGGACGGCGTGCATCTCCCAGAACCGGTCCTGGCGGGCCGCCGCCTCCGCGGCGAGGGCGGCGAGCTCGGCGTGCGGGTGGACCGGGAGGGGCAGGTGCCGGGTGACGTAGCGCAACCGGTCGCCGAAGTGCGCCCGGAGCTCCGCGCCGACGCCGCTGACGCGGGCGCAGAACGGGCACTCGTAGTCGAGGTACTCCACCAGGGTCAGCTCGGCGTCGGCAGGACCGAGGACGTGGTCCCGGTCCGGGTCGACCGGCTGGCTGAGGGTGGTGGGCAGCGCGGCGTCGGTCTGGCCGAGCACGCGCGCGGAGAAGCGGAACGCCGCCCACCCGGCGAGGCTGGCCAGGACGGCGGCGAGCAGCACGCCCACGCGGGCCTGGTCCTGCAGCCGCGAGGACTCGAAGGCCAGGCTGATGATGAGCAGCGAGACGGTGAAGCCGATCCCCGACAGCGCACCGCCGGCGAGCGTGTGCCCGAGCCCGACACCCTGGGGCAGCCGGCCCCAGCCGAGCCGGACGCTGGCGAAGGCGCCGCCGAAGATGCCCACCGCCTTGCCGAGGACGAGGCCGAGCACGACGCCCCACATCAGCGTCGAGGTGAGGGCGTCGCCCAGCACCCCGTCGCGCAGGTCGACGCCGGCGTTGGCCAGCGCGAAGACGGGCACCACCACGTGGCTCGTCGGCGTGTGCAGCGCCTCCTGCAGGCGCTCGTTGACCGAGATCGCCCGGGTCAGCGAGCGGCGCGCGACCCGTTGCACGCCCGGCATCGGCGACTGCCGGAACGCGCGGAACGACCGCGCCGCGTCCTCCACGTCGGAGCGGCGCGGATCGAGCGCCGGCACGAGCAGCCCGCTGACCATCCCCGCGATCGAGGCGTGGACGCCCGACTCGAGGGTCGCGATCCACAGCACCAGCACGACGAGCACGTACGGCGCCGCCTGCCACACGGCGTACCTGTCGAGCACGACCAGCACCACCAGGCACGCGCCGGCCACGGCCAGCGCCCCCAGGGACAGGTCGTCGGAGTACACGATGCCGATGACACTGACGGCGACGATGTCGTCGATGACGGTCAGGGTCAGCAGGAAGATCCGCAGCTGCGTGGAGACGGCCGGCCCGACGAGCGCCATCACGCCCAGCAGGAACGCCGTGTCGGTGCCGATGACAGCGCCCCAGCCGGCGGCCTGCTCGCCGGTGGGGTTCAACGCGAGGAAAACCGCGGCGGGCACCAGCATGCCGGTGACGCCGGCGACCAGCGGCACGACGACCCGGCGGCGGTCGGTGAGCTCGCCGATCGCGAACTCCTTGCGGACCTCGAGGCCGATGACGAAGAAGAACACCACCATCAGGCCGTCGTTGATCCAGTGGTGCAGGTCCATCGTGAGGCCGCCGTCGCCGAAGCGGATCGACAGCTCGGTGTGCCAGAGGTCGACGTAGGCCTGCGACCACGGCGAGTTCGCCCAGACCAGGGCGACCAGCGCGGCCACCACGAGCAGCCCGGCCGAGCCGGACTCGGTGCGCATGTAGTCGCGCAGCGACCTCGAGGTCTGGGCCTCGAAGGCGTGGGCGCCCTTGCAGGCCGACTGGTCGGCGGTCCTCGCCTCGGCCGCGGTCACCAGGGCAGGCTATCGGCGCCGGGCAACGCGCGGGCGGTCAGCAGACCCGGTGCATCCATCCGAAGGTGTCCTCGGCGCGGCCGAACTGCATGCCCACGAGCGCGTCGCGGATCCGCATGGTCAGCTCGGTGCTGGCGGGCGCCGGGGTCACGCCGTGGGGCGAGCGCAGCTCGCCGACCGGGGTGACGACGGCGGCGGTGCCGCAGGCGAAGACCTCGGTGATCTCGCCCGACGCGACGCCGTCGCGCCACTCGTCGATCGAGAACTTCCGCTCCTCGACGGCGTGGCCCAGCTTGCCGGCGAGCTCGATGATCGAGGCGCGGGTGATGCCCTCGAGGATCGTGCCGGTCTCGGGCGTGACGACGCGGCCGTCGGCGTGGACGAAGAACAGGTTCATCCCGCCGAGCTCCTCGATGTAGCGGAACTCCTGGTCGTCGAGGAACACGACCTGGTCGCAGCCCTGCTCGATGGCCTCGCGCTGCGCCGCCAGCGACGCCGCGTAGTTGCCACCGGTCTTCGCCGCGCCCATGCCACCGCGACCGGCCCGGGTGAACGTCTCGGAGAGCCACAGGTTGACCGGCTTGACGCCGCCCTTGAAGTACGCCCCGGCCGGCGAGGCGATGACCATGAACGTCACGTGCTGCGCCGGGCGGACCCCCAGGAACTTCTCCGAGGCGAACATGAACGGCCGCAGGTAGAGCGACTTCTCCCCCGCGCTGTCGGGCACCCACCGCTGGTCGACCTCGACGAGCGCGTCGACGCACGCGACGAAGTCCTCGACGGGCAGCTCCGGGAAGGCCAGTCGCGCGCTCGAGCGCACCATCCGGGCGGCGTTCTGCTCGGGACGGAAGGTCCAGATCGAGCCGTCGTCGTGGCGGTAGGCCTTCATGCCCTCGAAGGTCTCCTGCGCGTAGTGCAGGACCGCGGTCGCCGGGTCGAGCGTCAGCGGGCCGTACGGCGTGATCCGCGCGTCGTGCCAGCCGGCGTCCGGTGTCCACTCGACCGTGAGCATGTGGTCGGTGAAGTGCACCCCGAAGCCCGGGTTGGCGAGGATCTCGACGAGCCTGGCGTCGTCGACGGGCGTGGGGTTGGCGGTGGTGCTGATCTGCATGGGGTCAACCTACTCAGAGGCGGGCTGCGATGGCGTCCCCGACCTCGCTCGTACGACGGCTGGTGCCGGGCGTGCGCTCGCTGAGGTGTGCGAGGACGGCAGCCTCGATGGCGGCGGCCGCCTCGGGGTGGCCGAGGTGGTCGAGGAGGAGGGCACCCGAGAGGATCGCGGCGGTCGGGTCGGCCTTCTGCTGGCCGGCGATGTCGGGGGCGGAGCCGTGCACGGGCTCGAACATCGACGGGGCGGTGCGGTCGGGGTTGACGTTGCCCGAGGCGGCCAGCCCGATGCCGCCGGTGATGGCCGCGGCGAGGTCGGTGACGATGTCGCCGAACAGGTTGTCGGTGACGATCACGTCGAAGCGGGCCGGGTCGGTGGCGAGGAAGATCATCGCCGCGTCGATGTGCATGTAGTCGGTCGTGACGTCGGGGTGCTCGGCCCCGACGGTCTCGAAGAGCCGCCACCACAGCGACCCGGCGTTGACCAGCACGTTGGTCTTGTGGATCAGCGTCAGCTTCTTGCGCGGGCGCTTCTGCGCCCGCGCGAACGCATCGCGGACCACGCGCTCGACGCCGTACGCGGTGTTGACCGAGACCTCGGTCGCGACCTCCGCGGGAGTGCCGACCCGCAGGGCGCCGCCGTTGCCCGTGTAGGGGCCCTCGGTGCCCTCACGGACCACGACGAAGTCGATGTCGCCCCTCTCGAGAACCGGGTCCGCCAGGGGTGAGGTCGAGCCGGGGAAGAGCCGCGACGGTCGCAGGTTGACGTAGTGGTCGAGCTCGAACCGCAGCCGCAGCAGCAGGCCGCGCTCGAGGAGGCCGGGCGGCAGGCCGGGGTCGTTGGGCCTGCCGCCGACCGCACCCAGCAGGATCGCGTCGTGCTGGCGGACCTCCGCGAGCACGGAGTCCGGCAGCACCTCGCCGGTCGCGAGGTAGCGCTCCGCGCCGAGGTCGTACTGCGTGGTCGCGAACGACACCGGCGACGCGACCTCGAGCACCTTGAGCGCCTCGGCCGTCACCTCCGGGCCGATGCCGTCGCCCGGGATGACGGCGAGGGTCTGGCTGCCGGAGGGACGCGACGGGGACGGTGGCTGGCTGTCAGGCATGCCGGGAACGCTAGTTGTCCTCCGGCCACTGACCGCCGTCGTCTCGCAGGTCAAGCGCGGTCTGCACGGCGAACGCGACGTTCTCGGCGCTGCGCGGGTTCTCGGGGTCGTGGGCGGCGGGGCCCCATGCGTCGGGGTACATCTGGTACATCGGTCACTCCTGCGGCTTCGAGGGCGACAGCGTCGAGGGCGTCGATGGCTGTCGTGGCTGGATCGAGAAGCCGGGTGGCGGAACCTCGTCAACGCCGAACACCGCGACGAGGTGGCCTCTCTGTCAGGCCTCGCCGCGGCGGTCGATGAGTACGAGCACGCTCCGCATGGTGCCGTGACTGTACGACCGTGGCTGCGGTCGGCGCACGCGACTTCGGGGAACGTGTCAGATCGTGAGATCTCGGATCGCCACGTGGGATCCGCCGCGAGGAGTGACAGACTCGGCGGCCTCATGTCTGCTCCTCCGGAACTCCCCGACATCGTCCAGCGCGCCTTCGACGTGTGCCGCCAGGCCGGCTACGTCGCGTTCTGCCGCAACGAGACCGGTCGGCTGCTGGCGACGCTGGCGGCGACGCGCGGCGGCACGATGGCGGAGTTCGGCACCGGCTGCGGCGTGGGGACCGCGTGGCTGCGCAGCGGCGTGCGCAACGGCGCGCGCATCCTCACCGCGGAGCTCGACGAGTCGCTCGCCGGGGCCGCGCAGACGATCTTCACCGACGACGACCGGGTCGAGGTGCTGGCCGCGGACTGGAGCGTGCTGCGCGAGCAGGGTCCGTTCTCGCTGCTGTTCCTGGACTCCGGGAGCCCCTCCGAGGTCGGCGTCGAGTCGACGATCGACCTGGTGGAGCCGGGCGGGATCGTGGTGCTCGACGACTTCGCGCCGTGCGAGTCGTGGCCGCCGATCGCCTACGGCCGCGTCGACACGCTGCGCGAGCAGTGGCTCACCGACGAGCGCTTCACCGCGGTCGAGGTGATGGTGGCGGCCGACGCGTCCGCGATCATCGCCACCCGTCGCTGACGGCGCGGCGTCAGCGCGGGCCCGGCGCCGTCACGTCGACGGTGAACCACGGCAGCATCAGCTGGGTGAGCGGCCCGATCGCCAGCGCGTACGCGACGGTGCCGACGCCGAGCACGCCCCCGAGCAGCAGGCCGATCGCCACGACGCTCACCTCGATTCCGGTGCGCACGAGCCGCAGGGACAGCCCCGTGCGCCGCGAGAGGCCGGTCATCAGCCCGTCGCGCGGGCCGCGGCCGAGCTGGGCGCCGATGTAGAGCGCGCCGGCCGCGCCGCACAGCACCACTCCGCCGACCATCAGCCCGAGGCGGGCCGCCAGGGCGTCGGGCCGGTCGAGCACGGCGAGGGTGGCGTCGGCGGAGAGTCCCACCACGACCGCGTTGCTGATGGTGCCGAGGCCGGGCATCTCCCGCAGCGGGATCCACAGGAGCAGCACGACGAAGCTGAAGAGCACGACGGCCTGGCCGAGCGTCATCGGCACGTGGCGGATGAAGCCGGAGTGCAGCACGTCCCACGGCGCGAGGCCGAGCGCCCCGCGGACCATGAGAGCGAGCGAGACGCCGTAGAGGAAGAGCCCCACGTAGAGCTGGGGCAGGCGGCGGCCGAGCCGGCCGGCGCGCAGCTGCGCGAGCGGGCCGAGGTCGACGAGGACGCGCCCGGAGGCGGCGGGGACGGAAGACGTGGTGGTGCTGCTCATGCCCCGAGCATCCCGCGGATTGGCCTTGTCCGAAATAGCCAATCGTGGAACAGTGGCCTGCATGAGTCGCGTCGTCAGTGCCCAGCGCATAGCCAGTCTGGTGGGTGACTTCTCCCGCTCTCCCGCCTACGTCGGCCTCGCCGACAGCCTGCGCGTCCTGATCGGCGACGGCCGCGTCGGCATCGACGTACGCCTGCCGAGCGAGCGGGAGCTGACCAGCGCGCTCGACGTGTCGCGCACCACCGTGACGCGGGCCTACGAGGTGCTGCGCGAGTCGGGGTACGCCGAGGCGCGCCGCGGGTCGGGCACGTTCACGACCGTGCCGGGCGGGCAGCGGCGTGCCCACGACCGCGCCCTGATGCCGGGCACCGGCGGTCGTGACGTGATCGACCTCAACTGCGCCGCCCACTCGGCGCCACCCGGCCTGGTGGAGGCCTACCAGCGCGCGACCGAGCAGCTGCCGGCCTACCTCGGCGGACCCGGGTACTTCCCGCTGGGCGTCCCGGAGCTGCAGGCGCGGATCGCCGCGGCCTACGACGCCCGCGGGCTGCCGACGGCTCCGGAGCAGGTGATGGTGACCGCGGGCGCGCTGGCCGCGGCGTCCGTCGTCGCCCAGGCCTTCACCGCCCCCGGCGAGCGCGTGGTCGTCGAGTCGCCGACCTACCCCAACGCCACCCAGGCCGTGCGCCACGCCGGCGCCCGCCTCGTGCCGGCCGCCGTCGATCCCGACGGCTGGGACCTCGACGCGCTCGCCGCGACGCTGCGGCAGACCTCGCCGCGGCTCGCCTACCTCATCCCCGACTTCCAGAACCCCACCGGCCACCTCATGTCCGAGGCGCAGCGCGAGGCACTGGCCGCCGCCCTCGCGCGCACCCGGACGACCGTCGTCGCCGACGAGGCGCACCAGGCCCTGGCCCTGCGGCCGGGACTGGCCGAGGCGATGCCGCCACCGCTGGCGGCGTACGCCGACGACGCGATCACGATCGGCAGCGCGAGCAAGTCGTACTGGGGCGGGCTGCGGCTGGGCTGGGTGCGGGCCCCGATGGCGGCCGTGGAGCGGCTGGTCCAGGCCCGGATCGGCCTCGACCTCGGAGCGCCGGTCCTCGAGCAGCTGGTGCTCGCGGACCTGATGGACCACGCCGACGAGGTGCTGCCGGTGCACCGGGAGCGGCTCGTCGCCGGTCGGGACGCGCTCGTGGCGGCGCTGCGCGAGCACCTGCCGTCGTGGCGGTTCCGGGTGCCCGACGGCGGGCTCGCGCTGTGGTGCGAGCTGCCGGAGGCGCTCGGCACGGCGACCACCGTCGAGGCCGAGCGCCGCGGCGTCGTCGTGGCACCCGGACCGGTCTTCGCGGTCGAGGGCGGGCTCGACCGCTACGTCCGCATCCCGTGGACCGCCGCGCCGGAGGACCTCACCGAGGCCGTCCGCCGCCTGGCGGCGGCGTGGGACCACGTGTCCACCGACGCCGCCCGGCCGGCGGCCCGGGCCGCCGGCCGCGTGGTGGTGGCCTGAGCCACGGCGGACCGGGCTCCCGTCAGGACAGGTCGACCGCGCGGACCGAGGCGGCCTGCATGGCGGTCTCGATCTCGGCCAGGGTCTCGGCCGGGATCGCGGAGTCGACGCTCAGCGCGACCAGCGCGGCGCCGCCCTTGTCCTGGCGCGAGACCTGCATGCCGGCGATGTTGACCGCAGCGTCGCCGAGGATGCCGCCGACCGTGCCCACCATGCCGGGGCGGTCCTCGTAGGTGAGGAAGGCGAGGTGGGTGGTCGGCTCGATGTCCACGTCGAACCCGTTGACCTCGACCAGCCGCTCCTTCTGCGCGAGGCCGACCAGCGTGCCGCTGACCGAGACCTGCGTGCCGTCGGCGAGGGTGCCGCGGAGGGTGATGAGGTTGCGGTGGTCGGGGCTCTCGGCCTCGGTCACGAGCCGCACCTCGGTGCCGCGCTCGGCGGCGAGCAGCGGGGCGTTCACGTAGGAGACCTGCTCCTCGACGATGTCGGCGAACACGCCCTTGAGCGCCGCGAGCTCGAGCACCTTGACGTCGTACTCGGTGATCTCGCCGCGGACCTCCACGTCGAGCTGGTGGGCGACCTCGCCGGCCAGCGCGGTGAAGACGCGGCCGAGCTTCTCGGTGAGCGGGATGCCCGGACGCACGTCCTCGGCGATGACGCCGCCCTGCACGTTGACCGCGTCGGGGACGAGCTCGCCGCTCAGCGCGAGGCGCACCGACCTGGCGACCGCGATGCCCGCCTTCTCCTGGGCCTCGTCGGTCGAGGCGCCCA
Source organism: Nocardioides xinjiangensis (assembly GCF_017916385.1). NCBI lineage: Bacteria > Bacillati > Actinomycetota > Actinomycetes > Propionibacteriales > Nocardioidaceae > Nocardioides > Nocardioides xinjiangensis. Next base: position 549,754 of record NZ_JAFMSW010000001.1, read on the forward strand.
GGTGCGGGGTGGCGACGACGTTCTCCAGCTCGAAGAGCGGGCTGTCGGTGCACGGCTCCTTCGCGAACACGTCGAGCCCGGCGGCGGCGATCTGCCCCGTCTTGAGCGCGTCGTAGAGCGCCGCCTCGTCGACGATGCCGCCGCGGGCGGCGTTGACGAGCACCAGGCTCCTCTTCGCGCGGGCGAGCTGGTCGGCGCCGATGAGACCCACGGTCTCGGGGGTCTTCGGCAGGTGCACGCTCATGAAGTCGGACTCGGCGACGAGGGTCTCGAGGTCGACGAGCCGGACGCCCATCTGCGCGGCGCGGCCGGCCTGGACGTAGGGGTCGTAGGCGATCACCTTCATGCCGAAGGCGCTCAGCCGCTGCGCCACGAGGACGCCGATGCGGCCCAGGCCCACGATCCCCACGGTCTTCTCGTAGAGCTCGATGCCGGTGTACTTCGAGCGCTTCCACTCGCCGTTGCGCAGCGCCGCGTGGGCCGGGCTGAGGTGACGGGCGGCGGCGAGCATCAGCGCGACGGCGAGCTCAGCGGCGCTGACGATGTTCGAGGTCGGCGCGTTGACGACCATCACGCCGGCCTGCGTGGCGGCCTTGACGTCGACGTTGTCGAGCCCGACGCCCGCGCGGGCGACGACCTTCAGGCGGTTCGCGGCGGCCAGCGCCTCGGCGTCGACCTTCGTCGCGGAGCGCACGAGGACCGCGTCGACGTCGGCGATCGCCGGGATCAGCTCGGCGCGGTCGGCGCCGTTGCAGTGCCGGACCTCGAAGTCGGGGCCGAGCGCCTCGATCGTGGCGGGGCTCAGCTCTTCGGCGATGAGCACGACCGGCCGGGCGAGCGGTGCAGGAGCGGATGCGTTCACAGCGGGGTCCTCGGGTGATCAAGGGTGTGTGCGGGGACTGCACGACGCTGTGCGCGCACCACACTACCCGCGAGCCGGGCGCGAGTCCCAGCGCCTCACCATCCGGACGTCGTACCCGGCGCCTACGATCCCGGCATGGGAGCCATGGACGACGCGCAGCGGCTGGAGCCCGCCTCGGTCGAGGAGTGGAGCGCGTGGCTGCGCGAGCACCACACGCAGCCCCAGGGAGTGTGGCTGGTGAGCCCGCGCAAGGCCGGCGACCGGGCGTTCTCCTACGAGGAGGCGGTGCTCGAGGCGCTTCGCTTCGGCTGGGTCGACTCGACGGTGAAGCCGGTCGACGAGCAGCGCTCGATGCAGTGGTTCGCACCGCGCCGCAGGGGCAGCATGTGGACGCGGATCAACAAGGGCCGGGTCGCCCGGCTCGAGGAGTCGGGGCTGATGGAGCCGGCCGGGGCGGCGGCGGTCGCCCTGGCCAAGGAGACCGGGATGTGGACCCTGATGGACGACGTCGAGGACTGCGTCGTGCCCGACGACCTCGCCGCGGCCTTCGACCGCCATCCCGGGTCGCGGGAGCACTGGGAGTCGTGGCCGGCGTCGGCGCAGAAGCTGATCCTCACCTGGATCGTGCTCGCCAAGAGGGCCGAGACGCGCGCGGCCCGGGTCGAGACGACCGCCGAGCAGGCCGCGCGCGGCGAGAGGTCGCGCTAGGTCAGACGGCGCAGCCGTCGGGGCCGCAGGCCTCGCCGCCGTCGCTGGTCGCGAGCACCTCGATCCTCGGGTGCGACTCCGCCCAGGCGCGCTCCAGCACCTCCGTGAAGACCTCGGTCGGCTGCGCGCCGGAGACGCCGTACCTGTCGTCCACGACGAAGAACGGGACGCCGCCGGCGCCGTAGGCCTGCGCCTGCGCGGCGTCGGCGTGCACGTCCTGCTCGAACTCGCGGGAGCCGAGCACCTCGTCGAGGCGCGCGGCGTCGAGCCCGGCCGACAGGCCGACCTCCCGCAGCACGGCGTGGTCGGCGACGTTGCGCGCCTCGGTGAAGTAGGCGTGCAGCAGCGCCTCCTTCACCCGGCCCTGCAGCTCGTTGCCGCCCTGCTGGTGGGCGAGGTGGATGACCCGGTGGGCGTCGACGGTGTTGAGGTGCAGCGTCTCGGAGAGCCGGTAGACCAGGCCCTCCTCGGCGGCGACGGCCTCCACACGGTCCTGCATCTGCCGCGCCCCGGCGGGCGACTGGCCGTACTTGCGGGCCAGCATCGCGCTGGTCCGCTCGGTCGGTACGACGGGCGCGCCGGGGTCGAGCTGGTAGGAGCGCCAGTGCACCTCCACCTCGTCGGCGTACGGGAACCGCGCCAGCGCGTTCTCGATGCGGCGCTTGCCGATGTAGCACCAGGGGCAGACGACGTCGGACCAGATCTCGATCTTCACCTCCGCGCCAACGCCGCTCGTGGCCCGCGTGTTCCCCGCGGCCGCGGGAGCAGCATCAGGCGCCGGCCTCCTGGCGACGGACCGCGCCGCGGCGAGCGACGTACGTCACCGCGAAGCCGATCACGAGCGCCAGGAGCACGCCGAGGTTGGCGTAGGGCCAGTTGCCCTCCCAGTAGGGGCCGGCCGGGTCGTCGACGTAGGTCCCGAGGCCGAGGGGGCCGATGAGGAAGCCCTGCCAGTTGTTCCACGCGGCGTCGGCGGCGAAGCTGTTGACCACCAGGCCCCAGCCGATGACCGAGGCGCCCACCATCGTGGCGACCGACGTCCAGTCGACCGCTCCGTAGCGGCCGCTGCTGTCGAAGAGCGCCTCGTCGTCGTAGTCGCGCCGGCGCAGCGCGATGTCGGCGATCATGATGCCCGCCCACGCGGCCAGCGGCACCCCGAGGGTGATCAGGAAGCTCTGGAAGGGACCGAGGAAGTCCTCGGCGAAGAACACCACCCAGACCGTGCCGAGGGTGAGGATGAGGCCGTCGACGAAGGCAGCCGCCGGCCGCGGCATCCGCACCCCCAGCGAGAGCAGCGTCAGCCCGGAGGAGTAGATGCCGAGCACCGCCCCGCTCACCAGCGCCAGGATGGCGGCGAGGAGGAACGGCACGAGGAACCACGTCGGCAGCAGCGTGCCGAGGGTGCCGATCGGGTCGGCGACGATGCCGGCGCTGAGGTCGCCCGACGAGCCCGCGAGCAGCAGGCCGAAGACGACCAGCACGGTGGGCGCCACCGCCCCGCCGAAGGTGTTCCAGCCGACGATCGCCGAGCCCCTGGCGTCCCGGTGCTGGTAGCGCGACCAGTCGGCGGCGATGTTGATCCAGCCCAGGCCGAAGCCGGTCATCACCATCACGAGGGCCCCGACCAGCTGCTGGGCGCTGCCGCCCGGGACGTCCTGCACCGCCGACCAGTCGATCTCGTCGACGGTGAGCGCGACGTAGACCACGGTGGCGATGCCGGTGATCCAGGTCAGCACCGACTGCATGCGCATGATGACGTGGTAGCCCGCGACGCTGGCCGAGACGATGAGCGCCGCCACGACGACGGTGGCCACCACCCGGGTGCTCGTGCCGGACGCCCAGCCGAGCTGGTCGAAGATCGTGGCGGTCGCCAGCACGGCGAGGATGGCGAGGAAGGTCTCCCACCCGATCGAGACCAGCCACGAGATCACGCCGGGCAGCTTCTGGCCCTGCACGCCGAACGCCGCCCGGCTCAGGATCATCGTCGGCGCCGACCCGCGCTTGCCCGCGATCGCGATGATCCCGCACAGCGCGAAGGACACCACGACCCCGACCACGGTGACGAGGAGCGCCTGGACGAAGGAGATGCCGAAGCCCAGCACGAACGAGCCGTAGCTGATGCCGAAGACCGACACGTTGGCCGCGAACCACGGCCAGAACAGGTCGCGCGGGCGGGCGGTGCGCGCGGACTCCTCGATGATCTCGATGCCCGTGGTCTCCACCCCGAGGCGACGGGTCTGCTCGAGGCCCGACCCGTCCGGGCCGGTGGTCGCTGTGTGACTCATGACCGCATCGTCGCGCACCGGGGCCTCGTGGGTCGAGGCAGGGCCCCGGACACGTACGGCGCGCCGCCCAGGAGGTCGTCCTGGTCGGCGCGCCGTACGACGCGGAGGCGGGGCAGCGGTCAGCGCGCGGCGGTGCCCTCGACGTAGTCGGAGTCGTGCGACTTCACCCAGGCCATGAGCTTGCGCAGCTCGCGGCCGGTCTGCTCGATGGGGTGGGTCTCCCCCTTCTTGCGCAGCTCGGCGAACTCGGGCGCGCCGGCGTCCTGGTCGTCGATGAAGCGCTTGGCGAAGGCGCCGTTGCGGATGTCCTCGAGGACGGCCTGCATGTTCTCCTTCACCTGCGGCGTGATGACGCGGGGGCCGGAGACGTAGTCGCCGTACTCGGCCGTGTCGGAGACCGACCAGCGCTGCTTGGCGATGCCGCCCTCGTACATGAGGTCGACGATGAGCTTGAGCTCGTGCAGGCACTCGAAGTAGGCGACCTCGGGCTGGTAGCCGGCCTCGATGAGGGTCTCGAAGCCGTACATGACCAGCTGCGAGGCGCCGCCGCAGAGCACGGCCTGCTCGCCGAACAGGTCGGTCTCGGTCTCTTCGGCGAACGTGGTCCTGATGCCGCCCGCACGGAGGCCGCCGATGGCCTTGGCGTAGGACAGGGCGACGTCCCAGGCCTTGCCGGACTCGTCCTTCTCGACGGCGACGAGCACCGGGACGCCGCGGCCGTCGACGTACTCGCGACGCACGAGGTGCCCGGGGCCCTTGGGGGCGACCATGAACACGTCGACGCCCTCGGGCGGGGTGATGTAGCCGAAGCGGATGTTGAAGCCGTGGCCGAACACCAGCGTGTCGCCGGGCGTGAGCGCCGGGGCGATCTCCTCGGCGTAGAGCGTGCGCTGGTGCTGGTCGGGGGCGAGGATCACGATGAGGTCGGACTCCTCGGCGGCCTCGCGCGGGGTCAGGACGCGCAGGCCCTCGGCCTCGGCCTTGTCCCGGCTCCTCGAGCCGGGCTGCAGGCCGATCCGGACGTCGACGCCGGAGTCGCGCAGCGACAGCGCGTGGGCGTGCCCCTGGCTGCCGTAGCCGATCACCGCGACGTTCTTGCCCTGGATCAGGCTCAAGTCGGCGTCGTCGTCGTAGAACATCTCAGCCACTGGGGCTCTCCTTCGAATGGTTGGTGGTACGCGTGCAGGTGGGACGGCAGGTGGGACGGCAGGTGGGGGGGTCAGCCGGCTCGCGGCGGGACGGGCACGGCGACGGGGCGCTGGGTGCGCTCGCTGATGGAGCGGGAGCCGCGGCCGATCGCGACCATGCCCGACTGCACGAGCTCGCGGATGCCGAACGGCTCGAGCACCCGCAGCAGGTCGGCCAGCTTGTCGGCGTTGCCGACGGCCTGCACCGTGACCGCGTCGGGCGCGACGTCGACCACCTTGGCGCGGAACAGCTGGACGGCGTCGAGCACCGCACCGCGGGTGGCGGCGTCGGCGCGGACCTTCACCAGGAGCAGCTCGCGGTTCACCGAGCCGGCGCCGTCGAGCTCGACGATCTTGATGACCTCGACGAGCTTGTTCAGCTGCTTGGTGACCTGCTCGAGCGGGGACTGGTCGACGTTGACGACGATGGTCATCCGCGACACCTCGGCGTGCTCGGTCGGGCCGACGGCGAGGCTGTCGATGTTGAACCCGCGGCGCGAGAACAGGCTCGCGATCCGGGCCAGGACGCCGGGCTTGTTCTCCACGAGCACCGACAGGGTGTGCTTGTTCATGCGCGGACCTCCCAGTCGTCCTGCACCTCGTCGAACTGGGGCGCCAGGTCGCGGGCGTACTTGATTTCGTCGTTGCTGGTGCCGGCGGCCACCATGGGCCACACCATGGCGTCGCGGTGGACGCGGAAGTCGACCACGACCGGCTGGTCGTCGATCGCCATCGCCTTCTCGATGGTGGCATCGACCTCGTCGGGCGACTCGCAGGCCAGGCCGACGCATCCGTAGGCGTCGGCGAGCTTGACGAAGTCGGGGATGCGCTTGGAGTGCAGGTCGGTGTTGGAGTAGCGCTCGTTGTAGAACAGCGTCTGCCACTGGCGGACCATGCCGAGCGACTCGTTGTTGATGATGGCCACCTTGATCGGGATGTCGTTGATCGCGCAGGTGGCCAGCTCCTGGTTGGTCATCTGGAAGCAGCCGTCGCCGTCGATGGCCCACACGGGGCTGTCCGGCATGCCGACCTTGGCCCCCATCGCCGCGGGCACCGAGAAGCCCATCGTGCCGAGGCCGCCGGAGTTGATCCACGTGCGGGGGTTCTCGTAGCCGACGAAGTGGGCCGCCCACATCTGGTGCTGACCGACGCCGGCGCAGTAGATGGTCTCCGGCCCGGCGATCGCGCCGAGCCGCTCGAGGACGTGCTGCGGTGCGAGGGAGCCGTCGGTGGGCGCGTCGTAGCCGAGGGGGTACTTCTGCTTCACGCCGGCCAGGAAGGCCACCCAGGCCTCGTAGTCCCCGTCGGCGCCCTCGGCCTGCAGCAGCGAGACGAGCTGCGCGATGACCTCCTTGCAGTCGCCGACGATGGGCACGTCGGCGTGGCGGTTCTTGCCGATCTCCGCCGGGTCGATGTCGGCGTGGACGACGAGGGCGTGGGGGGCGAAGGAGTCGAGGTTGCCCGTCACCCGGTCGTCGAACCGGGCACCGAGGCTGATGATGAGGTCGCTCTTCTGCAGCCCGGCCACCGCGGCGACCGTGCCGTGCATGCCCGGCATGCCGAGGTGCTGCGGGTGGCTGTCGGGGAACGCACCGCGCGCCATCAGCGTGGTCACGACCGGGATGCCGGTCAGCGTGGCCAGCTGGGCCAGCTCACGGTGCGCGTGGGCGCGGATGACGCCGCCGCCGACGTAGAGCACGGGCCGCTTCGCCTCGCGGATGAGGCGCACGGCCTCCTTGATCTGCTTGGCGTGCGGGGTCGTCACCGGCCGGTAGCCGGGCAGGTGCAGCTCGGTCGGCCACTCGAAGGACGTCTGCGCCTGGAGGGCGGACTTGGCCACGTCGACCAGGACCGGGCCGGGCCGACCGGTCGCGGCGATGTGGAACGCCTCGGCGATGGTGCGGGGGATCTCGGCGGGGTCGGTGACGAGGAAGTTGTGCTTGGTGATCGGCATGGTGATGCCCCGGATGTCGGCCTCCTGGAACGCGTCCGTGCCGATCATCGACGCCCCGACCTGCCCCGTGACGGCCACCATCGGGACCGAGTCCATGTGCGCGTCCGCCAGCGGCGTCACGAGGTTCGTCGCTCCCGGGCCCGAGGTCGCCATGCACACTCCCACCCGGCCCGTGGCGGCGGCGTAGCCCTGCGCGGCGTGACCGGCGCCCTGCTCGTGGCGGACCAGGATGTGCCGGATTCGCGTGGAGTCCATCAGGGGGTCGTACGCCGGCAGGATCGCGCCGCCGGGGATGCCGAAGATGTCGGTGACGCCGGCCGCCTCGAGCGAGGTGACCAGGCTCTGCGCGCCCGTCACCGATCGGCCCTGTCCGCCCTGCTCCGTCATGTCTGTCTCCGGTCCTGTCGTGCTGTGCCCAACAAAAAACCCCCCGGCCCGGTGGGCGACGAGGGGTGACGCGCGTGCATCCGGCCTGGGGGGCCTCAGCTCACGCGTCGCGTGCGTACGAGGATCTCGGTGCGCATGGGACAACCGTCGTCGCCGGGGCGGTCCGGCGTCAAGCGAGTGTGCCAGCCGTCCCAGCATTCGGAATGGCGGTCTCGGAATGTGGCCTCGTCGCTGCGCCCGTTCACGCTCAGGAGCGGTCGAGCGGCGTGCAGATGCACGACCGATTGCCGTCGGCGTCCGCCACGACCCAGAACGACGGCGCCTCGGCGTCGCTGACCAGCCGGCCGCCTGCGGCGAGGACGGCGGCGAGCCGGCGTTCGCCCTCGTCGTGGGGCACCCACACGTCGAGGTGCCAGCGCTGCTCGTGGTCGTCGGGCGGCAGCGGGGAGCCGGCGTCCTCGGGCTCCGCCGGCTCCTGGAACCAGATCGTCGGCACCTGCCCGCTCGGGTCGACGGGCTCGCCGTCCTTCACCTCCGCGCCGAGCAGGGCGGCGTAGAACGGGGCGAGCCGCGAACCGTCGGGCGTGTCGAGGCCGGCCTCGAGCTGGGTGAGCCCCGTCGTGTCGGCCGCGGCCCCGAGCCCGGCGGCGATCTCGCTGATCCGGCGCGCCAGGTCGACGTCGCGACTCGTGATGCCGCCGACGTCGTGGCTGCGCAGGGTCACGATGACCTCGGAGTAGGTGAGCGAGACGTCGGGGTGGTGGTCGGCCTCCTCCGCCGCCGCGCCGACCCGGTCGACCAGCTCGAGGCCGGTCGCGAAGTCCCCGGTGCGGAAGCGGGCCTTGAGCCGGTCGACGAGCTTGCGCCAGTCGGCAAGGCCGGCGGCGAGCAGGTCGTCGTGGCTGAGTCGGGCTCTCGGGTCGGACGCGGCGTCGCTCTGGCTCATGCCGTGACCCTGCCACTGACCACCGGCGTCGGCCAGCCCTGTGCGCTGGCTCAGGCCAAATTCTGGACGACCTGTCGAGTGTCGCCGTCGACGACGACGCGGGCCAGCGCGCCGTTGACCAGCGGCAGGTGCGGCGGGACGTGCCCGATCTCGAGGTCCCACACGATCGGCAGGTCCAGCCGGCCGAGCGAGTCGAGGACGGCCTCGCGCTGGGTGAGCTCGGGATGGTCCGGGGCGCTCGTGCGCCCGACGAGGACCGCCGCCGCGCGGTCGAACCAGCCCGCGAGGCGCATCCCGTGCAGGTGGCGGCAGATGTCCACCGCGTGGTCCTCGCAGGCCTCGACGTAGACGATCGTGGGCTCCTCGAGCCGCTCCGCCCACGCGCGCACGTCGCCGTAGGGCGTGCCGGCGAGGTGGCCGACGGTCTCGATGCAGCCGCCGATCAGGCGCCCGCTGACGTCCAGGCGGCCGCCGCCGTGCACCTCCCAGGCACCGTGGCCGACGGAGGTCCACTCGGTCGCCCGGGGGTCCTGCTCGAACCGCACCCAGTCGGCCACCAGGCCGGAGTCGCGCTGGACGAAGGGACCCGGTCCCCCGGCGAGGTCGAGCCAGTGCAGCAGGCCGCCGGGGACGGCGTACGGCGTGTCGGCGAGGTTGTCCCCGTGCAGGGTGGCCCAGCCGAGGCGGGTGGTCACCGGCACCAGGAGGGTCGAGATGTCCGAGAAGCCCACCAGCCAGGTCGGCTCGGCGCCGGCCAGGAGGTCCCAGTCGATGAGGTCGACGAGGTCGATGGCGGTCTCGCCGCCCCACGGCGGCACGACGCACCGGATGTCGGGGTCGGCCAGCATCCGGGTCAGCTCGGCGGCGCGCTGGCGCGCCGGCGCCGACGTCAGGCCCGCACGGCCCATGCACTCCCCCATCACGACGTCGTACCCGCGGCCTCGCAGCCACTCGACGCAGAAGTCGATGCGGGCGGCCGCGGCCCCGACCACGCCGGCCGACGGCGAGGTCACGCCGATCCGGTCGCCGGGCCGGAGTGGTCGCGGGAAGCGCAGCGGCGAGCTCATGCGAGGAGTCTGTCACTGTGTGTCCATGGGATTCGGCGACGTGCTCCAGCAGGCCATCCACGCCGGCACCGGCGTGCCGCGACTGTGGGTCGCGGCCACGAGGGCCGGTCTCGGCCCCTCGGCCGCCGCGGAGGTGCTTCGTCTGTCCCAGGCCGCGCTGCAGGCCGCCGCGGCGCACGGTCGCGGGGTGCCGGGGCGCACCAACGCGATGCGCCACTTCATGTGGCAGGCGGCGCTCACCGCGCGCTTCGGGGCCGACGTCGCCGGGTCGATCGCCGCCGCGCAGGAGGCGGGCACGCCGAACCGCCGCGACTCGCGCGTCGACGAGCACAACAACGCCGCCGGCCGAGCCCACGGCGCCGCCCACGCCGCCGACCTCGCGGACCTCTCGCCGCGGGCGGCGATGGCCAGCCTGGTGCCGGTCGCGCTGGCGAAGTGGGAGTCCGGCGAGCTGGTGTGGGTGCGCCGCTGATCGTGGCCGCGTGCGTCGCGGCCGGCTAGGAAAGGACGGACCGGCCGATCTCGCCCGGGTTGTGGGCCACTTCCCACCGGAAGCCGTCGGGGTCGGCGAAGTAGCCGGTGTAGCCGCCCCATCCACGCTCGACCGCCTCGCTCACGTGGCTCGCCCCGGCCGCGCGCGCCTGCTCGAGGACGGTGTCGACCCCCTGGGCGGTGGCGACGTTGTGGGCGAGGGTGACCGGCGGCACGCCGCGGGTGGGCCGCTGCCCGACCTCGGCGACGAAGCCGGCCTCGACCCAGAAGCTGAGCACGACCTTGTCGGCCACCCGGAACATCAGGACCTCGCCGGGCACGTCGACCTCGGCCTCCCAGCCCAGCCCGCCGACGTAGAACCGGCGGGTGGCCTCGAGGTCGGTGACCACGAGGGTGATGAAGCTGACGCGCTGGTCCACGTCATCGCTCCGCGTCGGCGCGGTTGGCCTGGTCGGGCTGGTCGGGCTGGTCGGGCTGGGGCGGTCGAGCGGCGAGGCGGACGCGCTGGCGGCCCATCGAGTCGAAGTTGCGGTCGTCGAGCCAGTCGTCGAGGGCCTGGCGCACGCGCGGCCACTCCAGGTCCGTGATGGAGAACCAGTCGGTGTCGCGGTTGCGGCCCTTGTAGACCACCGCGTTGCGGAAGCGCCCCTCCCAGATGAACCCCAGGCGGATCGCCGCCCGGCGCGACGGCGCGTTGAGGCTGTCGCACTTCCACTCGTAGCGCCGGTAGCCGAGGTCGTCGAAGACGTGGCGCATGAGCAGCGCCATCGCCTCGGTGGCGGCTCGGCTGCGCTGGAGCTGCCGGCCGAAGGCGATCCCGCCGACCTCGACCGAGCCCATCGCGGGGTCGATCCGCATGAGCGAGCAGAACCCTGCCGCGCGACCGGTCTCGCGCGGCACGATCGCGTACATCACCTGGCCGGGGTCGGCCGCGCCGCGATGCACGATGTCGGCCAGCTCCTCGCGGTCGCGGGGCCGGTCCCAGGCGAGGTACGTCCACAGCGGGTCGTCGTCCGGGCCGCACACCGCGGCGAGCAGGTCGTCGACGTGCTGGGGACCGATCGGTTCGAGCCGGACGCCCTTGCCCTCCAGCACGTTGCCACCGGGCGGCTGCACGGGCGCCCAGTCCACCGGCCGGCCGATCCGCTGACCGTGGGCGTTGGTGCGCGGGCCCTGCGTCGGCGCGCTCACCGCAGGGCCTCCGCGACCGCGGCCATGCCACGCTCGACCTCGTCGTACGACGTCGACAGCGGCGACAGCCCGATTCGCAGCCCGCCGGGGTCGCGGTAGTCCGGGATCACGTCGCGCTCCCAGAGCCGGGCGGTCACCTCCCGCATCCGGTCGTGGTGGAGCGTCACGTGACCGCCGCGCCGCTGGGCGTCGCGCGGCGACGCGAGGGTGACCTCGGGCAGGGTCGCGTCGGCGAGGTCGACGGCGTACGACGTCAGCGCGACGGACTTGGCGCGGATCGCCTCGATGCCCGCCTCCTCGACCAGCTCGAGCATCTGCTGCATCGCGACCATGCCGAGGATCGGCGGCGTGCCGGAGATGAACCGACGGATGCCGGCGGCGGGGGTGTAGCCGGGGCCCATGCGGAACGGGTCGGCATGGCCCATCCAGCCCTGGATGGGCTGGGTGAGCTCGCCCTGGAGCCGGGTGTTGACGTAGCCGAAGGCCGGCGAGCCGGGACCGCCGTTGAGGTACTTGTACGTGCAGCCGACCGCCAGGTCGACGTCCCACGCGTCGAGGGCGACCGGGACGACGCCGGCCGAGTGGCAGAGGTCCCACAGCACGAGTGCCCCCGCGTCGTGGGCGATCCGCGTCAGCTCCGGCGCGTCGGCGAGCCAGGCGGAGCGGTAGGAGACGTGGTTCAGCACGACGAGGGCTGTGCGCTCGGTGACCGCCTCGCGCAGCTGGTCCGCGGTGACGCCGGCACTCGTGTCGACCTCGATCCACCGCAGGCTCAGGCCGCGCTCGGCCGCGATGCCCTCGGCGACGTAGCGGTCGGTCGGGAAGTTGTCGGTGTCGATGACGATCTCCGTGCGAGCGGGGTCCGTCCGCGAGGCGTGGTCGACCGCTGCGCGCATCAGCTTGTAGAGCCAGACGGTCGTCGAGTCACCGACCGCGGTCTGCCCCGCGGTGGCGCCGAGCACGACGCGCCCGAGGTCGTCGCCGAGCGCCGTCGGCAGGTCCATCCACTGCTCGTCCCACCCCCGGATCAGGCGCCCGCCCCAGTCCTGCTGGACGAACGCGGTGAGGCGGTCGGCCGTGGTCGCCACCGGCCGGCCGAGGGAGTTGCCGTCGAAGTAGACGAGGTCGCTGGCGGCGCCGACGAAGCGCTCGCGGAACCCGGCGAGGGGGTCAGCCGCGTCGAGCTCTGCCGCGCCGCGCTGGAGGAGACTGGTCACCACGGCAACCTATCCGTCGTCCGCCCCTTCAGCGACGGCGCGTCAGTAGCAGACGGCTCCGTGAGCGGCGCTCTGGACGACCTTGCGGTACTTGCCGAGGACGCCGCGGGTGTACTTCGGCGGGAGCGGCTCCCAGCCCTCGGCGCGCACGGCCAGCTCGGACTCGTCCACGTGGACGTCGAGCGTCATGTTGGCGACGTCGAGGGTGATCCGGTCGCCGTCGCGGAGGAAGGCGATCGGACCGCCGTCGCTCGCCTCCGGCGCGATGTGGCCGACGCAGAGGCCGGTCGTGCCGCCGGAGAACCGGCCGTCGGTGATCAGCAGCACGTCCTTGCCGAGGCCGGCGCCCTTGATCGCCCCGGTGATCGCGAGCATCTCGCGCATGCCGGGACCGCCCTTAGGGCCCTCGTAGCGAATGACGACGACGTCGCCGGCCTGGATCGCGCCGTCGGCGAGGGCGTCGAGGGCCTTGCGCTCGCCGTCGAAGACCCGGGCGGTGCCGGTGAAGGTGGAGTCGTCGAATCCGGCGCTCTTGACCACCGCGCCCTCGGGGGCGAGCGAGCCCTTGAGGATCGTGAGGCCCCCCGTGGCGTGGATCGGCCGGTCCAGCTGGCGCAGGATCTCGCCGTCGAGCGGCTTCGGGTCGAGGTCGGCGAGGTTCTCCGCCATCGTCTTGCCGGTGCAGGTGAGCACGTCGCCGTGGAGGTGACCGGCGTCGAGCAGCGCCCGCAGCAGCACCGGGATGCCGCCGACCCGGTCGAAGTCGGTCCACACGAAGCGGCCGAACGGCTTCATGTCGGCCAGGTGCGGGACCTTGCGCCCGATGCGGGTGAAGTCGTCGAGCGTGAGGTCCACCTCGGCCTCGCGAGCGATGGCGAGGAGGTGCAGGACGGCGTTGGTCGAGCCGCCGAGCGCCATGGCCATCGCGATGGCGTTCTCGAACGCGGGGCGGGTCATGATCTGCCGGGCGGTGATGCCCTGGCGCAGCATGTTGACGACCGCCTCGCCGGACTTGTGGGCGAACCCGTCACGGCGGCGGTCCACCGCCGGCGGGGAGGAGCTGCCGGGCAGCGACATGCCGATCGCCTCGGCGACGCTCGCCATCGTGTTCGCGGTGTACGCACCGCCGCAGGCACCCTCGCCGGGACAGATCGCGCGCTCGATCTCGTCGACCTTCTCACGCGAGATCTTGCCCGCGAGGCAGGCACCGACGGCCTCGAAGGCGTCGATGATGGTCACGTCGCGCCCGTCGACCTGGCCCGGCATGATCGTGCCGGCGTACAGGAAGACGCTCGCGAGGTCGAGGCGCGCGGCCGCCATGAGCATGCCGGGGAGCGACTTGTCGCACCCCGCGAGGAGGACCGACCCGTCGAGGCGCTCGGCCATCATCACGGTCTCCACCGAGTCGGCGATGACCTCACGGCTGACGAGGGAGAAGTGCATCCCCTCGTGCCCCATGGAGATGCCGTCGGAGACCGAGATCGTGCCGAACTCGAGCGGGTAGCCGCCGCCGGCGTGCACGCCGTTCTTGACCGCCTTGGCCAGGCGGTCCAGCGAGAGGTTGCAGGGCGTGATCTCGTTCCAGCTCGACGCGACGCCGATCTGCGGCTTCTCCCAGTCGTCGTCACCCATCCCCACCGCGCGGAGCATGCCGCGGGCGGCGGCCTTCTCGAGGCCGTCGGTGACGTCGCGACTGCGGGGCTTGATGTCCGGTCCCTCGGCTGCGTGGGTCATGCCTGCAGGCTAATCGGCGCGCCCGCACCCTCCGGCGCTCGTCTCACCGCCGGCGCCGAGTCAGCCCGGCCATGTGCCGGACCGGACGCTCGCCTGCTCGCCCTGTTGCTGCAGGCGGCGGCGCCGCCGTTCCTCGCGGACCTCGTCGAGGTGCACCATCTCCGCGACCAGCTGGTGGCGGGCGGGGTGGTCGACCGGGGTGCCGAACAGGTTCCGTTCGAGGTGCTTGCGCCAGGGCCCGTGGTAGCCGATCGCCGGGTCCTTCGCCGCGCGGGACCGTCGTGGCCACCCGAGCGCCTCGATCGAGGTCATCGCCCGTAGCCGCCGGGGCACCCACCACCCCGCCACACGCAGGTCGGCGTGCGCCGGGAACCGGCTTCCGCGCGTGCGTGCCCCGTCGGCGCGCATCGGCTCCACCGGCTCACCGGATTCGCGGTCGCTGAAGCCGACCTCGAGCCGTGCCAGCTCGAGCAGCGCCTGGAGGACGCTGGCGCGGGGGCTCGTGCGTCCGGTCTCCCACCGGGCCACCGCGGACTGCGACACCTCCAGCGCCTGCGCCAGCCCCCGTTGCGAGACGTCGAGGATCCGTCGGATCCGTCGGACCAGCCCGGGGACCCCGCCCGGGAACGGCCCCATGCACAACCACTCCTCCTCGGCCTCGGTCACCGCCGCGCCGACCGTCGTACCGTCCACCACCTGTCTCCTCTCCGCTGTGACCACCGGCGCGTCTCTTCGGCGCCGGTGCGGCCATCACAGCCGAGCCCGCGGACGGACGCCGGACGTCGTCCACAGCGGGCCCGGTCACCCGCCGGTCCGCGCGCCTGTGGACGTCTGATGGCCGGCGACGAGCTGTGGTGGCGTACCGGCCCCGCCTCCTCCATCTCGCGAAGCCCCGCCGCCACCCCTTGTCGCTGAGTCGCTCAGCGACTCACTGGCAACAGCCGGGCGAGCGGCCGGGGCGGCGGCGTGCCGCACCTCGAGTCGGTCAGCGACTCACGGGCAAGGACGCGACTGAGGCCCGCTCGGCCTCCCGGCGCCCACGGGCGGATTGCAGTTCCGGGGTCCGCCACGACCGGGCGCAGCGCGAGCACAAGCAGGCCGGCCACCCCCGCCCGGAAGGACTCAGGCGAGCCGGGCGGCACGGACGACGAGCACGTCCGGCAGGTCCTTGTGGATCTCCTGCCACGTCGCGCCCTCGTCGGGCGAGGCCCACACGCCGCCGTTGCGGCCACCGAAGTAAAGCCCGGGCTGCTCGTGGTCGTCGGCGCACATGGCGTCGCGCATCACGGCGGTGAAGTAGCCGTCGGGGAGCATCCCCTCGCCGAGCGGCTCCCAGGACGCGCCGGCGTCCGTGGTCCGGTAGACCCGGGCCTTGCCGTCGACGGGCCAGCGCGCCTCGGCCCCGGCGATCGGGAAGTTGTACGCCGTGTCGGCGCGGTGCGGGTGCGCCACGATCGCGAACCCGAACTCGGTCGGCAGACCGGGGGCGATGTCCTGCCAGGAGGCGCCACCGTCGTCCGAGCGGTACACGCCGCCGTGGTTCTGCAGGTAGAGCCGCTCGGGATCGACGGCGTCCCGTGCGACCTTGTGCACGCACTGGCCGAACTCCGGGTAGTGACGGTCGCCCGGGAAGAACTCGGCCTTCACCCCGGTGTTGGACGCCGCCCACGTGGACCCGCCGTCCGCGGTGACGTAGACGCCGCCCGTCGACAGCGCAGCGAGCACGCGGGAGGGGTCGGCGGGGTGCGGCAGGATGGTGTGGAACGCCTGGCCGCCGAACCCCTGGTCCCACTCGGCGCGGTGGGGGTGGTCCCACAGGCCGCGCACGAGCGAGAAGGTCTCGCCCCGGTCGGTGGAGCGGAACACCGCGCCCGGCTCGGTCCCGGCCCACACGACGCCGTCGCCGCCGTCCTCCGACGGCCCGGGCTGCAGCTGCCACACGCGGGCCAGCGTGGCGCCGGTGTCCTCGGGGAAGCGGACCGCACCGTTGGGCGTCTCGTCCCAGGTGGCGCCGAGGTCGTCGGAGCGCCACACCTGCGGACCCAGCCAGCTCGACGACGCCCCCGCCAGCGACCGCGTGGATGGGCCGCGAGTGTCGACCATGACCGAGTAGACCTCCTCCATCGGGAAGTGCGGCCCGGTCCACTCCCACGACGTCCGGGCCTCGTCGGAGGTCCCCAGCCACATGCCCTTGCGGGTACCGACCATCAGCAGCGTGCGCGACATGGGGGCTCCTTGGTGTGGGGACGGGCGGCGGCGGCGCTCACGGGACGGTTCACTGCATCGTGCGGTTGCGGAAGACCTTCAGGGACAGCGGCGCGACGACCGCCGTGATCGCCACCGTCCACAGGACCGTGAAGAGCACGGGGTGCTGCATCGGCAGGTGCGCGTCGGCCGGGGCCGGACCGGTGTTGCCCCAGAGCTCGCGCACGGCCTGGACAAGCGCGGAGATCGGGTTCCACTCCGCGATCGCCCGCAGGACCGTGCCCATCCGCTCCGACGGCGCGAACGCGTTCGAGAGGAACGTCAGCGGGAACATCGTGGTGAACATGACGCCGTTGACGGCCTCGACCGAGCGCATCGCCGAGCCGACGAGGATGCCGACCCAGATCATCGCGAAGCCCCAGAGCAGCAGCAGCCCGTACGCCGCCAGCGCGTCGAGGGCGGAGCCGCGGATCCGCCAGCCCACGACCAGGCCGGTCAGCGACATCACGATGATGCCGATGAACGAGTGGGTCAGGCTGGACATCGAGCGACCGACCAGGATCGCCGCCGGGTTGATCGGCAGCGACCGGAACCGGTCGACGACGCCCTTGTCGATGTCGGCGGTCAGGCCGACCGCCACGATGAACGACGCGAACGCGATGGTCTGGCCCATGATCCCGCCCAGCAACCACTCGCGGTAGCCGGCCGGCGCCGCGACCGCGATCGCCCCGCCGAAGACGTAGGCGAACAGCAGCACGAACATCACCGGCTGGATGGTGACGTCAAGCAGCATCTCCGGCATCCGCTTGATGTGGATGAGGTTGCGCCGGAAGATCGTCACGGACTGGTGCCACAGCGAGGTGTGGCGGATCTCGGGGCGCTCCAGGGCGCCGTACGGCGTGTGGCTCATGCCCGCACCTCCTCGTCCTCGGTCGTGTGGCCGGCGGCGGGCCCGGCCGACGGGTCGGCACCGGAGCCGTCGGGACCACCCGCCGGCTCGGCCTCCTCGGCCCGGTGGCCGGTGAGGTTGAGGAAGACGTCGTCGAGGCTGGGCCGCTGGAGGCCTAGGTCGTCGATCTCGATGCCGCTGCCGTCGAAGAGGGCGGCGATGCGGGTGATGTCGGAGAGCCCCTCGGCCGGCGCGGTGATCCGGCGGGCGGACTCCTCGACGTGCACCTCGAGACCCGCCTCCCGCACGCGCTCCACCGCCGCGGGCAGGTCGTCGGGTCGGGAGACCGTGACGACGAGGGCGGCCTTGCCGGACGCGTCCTTGAGCTGCAGCGGCGTCCCGTGCGCGATCACCGTGCCGCGGTCGATCACGACGATGTCGTCGGCGAGCTGGTCAGCCTCCTCGAGGTACTGGGTGGTGAGCAGCAGCGTCGTCCCGTCGTCGACCAGGTCGCGCAGGACGTCCCACAGCTCGACCCGGCTGCGCGGGTCGAGGCCCGTGGTGGGCTCGTCGAGGAAGAGCACCGGCGGTGTCGCCACGAGGCTCACCGCCAGGTCCAGCCGCCGGCGCATTCCACCGGAGTAGGTCTTCACCACGCGGTCGGCGGCGTCGCTGAGCGAGAACCGCTCCAGCAGCTCGCCGCCAACCCGGTCGATCGTGCGCCGGTCGAGGCCGTACAGGCTGCCGATGAGCCAGATGTTCTCCCGACCGGTGAGCAGCTCGTCGACCGTCGCCGACTGGCCGGTCAGGCCCATCGCGCGGCGTACGGCGGCCGGCTCGGTCAGGATGTCGTGCCCGGCCACGCGCGCGGTGCCGCGGGTGGGCTTGGTCAGTGTCGTCATCATCCGGACGGTGGTCGTCTTGCCGGCCCCGTTCGGTCCCAGGAGGCCCAGGACCGACCCCCTCGGTACCGCGAAGCTGACGTCGTCCACTGCCAGCGTGTCCCCGAACTGCTTGACCAGTCCGTCCGCCTCGATCGCGTGCTCGTGCGTCACCCCGTCGTCCCCGTCCCTCGTGTCCCTCCGTGACTATTCCGATTAGGAACACTACTCTCGGAACGCCATGAGTCAAGACATCCCGGTGACCGGGTACGCGATCCTCGGCCTCCTCACGTTCGGCGACGAGCTGACGGGGTACGAGATCAAGCAGCGCGCCGACATCACGTTGCGCTTCTACTGGGTCGCGCCCGCGATGAGCCAGGTCTACACCGAGCTGCGCCGGCTCACCGAGCACGGACTGGTGCGCGCGGACGCCCGTGCCGAGGGTGGCCGGGAGGTGACGTCGTACGCGATCACCGGCGCCGGCCAGGCCGCGCTGCGCGACTGGATGGAGGGCACTCCGGCCGGCTTCCCGGTGCTCAAGCACACGGTGCTGCTGCGCCTGCTGATCGGCCACGCGACCGAGCCGGGGACCACGCGGCGGATGCTGGACGACTACCTCGACGAGCTCGACCGCGCCAGGGCCGACCTCGCCGCCGTGCGCGAGGCCCTGCGCGGGGCCGACCGCCCGGGCGAGCCGTTCCGGTTCCCGTCGATGGTGGCGGACTGGGGACTGGACTACTTCGCCGCCGAGACCCGCCACGCCAGGCGCGCGCTCGCCAGTCTCGACGAGACCGGGCCGAGGGACGACGACGCCGCTGACTAGGGTGGCCCGGTGACGTCGCGACCGAGCCGGGCACTGCTCGGGCCCGTCGGCCTCGTCCTCGTGGGCATCCTGTCGGTGCAGGTCGGCGCCGCCATCGCGAAGGGCCTCTTCGGTGAGATCTCCCCGACGGCGATGGTGTGGCTGCGACTGGTGACCAGCGCCGTCGTGCTCGCCGCGATCGCCCGTCCCCGCCTCGGCGGGCGCAGCCGGCACGACTGGTTCGTCGTGCTCGGCTTCGGTGCCAGCCTGGCGACGATGAACTGGGCGATCTACCAGTCCTTCTCGCGCATCCCCCTCGGACTCGCGGTCGCGATCGAGTTCGTCGGCCCGCTGACGCTCGCCGTGCTCGGGTCGCACCGCGCGCGCGACCTCGTCTGGGTGCTGCTCGCGGGCAGCGGCGTCGCCCTCCTCGGCCTCCAGCGCACCGACCTGGACCTCCTGGGCGTCGCCTACGCCCTGCTCGCCGGGGCCGCGTGGGCGGCGTACATCCTGCTCAGCGCGAGCACCGGGCGCCGGTGGGCGGGCTTCGACGGCCTCGCTGTCGCGAGCGTGCTCGCCGCGTTGGGCATGACGCTGCCCGCCCTGCTGACGGCGGGTACGTCGCTGTGGGACGGCCGGGTGCTCCTCATCGGTGCGCTCGTCGGCCTCCTGAGCTCGGTCATCCCCTACAGCTGCGAGCTCGTCGCGCTGCGCAGCCTGCGTCCGGCGGTGTTCGGCATCCTGATGAGCGTCGAGCCGGCGGCGGCGGCCCTGGCTGCCATCGTCGTGCTGGACGAGCACCTCTCGGCGGTGCAGTGGCTCGCCATCGCCTGCGTGGTCGCCGCCTCGATCGGCGCGACCCGCTCCGCTCCGGCGCCGGTCGAGCGTTCGGCGGCACCCGGCACACTGGCGACATGACGGGGGCGACATGACGGGCGACATGACGGGCGACATGGCCAGGGGCAACAGGGGACCGCGTCTGGCGCTCGGCGCGCTCGCCCTCGCGCTCGCGGTGACGACCGGGTGCTCCAGCAGCACGCCGGAGCCGCTGCCGCGCACCACGCAGCCGACCGACGTGCCGAGCCAGCCCACGCCCAGCGACACGAGCAGCGAGGCGGAGCCGGGCGGCGATCAGCGTCGACGCGCCCCGCGGGCGGTCGGCACGCTCGTCGACCAGCTCGAGGTCCCGTGGGGCGTCGACTTCCTCCCCGACGGCGACGCGGTGGTCACCGAGCGGATGACCGGCCTGGTCCTGCGGGTCTCCCCCGACGGCAGGCGCACCCGGCTCGGCTCGATCGGATCGGTCGTGCCGCAGGGCGAGGCCGGCCTGCTGGGCGTCGCGGTCTCGCCGGACTTCGACACCGACTCGACGGTGTTCTTCTACCTGACCACGGGGGCGGACAACCGCGTGGTCAAGGCGCAGGTCGACGGCGAACGGCTCGGCGAGCCGACCGTCGTGCTCGACGGCATCCCGGCGGGGTTCATCCACGACGGCGGGCGCATCGCCTTCGGTCCCGACGGGCGCCTCTACGTCACGACCGGCGAGACCGGGGACCCGGAGCTCGCGCAGGATCCCGACAGCCTGGCGGGCAAGATCCTGCGGATCACCGCCGACGGCGAGCCCGCCCCGGGCAACCCGGACCCCGGTTCGCCCGTGTGGTCGCTCGGCCACCGCAACGTCCAGGGCCTGGCGTGGGACGACGCGGGGCGCCTGTGGGCCTCGGAGTTCGGCGACTCGACGTGGGACGAGCTCAACCTCGTCGAGAAGGGCGGCAACTACGGCTGGCCCGAGGTCGAGGGCACCGGCGGAGGCCCCGACTTCGTCGACCCCGAGCTGGTGTGGCCGGTGGAGCAGGCCTCTCCGAGCGGGCTGGCCTACGCGGACGGGCACCTGTGGATGGCCGGCCTCCGCGGCCAGCGGCTGTGGCGGATCGAGGTCTCGCCGGCCGGCAGGGCGTCGCGGCCGACGGCGTTCTTCACCGAGGACTACGGCCGCCTGCGCACGATCGCCGTCGCACCGGACGGTCTGCTCTGGCTCACCACCTCGAACCAGGACGGCCGTGGCAACCCGACGCCGGCCGACGACCGGATCGTGCAGGTCGAGCCCTGAGCCGCGCTGCTCGAGTTGCTGAGCGACTCACCGCACAGCGTGGCCGGCCGGCTCGCGCTGCACGACGGCGCGGCGGGCGGCGCGGCGCAGCGTGGTGAGGATCGCCGGCCCGAGGACCACGATCGCGATGGCGGTGGTCACCGCCCGCCCGGTGTCCCAGCCGCCGGTGGAGGTGAGCAGCGTGTAGACCAGGAACCGGTGGGCGTTCTCCAGCACGGGCGCACCCGCGACGTAGGCCAGCGAGCCCTCGTGGCCGGGGACCACGATGCCGAGCGCGAAGGGCCAGCTGCTGAGGTTCATCAGCAGACCGTAGAGGTAGGACGCCACCACGGCGTACGCCACGAGCATGGCGATCTCGGCGCGGCCGCCGAACCGGCGCGGCAGGAGGCCGGCGCCCATGCCGACCCAGGCGGCGCAGATCATCTGGAACGGCAGCCAGGGCCCGACGCCGGCGGTGAGCAGCGCGGACGCGAACAGCGAGGTGCAGCCGAGCACGAACCCGAATCCGGCTCCGAAGACGCGCCCGGCCAGCACCAGCAGGAAGAAGACGAGCTCGATCCCCGCGGTGCCGGCGCCGAGGCCCCGCAGCACGGCGTTGATGGCGGAGAGCACGCCGAGCACCGCCAGCACGCGGGAGTCCATGCCGCCCTCCCCCATCTCCGCCAGCACGACCACCATCACGAGCGGCAGGAGCGCCAGGAAGACGAAGGGAGGCTCGACCCGGTCCCCGGGCGAGGCCTCGAGCAGGAGCGGCCAGCACAGCATCATCAGGCCGGCCACGGAGGCGACGAGCAGGACGGCAGCGGTGCGCGGTCCGATCGGCAGGGCGACGGGGTGCGGACGGAGGATGCTCACCGGGTGTCTCCGAGCGCCGCCGCGACTTCCTCGACGGTGAGCCAGGGATCGCCGAGCACCTTGGTGACCTGCGGCGCGAACGACGGCGACTCCGCGAGCACCCGGCGCGGCGGGCCGCTCGAGACAACCTCGCCCTCCGCCATCACCACGACCTCGTCGGCGACGTGGGCGGCGAACTCGACGTCGTGGGTGGCGAGCAGCACCGCGTGGCGGTCGGCCGCGAGGCCGGCCACGATGCGGGCGAGCTCGGCCTTGCCGGCGTAGTCCAGGCCTCGCGTGGGCTCGTCGAGCAGGACGACCGGCGGGCGGGCGGTGAGCACGATCGCGAGGGCCAGGGCCAGGCGCTGGCCCTCCGAGAGGTCGCGCGGGTGGCTGGCGCGGTCGACGCCGGGGACGAGCCGGTCGAGGAGCGCCCAGCAGGTGCCGGGCGCCACCTCGGCGCCGGTGTCCGCGGCTGCGCACTCCTCGTCGACGGTCTCGAGGTAGAGCAGGTCGGCCGCCGTCTGCGGCACGAGTCCGACGCGCGTACGCCGCTCGGCCGGCGCGAGGGCGGCGGGGTCGGCTCCGTCGACGTCGACCGTCCCCGACCGGCGCTTGCCGGTGCCCTGCAGCGCCCAGATGAGGCTGGACTTGCCGGAGCCGTTGCGCCCCATCAGCACGGTGACCCTGCCTGCCGACAGCGTGAGGTCGAGCTCGCGGACCGCGACGTGGCGGCCGTGGACGACGGTGACGCCGCGGGCGGCCAGCAGCGGTGCCCCGCCCGGAGCAGGTACGCCGGGTGGCGCGGCCAGGTCCGGCAGCGACCGCGCCCGCCGGCGGGCGTCGCGCACCGTCAGCGGGAGCGGGTCCCACCCGACGGCGCGGCCGAGGTGGACCAGCGGCGGAGCGACGGGTGAGTCGACCAGCACCGGCTGCGGCGCGTCGACCCGGATCCCTCCGTCGCCGGTGACGAGGCAGATCCGGTCCGCGAACGGCACGACGCGCTCGAGCCGGTGCTCGGCGAGCAGGACGGTGAGCCCGAGGTCGTGGACCAGCCGGGTGATCGTCGCGAGGACGTCCTCCGCCGCGGTGGGGTCGAGCGCGGAGGTCGGCTCGTCGAGGACGAGCACCCGCGGGTGCGTGGTGAGCACCGCCCCGATCGCGACGCGCTGCTGCTGGCCGCCGGAGAGCGTGCGCAGGTCGCGGGCCCGGAGGTCGGCGATGCCGAGGAGGTCGAGGGTCTCCTCGACGCGGCGGCGCATCGTGCCCGGCGCCGTGCCGAGCTGCTCCATGCCGTAGGCGAGCTCCTCCTCGACCGAGTCCGTGACGAACCCGGCGAGCGGGTCCTGGCCGACGTAGCCGACGACGTGGGCACGCTCGCGCGGCGGCTGTGCGACCACGCTCCTGCCGCCGACGAGCACGTCGCCGGTGAGCACGCCGCCGGTGAAGCGGGGAACCAGCCCCGTCACGACGCCGAGGAGCGTCGACTTCCCGATCCCGGTGCGGCCGGAGACGAGCACCAGCTCGCCCTCGTCGAGGGTGAGGTCGACGTCGCGGAGCACCTCGTGCTCGTCGTAGCGGAAGGTGATGCCGCGGAGCTCCACCGCGCCGTGCAGGGTCACGCGGTCACCTCGCGGTGGGCGAGCGCGCTGGCCGGGACCGGGGTGGCCACGGCGGGGAGCGTGCCGAGGACGCCGACCGCGAGGGCGAGCGGCGAGAGGTACGGGACGACGTCGACCTGCGGGTAGGCGACGACCACCTGGGCGTGGCCGACGTACCAGCCGAGCACGGCCACGACGAGCCCGACCGCGAGCGTCGACAGCTCGGCGGCACGCCACGGGTCGGGCCGGTAGCGGGTGCGCTGCACCCGCCGGCCGGCGCTGACCAGGCCCAGCACCGCGACTCCCACCCCAGCACCGAGCATCGGGAGCGCCAGCACCCGGGGCGCCGTCGGGTCCAGCCAAGCGTACGTCCCCACGCAGATGCCGGTCAGCGCCAGGAGCAGCAGGCCACCGGTCAGCCACCGCTCCCGCGTGGCCGCCCCACCCGAGCGTCCGTAGCCCCGGGTGTCCATCCCGGCGGCGAGCGCCAGGGACCGTTCGAGCGCGTCCTCGATGACGGGGACGAGGAAGCGGCGGAGCCGGCCGACCCCCGTGGTCGTCCCGCCGCGCAGCGCCTGCGCCGCCCGCACCCGGCGGGCGCTGTCGGCGAGCTGCGGGAAGATCGTCACCGCGACGACCAGCGCGGTGCCGATCTCGTAGAGCGCCGGCGGCACCGAGGCGAGCAGGCGCTTGGGGTTGGCGAGGGCGTTCGCCGCTCCGACGCAGAGGATGATCGCGGCGAGGCGGAGCCCGTCGTAGAGCCCCGCCAGGAGCGCCTCGCTGGTGATCGGGCCGAGCAGCCGGATGCCTGCGGCCCAGTCGGGCAGCGGCACCTCCGGGAGGTCGAGCAGCACGTTGCCGACCTCCTGGCCGCCGAAGAGGATCCGGAAGACGACCCGCAGGACCACGGTCGCCGCCGCGAGCGCGGCGTACAGCCGGAACGAGCGACCGAAGGGATGACCGGATCGGCGTGCCACCACCACCACCGTCGCCGAGCCCATCAGCAGGAGCAGCAGCAGCGGGTTCGTGGTCAGCGAGGCCGCGGTGGCCAGCCCGATCGCCCAGGACCACCAGGCGAGCGGGTGCAGGTCACGCGGCAGCCCCGTGCGGGGGAGCGCCGATCCGGTCACGACGCGTCAGACCCCCCGTCTACGACGCGTCACGACGGCACCGACTGCGATGGCGATCGCGAGCAGGCCGACGACGGCGAGGCTGAGGGCGGCCGGGACGCGAGCCGGTCCGTCGGTCTCGGGCCGGGCCGCCTCGGAGGAGGCGCCGGCAGACGGGTCTCCCGCCGCGCCTGGGTCGGAACCCGCGGCGGGGTCGTCACTGGCCGCTGAGTCTCCTGGCGACTCACGATCGTCGGAGGCCTCGGCGCCCTTCGCGCGCTTGCCCGCACCCGTGTCTTCGCCGCTCTCCGCGCCCTGCCTCCCGCCGTCCTTGCCGCTGCGCGGGGCTGGTGAGTCGCTGGGCGACTCACTGGCCGAGGGCGACGCGGAGGGGGCGCCGGACGGCGAGGCCGACGGACTCGACGAGGGCGAGGACGACCCGGTGGAGCCGTTCCTGCCACCCGGGGACGGGGACGAGGTGGGATGCGACCCGCCGCCGGACCCGCTCCCCGACCCGTTGCCCCCGGCGGACGGGGACGAGGTCGGGCCGGACGACGGCGTCGAGGCCGACCCCGTGGGCGTCGGCGTCGGGGTGGACGACGGCCTCACCGGCGGCGCGACGCCGGGAGGTACGGGGCCGCTGCCGGCACGGTCCTGCTGCCAGGACCACCCCACGGAGCCGCCCGCAGGAACGACGAGGCCGCCCACCCCGGAGGTCGAGTAGGACCACGATGCCGACGAGCCGTCGGCCCACCACAGCCCCCAGTAGGCGTCGGTCGGGGAGGCGTTCACGCACGGGTCGCTCGAGGGCGCGCCGTTGACGCGGCACACGAAGCCCGGCTGCCGCTGGGCGTAGGAGAGCTGGACGCCGACCGAGGCGAAGACCGCTGCTGCGCTCCTTCCCCCGCCGTCCGGGGCGCACGCGGTGATCGTGCTGCCCCCGAGCTCGCGGAAGTCCACGACGACGCTCACGCCGCCGGCCGACGTGCACGTCGCGGCCGCCGCGCCGGGGAGGAACGTCGTCGGCGCCAGTCCGAGCGTGGCTCCCCCGCCCACCAGGCCGACCACCAGCACGGCGAGGGCCGTCGCCGCCCGCCGGGCCCGAGCACCCATGCGGATCACCTCCTGCGGATCCAGAACGTCGTGCGGGCGGGCTCCGCTCCGCGAGCGGTCTGGGTAGCGACGACCCGCAGTCGCTTCTTCCCCAGCACGGCCCGGGCCGGCTTGGTGAGCCTCGTCTTGACGGTGGCCGTCGCGCCCGGCGCGACGGTGTAGGACGACTTCGCCAGCACCAGCGTCCGGCGCTCGCCGCCGGCGAGCTCCACCTTGCGGGCCGAGCGCAGCTTGAGCCTGCCGGCGCAGGGCCGGGCGGCGTCGCAGGCGATCTCGACCTTGACGACGTCGTTGTTCTTGACCCTGACGACCTTCGGGACGGACAGCTCCCCCGTCGCCGGGGCTGCCGGCGTGGCGGGAGCCGGCGTGACGATCGCCGCCGTGGTCGACGTCGTCGTGCCACCCAGGGTGGCCAGCGTGAACGTGCGCGCTGCAGCCCCTGCCGGCAGGACGAAGGAGACGACGAGGTCGGATCCGGTGCCGACGACGCGGCGGGCGTCGCCGCCGAGGCTCACGCACGCCTGCTCACCGGCCGCGAGCCCGCGCACGGTGGCGGCGACGGTGGTCCGCTCCGCAGCGCTGACCGGGGTCGAGATGGACAGCGGCTCGGTCGCCGCGGGCGCCCACCGGAGGACCGGCGCGGACTGGAAGGTGGCGCGGCGCCACTTGTCCCGCACCGTGGAGCTGCCGGCGATGCCGTCGGTCCGGGCGGCGGAGAGGTCCGCCACGTTGTAGGCGACGGCACCCGTCGGCGCCTGGCTCGCACAGGCGCCGGCGTCGGCGACCTGCATGCTCCGGGTCCAGACGGCGGCGCGCGCCGCGGACGTCGAGCGGCCCACCTCGCCGAGGGCCCAGCCGGCGAGTCCCGTGCTGTTCGCGTTGCTGCCAGGGGTCGAGGCGTCGCCCTCGAAGGAGCCGTCCGACTTCTGGACGGACTCGAGCCACTGGGTCGCGAGCGCGACGGCGGCGGCCACCCGGGTCGAGCCGATCCCGGACGCGCGCAGCGAGATGACGGCCAGAGCGGTCACGTCGGCGCTCGGGACGTCGCCGCACTCGGTGGAGCCGAGGGTGAAGAGGAAGTACCCGGCCGGGCACTGCTGGGCCAGGAGGGCCTGCGTCGCAGCGCCCGCCTCGTCCGACCCTGCCCGTGCGAGGGCCTCGACCGCGAAGGCCTGGCCGATGGTGTTGGCGTAGTCGGAGAAGCTCGTGTCGTCGCCGATCACGCCGGTGGCGTCGTCGGTGAGGTCCTCGAGCTGCGCGACCAGGTCCACGTTGTCGTACGCGGTCGCCGCGTCGCGGCCGACTCGCCCCGCGAACGCCGCAGCCTTGGCGGTCGCGTTCGCGTAGCGGCCCTGGCCGAGGTACTCGTTCCCGGGCCAGGAGTACTCGTCCGACGTGACGTACCCGTACGGGTACGCCTCGGAGGTGACGAGGGCCGGCTCGATCCGGTCGGCGACCAGCTCGGCCCCGGCGGTGTCGCCGATGGCCTCGAAGGCCAGGCCCGCGTCGATGCTCAGGCCGATGTCGGCGAAGTCGCCCACGGCGATGCCGTCGGTGAGCTGGCTCGCGATCCAGTCCCCCGCGAGGCGGGTGGGCGTCATGGGCGCCGCGCCGGCGGGCGCCGCGACGAGAGTGGTGGCGGCGACGGCGATGGCGGCCAGGCCGGAGAGGAGCTTCATGGTTCCTTCCCCCGCTGCGACAACGAGGGAAGGCGGCGTGCGCCGCTTCGCCCCGCTGCATTCCTCGACAGCGATGGTGGTCAAGACGCGTCGAGGCGGGTGTTCCGGCTCGCACGGGATGACTCCCGTGCCCACGGTTGCGGGTCAGCGCCGGATTCGGACCGGCTTTCCCCAGCTCGGGCGTGTGTGGTGCCGACCCGGACGGGCGCGGCGCGCGCAGCCTAACCCGCGCACGGCCCCCCACGCACGTCGGCCCGGCGTCCGGGGACGCCGGGCCGACGGCTCGGTCGCGGGTGTGACGCGTGGGGTCAGTTGCGCACCCGCAGCGACGTACGCGCGACGTCGTCCGAGGTCTTCACGAGCGCGACTCGGCGCTGGTTGCCGGTCGGCAGCTGCAGCCGGCGCACGATCTTCTCGCCGGACTTCTTGCCCGTCACGCGCAGGAAGTCGCCCTTGACCTGCATGCAGGCGCTCTCGCTGGGGGCGAGGCCGTAGACCCGGAACTGCACGCGGTCGCCCGCGCGGGCCTCGCGACGCACCGAGACGATCCGGAGGCGGTCCTTGCTCGCCGGGGCGAACTGGAGGCCGAGGATCGCCTGCGAGGTGGCCCGTCGCCACTCGTCACGGGCGTCTGCGGGGATGCCGGACGTCTTGGCCCCGTTCACCCGGTCCTTGCGGTAGGCCACCGCGCCGGTGTCCTTGGTGAGTGCCGTGCGGCACTTGTACTTGTCGACCGGCTGGTTCTTGCGCACCCACAGCGCCGCCTTGAGCGCGGCGTCGCGCTTCTTCAGCAGCCCCAGGGCGTAGCCGCCGATGGCGGTGGAGTTGGTGTTGATCTCCGCCGTGCCGGCGCCGCCGCGGATCGCGCCGCTGCCGCGCTGCCGCGCGGCCAGCCAGGTGCCGGCCTTGGCCAGGGCGGCCTGGACGGCGGGGCTCTTGTCGCCCGACTCGACGAGGTTGATCACCGCGAGGGAGGTGGCGTCGGGGTCGGCCTCGCTGCCGGCGACGCCCTCGGTGCACGACTGGTTGGGCACGTCGGCCTTGGCGAAGTTCAGCCGGAACCAGCCGGAGGGGCACTGCTGCTTGAGCAGGAAGTCGCGAGCCGCGCCGGCCTCGGTCGAGTTGGCGAGCGTCAGGGCCCGCACGGCGTACGACTGACCGACCACGTTGGCGTAGTTGCCGAACTCCGACTTGTCGAAGATGCGGCCCGCGAACGCAGCCGCCTGCGGCTGCGCGGCCGGATCGGCCGGCACGTCCGCGGTGCGCTCCTCGAGGCGGGTGATGAGGTTGATGCCCCCGTAGCTGGTCGGGTTCCTCTTCGCGGTGCGCGCGAAGGCAGCGGCCTTGGCCAGGGCGCCGGCGTAGGACTCCTTCGTCCCGTCGCCGACGTACTCGCCGATGCGGGGCTCGAGGGCGTTGTTGATCGCCGTGACGGTCGAACCCTGGCCGGCGACGGTCGAGAGCGCCATGCCGGTGTCGATGGTGAGGCCGAAGTCGGGGCCGTAGGGACCCGTCATCAGGCCGTTGGTGAGCTCCCCGGCCAGCCACTGGGCGGCGATCGTCGAGGGGGTGCTGTCGGTGTTGGCCAGCGCACGGGCGGACCGCAGGGCGGGGGACGGCTCGGCGGAGGCCGGGGCCGCGGTGAGCACGCCGGCCCCCAGCACGGCGCTCGTCAGGGCGACGGTGGCCGTCCGGAGGGGTCGATTCAGATGGTGCATGACTTCCTTCCCGCTCGCCGAGGACCGCGGGCGGCGAGCGCCCGTGCAGTCCCCCGAGTGGTGCGAGCGTTGGTTGGTGATGTGACCAATGTGACTCGCCAGCACCCTAACAAGTTGTCTAGACCGTCAACTTCTCCAGAATCAGCTCCCGGACGCGGCCGGCGTCGGCCTGGCCGCGCATCTCCTTCATGACCGCGCCGATGAGGGCGCCGGCGGCGGCGACCTTGCCGTCGCGGATCTTGTCGGCGACGTCGGGGTTGGCGGCGATGGCCTTGTCGACGGCGGCCCCCAGGGCGCCGTCGTCGGACACCACGGCCAGCCCGCGCTTCTCGACGACCTCGTCGGGGGTCCCCTCGCCGGCGAGCACGCCCTCGAGGACCTGGCGGGCCAGCTTGTCGTTGACGACCTTCTCGTCGACCAGTGCCTGGACCCGGGCGACGTCGGTCGGGGTGATGGGCAGGTCGACCAGGTCGACGCCGTCCTCGTTGCTGCGGCGGGCGAGCTCGCCGAGCCACCACTTCCGCGCGGCCTGCGGGGCCGCTCCGGCCGCGATGGTCTCCTCGACGAGCCCGAGCGCGCCGGCCCCGACGGTGTCGCGCATCTCGAGGTCGCTGAACCCCCACTCCGCCTGGAGGCGGGCGCGGCGGGCCGTCGGGTTCTCCGGCAGCGTGCCGCGCAGCTCCTCGACCCACTCGCGGCTCGGCGCGACCGGCACGAGGTCCGGCTCGGGGAAGTAGCGGTAGTCCTCGGCGTCGGACTTGGCCCGACCACTGGTGGTGATGCCGGTGTCCTCGTGCCAGTGGCGCGTCTCCTGCAGGATCGAGCCGCCGCCGCTGAGGATCGCCGCGTGCCGCTGCATCTCGTAGCGCACGGCGCGCTCGACGGAGCGGAAGGAGTTGACGTTCTTGGTCTCGGTGCGGGTGCCGAGCACGCCGCTGCCCTTGGGCGAGAGCGACAGGTTGACGTCGGCGCGCAGGTTGCCCTGGTCCATGCGGGCCTCGGAGACGCCGAGGGCGACGATCAGCTCCCGCAGCTGCGCCACGTAGGCGCGGGCGACCTCGGGGGCCCGCTCGCCGGCGCCGAGGATGGGTCGGGTGACGATCTCGATCAGCGGGATGCCGGCCCGGTTGTAGTCGACGAGGGAGTGGTCGGCGCCGTGGATGCGGCCGGTGGCCCCGCCGACGTGCAGCGACTTGCCGGTGTCCTCCTCCATGTGGGCGCGCTCGATCTCGACCCGGAAGGTCTCCCCGTCCACGTCGACGTCCATCCACCCGTCGAAGGCGATGGGCTCGTCGTACTGCGAGGTCTGGAAGTTCTTCGGCATGTCCGGGTAGAAGTAGTTCTTCCGGGCGAAGCGGCACCACTCGGCGATCTGGCAGTTGAGCGCGAGGCCGATGCGGATCGCGGACTCCACGGCCTTGCCGTTGACCACCGGCATCGCGCCGGGCAGGCCCAGGCAGGTCGGGCAGACGCCGGCGTTGGGCTCCCCGCCGAACTCCGCGGGGCAGCCGCAGAACATCTTCGAGGCGGTGTTGAGCTCGACGTGCACCTCGAGGCCGAGGGCCGGGTCGTACGCCGCCAGCACGTCGTCGTAGGCCATGAGTGTCTCGGTCATCGGGATCCCTCGGGGGTCGCGGCACCCGCGAGCTCGGGCGCCTTGTCGAGCAGCGGGCCGCCCCAGGCGGCGGTGTGGAGCGCCTCGAGGGCGGCACCGACCCGGTAGACGCGGTCGTCGGCCAGGGCCGGTGCGAGCACCTGGAAGCCGCTGGGCAGGCCGTCCTCCTCGGCGAGCCCGTTGGGGATCGAGATCCCCGGGACGCCGGCGAGGTTGGCCGGGATGGTGGCGAGGTCGTTGAGGTACATCGCCATCGGGTCGTCGAGCTTCTCCCCCAGCCGGAACGCCGTGGTCGGCGCCGTCGGCGAGACGAGGACGTCGACCTGCGCGAAGGCGGCGTCGAAGTCGCGGCTGATGAGGGTGCGGATCTTCTGCGCCTGCCCGTAGTAGGCGTCGTAGTAGCCGGAGGACAGCGCGTAGGTGCCCAGGATGATGCGGCGCTTGACCTCGTCGCCGAAGCCCGCGTCGCGCGTCGCGCGCATGACCTCCTCGGCGCTCGGGTCGCCCTCGGGGACCACGCGCAGGCCGTAGCGCATCGCGTCGAACTTGGCGAGGTTGCTCGACGCCTCGGCCGGCAGGATCAGGTAGTAGGTGGCCAGCGCGTGCACGAAGGAGGGGCACGACACCTCCACGACCTCGGCGCCGGCTTGGACGAGCAGCTCGACGGACTCGTCGAAGCGCGCCATCACGCCGCGCTGCCAGCCGTCGCCGGCGAGCTCGGTGATGACCCCGACCCTGACGCCGGTCATGTCGCCGGCGGCGCCGGCACGGGCGGCCTCGGTGAAGGACGGCCACTCCTGCTGGATCGACGTGGAGTCGCGGGGGTCGTGCCCGCCGATCACGTCGTGCAGCATCGCGGCGTCGAGGACGGTGCGGGTGACGGGGCCGGCCTGGTCCAGGCTGTTGGCCAGCGCGACGAGGCCGTAGCGCGACACGCCGCCGTAGGTCGGCTTCACACCGACGGTGCCGGTGACCGCACCGGGCTGCCGGATCGACCCACCGGTGTCGGTGCCGATGGCGAGCGGCGCCTCGAACGCGGCGACCGCCGCGGCGGACCCGCCGCCGGAGCCGCCCGGGATGCGGTCGAGGTCCCACGGGTTGCGCGTGGGCCCGTAGGCGGAGTGCTCGGTGGAGGAGCCCATGGCGAACTCGTCCATGTTGGTCTTGCCGAGGATCGGGAGGCCGGCGTCGCGCAGGCGCGTCACGACGGTCGCGTCGTAGGGCGGCACCCAGCCTTCGAGGATCCTCGAGCCGCAGGTCGTCGGCAGTCCCCTGGTGGTCAGCACGTCCTTGACCGCGATCGGCACGCCGTCCAGCACGCCGCGCGCCTCGCCGCGGGAGCGGCGCGCGTCGGACTCGGCGGCCTGCGCGAGCGCTCCGTCGCGGTCGACGTGGAGGAAGGCGTGCACGGCGCCGTCGACGGCCTCGATCCGGTCGAGGTGCGCCTCGGTGAGGTCGGTCGAGGTGACGTCGCCGGCGGCGAGCGCCTCGGCCAGCTCGGCGGCGGTGCGGCGCACGGTCTCGCTCATCAGGCCTCCTCGCCGAGGATCCGGGGGACGGAGAAGCGCTGGTCCTCCACGGCGGGCGCGCCGGAGAGCGCCTCCTCGGCGGTGAGCCCGGGCACCACGACGTCCTCGCGGAAGACGTTGGTCAGGGGGATGGCGTGCGAGGTGGGCGGCACGTCGTCGCCGGCGACGCCGTTGATGGAGGCGACGGAGTCCAGGATCACGCTCAGCTGGGGCGCGAGGTGGTCGAGCTCGGCGTCGGAGAGGTCGATGCGGGCGAGCATGGCCAGGTGGGCCACCTCGTCCCGGGAGATCTCAGGCATGGGAGTGATCCTAGGTCCCCGCCCCGCCCGCCTCCGCGCCCGGTCGGGACGGTGGCCGGGACCGGTGTCGTGTTCGTCCCGGACCGGCGGGACCGCCACCACGTGTGCCGGGACCTGCGCCGGCCGGAACGTCGGCTGCACGGTGCGCGGACGGTCCGTCGCCCGGGGCGAGGTGGTCACGATGAGGGCACGGACGGTGGCGGCGACGGTGGCGGTCCTGGCGCTCGGGCCGCTCGTGGGGGCGTGCGGAACGGCGTCGCGTATCCCCCCGCCGGAGTCGGTCGCGTCGCCCCCGGCGCCGGCCGCCGCCACGAGGGGCACGGCGCCACGCAGGCCCCGGGCGCCCGAGCGACGCGGCAGCGAGGACTGGCGGGTCACCAGGCAGGCGCTGCGCGGCGAGGTGGCGGCGTACACCACCCGGGCGAGCGGCGTCCCGGGGACGCGCGTCGGGCTCAAGGTGTCGACGACCGAGGGCGGCTGGGAGGCGTCGGCCTTCCGCATCGGCTCGTACGAGGGCGGCACGGGGGCGTTCGTTTGGGAGTCCGGCTCCCGCGTGGGGCGCGAGCAGCCGGGCCCGGTGTTCCGCCCCTACGCGACGCGCACCGTCGTCGCGCCCTGGAAGCGGGACCTGACGGTGGACACCAGTGGCTGGGAGCCGGGCTTCTACGTCTTCCGGCTGCGGACGGACACCGGGTGGGAGACCCAGGTCCCGTACGTCGTCACCTCCCCCTCGGCGGCGGGCACGGTCGCCCTCGTCGCGCCGGTCACCACCTGGCAGGCCTACAACCAGTGGGGCGGCTACAGCCTGTACGCCGGCGCGGACGGCGACACCCGCAGCCACGCGGTCAGCTTCGACCGGCCCTACAACGCCGCGACCGGGGCCAACGACTACCGCACGGCCGCCCTGCCGATCGTCGTGGGTGCGGAGGCGACCGGCGCCCCGCTGTCGTACTTCACGAACGTCGACCTCCACACGACCCCCGGCGCGCTGGACGGCGCCCGCGGCTACGTGTCGATGGGCCACGACGAGTACTGGACGCCCACCATGCGGCGGGTCGTGCTGGACGCGCGCGGCGCGGGCACCAACCTGGCCTTCCTCGGCGCCAACACGATGTACTGGCGGGTCCGCCTCGCGCCGGGAGCCGGCGGCCCGGCCCGCGTGGTGGTCGGCTACCGGCACGACGCGCACCTCGACCCGCTGTACGCGCAGGGCTCGCCCGAGGCGACCGCCCTGTTCCGCGACCCGCCGGCGCCGCGGCCCGAGCACGACCTGCTCGGCATGCAGTACGAGTGCTACCCGGTCGACACGGACTACGTCGTGGTGACCCCCGGCTGGTGGGGGTTCCGCGGGACCGGAGTGCGCCGCGGGGACCACGTCCACGGACTGGTGGGACCGGAGGCCGATCGCGTCTACCCCGACGCCCGGCTGCCTCGCCCCCTGCAGGTCCTCGCCCACTCGCCGTACTCCTGCCGCGGCGTCACCACGTCGTCGCAGTCGGTCTACTACTCCACGCCGTCCGGGGCCGGCGTGTTCACCGCCGGGACGCTGCGGTGGGGATGCGCGATGGTGGACCGGTGCGAGCGGCCCCTGGGGAAGGACACCCAGCGGTTCACCCAGACGGTCACCCACACCCTGGTGCGCGAGTTCGCTCGCGGTCCCGTCGGCCGACGCCACCCCGCCCGGGACAACGTCGACGCGTTCGACCTGCCAGCGGTCAACACGGTCCCGGCGAGTTGAGGCAGGCGGCGGGTCCGTCGGCCATGATGAACGACATGGGCCTCCCGCGACGCCGCACCGGCGGCACGGCCTCCGCCGCGGCGGTGGTCGTGCTGGCGGCCCTGCTCGCGGCCGGGTGCACGACGCAGGCCCCGCCGGACGAGCAGGAGACCCCGCGGTCCGCGGCGCTGCGCGTCACGACCGTTGCGGGCGCCGGCCGCCTCGACGAGCAGACCCGCGCCGACCTCGAGGGTGCCGTCGGCGACGTGCTGTCGGCGTACGTCGTCGAGGCCTTCCTCGGCGACTTCCCGCGCGAGGAGTTCGTCCGGTCCTTCGAGTCGTTCACCAGCGACGCCGCCCGCGAGGCCGCCGGTGACATCCGCGTGCTCACCGCCGCCGGCGTCCCCGACGCGACCGCGGTCCGGGCCACCGAGCTCGACGCCCGGCTGTCCTTCCTCACCCAGGGGGGCACCGTGCACGCCGGCACCGCGAACGTCCACTTCGCGTTCGAGGCCACGATGGAGGACGGCAGCACGCGCCCGCTCACCCTCGACGGCCGGTTCCTCATGGAGTCCGGGAGCGAGGCCTGGTCGGTGTTCGGCTACGACGTGCGGTTCGACGGCGGCGACGGCGGGGCCGTCCAGGGCTCGTCCGCGGGTCCGTCCGCGGTCCCGCCCGGGGAGTCGTCGGGGACGGCGTCGTGAGGGCCGCGCTGCGAGCGGTGCGCCGGGGAGCGCTGCGACTGGCCCTGCTCGGCGCCGTCGTGCTGGTGGTCCCCGACGGGTCGGTGCACCCGACCACGATCAGCCTCACCACCGTCGGCACCGCGAAGGCGGTCGACAACGGGGACGACGTGCTCTGGGTCCTCGCGCTGGGGTCCGAGGCCGGGCCGGGCGAGGACGTGATGGAGGGACTGACCGACGCCGTGCAGCTCGTCGGCGTCCGGCCCGAGACGGGCCGCGCGACCGCGATCGGCCTCCCCCGCGACCTCTACGTCGCGGACCGTGGGGCGCGGCTCAACACGGTGCTGGCCCGGGCCGGCGTCGAGGGCGTGGCCGCCGAGGTCGAGCGGCTGCTGGGCATCGCTCCCGACCTCGTCCTGGTGACCGGGACCGAGGGCTTCCTGTCGATGATGGGCACCGTCGGTCCCGTCGAGGTCGACTCGCCGATCCGCTTCGACACCGAGGACGGGGAGGTG
The DNA here is from genome assembly GCF_017916385.1 of Nocardioides xinjiangensis. NCBI lineage: Bacteria > Bacillati > Actinomycetota > Actinomycetes > Propionibacteriales > Nocardioidaceae > Nocardioides > Nocardioides xinjiangensis. The sequence goes on from NZ_JAFMSW010000001.1 coordinate 585,083, forward strand.
GAGATCCGACCCGGCGGCAACAGCCTCGACGCCGACCAGGCGCTCTCCTACGCGACCACGCGTGACACCCTCCCCCTGCGCAGCGACTTCGCGCGCGCGGCCAACCACCAGCGGCTGCTGCTCGGCGTGCTGGCCCGGCTGCGTGCGGCCGAGGACGACGAGGGGTACCTCGAGGCGGTCACCCTGTCGGCCCTCGGCGGCCTGGAGACCGACCTGTCCCCCGCCGAGGCGTTCCGCGTCATCGCCTCGCTGACCACGGTGGATCCCTCCCGGACCGACGCCTGCATCATCCGCGGCACGTTCGGGGACGAGTCCGGGGCCGCGGTGGTCTATCCCGACGAGGACCAGGCGGAGGCGGTCGGCCGGGACGCCCGCGACGACGCACGACTGCAGGGCGGGTGCCGCGACGCCGGGTGACGTGCCCGGCGGCCTTCAGCCCAGGCCGGCCTCGCGGGCCTTCACGATCGCCTGTGCCCGGTGGGCGACCTGCAGTTTGGTGAAGATGTTGCTCGCGTGGTTGCGGACGGTCTTGATCGACAGGTCCAGCTGCCGGGCGATCTCGGCGTTCTCCTTGCCCTCCGCGATCAGCCCGAGCACGACCCGCTCCCGGTCGGTGAGGTCGGGGAACGCCTCGCCGGTCGGGCGCGTGCGGGCGCCGGCGAAGTAGGCCATCATCCGGTCGGCGATCCCCGGCCCGAAGATCACCTCGCCGGCCCCGACGGCCTGCACGGCGCGGATGATCTCGGCGCGCCGGGCGCCCTTGAGGAGGTAGCCGCGCGCCCCGGCGCGCACGGCGGCGAAGACCGACTCCTCGTCCTCCATCATCGTCAGCACCAGCACCCCGATGTGCGGGGAGGAGCGGACGATCCGGGTCGTCGCGTCGATGCCGTTGACGCGGGGCATGTGCAGGTCCATGAGGACGACGTCGGGCTGCAGGTCGAGCGCCATCGCGACCGCGAGCGCGCCGTCCGAGGCGGTGCCGACCACCTCGATCGCGGGCGTGGCGGCGAGCAGCGCCTCGATCCCGCGCCGGAACTCCTCGTGGTCGTCGGCGACCAGCACCCGGTGGGGCTCCATCGCGACCACCTCCTCCCTCGTGGGTGCCTCACCGGTCCTCGAGCGGCAGGCGTACCCCGACCCGGGTGCCGCCCCCGGCAGCGGGCCCGACCTCGATCGAGCCGCCGAGCTCCTCGGCACGCTCCCGCATGGAGGACAGGCCTACACCCGCGCGGCGGTCCGGAGCCAGCCCCCTGCCCGTGTCGACCACCTCGATCCGCAGGTCGGGGCCGACGCGCGCGAGCCTGACGGTGCACCGGTCGGCCTCGCTGTGCCGCTGCACGTTGTTCACGGCCTCCACGACGATCCGGTAGGCGGCGACCTCGACGGCTGCCGGCAGCGGCTCGAGGTCGTCCTCGGCCTCGACCGTCCACGGCACCGCCACCGCCGAGGTCGGCGAGCCGTGCTCGGCCGCGCGGTGTCGCAGGGCCGAGACGAGCCCGAGCTGGTCGAGCGCGGGCGGGCGCAGGCCCTCGACGAGGCGACGCACCTCGGCGATGCCCTCCCGCGTCTGGTCCGACAGCCGCGCCACCAGGTCGGCTGCCCGGTCGGGGTCCTCGTGGACGAGGTCGGCCGCTCCCTCGAGCCGCATCGCCAGCGTCGCGAGCGAGGGGCCAAGGCCGTCGTGCAGGTCGCGGCGCAGCCGTCGCCGCTCCTCCTCGCGCGCAGCCACCAGCCGTTGCCGGGCGAGCTGCAGCTCGCGGTTCGTGCTCACGGCCTGGACGAGCGCCCCCACCTGCGTGCCGACGTCCTCCAGCAACCGTCGGTCCCCCGGGCCGAACGGGTCGTGTCCCACGTCGACCTCGACCTGCAGCCGTCCGATCGTGCTCCCGCCGACCGTGAGGTCGATGGTCGCGGGGGTGCCGTACGCCGTCCCGATGGACACGGAGACCGGCTCGGAGGCGCCGGTGCCGACGACGTCGATCGCGGCGTAGGACAGGTGCAGCCGGCGGACCAGCAGCTCCAGCATCTCCCGAAGCGCGTCCTGGGGCGCGGTGACGGCGTCGAGGCGGCGCAGGTCGGACACCACCCGGTCCGGGAACTCGCGGTCGCCGTAGACGAGCCGTCGCACCGTCCGCCGCACTGCGACCGCGACCGGCAGGAGCAGGAGTGCGAGCAGCCCCCCGGCGAGCACCGAGCCGACGTCGACGTCGGTCGCGACGTCGACCGCGCGCGCGGCGCCGACGAAGGCGGCGGCCACCACAGCGAGCACCAGGGCCTGCACCAGCCCCCGTCGCACCCGCGGCTCGACGTCCTCGAGGCGGGACCGGGCGACGGCCGCGGCGACGCAGGCCACGACGAACCCGCCGGCGAGCAGCACCAGCAGGTCGCTCCGCACGAGAGGCGCACCACCGACGAGGGCGGGCAGGGGGCCGAGGACGAGCCAGGCGCCGACGCCGGCGGCCAGGCCGAGCAGCACCAGTCGCGTGGCCAGCACGTCGCCGCGGCTGCGGGCGCGGGCGTGGGCGAGGGCCGCAGCGGCGGCGAGGGCGGGGACCGCGGCCGCCAGGGCAGGGGCGGCGACCGTGGTGAGGACGCCGGGCCGCTCGGCGGTGGAGGCCGCGCCGACCCGGACGGCGAGCCACGCGGCGTACCCGAGGAGCGGGACGACGGCGAGGGCGCCGGCCGTCCAGCGGGCGCGGCCCTCGGGACGTGTGGTCAGCGCGACCGAGAGCACCAGCGCGACCATCCCGAGCGCCGCGAGCGCCTCCGACCCGGCGCGGGGCCACACGCCGCGCCCGCCGGCGAGGTCGACCACGCTGGTGCCGAACGGCGTGGAGGCGACCGCCGCCGGGAGCAGCGCCGTGCTCGCCAGGAAGGCGCGCGCCGAGGCCGACGCCGACCTCAGCCAGAACACCACCGAGCCCGTCGCGAGCAGCAGCGCGGCCAGCAGCGGGACGTGCGGCGACGACCGGAGCGCGGGGCTGACGGGGTAGGTCCCGAGGGTGACCTCGACCTCCTGGACCAGGTCGAGGCCCTCGCCGGGGCGGCGCACCTCGTAGCGGACCACGTCGCCGACCTCGCGGCGCACGTCGCCCGGGCTCGCGAGCCAGTCCGCGAGCGGGCGTCCGTCGATGCGCTGCACCGCGTCGCCGGGCTGCAGCGGCGTCGCACCGTACGTCGTCGCCACCCGCACCGAGTCTCCCCACTGCGGACCGGTGCCCGGCACCAGCCGCGAGGACAGGGCGGTGCCGTCCGAGGGTCCGGCCAGCAGGGCGAGCAGCACCCACGAGGCGGGCACGGCCCAGGCTGCTGCGACCAGGAGCAGCCTGCTGGTGCGGGACATGGTGGCATCGTGCCCCGCTGCACCGCCCCCGGGAAGCGCGCGGGCGGCGTCAGCAGCTCGAGCGCTTCTCCGCTGCCTTGCAGGTGTCGTTGCCCCCGCGACCACGGGCGATGTCGAAGCCCTTGCCGCCGTCGAGGCGGTCGGGCCGGCGCGAGCCCGTCATGACGTCCGCGCCGCCGCGGCCGTAGATCCTCGCGCGGTGGTCGGGGTGGGCGGTGATGACCTCGGAGTCGTTGCTGCCCTTGAAGACCGACGAGGTGTTGGCCGGCAGCTGCACGTCGCTGAAGCCGGAGATGCGGCCCACGAGGGTGTACGGCTGGAGGTCGCGGATCGTGGCCCTCGTGAGCTGGTCGATGCGCAGCGTCGGCTTCAGGGCCGGGTTCGGGACCGGGAGGAGGCGCAGGCGGTCCTGGCCGCCGTTGCCCTTGGCCACGAAGCCGGACTCCAACGGGAGGGGGAACGTGATCGTGTCGACGCCGCTCCCGCCACGGAAGGCCTGGTGGAGCGACGACGTGGTGCCGAGGACGTCGATGCCGCTGCTGCCGACGAACAGGTCGGCGCCGACGGTGCCGCTGAGGGTGTCGTCGCCGGCGTCGCCGTAGAGGCGGTCGTTGCCGCCGGTGTCGTCGGCGGCGTCGGCCACGACCGTGTCGTCGCCGCCGCGACCGAAGATCGTGTCGTCGCCGCCGCGGGCGTAGATGGCGTCGGCGGAGTTGGTGCCCTTGACCGTGTCGGCGTGCGGCGACCCGACGAGCCGGACGCCGCCGCTGTAGCCGGTCACCGTGTCACTGCCCTCGGCGATGATGGGGACGGTGTGGCTGGCGCGGAAGTCGACGACCACGGGGGCGCTCGCGTGGACGTACGTGACGCCGTCGAGCACCACGGGGGCGCCATCGGTGGCCGGACGCGGGTCGTGGCCGAGGTCGATGGTGTCGTTGCCGGGCCCACCGGCCAGCGTGTCGCCACGCTTGACGACCCGGCCGAACCGGTCGAGGCGCACGAGGTCGCTCTCGCCGAGGAGCCGGTCGTTGCCCTCGCCGCCGAGGATGGTGTCGGCGCCGTCGCCGCCGCACACCACGTCGTTGCCGCCGAGGCCGCGGACGACGTCGTTGCCGCCCCGCGCCACGACGACGTCGCGGCGGGCAGTGCCGGTGATCGTGTCGGACCGGTCGTTGCCGACGATCGTGGCCCGGAGGCCGCCGCACGTCGGAGCGGCCGCCGGGGCGGCCTGCGCCGCCGTGGTCACGGCGGTCGGTGCCGCGAGCGTGGCGGCGACCAGCGCGGGGACGAGTGATCGGACGAGACGCATGCTGACTCCCGGGGATGGTCGTTCTCGGTCTCCTCCTGCATCCTGCGCGCCGCGGACGCCGAGCGCTAGACCTGCAGGGCGTCCGGCCCCTTCTCGAGCAGCGTCGTGAACTGCTCCTCGTCGAGGATCGGCACGCCGAGCTGCTCGGCCTTGTCGGCCTTGGAGCCGGCGTTCTCCCCCACGACGACAAAGTCGGTGTTCTTCGACACCGAGCCGGCGGCCTTGCCGCCGCGACTGATGATCGCCTCCTTGACCGAGTCGCGGGTGTAGCCCTCGAGGGACCCGGTGGCGACGATCGTCAACCCCTCGAGCGTGCGGGGAACCGACTCGTCGCGCTCGTCGGCCATCGGCAGGTGCCGCGACCACTTGGTGACGATCTCCTGGTGCCACGGGACCTCGCGCCACTCCACGACGGCCGCCGCGATCGTGGGTCCCACGCCCTCCGTGGCGGCCAGCTGCTGCTCGGTGGCCGCCGCGATCGCCTCCCAGGAGCCGAACTCCTGCGCCAGTGCGCGCGCCGCCGTCGGCCCGACGTGGCGGATCGACAGGGCGACCAGCACGCGCCACAGCGCCGCTCCGTGCGCCTTGTCGAGGTTGTCGAGCAGCCGCCGCCCGTTGGCGGACAGCTGGGGTCCCTCCTCGCCCTTCTTGGGGGCGCGGGTGAACAGCGGCGTCGTGAGCAGCTTGTCGGCGTCGAGGTCGAAGACGTCGCCCTCGTTGGTGATGGCCCCGGAGTCGAGCAGCGCGCTCGCGGCCTCGTAGCCGAGCCCCTCGATGTCGAACGCCCCACGACCGGCCACGTGGAAGACGCGCTCGCGCACCTGCGCCGGGCACTTCTCGTGGTTGGGGCAGCGCAGGTCGCGGTCGCCCTCCTTCTGCTGGGCCAGGGTCGAGCCACAGGCCGGGCACTCGGTCGGCATCACCCACTCGGCGAGCCCCTCGGGCCGCAGCGGCAGCACGGGGCCGACGATCTCGGGGATGACGTCGCCGGCCTTGCGCAGGATCACGGTGTCGCCGGGGCGCACGTCCTTGCGGCGCACCTCGTGCGCGTTGTGGAGGGTGGCCTTCTCGACGGTCGAGCCGGCGACGCGGGTGGGCTCCATGCGACCGAACGGCGACACCCGCCCGGTCCGCCCGACCTGCACCTCGATCGCGAGGAGCCGGGCGTTGACCTCCTCGGGCGGGTACTTGAAGGCGATCGCCCAGCGGGGGGCGCGCGAGGTCGATCCCAGGCGACGCTGGAGGGCCACGTCGTCGACCTTCACCACCACGCCGTCGATCTCGTAGGGGACGATCGAGTGCCGGTGCTCGCCGGCGTGCGCGATGTAGTCCTCGACCTCCTCCAGCGACCCGACCACCCGGACCTGGTCGGAGGTCGGCAGCCCCCACGCGGCGAGGGCCTCGTAGGCGTGGGACTGGGCCTTCGGCTCGAAGCCGCGGCGCTCCCCGAGGCCGTGGCAGACCATGCCGAGGGCGCGGCTCGCGGTCACGCGGGGGTCCTTCTGGCGCAGCGACCCCGCGGCGGCGTTGCGAGGGTTCGCGAAGGCGGGGCGCCCCGCCTCGGTCATCGCCACGTTGAGGCGCTCGAAGGCCTCGACCGGCAAGAACACCTCGCCGCGCACCTCGAGCAGCTCGGGGACCGGGAACTCCTCGGTGCCTCTCAGGCGGTGCGGCACGGCGTCGATGGTCTTCACGTTGGGCGTCACGTCCTCCCCCGTGCGACCGTCACCGCGGGTCAGGGCACGCACGAGTCGGCCCTGCTCGTAGAGCAGGTTGATCGCCAGGCCGTCGACCTTGAGCTCGCACAGCAGGGCGGGCGGGTCGATCCCGTCGCGCAGGATCCGCGCGTGCCAGGCCTCGAGCTCGTCGGAGGTGAAGGCGTTGTCGAGGCTCTCCATGCGCTGGAGGTGGTCGACGGCGGTGAAGTCCGTCGACACCGCGCCGCCGACCTTCTGGGTCGGCGAGTCCGGCGTGCGGAGCTCGGGGAACTGCTCCTCGAGCGACTCGAGCTCGCGCAGCCGCGCGTCGAAGTCGGCGTCGGACAGCGTCGGGGCGTCGAGCACGTAGTAGCGCCAGCGAGCGTCCTCGACCTGCTCGCTGAGCTCCCGGTGGCGCTCGCGCGCCTCGGGCGGGGCACTGGCGACGTGGGTGTCGGCCTCGGTCACGGCGACGGGCTCCTCGGGCGTGCTCATGGCCACAGTCTGCCGGTCCGCGCCGACACCCGGCACGTCGCTCGCCGCGACGGCCGGCCGCGCCCTGGTCTGGACCGGACGAAACGCAGGCGTTCCGTCGGAATAGACCGGGCCGCCCGCGGCGTTGGGCGAAACGAAACGGTTTCGTTTCACTGATCGGAGAGGACGCATGACCCCGACGGAGACCGGCACCCGCCCGCGCGTGGCGGGCGAGCGCGAGATGGAGATCTACCAGGCGACCCTCCAGGTCCTCGACGAGGTGGGCTACGACCTGTTGACCATGGACGCCGTCGCCACCCGCGCCAAGGCGTCCAAGGCGACGCTCTACCGCCGCTGGAAGGGGAAGCCGGAGCTCGTCGTCGCCGCGATCCTGGCCCACAAGGGCGAGTCCGTCGTCCCCGACACTGGCAGCCTCCGCGGCGACCTCCTCGCGGCCTACTGCGGCGGCGACGGCGGCCTCGGCGACCCGCTCGCCCGGTCGGTCCTCTCCGCAGTGGTGACCGCGATGGCCCGCGACCCGGAGTTCGCCGAGGTCTACCGGCGCGACTTCATCGGCCCCAAGATCGAGACGTCCCGCGCGATCTACGAGCGCGCACGCGAGCGCGGCGAGGTGCACCCGGACGCCGACCTGGCGGTCCTCGCGCCCGCCCTCGCCGGGATCGTCCTGCACCGCGCGTTCCTCCTCGGCGACGCCGTGACGCCCGAGCTCGTCGGGCGCGTGCTCGACGAGGTCGTGCTGCCGGCCGCCCTCCACGGCCCGGTCGCGTCCGGGTCCCGCCCCTCCCGGCCGTCCTGACCGCCGGCCCCGGTCCACCCCACTCGACCTCGACTCGACCCGCACGCTCTCCCGAAGGAAGTCCCATGACCGACCTGGCTCTCGCCGACGAGGTGACCCCCGAGCAGCACAAGCGCCTCCGCTGGGCGCTCGTGCTCATCTCCCTGGCGCAGCTGATGGTGGTGCTCGACAGCACCATCGCCAACATCGCCCTCCCCTACATCGGCCGCGACCTCGACATCGGCCAGGCCAACCTGACCTGGATCGTCACCGGCTACGCCCTCACCTTCGGCGGCTTCCTGCTGCTCGGCGGCCGGCTCGCCGACCTGATGGGCCGCCGCCGCATCTTCATCGTTGGCGTCCTGCTCTTCGCCGTCGCCTCCCTCGTGGGCGGGTTCGCCCAGAACGAGGCGATGCTGCTCGGCGCCCGCGCGTTCCAGGGACTCGGCGCCGCGCTCGCCTCCCCCGCCGCGCTGGCGCTGATCGCCACCACGTTCCCGGCGGGCCGCGAGCGCAACCGGGCCTTCGCCGTGTACGCCGCGATGGCGGGCGTGGGGGCCGCCGTCGGCCTCATCCTCGGCGGCTGGCTCACCGGCCTCGAGGACCCGCTCGGCATCGAGGGGTGGCGCTACACCTTCCTCATCGTCGTGCCGATCGGGCTGGGCGCCGCCCTGTTCGCCCCGCGGTTCTTCGACGAGTCCGAGCGCCACGAGGGAGAGCTCGACGTCCCCGGCGCCATCACCGGCACGGCCGGCCTGCTCGCCATCGTCTTCGGCCTGAGCCGCGCCGGCGAGGAGGCGTACGGCTGGGACGCCCCGAGCACCATCGTCAGCCTGGTGCTCGGCGTCGCGCTGCTGGCGCTGTTCGCGGTGGTCGAGACGCGCGTGCAGCACCCGCTCCTGCCGTTCCGCATCTTCGCCAGCCGCAACCGCGCGGTCGCGTTCGCGGTCATGATGATCGTCCCGGCGGCGATGTTCGCGATGTTCTTCTTCCTCTCGCTGTTCATCCAGCTGGTCGTGGGCTACTCGCCGCTGCACACCGGGTTCGCGTTCCTGCCGTTCTCGATCGCGATGATCATCTCGGCGACGGCCGCCTCGAAGCTGATCAGCCACGTCGACCCGCGCTACCTCTCCGGCGTGGGGACGATCCTGTCGGCGATCGCGCTGTTCGGCTTCAGCCGCCTCGACGTGCCGCAGAGCGCCTCGGGCATCCTGTCCGCCACCGCGGACGGCGGCTTCCTCGGCGCCGACGTCGACTACTGGACCCACGTCCTGCCGTTCATCGTGCTGATGGCCTTCGGCATGGGCCTCAACTTCGTGCCCCTCACCCTGGTGGCGGTCCACCGCCTCCGCGCCCAGGACTCCGGCATCGGCTCGGGCGTGCTCAACACCATGCAGCAGGTCGGGGGCGCGCTCGGGCTGGCGACGCTCAGCACGGTGGCGCTGCACTTCAGCACCGCACGCGCCGAGGAGGCCGCCCCGCAGGTCGCCGCGGCCGCCCAGGGACAGCTCTCGCCCGAGCAGCTCGGCGGACTCGCCGCAGTGGTGGGCTTCGCCGATGGCGCGACGCACGCCTTCCTGGTGGGCTCACTGATGATGCTGGCCGCCTCGGTGATCGTGTGGCTCTTCCTCGACGTCCACCACGACGAGCTGGCCACCGACGAGGCGCCCGAGGGCGTCGTCGTCCACTGAGCGGGGCGCGGGCACCGGGCGCGAGCCGCTCCGGTGCGCGCGGCGCTGCGGGAGCGGGTGGGGGTGCCGCGGTGGAGGCGGGCGCCGGACGGGTGCCGGCCCGCCCACGGCGACGTTGCGTGCCCGGATCACCATGACGGCCACGGCGGCCGCCCCCACGGCCACCGCGAGCACGACCAGGAGGTCGGGGACCGGCCCGTCGACCGGCGAGAACTCCTGGCGGCTGAACACGTGGCGGTGCTCCAGCCACGCCATCGTCGCGCCGAGCCAGACGAGGAGGACCGCCGCCCACGCGCTGGCCACCCACCAGTCCCGGCGCTCGGCGGACGCCGAGGCCGACGGCGGCGGGGCCCCCCAGCGGGCGACCTCGAGCATGCCGACGGCCACGACCGTGGCCAGGAGGGGCACGGCCTGCATCACGTAGCGGTCGTGGAACCCGCCACCGGCGAGGACGAACGTGACGATGCTGTAGAGGGTGAGCACCGCATGCAGCGTCAGGAGGATCCACACGGCGTCGAGGCGCACGCCGTGCCGGCGCACCGACCGCACCAGCGCCGCGGGAACCAGCACCACTCCCACGACGACGAGCAGCGCGGCGCCCGTCAGGGGTTGCTCCAGGCCGCGCACCTGGTCGAGCTGGCCCCACGTCGCGACGGGTGCCCGCTCGAACTTCTCCAGGAGGGCGTCCTGGGCGGTGAAGTCGCCGTAGAGCACGCGGTTGCGCACGAAGAACCAGCCGAACGCCGCTGCGGGGACCCCGCCGACCGCGCCCGCCACCACCAGTGCCCGACGCCACCCCGCCGCCGTCCCGCCCGACCGACGCGCCAGGACCACGAGCAGGAACACCGCGCAGAGAGCCACCACGAGGACGCCCTGCGCGCGGGTGCCGGCGGCGACGGTGCCGGCGACGACCGCCGCCGCCACGCGCTGCGGCGTCACCTCCTCGCGCAGCATGCGCACCGACACCAGGAGCAGCAGCACCGCCGAGGCCGAGGCCCATCCGTCGTTCTGGAGGAACGCCGAGCGCAGCACCAGGGTGGGCGCGGCGGCGACCAGCACCGCCAGCGCCGCGACAGCCGGTCGGCCCGGCACGAGCTGGCGTGCCAGGGCACCGACCAGGACGAGCCAGACGGCGAAGCCCAGGGTGTTGGCCAGGCGCATCGTGATGACCATGCCGCTCTGGTTGACGTCGGACAGCGCCCACCAGACCGGCACCATCGCGAGGTGGAACAGGGGCGGGTGGTTGGCCGTCCAGATGTCGCCGTGCTCCTCGTCGCGACCGCGCAGCTCCTCGGCCGTCCGCGGGAACCGGTCGGGGTCGTCGACGATGTCCGACTCGATGGTCGGCAGGTCACCGGCGGCGAGCGCGGCGACGTAGCCGAGGTGCGCCGGCTCGTCGTTGGCCCAGCTGGGGACCGTGTGGATCAGCGCGACCTGTCCCCCCACCAGGAGGAGCAGGAGCCCGGCGAGCAGCGGCACGGCGTCGGGGCGGGCGGCGAAGCGGGCGACGCGGCCCCGGGCGCCGGTGCGGCCGGTGCGGTGCGAGCGCAGCGATCCCGGGCGTTCCTCGTCGGTCACGGTGTTCCTCTCGTGTCGTACGTCGGCCCGGTGCGCACCGGGGCGGCTGCGCAGTCGTCGAGCCGGTGCAGCTCGACGACCGGACCGGGACGGTCGTAGGAGGACGGGTAGTAGTTGAAGCTGAAGTCGTAGGAGAACTCGGGGCGGATGACACCGGGCTCGTACGGCGACACGGCGAGCACGCGCCGGCCCTCGGCGGCCAGCCGGGCGTAGTACGCCGCCGCGTCCGTGAGGCCCGCGGCGAGTCCCCGGTCGCGCTGGTGGCTGTTCACCATGACCCAGCACCTCCCCGCGGCGCGGTAGGTGTCCAGCAGCCCGGGATGCAGGCCGATCTCGTAGCGCTGGAAGGGCCGCTCCACCGGGAACAGCTGCCACCCGGCGGCACGCAGCTCGCGGCGGTACGACTCGGGCACGGCGGGCTCGACCACGATGCGACCTCCGCCGGGCTGGCGGACCAGGAAGGCCAGCGCCTCGGCGCGGGTGTCGGTGCTCAGCAGCAACCGGTCGCTGCGCACGACGCCGGCGACCGGCTGGGCCAGCGCCACCACGGCCAACAGCGCGGTCGCGACCGGTCGCGTGCGCCCGCGCAGCCGTCGCCGCAGCGCGTCCGCCGTGCGCGCGGCCCCGAGTCCGGCCAGCACCGCGAGGGCGGGATAGGCGGGCAGCATCCACCGGGCGAACCACCGGTCGTGGCTGGCCATCCACAGGTACAGCAGGACCGGCAGGGCGAGCAGCAGCACGGCCTTCTGGCGCTCGCGCCGCCAGGCGAGCGCGAGACCGCCGATCGCCAGCAGCACCGGCACGAGCCCCAGGCCCCACAGCAGGGTGGCGGGATACCCGAGCCAGGCCGAGCCGGTCTGCCCGAGCTTGCCCGTGGCGGCCTGCGCGGACTGGCCCGTGACCTGGCGCCAGAACGTGCCGGCGTGCACCACCACGAACGGGTTGAGGGCGAGCAGGCCGACGAGGCACGCGACGGCCGCCACCCCGAGGTCGCGCAGGCCCGAGGCGAGCCGCTGGCGGCCGGCGGCGACGCGCATTGCCAGCGCCAGGGCCACCACGGCGACCATCGGGGCCGCGAGGTACTTCGTGCCCGTGGCGACGCCGATCGCCGCGCCGGCGACGGCCGCCGTCGCCGTGCCGCCGTGCTCGTGCAGGCGCAGGCACGCGAGCAGGCCCAGCGCGACCGGCAGCATGGTGGCCGCGTCGTTGAGGGCGTGGTGGGCGTAGAAGACGGGCAGGAACGACAGGCCGACGAACGCGGCCGCCCACGTGCCCGCCGCTGCACCGAAGGCGCGACGGCCGGCGAGACCGACGACGAGGACCGTGGCGGTGCCGAGCACCGCGACCACCAGCCTGGCGACCGTGAGCACCAGCCCGGGGTCGTCGGCGAGCAGCGCGGTCGCGTCGTCACCGGGCAGGGCGGCGCGGAAGACCAGGGCGAGCAGGTAGGTCAGGCCGGTGGGGTTCTCGAAGTAGCCCGTCGACCAGTCGCCGTCGGCGGCCGCCGCCGCGTGCGGGACGAAGTGGAGCTCCTCGTCGGCGTTGTAGGCGTGCGGCAGGCCGTGGCGGAGCCCGACGAGGCGCACCACCAGGGCCGCGACCACGACGGCCACCAGCCATGCCGCGGCACGGTCGGGCCTCTGCCGGACGGGGTGCTCCGTGCCGGGCTGCGGGATGCGCTCAGCGGCCGCCGGCACGCGCGGGCTCCCGGGCTCCGAGCACGGCGCGGCGCGGCCGCGCCCACCACGCCGCCAGTCCCGCGACGGCGAAGTCGGCCACCGCGTGCGTCACCCGTGAGAGCAGCGCGACGGCGGCGGCACCCGGGAGCCCGACCAGGGGGGCGAGCAGGGCGACCAGCACGCCCTCGCGCGCCCCGACGCCGGCGGGCGCGAAGACGACCAGGACCCCCGCGGCGTGCGCCAGCGCGAAGGCCGCCACGGCGGTGCCGAGCGGGGGCGGGGCCGACGAGCCGGGCACGAGCAGGAGCAGCGCAGCGCCGTAGCCGACCCACACGACGGCCATCAGCACGCAGGTCGTCCCGAGCTCGCGCACGCCGAACCGGGTGCCGCGGCCGGCGAGGCGGTCGGCCAGGCGACGCAGCACGGGCGGCGCGAGCGCGACCGCGCCCGCGGCCACCGCCAGCGCAGCAAGGCCGTACGACGGCCCGGGCAGCGCGCCGGCCAGCGCGAGGAGGCCGCCGAGCAGCAACCCGGTCGCGGTGTGCGCCAGGAGGAAGACTGAGGACGCGGTGACGCTCGAGCGGGTGGGCACGCCGTGCCGGCGTCCGAGCTGCGCCTGGACGGCGATGCTCCACACCGAACCCGGGACGTACTTGCCGAGCTGGCCGACGAAGAAGACCGCCGCCGCGTCGCGCGGGCCCACGTCGGAGCCGATCCAGCGCAGCAGCAGCCGCCACACCACACCGGTCGTGGCGACGCCGGCCGCGGTCAGGCCGGCGGCCGCCAGCAGCCGCGACGGCCCCGTCTGCCCCAGTCCGTCCGCGACGTCGGCCCAGCGCCCGCGCAGGCCCCACCACGCCCCCGCCAGGGTGAGCAGCACGAAGAGCCAGCGGGCGGCCGTGAGCAGCCGTCCGCGGCTCACGGCACCCCGGAGGCGGCGCCCGCCGCGTGCAGCAGCGCGGTGCGCGTCGGGTACGGCAGCGCGGGCGTCAGACCTCGCGTCATGGTCACCGCCAGCCGGTCCCCCGCCCCCGCGAGGGTGCGCTCGATCGCGGCGACGTAGCGCCGCCGGTCGACGTTGTCGAAGACGACGAGGCCGCCCGGCGCCAGCCGGTCGACGGCTCGCGCCAGGCACGCCTCGCGGGCGCGCCCGTCGATGACCACGACGTCGAACCGGCCGGGGACGTCGTCGATGGCGGCGACGTAGCCCGCGAAGTCGAGTCCGGCGTGGCCCCGCTTGGCCGAGGGCACGGCCGGCGCCGCGGTCGCGACCGGCTCGACCACACGCAGCTCGACGTTGCGCGGCAGCCGGGGAGCCAGCACCTCGGCCCAGCCCGCGTGGTGCTCGACCGAGTGCACCTCGCCCGCACGGGCCGCCAGCCACAGCGTCGAGGCGCCGGATCCCCACTCGAAGACGCGGGCGCCCGGGTGCTCCCGCAGCCACCGCGCGACGCGGTCGGCGGAGTCGAAGGTCCACCACGGCACGTCGAGCCGGTGCAGCCCGTCGACGTCGTGGATCGCCAGCAGCGAGGCCGCCCAGGTCGCCGCCCGCGACCGTGGGGCGCGGCGCTCGAGCCGGTCCAGGACGCCCGCGGCGCGCAGCGGGACGGCGGCGGCGCGGGCGCTGCGGACGTAGAGCCCCTTCACCGGACGGCTCCGTTCGCCCCGGCGACGGACGTGATCGCAGGCGTCGTCGGCACCCGCAGGATGTCGAACCTCGCACGCTTGGTGTGCTCGAGGTTGGCCTCGATGAGCGCACGGTTGGTGCGGATGAGGTCGGAGACGATGCCCAGCATCAGGCACAGCGACGACATCACGATGAGGGCGGCGCCGACCAGCAGCGACTGCACGTGCCCGCCGCCGTCGCCGGTCGCGGCCAGCACGGCGTACCTCGCGAACGGCGCGAGCCCGAGCACGCCGAACAGGGCGGCCATCACCCCGAAGATGACGTAGGGGCGGTACATCACGTAGGCCCGCACGATGGCGGCGCCGGAGCGGAACACGTGCTGCCGGGTGGAGGAGAACAGCCGGGACTCGCGCGTCTTCGGGTTGGTCAGCACCGGCACGCTGGCGATGGCGAGGTTCTTGTTGCCCGCCTGGATGATCGTCTCCATGCAGTAGGAGAAGCGGGTCACCGTGTTGAGCCGCATCAGCGCCTCGCGCGAGTAGGCGCGGAAGCCGCTCGCGGCGTCCGGCAGCTCGGTGCGCGCGGCGACGTTGACCACCTGGGAGCCCAGGCGCTGCAGTGCCTTCTTGCCGGGCGAGAAGTGCTCGATGAGCCCGACCTGCCGGTCCGCGATCACGATGTCGGCCTCACCGCGCAGGATCGGCCGGACCAGGTCGGCGATCCGCTCCTGCGGGTACTGGTTGTCGCCGTCGGTGTTGACGACGATGTCCGCGCCGATCGCCAGGGCGTGGTTGACGCCGTCGGTGAACGAGCGCGCCAGGCCCTGGTTGCGGTGGTGGCGCACGATCTCGGTGACGCCGAAGGAGCGCGCCACCTCCACGGTGCGGTCGCTGCTCCCGTCGTCGATGACGACCACGACGACCTCGTCGACGCCCGGGACCGACGACGGGATCGAGGCGAGCACGAGCGGGAGGGTCTCCTCCTCGTTGAGGCACGGCACCTGCACCACGAGCTTCACCCGCCGGACGCTAGGCGGGTGGCGGTACCCCGGACGGTCGCCCAGGTGACGGGCCGGCGAACGGTGGGCGAGCGCTCGGCCGCACCCCTCGCAGCAGGACCGGCGGGACCGGAGAATGGCGCGCATGCCGCGCAGGCCCCTCCGCCACCTGGTCCCGGTCCTGCTGTTCGGCGTCGTCGCCGGCGTGTACCTGCTGACGACGAACCCCGCCCCGAGCCCCGACGCCTTCGCCGCGGACTTCGCCGCCCGGCACATCGCGCTCACCGGCGACCCGGTGCCCGACATCGCCGACTTCCCGCTGCTCGACGACAACGTCATCCGCGAGACGTGGATCGTGGCGACGGCCGACGGTCGCGAGGCCGTGGGCCGGGCACCGGGCGTGATCGCGGCCGTCGTCCCGGCGTACGCGCTCGCCCGGCCCGCGACGGTCGACCCGCTCCCCGGCGCGGTGACCGCCGCGCTCCTCAGCGCCACCGCCGTGGTGCTGTTCCTCCTGCTCCTGCGCGAGCACATCGGCACCCGTCGAGCGCTGGTCGCCGCCTCCCTGCTCGGCTTCGCGACACCCGTGTGGTCGGTGTCCGCCGACGCCATCTGGCCGCACACCCTCACGACGCTGGGGATCGTGGGCACCGCCTGGGCCGCCGACCGCGGCAGGTGGCGGCTGGCCGGTGTCTTCGGCGGCGTGCTGCTGTGGGGACGGCTCCACGCGGCCGTCATCTGCGCCGTCGTCGGCCTCGGCCTGGCCTGGTCGCGGCGCAGGCCGGCAATCGCGGCGCGGGTGGGGCTCGTCGCCGTCGCCGCCCTCGGGACGGTGTCGGTGTGGACGCGCTGGATGTACGGCTCCTGGGACCCCACGTCCGGCTACCGCGCCGGTGACTTCACCCGCGCGGCTGCCCACCACGCCCTCGACCCGCTCAACCACCTCGGCTTCGTGCTGTCCGCGGACCGGGGGCTGCTGTGGTGGTGCCCGCTGCTGCTGGTGCTCGGCCCGACCGCGTGGCGCCGGCGGCACGACCTGCCCGACTGGAGCCGGTGGCTGGTGGCGGGCGGCGCGGCGTACACGCTCAGCCAGGCGGTCCTCAACCGGTTCAGCGGTGGGGACCACTTCTACGGCTACCGCACGAGCCTGGAGCTCGTCGTGTGCCTCGCGCCCGCGCTCGCGCTGGCCTCACCGCACCTGGCCGGGCGCGCCCGGCGCTGGTTCGTCCCCGTCGCGGTGCTGCAGGTGGTGCTGATCGCGCCGGGAGCGATCTCGGACGAGATGTACGTGCCGGTGCGCCACGTGTGGTGGCGGCACGCGTTCGTCGACGCCCTGGTGCTGCGGCCGACCGAGCTGCTGCCGCTGGTCGCCGGGACGATGGCCTGCGCCCTCGTGGCCGTGCGGCTCCTGCACGCCGACGCGGTCGTGCGCCGGCTCGACCGCGCCGACGCGGCGGTCAGAGGTTCCGCGCGACCGTCGCGGCGAGCCGCAGGGCCCGAGCGGCCCACGCCGGCGTGGCCCCCGCGAGGCCGCACGACGGTGTGACGACGAGGCGCTGCCCCACCGCCTCGGGGTCCAGGCCCAGCATGTCGAGCCAGCGCTGGACGCGCTCGGTGACCCGCGCGTCCGACGGCCCGGTGGCCGGGTCGGTGGAGGGGACCACGCCGAGCGCGGCCGTGAGCCCGGCCTCGAGCGCCTCGGCGAAGGTGTCGAGGTCGGCGGGCCCCAGCACGTCGAGGTCGGCGGACAGCCCGGCGACCCCGGTGCCGGCGACGAGGGACCACGGGGTCTCGGGGGCGCACGAGTGCACCCACGCCTCGGCTCCCGCGTCGGCGATCGCTGCGACCACCCACTCCAGGTGCGCCGACGCCTCGGGCAGGTCGACGCTGCGGTGCCGGCCGAAGCCGCTCGCGGTGGGCACCTGCCCCGCCACCACTGCGGCCAGGGCCGGCTCGTCGACCTGCACCACCCACCGGTCGACGCCGCGGATCCGCCGCCGCAGGTCGGCCAGGTGGCCGCCCACGCCCTCGGCGAGCGCCTGCGCCAGCTCGCGCCGGGCGCCGTGGTCGCTCAGCACCTTGTCGCCGCGCGGCTTCTCGACCGTCGCGGCCAGCGTCCACGGGCCGGCGACCTGGGTCTTGAAGGTGCCCTCGTAGCCCTGCGCCAGCTCCTCCACCGTGTCCAGGTCCTGCGCGAGGAGCGACCGGGCACGGCGGTGATCGACCCCGCTGGTGTCGGTGAGCCGCCAGCCGGCGGGTTGCAGGTCGGCGGCGAGCCCCTCCACCACGGCCAGGCCGCGGCCGGTCATGGCGGCCGCGACGCCCCGTCCGGGGACCTCGGGGACGTGCGGCAGACCGGGCAGCTCGCCGAGGACGAGCCGGACCGCCTCGGCGTGGTCGGCGTCGTGGGTGCCGGGCATCGAGCCGATGCCGGTGGCGGCCGTCATGGACGGTCACCCGCCTCCGCGAGCAGGCGGGCCGCCGCTCCGTCGACCGAGCGGGTGGACGCGCTGACCAGGGCGACCCCGACGCCGTGGTCGCGGTCGATCCCGACGAACGACCGGAAGCCGCCGGTGCCGCCGTTGTGCCAGGTCACGGTGCGGCGCAGCAGGTCGCCGGTGAGCCAGCCCGCGCCGATGCGCATCCTGCCGGCGAACGGCGCGACCGGGTCGAGCGCGTCGGCGCCGGCGACCGTGCGGTCGAGCATGGCGCCCAGCAGCACCGCGAGGTCGGTGGCCGAGGACCGCACTCCCCCGGCGGGCCCGACGGCCTCCCCCGTCCAGGCCTCGACCTCGCGGCCCCTGCGGTCGCGCGCGGCGACCGCGCCGGGTCGCAGGTCCTCGACGGAGGTGGCCACGTAGGTGTCGGTGAGGCCGAGCGGCACGGCGATGCGTGCGGCGACCAGGTCGGCGTACGGCATCCCGGCCGCCGCCGCCACCGCGTGGCCGAGCAGCTCGAAGCCGAGGTTGGAGTAGGCGGGCCGCGGTCGCCGCGCCACCTTCACCCCGTCGAGCTGTGCGAGGAGCCCGGCGAGGTCCTCGCGGTAGGGGTTGCGGCCCTCGCGCCACAGCTCCCACGAGCGCCGCAGCACGTCGACGCCGGCGAGCCGGGGCAGTCCGGCGCTGTGCGTGGCGAGAGCGGAGAGACGGGTGCCCGCCAGCTGCTCCGGGACGTCGAGGTGCTCGCCGAGCACCGTCCCCTCGGCGAGCTCGCCGCGGGCCAGGGCATCGCGCCACAGCAGTCCGGTGACCCCCTTGCTCACCGAGCCGAGCTCGACGTCGGCGTGGACGCCCAGGTCGCCGGTCCCCACCGCGTCGACCTCCGCCGCGGCCGGAGTGACCAGCGCGACGACGTACGCCCGGTGGCGCGGGCCGAGCAGCGCACCGGCCCGCGCGCCGAGGTCGCTCATGCAGGTGCTCCGGCGGGCCGGGTCGCGGCGATGGTGGCCGATCCGACGACCCGCGTGCCGTCGTAGATCACCGCTGCCTGGCCGGGCGCGATGCCCTCGGCGGGCTCGAGCAGGTCGATCGCGACCTCGTCGCCGTCGACGGTGATTACCGCCCGGTGCTCGCGGCCGTGCGCACGCAGCTGCACGGTGCCCTCCAGCCGGTCCGGGACGGTGCCGCACCAGCGCGGGCGGATCCCGGCGACGTGGTCGACCGCCAGCCGCTCCCGCGGGCCGACGGTGACGGTGCCGCTGACCGGCTCGATGTCGAGCACGAAGCGCGGCTTCCCGTCGGGGGCCGGCACGCCGAGCCGCAGGCCCCGACGCTGGCCGATGGTGAAGCCGTAGGTGCCCGTGTGGCTGCCCACCCTCTCGCCGGTGGTGGCGTCGACGATGTCGCCTCCGTGGTTGGGCGCCCGGTCCCCGAGCTTCTCGCGCAGCCAGCCGGCGTTGTCGCCGTCGGCCACGAAGCAGATGTCGTGGGAGTCCGGCTTGTCGGCGACCAGCAGGCCGCGCGCCTCGGCCTCCCGGCGCACGGCCGGCTTGTCGGTGTCGCCGAGCGGGAAGAGCGAGTGCCGCAGCTGCTGCTGGTCGAGGACGCCCAGGACGTAGGACTGGTCCTTGCCGTGGTCGGTGGCGCGGTGCAGCTCGACGAGGCCGTCGGCGCCGGTGCGCAGCTGGGCGTAGTGACCGGTCGCGACCGCGTCGAAGCCGAGCGCGAGCGCGCGGTCGAGGACGGCCGCGAACTTGATCTTCTCGTTGCACCGCAGGCACGGGTTCGGCGTGCGCCCGGCGGCGTACTCGTCCATGAAGTCCTCCACGACGTCCTCGTGGAAGCGGTCGGAGAGGTCCCAGACGTAGAACGGGATGCCGATGACGTCGGCGGCGCGACGCGCGTCGTTGCTGTCCTCGATGGTGCAGCAGCCGCGGGCGCCGGAGCGGTACGACGCCGGGTTGCGGCTCAGCGCGAGGTGGACGCCCGTGACGTCGTGGCCGGCCTCGACGGCGCGCGCGGCGGCGACGGCGGAGTCCACCCCGCCGGACATGGCGGCGACGACCCGCATCAGCGCGCCTTGGCGGCCCGGGCGCGCTCGACGACCGGACCGATCGCCGCCACCAGGGCGTCGACGTCGGCCGGCGTGCTGCTGTGCCCCAGGGAGAACCGCAGCGAGTGGCGGGCCTGGTCCTCGTCGCAGCCCATCGCCAGCAGCACGTGCGAGGGCTGCGGCACGCCCGCCGAGCACGCCGAGCCGGTCGAGCACTCGATGCCGCGGGCGTCGAGGAGCATGAGCAGGGAGTCGCCCTCGCAGCCGGGGAAGCCGATGTGGGCGTTCCCGGGCAGGCGCAGCGGTCCGGGCGGGGTGCCGTGCAGGTGGGCGTCGGGGACGACCTCGACGACCCGGCGGACCAGGTCGTCGCGCAGCTCGGCGACGCGCACCGCGTGGTCGTGCTGGTTCTTCACCGACTCCTCCACCGCTGCGGCGAGGCCGGCGATGGCCGGCACGGCGAGCGTGCCGCTGCGGATGTCGCGCTCCTGCCCGCCGCCGTGCACGAGGGCGCTGACCTCCAGGTCGCGGCGCACGACCAGCGCACCCACGCCGATCGGGCCGCCCAGCTTGTGGCCGGTGAAGGTGAGGGCGTCCACGCCGCACTCGCCGAAGTCGACGGACACGTGGCCGACCGCCTGCACCGCGTCGGTGTGCACCGGGATGCGGTGCGCCGCCGCGAGCTCTACGACCTGCTCGACGGGCTGCAGCGAGCCCACCTCGTTGTTGGCCCACATCACCGAGATCAGCGCCACCGAGGCCGGGTCGCGGGCGATGGACTCGCGCAGCGCCTCCACCTCGAGGACGCCCTCGGCGGTCACGGGCAGCAGCTCGACGTCGGCGGCGTCGCTGGCCGCGAGCCAGTGGAGGGTGTCGAGCACCGCGTGGTGCTCGATCGCCGTGGACAGGATGCGCGTACGGCGCGGGTCCTCCGCACGTCGGGCCCAGAAGACGCCCTTGACCCCGAGGTTGTCGGACTCGGTGCCGCCGGAGGTGAACACGACGTCACCCGGTCGGGCGCCGATCATCCCCGCGATGGTCTCGCGCGACTCCTCCACGACCCGGCGCGCCCCGCGCCCGGAGGCGTGCAGCGAGCTCGCGTTGCCCACCCCGGTGAGCTGCCGGGTCATGGCCTCGACGGCGACCGGCAGCATCGGCGTCGTCGCGGCGTGGTCGAGGTAGACGAGGGACTGGCTCATGGCCTGCCAAGCCTACGCGCCGGCGCCAGTCGGCCCGCCATCGTCCCGGCCGTCCTGCCTGCCGTCCGGGTAACGCCACCACCTGCGCGCTCCCGCCCCCACCGGTCGGGGCGGGAGTGCGCGGACGGTGGCGTTACCCGAGGTGTGGGAGGACGGACAGGGGTGGCGACGACGGCGCGGGGGCCGGCAGCCCCTTCAGGACCACCAGCCCTGCAGGACACCAGCCCTGCAGGACCACCAGCCCTACAGGACCACCAGGTCGTCGCGGTGGATGACCTCGCGCTCGTACGCCGCTCCCAGCGCCGCCTTCAGCTCGCGGGTCGAGCGGCCAAGGAGGGTCGGCAGCTCGTCGGCGTCGAAGTTCACCAGGCCGCGGGCCACGAGGGACCCGTCGGGGCCGAGCAGGTCCACCGCGTCGCCGGCGACGAAGCCGCCGTCGACCGCGGTGACACCGGCTGCGAGGAGGGACGCGCGGCGCTCGACCACGGCGCGGACGGCCCCGGCGTCGAGGGTCAGCGTGCCCTGCCCCGACGTGGCGTGCGCCAGCCAGAGCAGGCGGGTGGGGCGACGCCTGCCGGTGGCCCGGAAGAGGGTGCCCACCTCCGCGCCCGACAGGGCGGCCGCGGCCTGCTCGGCCGAGGTGAGCACCACGTCGATGCCGGCGCCGGTGGCGATGCGGGCGGCGTCGACCTTGGTGGTCATGCCGCCCGTGCCGACGCCGGCCGCGCCGGCGGACCCGATGGTCACCGCCGCCAGGTCGTCGTCGGAGCGCACGAGCGGCACCAGCCGCGAGCCGGCGCGCGACGGCGGCCCGTCGTAGAGGCCGTCGACGTCGGAGAGCAGCACGAGGAGGTCGGCGTGGACGAGGTGCGCGACGAGCGCGGCGAGCCGGTCGTTGTCACCGAAGCGGATCTCGGAGGTGGCCACGGTGTCGTTCTCGTTGACGATCGGCACGACGCCGAGCTCGAGCAGCTTGGCGAAGGTCTGGTGCGCGTTGCGGTAGTGGGCGCGGCGGGTGACGTCGTCGACGGTGAGCAGCACCTGGCCGGTCACGATGCCGTGCCGGGCGAACTCCTCCTGGTAGCGGTGGGCGAGCAGGCCCTGACCCACCGACGCGGCGGCCTGCTGCGCGGCGAGCGCGCGCGGACGCCTGCTCAGCCCGAGCGGCGCGAGGCCCGCGGCGATGGCGCCGGACGACACCAGGACGACCTCGGCTCCCCCATCCTTCGACGCGGCAAGGACCTCGACGAGCTGGCGTACACGGGCGGGGTCGATGCCACCGGCGGCGGTGGTCAGCGACGACGAGCCGACCTTGACGACGATGCGCCGAGCAGCACGCACCAGCTCATCGCGGTCGCTCACGCGTCGTCCTGCTCCCCGCCCCAGTCGGGGTCGTCCTTGCCGCCGATCTCGTACGCCATCGGGCCGACGCCCGAGCTGCCGGTGCTGCGCGAGCGGCCCTTCCTGCCCTTGGCCGTGTCGAGGCGGCGGGCCACGTCGGCGCGGGCCTCCTCCTCGGCCTTGGACTCCATCGCCTCGTCGATCTCGCGACGGCGCTGCGAGGCGGGCCTGGACTCGTCGAAGCGCTGGTCCTCGCCCCGGCGGCCGAGCATCTCGGCACCGGCCTCGATGCTGGGCTTGAAGTCGAAGACCACGGCGTTGCGCTCCGGCCCGATGATGACCGTGTCGCCCTCTTGCGCACCGAGCGCGACGAGCCTCTCCTCGACGCCGAGGCGGTTGAGCCGGTCGGCGAGGAAGCCGACCGCCTCGTCGTTGCTGAAGTCGGTCTGGCGCACCCACCGCTCGGGCTTGGTGCCGCGCACGCGCCAGCCCTCGTCGGTCTCGACGACCTCGAAGTCGGCGCCGCCGTCGACCGCCGCGGGCCGCAGCACGATGCGCTGGGCCTCCACGGCCGGCCGCTCCGCACGTGCTGCGGTGACGATCTCGGCCATGGCGAAGGTCAGCTCGCGCAGGCCGGCACCCGACGCGGCGCTGACCTCGAAGACCCGCAGGCCGCGCTCGCGCAGGTCGTCGACGACCATGTCGGCGATGTCCCGGCCGTCGGGGACGTCGACCTTGTTGAGCGCGACGAGCCGGGGCCGGTCCTCCAGCCCGCCGTAGCGCGCCAGCTCGCCCTCGATCACGTCGAGGTCGTCGAGGGGGTTGCGGCCGGGCTCGATGGAGGCGCTGTCGACCACGTGCACCAGCGCCGCGCAGCGCTCGATGTGGCGCAGGAAGTCGTGGCCGAGCCCGCGGCCCTCCGCGGCCCCCTCGATGAGGCCGGGCACGTCGGCGACGGTGAACGTCGTCTCGCCTGCCGTGACCACCCCCAGGTTGGGCACCAGGGTGGTGAACGGGTAGTCGGCGATCTTGGGCCGCGCCCGCGAGATCGCTGCGATGAGCGAGGACTTGCCGGCGCTCGGGAAGCCGACGAGGCCGATGTCGGCCACGACCTTGAGCTCGAGCCGTACGTCGAGCTCGTCGCCGGGCTCGCCGAGCAGGGCGAAGCCGGGGGCCTTGCGCTTCGACGAGGCGAGCGCCGCGTTGCCGAGGCCGCCGCGGCCGCCCTGGGCGACCACGAGCGTCGTGCCGGCGCCGACGAGGTCGGCGAGCACGTTGCCCTCCGCGTCCTTGACCAGCGTGCCGTCCGGGACGGGCAGCACGAGGTCCTTGCCGTGGGCGCCGTTGCGGTGGCCGCCGGCGCCGTGGCCGCCGTGCTCGGCGCGGCGCCGCGGGCTGTGGTGGTAGTCGACGAGCGTGGTGACGCTGGTGTCGACCTGCAGGATGACCGACCCGCCCGGCCCGCCGTTGCCGCCGTCGGGACCGCCGAGCGGCTTGAACTTCTCGCGGTGCACCGAGGCCACGCCGTTGCCGCCTCGTCCGGCGGCGACGTGCAGGGTGACGTGGTCGACGAACGTGGGGAGGGCCATGGAACGGTTCCTAGTCAGTGGTTATGAAGCACGAAGGGCGCCCCCAGACAGGGACGCCCTTCGCAGAGAGTGCTCAGTGTCGCGGTGACGTCACTCGCCGGGGACGATGTTGACGACGCGACGACCGCGGCGGGTGCCGAACTCGACGGCGCCGGCCTGCAGGGCGAACAGCGTGTCGTCGCCGCCGCGGCCCACGCCGGTGCCCGGGTGGAAGTGCGTGCCGCGCTGGCGGACGATGATCTCGCCGGCGCCCACGACCTGGCCGCCGAAGCGCTTGACGCCGAGGCGCTGCGCGTTGGAGTCACGACCGTTCTTGGTGCTCGCGGCACCCTTCTTGTGAGCCATTGTTCAGTCCTTCGTGATGAGTCGGGAGTCGTCGACCTCGAGCGGGGCTCAGAGGGAGATGTCGGTGACCTTGACCTGGGTGTACTTCTGGCGGTGACCCTGGCGCTTCTTGTAGCCGGTCTTGTTCTTGTACTTCTGGATGACGATCTTCGGGCCCTTGGCGGCGCCCGTGACCTCGACGGTGACCGAGGCCTGGTCGAGACCGGTCGCGGTGACCTTCTCGCCGTCCACGACCATCACGACCGGGAGCGTCAGGGTGTCACCCTGCGCCGCCCCGGTCTTGTCGATGTTGATGACGTCGCCCACGGCAACCTTCTGCTGCTTGCTGCCAGCGCGCACGACTGCGTACACGGCGACTCACTCTCCTCGTCAGACTGCGAAAACTCAGGACTTCGATCTTGTGCTGGGGGTCTGCGCACGACACCGCCTGGACTTCGGGCGAGTACGCCGCGGGGCGGGCGCGCAGGATGGTGCGAACACCGAGGGTCAAGACTACGGGATCGGGTGGCGACCGGGCAAAACGGCGTCAGGTGGGCACCGGGCCCCCTCCCCCGGGATCAGCGCTTGCGCGTGCCCTTCTTCTTGATCGGGACGTGCTCGACGGCAGGCGCGTCCACGGCCGGCTCCTCGACCGGGGCGTGGGCCGGCTCGACGGCCACGGTGCCGGGCTCCACGACGCCCGAGACAGGCACCGTGCCGACACCGGACGTCGCCGGGACGGCCGGCGGGCCCGCAGGACGGCTCGCCGCCCGGCGACGGGTGCGCGTGACGACCCGCGGCTTCTCGGGCTCGGGCGCCTGCTGCTCCGGCGCCTGCTGCTCGGGCGCCTGCTGCTCGGGCGCCTGCTGCTGGGGCGCCGGCTGCTCCGGTGCCGACTGCTCCGGCGCCGGCTGCTCGGGTGCCTCGGAGCCTTCCGGCACCTCGGCCGGGGCCGCCTCGGCGCCCTTGTCGTGGCGCGCCATGGCGGCGACGTCCTTCGGCGACGGCGCCTGCAGCGGCTCCGCGGGCCTCGCGCCCCCGTTGCCGTTGCCGTTCGAGCTGCCGTTGCCGTTCGAGGTGGCGTTGTCGTCGTCGCCGGCGGCCGACCCGCGGCGCCCGCGGCGGCGGTTGCCGCGGCGGCCCTCGCCGCCGTCGTCGGACTTGGCGTTGGGGTCGACGGGCTGGTCCTTGATGACGACCCCGCGACCGTTGCAGTGCTCGCAGTTCTCGCTGAACGCCTCGACCAGGCCGGTCCCGATGCGCTTGCGCGTCATCTGGACCAGGCCGAGCGAGGTCACCTCGGCGACCTGGTGGCGCGTGCGGTCGCGGCCCAGGCACTCCACCAGGCGGCGGACCACCAGGTCGCGGTTGGACTCCAGCACCATGTCGATGAAGTCGACGACGATGATGCCGCCGATGTCGCGCAGACGGAGCTGCCGCACGATCTCCTCGGCCGCCTCGAGGTTGTTCTTGGTGACCGTCTCCTCGAGGTTGCCGCCGGAGCCGGTGAACTTGCCGGTGTTGACGTCGACGACCGTCATGGCCTCGGTGCGGTCGATGATCAGCGAGCCGCCCGAGGGCAGCCAGACCTTGCGGTCGAGGCCCTTGGCGATCTGCTCGTCGATCCGGTAGGTCGCGAAGACGTCCCCGCCGGTGGTGCCGCGCTCGAACCTCTGCACCCGGTCGGCGAGGTCCGGGGCCACGGACTCGACGTAGCCGTGGACGGTGTCCCAGGCGTCGTCGCCCTCGATGACGAGCTTGGAGAAGTCCTCGGTGAACAGGTCACGCACGACCTTGAGGGTCAGGTCGGGCTCGCCGTAGAGCAGCTGCGGGCCGGATCCCTTGTGGGTGGCCTTCTTCTCGATCTCCTCCCAGCGGGCCTTGAGCCGCTCGACGTCGCGCGTCAGCTCCTCCTCGCTGGCGCCCTCCGCCGCGGTGCGCACGATGACGCCTGCCGTGTCGGGGACGATCTCCTTGAGGAGGGTCTTGAGACGGTTGCGCTCGGTGTCGGGCAGCTTGCGCGAGATGCCCGAGGTGGTGCCGTCGGGGACGTAGACGAGGAAGCGGCCCGCGAGGCTGACCTGGCTGGTCAGGCGCGCGCCCTTGTGGCCGACGGGGTCCTTGGTGACCTGCACGAGCACCATCTGGCCGCTGGAGAGCACCGACTCGATCTTGCGGGGCTGGCCCTCCTTGTGGCCGAGCGCCTGCCAGTTGACCTCACCGGCGTAGAGGACGGCGTTGCGGCCCTTGCCGATGTCGATGAACGCCGCCTCCATGGACGGCAGGACGTTCTGCACACGGCCGAGGTAGACGTTGCCGATGAGCGACGTCTGCGACTCGCGGGCGACGTAGTGCTCGACGAGGACCCTGTCCTCGAGGACGCCGATCTGGGTGAGGTCGTGGCGCTGCCGGATCACCATCACCCGGTCGACCGACTCCCGGCGGGCGAGGAACTCGGCCTCGCTCACGATCGGCGCACGGCGACGGCCCGCCTCGCGGCCCTCGCGACGGCGCTGCTTCTTGGCCTCCAGGCGCGTGGAGCCCGAGACGGCGGTAATCTGGTCCTCGGCGGAGCGGGTCTTGCGGACCCGCGTCACGGTGTTGGCGTCGTCGTCGTCCGGCGCGCCCTCGTCGCCGGCGCGGCGGCGACGCCGGCGGCGCCGGGAGGATCCCTCGCCGTTGCCCTCGGCGTTGCCCTCGATGGCGTCGCCCTGCGTCGTCTCGGCCTCGGCGTCGCCCGCGTCCGCGGCCTCGGTGCCGCCCTCGTCGGACGCGGCCGCGACCGTGCCGGCTGCGGCGTCGCCGGCCTCACCGCTGTCCGAGGACTTGCGCCGGCGGCGGCCCCCGCGACGACGACGTCGTCGCCCGGTCCCGCCCTCGGCGTCCTCGTCCGCGTCGGTGGTCTCGGCGTCGGCCTCGGCGTCGGCCTCGGCGTCGGCGTCGGCGTCGGCGTCGGTCTCGACGTCGGTCTCGGCCTGGGTCTCGGCCTGGGTCTCGGCGGCGGCGTCGGTCGCCTCGACCGCGGCTGCCTCGGCGTCGAGGGCCTCCTCGTCGCCGTCCACGGGCGCGCTCGCGAGGGCGACCGGCTCGGCCGGCTCCTCGGAGCCGCCTTGGGTCGACCCGGCTGGCCTCCCGCCGGTCGTGCCTGACCTCGAGCCGCGCGACCTCTTCTGTGCGGTCTTCCGGGCGGGCCTGGCGGCTGCGTCCGGCCCTGCCGGCGCGTCGACGTCAGGGGTCGCGCCCGTGGTCTCGACCGGCGCCTCGGCCGCGGTCTCGGGGGGCGTCTCGACCGGCACCGGGGTGGGCTTCTTGCGGGCGCGCCGCGTGGTGGTCACGACGGGCGCCTGGAAGAGGACGGCATGCCCGGTGGCAGCGTCGCCGGGAGTGGCGTCGGCAGACGCGGCCGCCGCCTCGGTGGGCGTGTCGGGGGCGGTCTCGGCGGCGGTCTCGGGGGTGGTCTCGGTGGGGACGTCAGCGGGCGCGTCCGCCGCCGCGGGGGACGCGGCGGTCTTCTTGGCCGTCGACCTCCCCGGGGCGGCCTTCTTGGCGGGCTTCTTGGCGGCGGCCGACTTCCGGGCGGCCCGCTTGGGCGGCGCGGAGACCTCGGCGGCCTCGGCCGCCTCCACGGCCGCCTCCAGCTCGGGGGCCACCACGGTCGGGGCGTCGGCGGTCGGGGCGTCGGCGGTCGGGGCGTCGACGGCCGGGGCGTCGACGGCCGGGGCGCCGGCACGCTTGGCGGTGGTCTTGCGCGTCGTCGTCTTGCGGGCCGGAGCCTTGCGGGCCGCGGTCTTCTTCGCCGGCGGGTCGGCCGGCGCCTCGGACGAGGCGGCGGCCGCAGCGTCGGGGTCCGGCGCCGCCGGGGAGGCGGGGGCGGCCGCAGCGGCCTTCTTGGCGGGCGACTTGCGCGTGCGTCGCGTCACCACGGGTGCAGCCGGGGCGTCGGCGGCAGCGGGGGCATCGCCCGGGGCCGCGGTGCCTGCTTCGGTGCGGTCGGGCTGGTCGTCATCGAGCATGTGGTGCTCCTCAGGCACCGTGGCGGTGCCGATACGGCGTCCGCCGCTCTCGTGTGACGAGCCCGGGGACGCAAAGCTTCAGTGGCGGCGACCCCCTCCGCGTGTGCGTCTCCGGGCGACCGGTGCGCCACCCGCCGCGGTCGCCGGGCCACGCCGGAGTCGCTGTCACCGACTCCTGTGGCCGCGTCGCGGTCCGGTGACGTCCACCCACCCGGGGTGCCGACCACGGGTGTGGCCGGCGAGAACGTCGTCGGCTCGACGGATCCCGACGGTGTCGGGGCGTCGAACGTGGCGAGTATCGCACACCCCCGGACAACGAGTGCTATGCGCGATGCGCCAGTGGGTCGCCGACCTCGCCTGAGTCGAGCAGCGGTCCCTGGGCCAGCCGGGTCATCAGCGGGGCCGGCCCCGGTGCCAGGCCCACGACGGCCTCGAGGCCCCGCAGGACGTCGTCGGGACGTACGGCAGGCGTGCCGTGGCGCAGCACGACGTCGAGCGACGCGCGGCCCTGCTCCGCTCCGTCGGCCGGTGCGACGACCAGCGAGACCACGGCGCGACGCGCGTCGAACTCGCGCATGCCCTTCTTCGTCATGCGCTCGACGAGCACCTCGTCGGCGGCCAGGAAGCGGGTCACGCCGTCGGCGAGCGTGTCGTGGTCCACCCCGAGCTCGATGCGCCAGCGGCTGCCCTCGAGCAGGTCGGACAGTGACCCGCCGGGCGACGCGACCACCTCGAGGACGTCGAGGCCCGGCGGCAGCGCCTCGTCGAGCACGGCGTGCACCTCGGCGGGGTCGACGACCTCGGCGAGGGCGAGCTCGAGGTACTCCGCCTCGCTCGCCGATCCGGTCGGGGCCGCGCCCGCGTAGGAGATGCGGGGATGGGGGTTGAACCCCGAGGAGTAGGCCATCGGGATCCGGGCGCGGAACACCGCCCGCTCGAAGGCCCGGCTGAAGTCCCGGTGGCTGGTGAACCGGAGCCGTCCGCGCTTGGCGTAGCGCACCCGCAGCCGCTGGACGGGTGGAGCCTGCTGCTCTGGCTGCTGCTGGGGCACGGCTGACGAGCCTAGCGCGTGCACCCCTCGTCCCGGCGCCACCTCGTCGTGCAGCGCACCGCGATCCGGCTACGCAGTGGGCACCGACGCGCCGAGGCTCGGTAGGGTGCTCGCATGGGTCCACGCCGTTCTCCCGCCACCGGATGAGGACCCGTCCCGGATCCACCGCCGCGCGAATGCGCACCGAGATCAGCCTGGCGATGGCGTCCATGGCTCTCAACCTGGCGACGTACGCCCACACCGTGCTGGCCGCTCGCTACCTGGGTGTCGACTCGTTCGGGGCGTTCACCGCGGCGATGAACGTGCTCATCGTCCTCAGTGTGGTGTCCCTGGGCCTGCAGACGACTGTGGCGCGCCGGGTGGCCGCCGACCCCGGGGCCGCGGCTTCGATCGCGCACACGGCGTTGCGCCTCACCTACGCTGCTTCGGCTGTCCTAGGACTGGCGCTGGCAGTGGTCAGCCCGCTGATCGACAGCATCCTGCGCCTCGACAGTCCGGCCGCTGCACTCCTGATCGCGGCGGGCGCGGTCCCGCTGACGATCATGGGTGGCCAGGCGGGAGTACTGCAGGGCGAGCGCCGGTGGGCCGATCTGGCCTGGGTGTATGCGGCGTCCGGAGCCACTCGTCTCGCAGTAGGCACCGCTCTCCTGGTCTGGCAACCGACCGTAGCGTGGGGCGTAACGGGGATCGTCGCAGGCATGTGCGCCCCGGTCGCCCTGGGCTGGTGGCTCCTGCGGGCTCGCACCGAGGAATGGCGCACGCGGTCCACGGTCCCGCGAGGGCGTCTCCTGGGAGAGAGCCTGAGGGGCGCTCAGGCGCTGCTCGCCTTCATGGCTTTGAGCAACCTGGACGTGGTGGTGGCCCGGCACGCTCTCTCCGGTGAGGCGTCCGGGTTGTACGCCGCCGGGCTCGTGCTCAGCAAGGCGGTGCTCTTCCTACCGCAGATGGTGCTCGTGCGCGTGTATCCGGCGTTGTCGACGACGGCGAACAGACGGCGTGCCCTGTCCGCGAGCGTGGGCATCATCCTCGCGCTGGGCCTGTCGGCCGCGGCGGTCACGGCCCTGCTCCCGAGCCTCGCGCTGGTGTTCGTCGGCGGCGCGGACTTCGCGGAGGTCGGGGACCTGCTCTGGCTCTTCGCGCTGCTGGGCACCGCCCAGGGGGTCGTCCAGCTCTTCATCTACTCGGTCCTGGCCAGGGCAGCCACGGGTCCCACCCTCGTCACCTGGGCGGCGCTGCTGGTCATGCTGCTGATGGGGTTGCAGATGGAGACGGTGCGTCAGATGGTCGTCCTGCTGATCGTGGTTAACGCCCTGCTCCTCCTCGTGCTCGCCGTCATGACGCGCAGAAGTTGGGCTCGCGGGAGGACGGAGCCTTCCGGCGCAACCTCCTGACCGCCAGGTCGCCTCACCCAGGCCTGACCTCCAGGGGCGGGCCGTCGCGCCGTTAGGGTCCTGCCCATGGCAGAGACGGAGGAAGCGCCCGCCCGCGAACGCCGATGGCGGGGACGGGACGACTGGTGGGCGGTGCTGGTCCTGATGCTGGCATCCCTCGTCTTCACGACCGACCAGGTCACCGAGCACGAGATGATGTCGCCGATCGACGAGTACCAGTACGTCGGCTACTACGCGTCCGTGCTCGACGAGGGCGTCGTGCGGCAGGGCACGGAGATGCCTCTGTACGCCCGGCAGTACATGGTCTGCCATGGAGTCCGCGCCATCCCCGAGATGGGCGTCAACCCCGACGCGTGCAAGAAGCCCAACAGCATCGGCTACCCCATCGCCGGCGGCACCACAGCCGACCTCTACACCCCGCTCTACTTCTGGAGCATCCGGATCCTGGCGCAGCCGATGATCTGGGCGGGGGTGGACTTCGTCGACGCCGGCCGCGCCGCCGGCGGCGTGTGGCTGGGCATCGGAGCCATCTTCCTCTACCTCGCCATGCGTCGGATGCGTACGCCCGTCCCCGTGGCACTCGGCTTGGGCCTCGTCCTCGTCGGCTCGCTGCCCGCCTACTGGGGCAACACCTACATCTCGACCGACGCAACCGCGCTCGCGTCTGGTGCGGTCGCCGCCTGGCTGACGGTGCGAGCCCTGCAGCGGGTGCGCGGGTCCCTCGTGCTCCTGCCGATCGCCGCCGCTGTCTTCACGCTCTTCAAGCTCCAGAACCTCATCGGGTTTGTCGTCGCGGCGACCGTGCTGGTGCTCGCGACGCTGGTCGACGTGGGCCGCGAGAACACCGGTGCGCGGACGCGCGTGCGCGCGTTCCTGCGTGACCGGCGACTGCTCACGGCGATCGCGATCGGAGTCGCGTCGATCGTCGCGCAGGGCATCTGGCTCTGGATCCGAGCCTCACTGGCCGTCGGTCCGCAGCCCGCGCTCGGCCTCGTCGTCCCCCTCGAGAGCAAGCACCTGGTCCTCGAGCTCGGCAACTTCCTGCCCCTCATGGCCCAGGGTGCGCTGGCGCCGTACGCCACGGGACCCGCCAGCCTCCCGGTGTACGCCGTCGGCACGCTGCTGGCGATCGGCGGAGCGGCCGGACTGGCGATGTCGAAGGGCGTGCGCGTGGGACATCGCATCATCGGCCTGGCGACCGTCGTCGTCGCCGTCCTCGCCGCGCCCGCGCTGGCGATCGCCATCGGCGTCATGGAGGACGTCTACATCCCGATCCCCAACCGCTACGGCGCGTCGCTGCTCCCGTGGGCGCTGCTCTCGGCCGCGGTGCTCGTCGACACGCGGCAGCGGTGGGGCCGCTACGCCCTCCTGGCGCTCGGGACCGTGACCTGGGGCGCGGCGCTGATGATGGGCGAGGCCTGATGGAACCCGGGCGAACCGTGCCCTTCCTGCACGTCGTCCTTCCCTACTGGGGCGATCCCGACCTGCTGGACCGGGCCGTCGACAGCGTCCTCGGCCAGTCCGACCCGGACTGGCGCCTGACCATCGTCGACGACCACTACCCCGACCTACGGGCGCAGGAGACGTACGCCGACCACCCCGACTCCCGGATCGACTACCTGCGCAACAGCGAGAACATCGGGCTCACGCGGAACTTCGAGCGCTGCCGAACGGTGGCCGACGGCGAGCTCGTGACGTTCCTCGGCGGCGACGACCTCCTACTGCCCACCTACGTCGCCGAGCTGCGCTCGACACGCGCCAGGCACCCGCACGCCACCATCTTCCAGCCTGGGGTCCGGGTCATCGACAGCACCGGCGAACCCAGCTTCGGGCTGGGCGAACGGGTGAAGGCGTGGCTGGCGCCCTCAGGGCCGCGCCCGGTGGTCCTCTCAGGCGAGGACCTCGCCACGAGCCTCATGCGCGGCAACTGGCTCTACTGGCCGTCGCTCGCCATCGCCGGCGCAGCGGTGGATCGTCATTCCTTCCGCACGGACCTGCCCATCATCTTGGACCTCGCCTTCATCATGGACATGGTGCTGGACGGGGCCGAGCTGGTCGTGCTTGACGCCGTCACCTTCTGCTACCGCCGGCACGACGACAGCGCCTCCTCGGTCAGCTCCCTCCAGGGCAGGCGCTTCGACGACGAAAAGCTCTTCTATCGCGAGATGGTGGAGCGGCTCAGTGCGTGCGGATGGCACCGCGCCGCCGGCGTGGCGAGGCGGCGAGTCGTCTCACGCCTCCACGAGCTGTCGCTGTTTCCAGGTATCCTGCGACGGCGGCTGCGGCATCGGAACGGTTGAGCGTCTCCGCCGGCTGTTGTCATCCCGGCTTGCGCGCGACGACGCAGAACTCGTTGTAGGGGAAGAAGCGTCCGGCGAGTCTCGGGAAGGGAAAGCTGTAGCTCTTCTCGACCGCGAGGCCGAGGCGCTTGGCAAGGTCGGCCATCTGGGGGCCGTCGGTGAAGTGCACGTGGGTGGCGTCGGTCGTGTAGCCCTTCTCCTGCGGGCAGATCATCATGACCGTCCCGCCTGGCTTCACGTACGGGAGGTAGGACGAGACGATGCCCTCCCAGTGGGCGGGGTCGATGTGCTCGAGCACGTGCGCGACGAGCAGGCCGTCGAACGACCCGGGCACCGCGACCGGTGGCCCGGCCTGCCACTCCTCGGTCGTGTACGCCTCGAGACCGCGGGCACGGCACTCCGCGATCGACTCCGCGTTGTGGTCCACCCCGACGGAGCCACCGCCGAGGTTGAGCAGGTTGCGGCCGATGCCGCAGCCGACGTCGAGGGTCCGGCCGAGGCCCTGCCGTTGCAGGTTCCAGCGGTAGGGACGCTGGACGTCGAGGACCTGCTTCCATCGCGCCGCGCTCAGCGTGCGGAGCCGGTCCGCGTACTCTCGCGAGCGTGTGTCCTGCGCATCCGGGTCGGGCGGTTCCCCCGAGGAGCCATTCATGCGCGGGACCCTACAGGTGGGGCGCCGGCAGCCGCTCCACCTGCGACTTCGTGTTCCGAAGGTCGAGCCGTAGCATGACGCCCCGTGAGAGACGTGGCGTTCGTGGTCCCGGTCTACAACGAGGCCTCGGTCATCGGCGACGTCATCGCCGACATCCTCAAGGTGACGCCCTACGCGGTGTGCGTGAACGACGGCAGCCGCGACGGCTCCGCGGCCGAGATCGTGAAGGCGGGCGCGTTCCTCGTGGACCACCCCATCAACATGGGTCAGGGAGCCGCGCTGCAGACCGGTATCGAGTTCGCGCGCTCCCTTCCCGGCGTGAACCGGTTCGTCACCTTCGATGCGGACGGACAGCACCTCGTCGAGGACGCCATGCGCATGGTCGCCCTGCTCGACGACGACGACGTCGACATCGTCCTCGGCTCCCGCTTCCTCGGCGCATCCGTCGGCGCGAGCCGGGCGAAGAAGGCACTGCTCCGCGCGGCCGTCGCCTTCAGCAACCTGACCTCCGGCGTGCGGCTCACCGACGCCCACAACGGGCTGCGGGCATTCAACCGCCACGTCGCCGACACCATCGAGATCACCGCACCGGACATGACCCACGCCAGCGAGATCGTCGAGCTCATCGCGCGCAACGGCTACCGCTATCGCGAGGTCCCGGTCACCATCCACTACACCGAGTACTCCCGCTCCAAGGGCCAGGCAAGCGTCAACGCGCTCAACATCGCGGTGGACACGCTCCTTCGGAAGGTCGGTCGACAGTGATCATCGTTCAGCTCCTCCTCGTCGCGGCGTTCGCTGCGGTCTTCTTGTACGCCCTGCGCAGCCGGACCGCCCACGGCGTGTCCGCCACCAAGAAGATCGCGTTCATGACCTTCATGCTGGTCGTCCTGGTCGCCGTCTTCTCGCCGCGACTGGTGACGGAGGTCGCGAACACCGTCGGCGTTGGCCGCGGTACCGACCTCGTGCTCTACCTGCTCGCCGTGATGTTCTGCTTCTACGTCGTCAACGACTACCTGCGGGGCCAGGAGGCGAGGAACCAGGTCCACAAGCTCGCGCGCCGAATCGCCGTTCTCGAGGCGCAGGAGCGCTACGAGGTGACCCGCGAGCCCGCAGAGGTTCCCGAGCGGGCCGCCGGGACGCATCAGGGTGCGGACGGCGACCGTTAGGACGGCGACCGTTACTGAGCTCGCGGCGCCGACACGACCGCCCCAGCGAGCGTCGGTCTAGGCGCGCGCCCTCGCCGTCGCCCGAGCACCGCCCTTGCGCCCCGCCGGCGAACGCCGGCCGCGACCGGGCACGTAGGGATCGACGAACGGCATCCCCCAGCGGCCGCGGACCAGGTCGCGCTCCCAGTCGTGCACCGCACGTTCGCGCGTGCGCGACTCGAAGTGGTAGAGCTCGACGGCGGCGACGTAGACAATGCGCTGGCCGTGGCGACGCACCTTGTAGCACAGGTCGACGTCGTTGAAGTTGGCCGGGAGCGCCTCGCAGAAGCCGCCGATCTGGACGAAGGTGTCGCGCCGCATGGCGGCGCACGCGGCGGTCACGCCGCTGGCCTCGCGGTTGATGATGAGAGCGCCGAAGGGCCCGTAGGACTCGCGCGGCAGATCCCGGAACGGGTGGAGGTAGTGACCGCGGGCGTAGGCGTGCCCGGCGTGCTGGACGGTGTCGTCGCCGAAGTAGAGGCGGGCGCCGGTCAGTCCCACGTCGGGCTCGTCGAGCGGCGCGACCAGT
This sequence comes from Nocardioides xinjiangensis, assembly GCF_017916385.1. NCBI lineage: Bacteria > Bacillati > Actinomycetota > Actinomycetes > Propionibacteriales > Nocardioidaceae > Nocardioides > Nocardioides xinjiangensis. The sequence continues at coordinate 620,362 of NZ_JAFMSW010000001.1, forward strand.
TGCTCGAGCCACCCCTCGGAGATCACCTCGACGTCGTCGTTGAGGAACACCAGGCGGTCGCCCGAGGCCCGCAGGCACCCCACGTTCATCTTCTCGCTGTAGTTGAACGGCCGCGTGAAGCGCACGAGGACGAGCTTGTCGCCGGCCGCCTCCTCGAGCTGCCGCAGCACCTTCCTAGGCGTGGGCTTGTCGTAGACCACGACGATCTCGAGGTTCTCGTGTTCGGTGTGCGCGAGCAGGGAGCGCACCGCCTCCACCACCATGAGCCGGCGCGAGCCCCAGATGAGCGCGGACTGGCCGATGGTCGGGATGACGACCGAGACGCGGGTGGCGGGGTCGAGCCGGCGGGTGATGCGGTAGTGCCCGGGGACGGGCCCCTGCCCGACCTCGGCAGGGAGGCCGAGACGGTCCATGTGATCCTGGACAGCCTTGGCGCCCGCGATCGTGGCGTAGGGCTTGGCGTTGATGTCGGCCGAGGCGGACCCCACCACCGCTCGCCAGTGGTAGAGCACCTCGGGGATGTGCACGACGCGGCGGGCGACCTCGCCGACCCGCAGGGCGAGGTCGTGGTCCTGGGATCCGTCGTAGCCCTCGCGGAACCCGCCGACCCGGCGCACGACCTCCGTGCGCATGACGGAGAGGTGCGAGGTGTACATCTGGCCCCGCAGGCGCTCCGGCGACCAGTCGGGCTTGCGGAACTCGTCGTACAGGTTCCCCTCGTCGTCGACCTTGTCCTCGTCGGAGTAGAGGTAGTCGACGTCGTCGTTGCGGGCGATCCGCTTCGCGTTGGCCGACAACGCGTCCGGCGTGAGCAGGTCGTCGTGATCGAGGAGCACGATGAACTCGCCCCGCGCCGCCTCGATCCCGTCGTTGGACGCGGCGACGATGTGGCCGTTGGTCTCGCGCTCGACCAGCCGGATTCGCGGGTCGCGGCCGGCGTGCTCGCGGATGAGGTCGCGGACCGCCTCGCTGGGCGAGCAGTCGTCGACCAGGATCCACTCCCAGTCCTCGAAGTCCTGCGCGAGCACCGAGGCGATCGTGTCCGCGAGCACGTCGACCGGCGGCTCGTAGACCGGGGTCACGATGGAGAAGAGGGGTGCGCTCACCGGCCCAGGGCCTTGCGTGCTGCGCGCCGCGCGAACGACGGGCGCCTGCGGAGCGCCGCGGCCTCGTCGGCGAGCTTGCGATTCCTTCGCTCCAGGCGCCCCATCCTGGTCCGCATCTGCTTCAACCGCCCGCGGACGTTGCCGAGCTGCTTCTTCGCCCGCGCGAGGTCGCCGCGGAGGCGCTCGTTGTCCCGGGTGAGTCGGGCCACCTCTGCCTCGGTGCCGACCACGTGGTCGCGCGTGGTCAGCAGCTGGTGGCGGGCCTCGAGCACCTCCGCCTCCCACTGCCGGACCAGAGCCGCCTGCTCGGCCACCTTGCCGGACACGCCGGACTCGAGCTGGTCGTTGAGCGAGCTGATGCGGCGGTGCGACTCGAGCAGGGCCTGCCTCTTCTCCATCAGCTCGGTGTTGACCACCGCGAACTGCTGCTCGTAGCGCTGGGTCAGCGTCCGCAGGGTGAGCTCTCCGCGCTCGAACAGGACCGCCCACGGCGAGAGGAACGACAGGTCCACGTCGGTGCGGCGGAAGAACCCGCGCTCGGCGAACCAGGCCGCCCACTGAGCCGTGGGACGCGTGTTGATGTGGGTGGGCTCGTCGTGGTCGCCCGGACTGGAGGAGAACAGCACGAGGTCGGTGGCGGCGGTGATGTTGTCGAGGGCGAGCTGGGCGTCCGCCGGGCTCATGTGCTCGATCACCTCGATGAAGGTCACCAGGTCGTAGCGACCGCCGAGTGGAGCGGTGGCCGATGCGACACGCAGCCGGTCGCGCACGTCGGCGTGCGCGCTGGCGATGGCGTGCTCGGAGATGTCGATTCCGGACGCCTCCACGCCCTTGGCCGCCAATGCCTGCACGAACAGCCCTCGGGCGCACCCCACGTCGAGGACGGAGCGCGGATTGGCGATCGCCACGACACGGTCGGCGAGCGAGTGGAAGAACGCGCGCCACTCCTCGTTGTCCCACGTGTAGTTGTCGTAGCCGCCCAGGTGTGCGTCGTTGTAGTAGGTGCCGGAGTAATCCTCCGAGCGCGTTCCCTCGCTCATGTGAGCGCTCCCCTGTCTGACGGCCGGCGATGTGCGGGGCTCAGGCTATACGTTGCGCAGCGCCCTTCCCGGTGTCGGGCCGCGGGCCGCTCCGCCTCAGGCCGACGGGACGATGCCGCTGCGACCTTCCCACGCGCCGTGCTCGGACAGCGGCCGGAAGCGCAACGTCGCGAACTCGTGGTGGAAGTCGCGACGTTCGCGCTCGGCCATCGCCGCCGCGTGGCGCGACGGGTCGGGCACGTCGGAGCGCCCGTGCACCATCTCCTCCATCTCGCGCACGGTGCGCCACACCGAGAACGTCGAGATCGTGCGAGGCGGTCGCAGCGCGGCGACCGCCAAGGTGGTGCCCGGGTGGTCGCGGACCAGTCGCTCGACCGGCCTGCCGCTACGGAGGAACCGCGGCAGCTCGGGCACGCGCATCCGGGCCAGGGTCACCGCCACGACGGGCTCGTCCTGGTGCCACGCGCCGGCGCGCACCGGCAGGCCGGGCAGGGCGGCGATGGTCGACCAGCGGCGCAGGAAGTCGAGGCGGACGTGCCAGCCGCGGGCGAGCTCGCGACCGAGGCGGTCCCAGGCGAGGAACCGCTCCAGCGACGCCTCGTCGCGCCACTGCGCGAAGACCGCCAGCCGTCCGAGCTGCAGCCGGTCCGGCGACACGATCGGAGCGCCGAGGCGCATGAGCGAGAGGCACTCGGCGTGGTCGAGCCCGGGGGTGGACGCGGCGGGGGGCCGGGCGAGCGCCCGGGCGCCGACGCCTCGCGGGACCACGGCGAGGTGGAAGCTGTGAAGGGTCACCGCACGCGCTCGAGCCTGTAGTGGAGCCTGACGGCGGACGCGCCCCAGACCCGCAGCTCGTGGTCGGTCCGCAGCACCCCGTCGGGTTCCACGTAGAGGTGGAAGGTCTCGTGCAGCGGCAGGCGGGCGGCGTGGGAGCGCCGGTCCTGGACGACGACGTAGGCGCCGTCCCGGCCGAACCGGCCGGCCGGCGACTGCAGGACGAGCCCGCCGTCGCTGGTGACGGATGGGCGAAGGAACACCTGGACGTTGCCCGACTCGAGCGGGAACGCGACGTGCACGCTGGGCCGGTCCGCGCCCGGCAGGGCGCGCGCGGAGTAGGCACCGCTGAACACCGGCCTCCCGCTCGCGCGCAGCGTGCGCGTCCACGCCGCCGCGACCTGGCGACCCTGCCCGTCGCGGATCGGCGTGACCCGGCTGTCCATGCCGCGGGCGACGTCGAGGGGGCGCATCGGCAGGGCGAGCTGCTCGACGCGCCGGAACCACAGTCGCGAGACCAGCTCGCCGGCAGGCCAGAAGAGCGGCGACCAGCCGGTCCACACCTCCATCCGCCAGGCCGCCGTGTGCTCGTAGAAGTCACGCACCTCCGCGCGAAGGCGCCGAGCGTCGAACCCCGGACCGTCCAGGACCGCCATCGAGGGCAGCAGGCCGGCGTCGGGGTCCGCTCCCCCCGGCAAGCCGCCGTGCCGGGCGGCCTCGGCCGCGAGCCACTCGTCGTCGACCCGTGGTGACCGGCTCACGGGTGCGTCGAGCCAGCGCTCGGGACCGCCGAGGTCGACCTCGCGCCCGGTGAGGTGCCAGAGCTTCCGGGACGCAAGGTCCAGCACGTGGGACACGAGCCGGGATTGTGCCATGCGGCCGACACCGGCGCGCGGTGTCCGCTGCCCTCAGACGACGCTGAGCGGCAGCAGCTTCTGCCCGGTCGGGCCCACCTGGATCTCGGTGCCCATCTCCGGGCACACACCACAGTCGTAGCAGGGCGTCCAGCGGCAGTCCTCGACCTCGATGTCGGCGCCGTCGGCGGCCGCGAGGGCGTCCTCCCAGTCGCCCCACAGCCAGTCCTTGTCGAGACCCGAGTCGAGGTGCTCCCACGGCAGCACCTCGTCGTAGTCGCGCTCGCGGGTGGTGTACCAGTCGACGTCGACCCCGGTGCCGGCGAGCGCCCGCTCGGCCGACGCCATCCAGCGGTCGTAGGAGAAGTGCTCGCTCCAGCCGTCGAACCGGCCGCCGTCGCGCCACACCTGCTCGATGACCCGCCCGACCCGGCGGTCGCCGCGCGAGAGCAGGCCCTCGACGATGCCGGGCTTGCCGTCGTGGTAGCGGAAGCCGATCGCCCGGGCGTACTTCTTGTCCTGGCGCACCACCTCGCGCAGCAGCCGCAGCCGCTCGTCGGTGGCCTCGTGGTCGAGCTGCGGTGCCCACTGGAACGGGGTGTGCGGCTTGGGCACGAACCCGCCGATCGAGACGGTGCAGCGGATGTCGTTGCGGCCGGAGACCTCGCGACCCTTGGCGATGACGCGCTTGGCGAGGTCGGCGATGGCGAGCACGTCGTCGTCGGTCTCCCGCGGGAGGCCGCACATGAAGTACAGCTTCACCTGACGCCAGCCGTGGGAGTACGCCGCCGCGACGGTGCGGATGAGGTCCTCCTCGGTGACCATCTTGTTGATCACCTTGCGCATGCGCTCCGAGCCGCCCTCGGGGGCGAAGGTCAGGCCGGAGCGGCGGCCGTTGCGCGAGAACTCGTTGGCGAGGGTGATGTTGAAGGCGTCGACGCGCGTGCTGGGCAGCGACAGCGAGACGTTGGAGCCCTCGTAGCGGTCGGCGAGGCCCTTGGCGACGTCGCCGATCTCGGTGTGGTCGGCGCTGGACAGCGACAGCAGCCCGACCTCCTCGAACCCGGACTTGCGGATGCCGTTCTCCACCATGTCGCCGATGGTCTTGATCGACCGCTCGCGCACCGGGCGGGTGATCATCCCGGCCTGGCAGAAGCGGCAGCCGCGGGTGCAGCCGCGGAAGATCTCCACGGAGAAGCGCTCGTGCACCGTCTCCGCGAGCGGCACCAGCGGGTTCGCCGGGTAGGGCCACTGGTCGAGGTCCATCAGCGTGTGCTTGCGCACGCGGAAGGGGATCCCGGGGCGGTTCGGCACGACGGCCTCGATCGACCCGTCGGCGGCGTACGCCACGTCGTAGAAGCGCGGGACGTAGATGTTGCCCGTCACCGCGAGCCGGCGCAGCAGCTCCTCGCGGCCGCCGGGGCGGTCCTCGGCCTTCCACTCGCGCACGACCTCGGAGATCGCCAGCACGACCTCCTCGCCGTCGCCGAGCACCGCGGCGTCGACGAAGTCGGCGATCGGCTCGGGGTTGAAGGCCGCGTGGCCGCCGGCGATGACGACGGGATCGTCCTCCCCGCGCTCCGCCGCGTGCAGCGGGATCCCGGCGAGGTCCAGGGCGTTGAGCATGTTGGTGTAGCCGAGCTCGGTCGAGAAGCTCAGGCCCAGGACGTCGAACGCGCGGACCGGGCGGTGGCTGTCGACGGTGAACTGCGGGATCGGGCCGTGCTCGTCACCCTCGCGCATCACCCGCTCCATGTCGGGCCACACCGAGTAGGTGCGCTCGGCGAGGATCCAGTCGCGCTCGTTGAGGACCTCGTAGAGGATCTGGACTCCCTGGTTGGGCAGGCCGACCTCGTAGGCGTCGGGGTACATCAGCGCCCAGCGGACCGTGGGGCCGCCGGTCCCCGACACCTCGGCGCAGTCCCAGTCCTTGACGACCGAGTTCAGCTCGCCGCCGACGTACTGGATGGGCTTCTGCACCGTCGGCAGCTTCGCCTCCAGGCGCGGGAACACCGACGCGACGGACATGCGCAGAACACCTCGACAAGATCGGGGACACGGAACCGGGGGAAGGATCGGGGCGGCGCGACGGCGCCGACCCACAAGGGTACGTCGGAGCCGGCGCTGCGGCCTACTCACCGAGGCGCCGCGTCCGTTACGACCGGGCTCAGCGACGCCCCGCGTCGGCCGACCTCAGGTGGATGTTCTGGAGCAGGCCGAGGGCGAGCATGCCGGCGAAGAGCGAGCTGCCGCCGTAGGACACGAACGGCAGCGGCACGCCGGTCACGGGCATGATGCCCAGGCACATGCCGATGTTCTGGAACGCCTGGAAGCCCCACCAGCAGGCGATGCCGGCGGCGGCCACCCGGCCGAAGAGGTCGCCGGCACGGGCGGAGATGGCCAGCGCGCGCCAGATCACCAGGGCGAGCAGCAGGATCAGCAGCCCGGCGCCCACGAGGCCGAGCTCCTCCCCGGCGACGGTGAAGATGAAGTCGGTGTGCTGCTCGGGCACGAACCCCGAGCGGGTCTGGGAGCCGTCGAAGAGGCCCTGGCCGAACAGGCCCCCGTTGCCGACGGCGATGCGCGCCTGCTCGGTGTTGTAGCCGGCGCCGCGCGGGTCGAGGTCGGGGTTGGTGAAGGCCATGAACCGGTCGAGCTGGTAGGGCTTCAGCACGCCCGCCGACACCGCGACGACGGCGCCGGCGACGCCGGCGAGGGTGAGCCCGGCGAGCCACAGCCTCCCGGCGCCGGCGACGGCGAGCACACCGAAGACGGTCGCGGCCAGCACCAGCATCGTGCCGAGGTCGGGCTGGAGCAGGATGAGGACCGCGGGCACACCGGCGATGGCGAGCATCGCGACGACCTCGAGGCTGCGGACCCCCCGCCCCCAGCGGCGCTCGGTGCGCTCGGCGACGACCAGCGCCATGCCGATGACCACCGCGAGCTTGGCCAGCTCCGAGGGCTGGATCGACATGCCGCCCAGCTGGATCCACGACCGGGAGCCGTTGATCGTGCTGCCCGCGACGAGCACCATGACGAGGCCGCCGACGCTCGCGAGGTACGCCAGCGGCGCCAGGATGCGTACCCAGCGGTGGTCGGTGGCCAGCACGGCCACCATGAGCACGAGTCCGATCGCGACGTTGACGAGCTGCTTGCGCAGGTAGGCGTTGGGGTCGCCGCCGGTGAGGTCGGCACGGGTCGAGGTGGCCGACCACACGAGCAGGGTGCCGAGGGTGACTAGCGCGAGGGTCGCCACCATCAGCAGCCAGTCGAGGCCCGGGGCGCGCGAGGTCAGGGTGGGTTGGCCCGGGCGTGCGGGACGCCCCGTGGGGCGGCTGGAGGTGATCGTCACGGCGTTCGCTCCGTCCCGGCCGGGACCGGCGGCATGATGGAGCCGTCGTCGAGGAAGTCGGGCAGCCGCGCGGGCGGGACCGTGCCGGGCGTGGCGGCGCGGGCGGGGCGCACGGTCTCGCCGTCGACGCCGTACAGCGCCTCCCAGATCGCGCGGATGCCGTCGCCGGTGGACCCCGACCCGGTGCCGCCCTGGCTGATCATCATCACCACCACGTAGTCCTCGGAGTACGAGGCGACCCAGCCGGTCGACTGCTTGCCGTAGACCTCGGCGGACCCGGTCTTGGCCCGGATGGTGACCCGGTCGAGCGGGAATCCGCCCATCTTCCAGGCCATCGTGCCCACGCGGGTGACGTCCTGCAGGGCCCGGTCGATGTAGTCGAGGTACCTCTGCGGCACGTCGACGCGACCGGCCTTGCGCGGCGCGATCCGGCGCAGGACCTCGCCCTCCGGGCTGACGACCGCCTTGGCGACGGTGGGGACCCACAGCGTGCCGCCGTTGCTGAGCGCGGCGTAGGCGCGGGCCAGCTGGAGCGGCGTCACGATCGTGTCGCCCTGCCCGATCGAGAAGTTCACGGCGTCCCCGGCGCGGTAGAGGTTGCCCTCGAGGCAGAACTCGCGCGCGAACCGGTAGACGAAGTCGCTGGTGTCCGGCGTCTGCGGCTTGTAGCTGAGCTCGCAGTAGTAGTCCTTCTGCGACTCGTAGTAGTCCTGCTTCCACTGGCGGTCGGCGATCCGGCCGGGCGCCTCGCCGGGGAGGTCGATGCCGGTGCGCGACCCGAAGCCGAACTCCTTGGCCTCCGCGACCAGCGGGTCCTTGGCGTCGATGTCGGCGGGGTCGCTGCCGAACCGCTGCCAGAAGTCGTAGCCGATGCGGTAGAAGAAGGTGTTGCAGGAGACCTCGAGGGCCTTGGCGAAGCCGATGTCGCCGTAGGCGCCGGACTCGTAGTTCTTGAACACGCGGTTGCCGACCTGGAAGCCCGACGAGCACGGCAGCGTGGTGTCGGTCGAGTAGCCGTTGGTGAGCGCTCCGGCGGTCATGAACGGCTTCCACGTCGAGCCGGGCGCGAACTGGCCCTGGGTGGCGCGCGAGAGCAGCGGGGTGCCGGCCTGCTCGGAGTAGAGCCGCCTCAGCTGCTCCTCGCTGATGCCCCCGGTCCACACGTCGGGGTCGTACGTCGGCTGACTGGCCATCGCCACGACCCGCCCGGTCCTGGCGTCCAGGACGACCGCGGCGCCGGAGTCCGCCGCGAACCGCCGACCCGTCACCGGGTCCACCTGGGTGCGCTGGTGGGCGATCCGCTCGGCGAGCTGCTTCTCCACGACCGCCTGCACCTTCGCGTCGATCGAGGTGACCAGCGTGTCGCCCGGCGTGCTCTCGACGAGGGAGTCGTCGCCCAGCACGCGGCCCATGGAGTCCACGGCGACGCGGCGGTAGCCGGGCAGCCCGCGCAGCCACTCGTCGTACTCCTTCTCGACGCCGGCGCGGCCCACGACCGAGGCGCCGTTGAGCGAGCGGTCGTCGCGCTCGGCAGCGAGGTCGTACTCCTCCTCCGTGACCGGGCTGAGGTAGCCCAGCACGTGCGCGAGGTTGATGCCGAACGGTCGGGGGTAGGAGCGCACGCTCTGCTGCTCGGCGAGGACCCCCGGGTAGTCCTCCGGCTGCTCCAGCACCCGCAGCGCGACGCCCTTCGTGACGTCGGTCGCGACCGGCACCGGCTGGTAGGGCGAGCCGTTCCAGCAGACGTCGCGGACGCTGCCCGGGTCGCCGCACGTGACCAGCCGGGCCTCGACGTCCTCGGGCGTCGCGCCGACGACGACGGCCACCCGGCGCACGAGCTCGGTGCGCTGGTCCTCCTCGAGCTTGCCGAGCAGCGTCCGGTCGACCGAGATGACCCACGAGGTCCGGTTGGCGACCAGCGGACGGCCCTGGCTGTCCACGATGAGCCCGCGCTGCGGCTGGACGACGATGTCGCGGACGGACTGGTCGGCCGCCTGGGCCTGGTAGGACTCCCCGCCGATGACCTGGAGGTAGTAGAGCCGCACGAACAGGGTCGCGAAGAGCGAGAACACGAGCGCCTGCACGACCACCAGGCGGAGCCGGGTGCGGTGCGTCGCGGGACTCACGAGGTCGCCCACTGCGGGTCGAGGCGGGCGAACAGCCGCATCAGCGGCGGCAGCACGAACGGCGTCAGCAGCACGTCCCACACCAGCGCGACCAGGACGACCTCGAGCAGCCCGGCGACCGACGTCGCGGGGTCCCGGAGCAGGACGCCGCTGAGCGCGAAGAGCGACGTGGCGACGAAGGACGCCGCGGCGACGGTGCCGACGACGGCCAGCGCGCTCGGCTTCTGGTCCTGCCGCACCCGGGCGGCGAGGAACGCCGCGACGGTCAGCGCGAGCGCCCAGCGGCCGGCGACGTGGTCGGCCGGCGGCGCCAGGTCGAGGGCGAGCCCCGCGGTGAAGCCGAGCAGCAGCGCGAACGGCGCCTCGACGGTGAGCGCGGCGGCCACGACGACGAGCAGGCAGAGGTTGGGCACGACGCCGTGCCAAGCGACGTGGGGGAACAGGGAGACCTGCACGACCAGGGCGACGACGACGGCGGCCAGGGCGACCGGCCAGCGGAGGTGGGTCATCGCAGCGTCCCGTCGGCCTCGATGACCGCGCGGTCGCTGGCCGAGCCGCTGGGGACCATCACGCCGACCACGTCGAGGGCGGAGAAGTCGACGAACGGCTCGACGACCGCACGCTGCGTCGCCTCGCGCAGGGAGCTGTAGACCTCGGTGATCGTGCCGATGGGGACGCCGGGGGCGTACGGCCCGGTGGTGCTCCCCCACGTCACTACGGTGTCGCCGCGCGCGGGCACCGAGGCGTCGTCGAGCAGCCGCAGGTCCAGGCCCGCCTCCTGCCGCAGCGAGCCGCTGCCGGTGACGAAGCCGATCTCCATGCTCGAGCCGACCCGGCCGCCGACGGTCGAGTCGGGGTCGATGACCAGCAGCACGGTCGCGGTGCTGCGCGTGACGCGCAGGACCCGCCCGACCAGGCCGTCGTTGTTGACGACGGTCATGTCCGGGCCGATCCCGGCCTCGGAGCCGGCGTCGATGGTGACGGTGAAACTCTGCGACTGGCGCGAGCCGAGGGCCACCACGCGGGCCGGGACCAGCGCGGACCCGAGGTCCTCCGCCGCGGTCGTCAGCCCGTCGTACTGCTCGAGCCGGTTGCGCTCGAAGCCGGCGAGCTCGACCCGGCCGCGCAGCTCGGCGTTGCTGGCCTCCAGGTCGCGCACCTGGTCGGCCAGGTCACCCTTGCTGCGGAACCACGTCGGCACGGCGGTGAACGGGCGCACCGCGGCGGCGACGGTCGCCTCCGCAGGGCCGAACGCCTCGCCGACGACGCGACGGGCCGGCTCGAGCGGGGAGCTGCCGCCGCCCGAGACGTCCAGCGTGATGAGCGTGATGCTGGCCAGCACGAGCGCGACGAGCAGCGAGCGCGGCGGCCGCCGCGACTCGAGCCGGTCGAGGCCGGTCCACCGGCGCTCGCGGCCGTCGTGTCCCCCGAGCGCGCCCATCAGAAGCGCCTCGGGTCCGAGACGAGGACCTGCTGCAGCGCCTCGAACTCCTCGACGCACTTGCCGGCGCCGTAGGCCACCGAGGAGAGGGGGTCGTCGGCGACGTGGACCGGCATGCCGGTCTCGTGGCGCAGCCGCTCGTCGAGGCCGCGGAGCATGGCGCCGCCGCCGGTGAGCACGATCCCGCGGTCCATGATGTCGCCGGCCAGCTCGGGTGGCGTCTGGTCGAGGGTCGTGCGCACCGCGTCGACGATGTTGTGCAGCGGCTCCTCGAGGGCCTGGCGCAGCTCCGAGCTGGACACCACGACGGTGCGCGGCAGCCCGGAGACCATGTCGCGGCCGCGGATCTCGGCGTCGGGCTCGCTGGGCAGGGGGAAGGCCGAGCCGAGGGTCATCTTCATCTCCTCGGCGGTGCGCTCCCCCAGCATCAGGGAGTACTCCTTCTTCATCCAGGCGATGATCGCCTGGTCGAGGTCGTCGCCGGCGGTGCGCACCGAGAGGCTGGTGACGATGCCGCCGAGGCTGATGACGGCGACCTCCGTGGTCCCCCCGCCGACGTCGACGACCATGTTGCCGGTGGCCTCGTGGACCGGCAGCCCGGCGCCGATCGCGGCGGCCATCGGCTCCTCGACGATGTAGACCCGGCGGGCGCCGGCCTGGTAGCCGGCCTCCTTGACCGCGCGCTGCTCGACGGCCGTGATGCCGCTCGGCACGCAGATCACCATGCGGGGCTTGGCGAAGTAGCGGCGCCGGTGCACCTGGTGGATGAAGTAGCGCAGCATCTGCTCGGTCGCCTCGAAGTCGGCGATCACGCCGTCCTGCAGCGGCCGGATGGCGGCGATGTTGTCGGGGGTGCGCCCGATCATCCGCTTCGCCTCGTGCCCGACCGCGAGGACCTCGCCGGTCGTGGTGTTCATCGCCACGACGGACGGCTCGTCGAGCACGACGCCCTTGCCGCGGACGTAGACCAGCGTGTTCGCGGTGCCGAGGTCGACGGCCATGTCTCGGCCGATGAAGCTGTTTGCCATGCCGCTGGTGCCCTCGAGGTCAGTGGTACCGGGAAGAGGGGTCAGCAGCGCTCCCACCGACCCACGTTCAGGGTAGGGAGCGCGGCGGGGTGATCCCGGCAGGACACGCGCGGCCCGCCGCACGTCGTACCACCTGTCCCCTGATCCCCCGCTTATGCGGGGGAGTGCGAACTTCCAGGGGCATGCAGACCACGGGAAGTTCGCAATCCCCCGCTTAAGCGGAAGATTTCCGGGGCAGGAGGGACCGGAGGCTCAGCGGGCGAGCGCGGGGAACCAGATGCCGATCTCCCGGGCGGCCGACTCCTCGGAGTCCGAGCCGTGCACGAGGTTCTGCTGGACGGCCAGGCCCCAGTCGCGGCCGAGGTCGCCGCGGATCGTCCCGGGAGCGGCGACGGTCGGGTCGGTGGCACCGGCGAGCGAGCGGAACCCCTCGATGCAGCGCTGCCCCTCGATCACGACGGCGAGCACCGGGCCCGACAGCATGAATTCCACGAGCGGGCCGTAGAACGGCTTGCCCTCGTGCTCGGCGTAGTGCGCGGCGAGGATCTCGGGCGTCGCGGTGCGCAGCTCGACGGCCGCGAGCGTGTAGCCCTTCGCCTCGACGCGGCGCAGGATCTCGCCCGAGAGGCCGCGGCGCACGCCGTCGGGCTTGACGAGGACGAGGGAGCGCTGGACGTCGGTCATGCGAGCAGCCTAGTCAGCGCCGGCAGCGCCGGTGAGCCGGGTCACTCCCCCGGCGCCTGCTCGGCGCGGTACGCCGCCCACGCGGCGGCGCGCTCCCGCTCGATCTTGCGGCCGAGCAGGTCCGCCGCCGTCCACAGCGCCGCGAACACCGCGCCGAGGGCGAACATCACCGGGACGACGAACCCGAGGCCGATCGCGGCGGCCTGCACGACGTACCCCGCGAGGTAGGCCCACTCGGCGCGCAGCGCTCCGGCGAGCAGCAGGCACACGAGCGCCAGCCCGAGCCCGACGGCCATGGCGGTGCCGGAGTCGACGTCGGCGATGGTGATCATCACCGGCGTCGTGAGACCGAGCGTGATCGCCTCCAGGCTCAGCACGGCGGCAGCCATGCCTCGCCGGGGCGAGCGCTCGGTGTTGGTCGGCACCGGCTGCGGGTCCGGGCCGCTCATCGGCGACCCACCAGCAGCGTGCGCGCCTCGCCGACGGTGACCACCGACCCGGTGACGAGCACGGCGCCGGCGCCGATCGACACGTCGATGGCCTCGCCGGCCTCGGCGAGCGTGGCCGCACGCTCGATCGCGTCGGCCAGGTCGGGCACCACGCTCACGCGGTCCTCACCGAACACCTCGGCGGCCGCGCGCCCCAGTGCCGCGGCGGACAGGGCGCGCGGCGTGGAGTTCTGCGTACACACGAGGTGGGTCAGGTGCGGCTCGAAGGCGGCCAGGACGCTCTCGTGGTCCTTGTCCTCCATCACGCCCATCACCCCGACCAGCGGGCTGAACGAGAACGAGTCCTCCAGCGCGGCGGCCGCAGCCTCCGCGCCGTGCGGGTTGTGGGCCGCGTCGAGGACGATCGTGGGGCTGCGCCGGACGATCTCGAGCCGTCCCGGCGAGGTGACCTCGGCGAAGGCCGCCCGGACGAGGTCCTCGTCGAGCTCCCCGCTGCCGAACGCCTCCACGGCGGCGAGGGCGACGGCGGCGTTCTGCGCCTGGTGGGCGCCGTAGAGCGGCAGGAAGACGTCGTCGTAGCGTCCGCGCAGCCCCTGCAGCGAGACGACCTGGCCGCCCACCGCCGGCGTGCGGGACACCACGCCGAACTCCATCCCCTCGCGGGCGATCGTCGCGCCGACCTCGGCGGCGCGCTCGACGAGCACCGCTGCGACCTCCGGCAATTGCTCGGCCAGGACGGCGACGGACCCCGGCTTGATGATCCCCGCCTTCTCGACGGCGATCGTGGCGGCGTCCTCGCCGAGGTACTTCGCGTGGTCCACCGCGATCGGCAGAACGACGGCCACGTCGGCGTCGATGACGTTGGTGGCGTCCCAGCTGCCGCCCATGCCGACCTCGACCACGGCCACGTCGACCGGCGCGTCGGCGAACGCGGCGTAGGCCATCCCCACTATCGTCTCGAAGAAGCTGAGCGGGTGGTCCTGCTCGGCGTCGACGAGGTGCGTGTAGGGAGCGACGTCGTTGAACGCGCGGACGAACGTTTCGTCGTCCAGCGGCTCGCCGTCGATGCTGATCCGCTCGCTCATCCGCTCGAGGTGCGGCGAGGTGAAGCGGCCGGTGCGCAGGTCGAGCGCGCGCAGCAGCGTCTCGATCATCCGGCTGGTGCTGGTCTTGCCGTTGGTGCCCGTCAGGTGCACCGACCGGAAGGAGCGCTGCGGCGCGCCGAGCAGCTCGGTGAAGGCCTCGATCCGGTCGAGGCTGGGCTCGAGCCGGGTCTCGGGCCAGCGGGACAGCAGGGCGTCCTCGACCTCGGCGAAGGTCTCGGCGAGGCGCGCCGACCCGCCGTCCGGGTCGGAGTGGGAGGCGTCAGTCATGGCGTCACGAGTCTAGGGACACCGGCCACCAGGTGACGATCCGCCGCCACCTCCGCCGCCCACCGAGGGCTGGGGGCGGTCGCGGACGAGGACGACGTGCTCGGCCATGTCCACGGTGGGCTCGTAGCCCAGGCCCGCGTAGATCTTGTTCGAGGTCGGGTTCGCGCGGTCGGTGAACAGGCACATGCGGTGCCCCGCCTCGAGGCCGCGCCGGGTCAGCTCGCCGACGACGTACGACGCGATGCCGCGGCCGCGGTGCTCGCGCGGGGTGAAGACCGGGCCGATGCGGGCGACGCCGTAGGACGGGAGCCCGCAGCCGGTGAGGTGCGCGAGCGTGCCGTCGGGCAGCTCCCAGAGCCACTCCACGCCCTCGCGGATGCGGACCAGCACCGACTCGAGCGTGTTGTGCTCGCCCGACGCCGGGTCGGGCCGGCGGCCGGCCTGCTCGTCGGCCTCGGCGTGGAAGTCCCGGAACCACGACAGCACCAGCTCTGCGTCGTCCTCGGTGGCCTGCCGCAGCCGCCCCTCCGGAGCGGGCGGGACCGCGACGGACCTCGCCTCCCAGAGCCGGGTCTCCTTGTCGGCGACCACCTCCCCGCCGACGAGCTCGGCGCTCGCGCGGGCCAGCGCCGCGGCCCCCGGCAGCGCGCCGTTGGCCCCGCCGAGGAGCTCGCCGCGCTGGTGCAGCGCGGCGGCGAGCGCGCGGGCGGCCTCGTCGCTCATCGGCAGGGAGAACGTCGGGTGCGGCCTGAAGGGCGCGGTGCGCATCGCGGCGCTCACGACCCGCTCCTCGGGGTCGCGGACCGCTGCCCACCAGCGCTGGAAGGGGGCGTCGACCTCGGCCCAGGAGTCGTACCCGTCGGCCAGCTCGCGCGCCGTCCGCTGGCTGACGCTGGCGATGACGCTCCCGAGCACCGGGTCGGCGGCCAGCAGGTCGCCTGCCGCGTCGAGGAAGGGCTGCGGGGCGTCGAAGAACTCCAGCGTGGGCGCACGTTCCATGCCCCCCACGCTAGGGCTGCCGCCGCACCGCCGGTTACTCGTTTTCGCAGGCCGGAGGCCCGTCAATAGACTCCAGACATGACTGAGAACCCCAGCACCCAGGCCCCGGAGACGACGAGCACCGACCAGCGTGCCGTCGTCGTACCGGAGCGTCCGGCGCTGGAGGGCCTGGAGGACAAGTGGTCGCGGGTGTGGGCCGACAACAACACCTACGCCTTCGACCGCACGCAGCCGCGGGAGAACGTCTACTCCATCGACACTCCCCCGCCCACCGTCAGCGGCTCGCTGCACGTCGGCCACGTCTACTCCTACAGCCACACCGACCTCATCGCGCGCTACCAGCGCATGCAGGGCAAGGCCGTCTTCTACCCCATCGGCTGGGACGACAACGGCCTGCCCACCGAGCGCCGGGTGCAGAACTACTTCGGCGTCCGCTGCGACCCCGCCCTGCCCTACGACCCCGACTTCACCCCGCCCGAGAAGCCCGACCCGAAGAAGCAGGTGCCGGTCAGCCGGCCGAACTTCATCGAGCTGTGCGAGCAGCTGGTCGTGGAGGACGAGAAGGCCTTCGAGGCGCTGTGGCGCAAGCTCGGCCTGTCGGTCCAGTGGGACCCGACCTACACCACCATCGGTGACCACTCCCGCACGGTCAGCCAGCGCGCCTTCCTGCGCAACTACGCCCGCGGCGAGGCGTACCTCTCCGAGGCGCCGACGCTGTGGGACGTCACGTTCCAGACCGCGGTCGCCCAGGCCGAGCTCGAGCCGCGCGACTACCCCGGCGCCTACCACCGCGTCGCGTTCCACCAGCCCGACGGCACGCCCATCCACATCGAGACCACGCGGCCGGAGCTGATCCCGAGCGTCGTCGCGCTGATCGCGCACCCCGACGACGAGCGCTACCAGGGCGTCTTCGGCACGACGGTGACCTCGCCCGTCTTCGGGGTGGAGGTCCCGGTGCTCGCGCACCCGGCCGCCGAGCCCGACAAGGGCGCCGGCATCGCGATGTGCTGCACCTTCGGCGACCTCACCGACGTGATGTGGTGGCGCGAGCTCGACCTGCCGATCCGCACGGTCGTGGGCCGCGACGGCCGGCTCAGCCGCGAGACACCCGACTGGCTGTCCGCCGAGCCCGCCGCGACGGCGTACGCCGAGCTGGCCGGCAAGACCACCTTCAGCGCCCGCGAGGCGATGGTCGCGCTGCTCCGCGAGTCCGGCGACCTCGACGGCGAGCCGAAGCCGACGCAGCGCATGGCGAACTTCTACGAGAAGGGCGACAAGCCGCTCGAGATCGTGGCCACGCGCCAGTGGTACGTCAAGAACGGCGGCAGGGACGCGGCGCTGCGCAAGGAGATGCTGGTCCGCGGCGAGGAGATCACCTGGATCCCGGCGCACATGAAGCACCGCTACGACAACTGGGTCGGCGGGCTCAACGGCGACTGGCTGATCTCACGCCAGCGGTTCTTCGGCGTCCCCTTCCCGGTCTGGTACCCGCTCGACGCCGACGGGGAGCCCGACCACGACCACCCGCTGCTGCCCACCGAGGACCAGCTGCCGATCGACCCGTCCACCCAGGCGCCGCAGGGCTACTCCGAGGACCAGCGCGGCAAGCCGGGCGGCTTCATCGGCGACCCCGACGTGATGGACACCTGGGCCACCTCGTCGCTGACGCCGCAGATCGCGGGCATGTGGGAGGTCGACGACGACCTCTTCTCGCGCGTCTTCCCCTACGACCTCGCCACCCAGGCGCACGACATCATCCGCACCTGGCTCTTCTCACGGGTGGTCCGCGCTGACTTCGAGCACCAGGTCGTGCCGTGGTCGCACGCGATGATCTCCGGCTTCATCGTCGACCCGGACCGCAAGAAGATGTCGAAGTCGAAGGGCAACGTCGTCGTCCCGACCGACATCCTCGACAAGTACGGCGCCGACGCGGTCCGCTGGCGCGCCGCCATCGGCCGTCCCGGTCTCGACTCGCCGTTCGACGAGTCGCAGATGAAGGTCGGTCGACGGCTGGCGATGAAGGTGCTCAACGCCTCGAAGTTCGTCCTCGGCAACGTCGGCGCCACCGAGCTCAGCCCCGCGGCCGTCAGCGCCCCGGTCGACTGCGCCCTGCTCGGTCGCCTCGAGGTCGTGGTCCGCAGGGCGACCGAGGCCTTCGACGCCTACGACTACACCACCGCCCTCGAGGTCACCGAGAAGTTCTTCTGGGAGTTCTGCGACGACTACCTCGAGCTGGTGAAGGAGCGGGCCTACGACGCCGAGGGCGGCGCCGGCACGGCCTCGGCTCGCGCCACCCTGGCCATCGCGCTGCACGTCCAGCTGCGGCTGCTCGCGCCCTTCCTGCCGTACGCCACCGAGGAGGTCTGGTCGTGGTGGCAGGCGGGGTCGATCCACCACGCCGCGTGGCCCACCGCGGCCGACCTCGGCGCCGCTGCGGCCGCCCAGCCGCTGGTGCTCGACGCCGTCGCGAGCGCCCTCACCGGCATCCGCGGCGCCAAGTCGCAGGCGAAGGCCAAGATGCGGGCCCCGCTGTCGCGCGTGGTGATCACCGGGCCGGCGCACCTGGTCGAGGCGGCGCAGCAGGCCGGCGACGACCTCCGGGCCGTGGGCACCATCGTCGGCGACCTGCAGTTCGTCACCGACGAGGCCGCGACCGAGCTGCGGGTCGAGGCGGAGCTGGCACCGACCGAGGACTGACGTCCCAGCCCCGGTCTCGCGGGGCGGCACCTCGGCGTGTCGGACAGGACGACGTCGGGCGCCCGCCCTTGGCCGTACGCTCCCCGCGCCGGCGGCCGCGGAGCTCGTCCTGTCCGACACGCGGGCCCACGCGTGCGGTGAGCCTGGCAGCCGCGAGGGCTCACGTACCTGCGTCACCCACCGCCGTCACGCGCGGCCGGCGGCATTCAGGCCTTGCGGCCGGCCTTCGCGCCGCCCCGGCCCGCCTTCGCGGCCTCGCGCTCGGCCTTCCGGGCCGCCTTGGCAGCCTCACGGTCGGCCTTCCGGGCCGCCTTCGCAGCCTCACGGTCGGCCTTGCGGGCCGCCTTCGCAGCCTCACGGTCGGCCTTCCGGGCCGCCTTCGCGGCCTCACGCTCGGCCTTCCGGGCCGCCTTCGCGGCCTCACGGTCGGCCTTCCGGGCCGCCTTCGCGGCCTCACGCTCGGCCTTCCGGGCCGCCTTCGCGGCCTCGCGGTCGGCCTTCCGGGCCGCCTTCGCGGCCTCACGGTCGGCCTTCCGGGCCGCCTTCGCAGCCTCGCGGTCGGCCTTCTCGGCCGCCTTCGCAGCCTCGCGGTCAGCCTGCGCAGCCTCACGCTCGGGGTCCAGCGCCGTCTCGAGCACCGCCTTGGAGCCCTCCTGCTGCTTAGCCTCGACAGTCCGGACCGTCCGACCCGCACGAGCCGGGGCGGCGGCCCCCTGCACGGGCTCCGTGGAGCGCGCGACCGCGGTGCCGAGCGGCTGCGTGCTGAGCTCCGCCGGGATCGTCGCGGGGGGCGCCTCGACGGGCGCGATGGCGGGTCGTTCCGCCGGCAGCTCCTGCGCCGGCGCGGCGATCGGCTTGCCCGGGCGGATGATGTCGAGGCCGAACCCACGACTGACCGAGATGGTCATCAGGACGGCACACAGCACCGCCACCAATGCAAACGCCACGAGCGGTCGCTTCGCGTCGACACCCACCGGATCCCCTTCCCACATGCTGACGAGACGTCAGTGTGGCTGGGCCATGACGCCTGACCACAGCAGATAGTCCGGAATGGCCCGAAATGACTAGGGACGCATGGTCATTCCGGGTGGCGTCCGGGTCAGGCGGACTTCTTTTTCCGGCCCTCGGACTCGCGCGGGATCAGCGTCGGGGCGACGTCGTCCTCGACGACCTCGCGGGTCACGACCACCTTCGCGACGTCGCCGCGCGAGGGCACGTCGTACATCACGTAGAGCAGGACCTCCTCGATGATGGCGCGCAGGCCGCGGGCACCCGTGCCGCGCTCGAGGGCCGCCTCGGCGATGGAGTCGATGGCGTCGTCGGTGAACTCGAGCTCGACGCCGTCGAGCTCGAAGAGCTTCTGGTACTGCTTGACGAGCGCGTTGCGGGGCTCGGTGAGGATCTGGACCAGCGCCTCGCGGTCGAGCTTGCTCACGCTCGCGATCAGCGGCAGGCGGCCGATGAACTCGGGGATCAGGCCGAACTTCGTGAGGTCCTCGGGGCGGACCTGGGCGAGCAGGTCGTCGGCCTCGCGCTCGGCCGCGCCGCGGACCTCTGCGGTGAAGCCGAGGGACTTCTTGCCGACGCGCTGCTCGATGATCTGCTCGAGCCCGGCGAAGGCGCCGCCCACGATGAACAGGATGTTCGTGGTGTCGATCTGGATGAATTCCTGGTGCGGGTGCTTGCGGCCACCCTGCGGCGGCACCGACGCGGTGGTGCCCTCCAGCATCTTGAGCAGGGCCTGCTGGACCCCCTCGCCGGAGACGTCCCGGGTGATCGAGGGGTTCTCCGCCTTGCGGGCCACCTTGTCGATCTCGTCGATGTAGATGATGCCCGTCTCGGCCTTCTTGACGTCGTAGTCAGCGGCCTGGATGAGCTTCAGCAGGATGTTCTCGACGTCCTCGCCGACGTAGCCGGCCTCGGTGAGCGCCGTCGCGTCGGCGATGGCGAAGGGGACGTTGAGCATGCGCGCCAGCGTCTGGGCGAGGTAGGTCTTGCCGCAGCCGGTCGGGCCGATCACCAGGATGTTGGACTTCGCGACCTCGACGACGTCGTCCTTGGCCTTGCCGGTCACCGGCTGGAGGCCCGCCTGCACGCGCTTGTAGTGGTTGTAGACCGCGACGGCCAGCGACTTCTTCGCGTGCTCCTGGCCGATGACGTAGGAGTTGAGGAACTCGAAGATCTCCCGCGGCTTGGGCAGCTCCTCGAGGCTGACCTCGCTGCCCTCGGCGAGCTCCTCCTCGATGATCTCGTTGCAGAGCTCGATGCACTCGTCGCAGATGTAGACGTTGGGGCCCGCGATGAGCTTCTTCACCTGCTTCTGGCTCTTGCCGCAGAAGTTGCACTTGAGCAGGTCGCCGCCGTCACCGATTCGTGCCACGAGTCGTGTCCTCCAGTCTCGCCGGGAAAGGGTCCCGACACTCAACACCTTGCGCTGTGCTGTCTTGCAGTGAGCCGTACGACGGTACCCCGTGCCGGCCCCCGGAAGGGACCGGACACGGGATGTCGCCGACCATCATTTCGAGCCTCGTGCGTCGCGGGTGCGTCGCACTCAGGCGAGGACCGGGGCGCCCTTGCGGGACTCGATGACCGCGTCGATCAGGCCGTACTCGACGGCCTGCTCGGCGGTCAGGATCTTGTCGCGCTCGATGTCGGCGCTGACCTGGTCGATCGACTTGCCGCTGGAGTCGGCGATCATGCGCTCGAGGAGCTCGCGCATGCGCAGGATCTCGTTGGCCTGGATCTCGATGTCGGACGTCTGCCCGAACGTGCCCTCGGTGTAGGGCTGGTGGATCAGGATGCGGCTGTTGGGCAGCGCCATCCGCTTGCCCTTGGCGCCGGCGCCGAGCAGGATCGCGGCGGCCGAGGCAGCCTGGCCCAGGCACACGGTCTGCACGTCGGGCTTGATGAACCGCATCGTGTCGTAGATCGCGGTCAGCGCGGTGAACGAGCCGCCGGGGCTGTTGATGTAGATGCTGATGTCGGTGTCGGGGTTCATCGTCTCCAGGCACATCAGCTGGGCGATGACCGCGTTGGCGACGTCGTCGCTGATCGGGGTGCCGAGGTAGATGATGCGCTCCTCGAACAGCTTGGCGTAAGGGTCGATGCGGCGGAACCCGTAGGAGGTCCGCTCCTCCCACTGCGGGATGTAGTAGTTCATGTCTCTCAGTCCTTGGTCCGGGCCGGGCGGCCCTCGTCGGCGGCTTCGCGGGCGCTGGTGATGACCTGGTCGACGAGGCCGTACTCGACGGCCTGGTCGGCGGTGAACCACCGGTCACGGTCGGCGTCGGCGACGACCTGCTCGACGCTCTGGCCGGTGTGCTCGGCGATCAGGTCGAGGAGCACCTTCTTGATGTGGATCGACTGCTGGGCCTGGATCTTGATGTCGGAGGCCGAGCCGCCCATCCCCGAGGAGGGCTGGTGCATCATGATGCGCGCGTGGGGCAGCGCGTAGCGCTTGCCCTTGGTGCCGGCGCAGAGCAGGAACTGCCCCATGGAGGCCGCGAGGCCCATGCCCACGGTCGCCACGTCGTTGGGGATGTAGTTCATCGTGTCGTAGATCGCCATGCCAGCGTCGACGGAGCCGCCGGGGCTGTTGATGTGGAGGAAGATGTCGGCCTCCGGGTCCTCCGCGGAGAGCAGGAGGAGCTGCGCGCAGATCGCGTTGGCGTTCTGGTCGCGGACCTCGGAGCCGAGGAAGACGATGCGCTCGCGGAGCAGGCGCTGGTAGATGTGGTCGTCGAGGCCGTACATCCCACCGGCGCCGTTCATCTCGGGCGAGAGGGCTGGGCTGGAGTTGTGGTTCACGCTGGCGACACTAGCCGGAAGGTCGGACACTTCCACGCGGTTGGCCGCCCTGTTCGCCCACAGCAGACTCACCGGTGACGGGCCGGCCGACGCCCCGACCGGCATCGTCCGGACAGCACGGACGGCGCCCACCCGCCGGGTGGACGCCGTCCGGAGTGGAGCGTGTCAGGCCTGCTGCGAGTCCTCGTCGCCGGCCTCGGCAGCCGCGTCGGCGCCGTCGGCGGCGGTCTCCTCGACCGGCTCGCCGATGCTGCCGTCGGGACGCAGGTTCTTCAGCTCGACCACGTTGCCGGAGGCGTCCTTGACGGTCGCCGCCTCCACGATCGTCGCCAGCGCCTTGCCGCGGAGGATCTCCTGCACGAGCTCGGGGATGTGGTTGTGCTCGAACATGTGGTTCGCGAACTCCTGCGGGTCCTGCCCGGACTGCTGGGCGCGGCGCACGAGGTGCTCGGAGAGCTCGGCCTGGTCGATGCCGAACTCCTCCTTCTTCGCGATCTTGTCGAGGATGAACTGGGCGGCGACCGCGTCGCGGACCCGGCGCTCGAGGTCGGCCTCGAACTCCTCCTGGGTCTGCCCCTCGTCCTCGAGGTACTTCTCCATGGTGATGCCGGCGAAGCCAAGCTGCTGCTCGACGTTCTGGCGGCGGGCGTTGAGCTCGTCGGTCACCATCACCTCGGGCAGCGGGATCGAGACCTTCTCCAGCAGGGCCTCGAGCACGGCGTCGCGGGCGGCGGCGGCCTGCTCGAGCCGCTTGCCGCGGCCGAGGCGCTCGCGCACGTCGGCGGTGAGCTCCTCGGCGGTGTCGAACTCCGAGGCCAGCTGGGCGAACTCGTCGTCGTACTCGGGCAGCTGCTGCTCCTGCACCGCCGTCACCTTGACGGTGACCTGGACGGGCTCGCCCACCAGGTCCCCGCCGACGAGCTCGGAGTCGAAGGTCTTCTCCTCGTCGGCCGACATGCCGACCAGGGCCTCGTCGAGGCCGTCGATCATGCCGCCGCGGCCGACCTTGTAGGACATGCCGGTGACCTCGCCGCCCTCGACGGTCTCGCCGTCGCGGGCAGCGACCAGGTCGATCGTGACGAAGTCGCCGTCGGCGGCCGCGCGCTCGACGGGCACGAGGGTGCCGAAGCGCTCGCGCAGCGCCTCGACCTGCTCCTCGACGTCGGCGTCGGTGATCTCGACGTCCTCCACGGTGGCCTCGAGGCCCTCGTAGTCGGGCAGCTCGAAGTCCGGCTTGACGTCGACCTCGGCGGTGAACTCGAGGCCCTCGTTGTCCTCGAACTTCGTCACCTCGATCTCCGGCTGGGCCAGCGGCTCGAGGTCGTGCTCCTGGAGGGCGGCCATGTACTGCTGCGGGACGACGGCGTTGATCGCCTCGTCGAGGACCGGACCGCGGCCGACCTGGCGGTCGATGACCGCCGGCGGCACCTTGCCCCGGCGGAAGCCCGGGACGTTGATCTGCTTCGCGATCTTCTGGTACGCCGCGTCGAGGCTCGGCTTGAGCTCCTCGAAGGGCACCTCGACGGTCAGCTTGGCCCGGGTCGGGCTCAAGGTCTCGACGGCGCTCTTCACAAATGTCTCCTGATGCTGAAGGTCAGTTGGGTGGAACGGGTGGTGGTCCGGGTGGTGGTCCCGGACGGGGTACGTCGCGCGGGCACGCCGGAACGCGGCAGCCGCAAACCCGTTGAGTCTAACGACGGCGTGGGCACGGGCCGAATCACGCCCGGGACGCACCGGGCCGCGGGGGCCGGGAGGCGGCCGGACGGTGGCCGAACGGTCGGGGCGACAGGACTCGAACCTGCGATCTCCTGCTCCCAAAGCAGGCGCGCTAGCCACTACGCTACGCCCCGCCAGACGGCCTCCACGCGCCCCGGAGGAGGCGTGAGGACCCGTCTGGAGCGGATGACGGGAATCGAACCCGCGTAGCCAGTTTGGAAGACTGGGGCTCTACCATTGAGCTACATCCGCGCGCGTCCCGCAGCCTGGTGGCCGCCGGTGCGGGTGTCATGGTGCCACACCGGCGCGGGTGCGCCCCAACCGGCTCACGCGGACCGGCGGCTCCTCAGCGGCGGTGCACCAGCAGCAGGGCGCGGTCGTCGTTGCGCGAGCCGAGCGCCTCGACGAGCCGCGTCGCCCCGCCCTCGAACCTGCCGCGCAGCAGGTGCTCGGCCTGGCCCAGCATGCGGTCGATGCCCAGGCTGATGTCGCGGGTGCGCGTCTCCACCATCCCGTCGGTGTAGAGCAGCAGCGCGTCACCGCGCCGCATCTCCCCCGAGGTGGGCGGGAAGTCGGCGTCCTCGAGCAGGCCGAGGATGGGGCCCTCGGCGCCCAGCACCTCCCACCGCCCCGACCCCGCGTGTCGCAGCGCGGCCGGGGGGTGCCCGGCGCTGCGGATGTCGAAGCGGCCGGTCGCGAGGTCGAGCGAGAGGTGGATCGCGGTGGCGAAGCCCTCGTCCCAGTCCTGCCGGAGCAGGAAGCGGTTGGCGCCGGCCAGGAACTCCGACGGCGGCAGGGCGCTGAGCAGGCCCCCGATCGCGCCGCAGAGCAGCAGGGCGCGGGTACCGGCTCCCTGTCCCTTTCCGGACACGTCGACGACGGCCACCTCGAGCCGGCCGTCGACACGCGACGCGACCACGAAGTCGCCGGCGAAGGGCGTGCCGCCGGCGGAGCGCAGCTCGCTCGCGGCGTACCAGTCGTCGGGCAGGTCGGGGATGCCGCCCTGACGCAGGATCCGGTCGCGCAGGTCGACGAACATCGTCTCGCCCTGGAGGCCCGCCACGCCGAGGCGGGACCGGCGAAGCGACGCGAGCAGGATCATCAGGCCCAGGGAGAAGATGACCGTCACGGCGACCGCGACCCGCACGTCGATGTCCTGTTTCGGAGTGACGACGGCGAGCACGAACAGCACGAAGACGACGAACCACGGCAGCTGGCGGGGTCCCAGCACGAGGCTCGCGACCACCAGGGGGACGACCAGCACGACCAGCGGCACGACGTGGGGCTGGAACCAGATGCCCAGACCGGCGGCGAGCGTCACGGCCACGAGCGGCACCAGGACTCCCGAGCCGCGCGGCACGACCCGGTCGACGAGCTGCGTCAACCACTGCGGAGAACTCATGGCCGAGCTCCTCGCGACGTGCCGGGTTCCTTGGTGGACGATCGTACGGCTCGCGGACGTGCCGGGGGCCGCCTTCGGGGCGTGTGTGGACCGGTGTGTCGCACCGGCGTGCGGACCCGCGTCAGGACCGGCGTCAGGACTCAGCGGAGCCGCGCAGGGCGGACTCGGGCAGGGGCGGGAGCTCACCGGTCTCGTCGTAGGTGGACACCTGCGCGATGCGTCGGACGTGGCGCTCGTCGCCGGAGAACGGCGTGGTCAGGAACACCTCGACGAAGCGGGTCATGTCCTCGAGCGAGTGCATGCGCCCGCCGACGGAGACGACGTTGGCGTCGTTGTGCTCCCGGGCCAGCGCGGCGGTCTTCTCCGACCACGCCAGGGCGCAGCGGATGCCCTCGACCTTGTTGGCCGAGATCTGCTCGCCGTTGCCGGAGCCGCCGATCACGACGCCGAGGCTGTCGAGGCCGGCCTCGCGGTCCGCGGCCACCCCCTCTGCCGCCCGCAGGCAGAAGCACGGGTAGTCGTCGAGGGCGTCGTAGACGAACGGGCCGTGGTCGACGGCCTCGTAGCCGTGGTCGACGAGCCAGGCCATCAGGTGGTCCTTCAGCTCGAGGCCTGCGTGGTCGGAGCCCAGGTGAACGCGCATGGTGAGGAGTCTCCCAGAGGCCGGGGCCGGACCTCAGGACAGGTGCTGGTCCAGCCAGCCCGCGACCTGCCGGACGAGCGGCTCGGACGCCGTGGACGCCGCGTGCCGCCAGAACCCGTGGGTCTGGCCCAGGCAGCGGATCCCGACGGTCTCGACACCGGCCTCCGCGACGCGCCGAGCGAGCTCCTCGCCCTCGTCGCGCAGCGGATCGGCCTCCGCGGTCGCGACGAAGGTCGGCGGCAGCGTGTGCAGCCGGTCGGAGAGCAGGGGCGCGAGGTCCGGGTCGTCGAGGTCGGCCTCGCTGCGGGCGTACTGCCGCCAGTACCAGCCGGCCTCGGCCGGGTCGAACCCCGACGCGGGGCCGAGCTCCCACGACGCGGAGGCGCCGCGGGGGTCGAGGAAGGGGTAGACCAGCGCCACCGCGGAGAAGAAGCCGGGGTTGCGCAAGGCCGCCACGACGGCGAGGTTCGCGCCCGCGGAGTCCCCGTGGGCGGCGTACGGCCCGGGCGGCCCCTCGCGCCGCAGCCAGCCGACGACCGTGTCGAGGTCGTCGGGCGCGGCGGGGAACGGGTGCTCCGGGGGGCGGCGGTAGTCCACGCTCAGGACCGGGCGCCGGAGCCGGTTGGCGAAGCGCCGGCAGATGCCGTCGTGGACGTCGACGTCGTTGAGCACGAACCCCCCTCCGTGGGCGTGCACGACGAGGCCGGGCACCGCACCGGCCGGGACGTAGAGGCGGCAGCGGACGCCGTCGGCGTCGACGTCCTCGACCGATGCGACGTCCTCGCGCGGCTCGGCGAGGCTGGCGAGCCGGGTCCGCTCGCGGTGCGCAGCGAGGTCGAATCCGGGCGCGGAGAGGTCCGGGCTGTCGTCGGCGGCGACCGCCGCGCGGACCTCCGGGTACATCAGCGCGCTCACCGCGACATGAGCGCGTCGACGGCGACGGCGACCGCGGCGGCGACGCGGAAGTCGATGCGTCGGTCCGGGACGGTGACGCGGTAGCGGTCGCCGATCGACATCTTCCGCTCCACGGAGAAGAGCGGCTGGCCCTCGCCGTCGACGAAGTCGAAGTGCACGGGGATGAAGTCGAGCTCGGTGAAGCGGCGCAGCAGCCCGACGAGCTGGCTCCGCTCGCGGCCGGTGCCGGTGTAGCCGGGACCCTCGATGTGGAAGGTCGAGCGCAGCAACGAGGCGCCGAAGTCCTTGCGGAAGAAGCCGATCTGCGCGCCGGACTCGTCGGTGACGTCGTACCCCGCGTTGAGGTCGAACGCCTGCCGCGCCTTGAAGCCGAAGACGGGGCGCGTCCTGCTCGCGTCGGAGAAGAAGGTGACCTGCTCCTTGAGGGCCATCCGCTTCTGCTCGGCCAGGGCCATCAGCCGGGTGGGGTTGCCGGCGTCGTCGGACTCCGACACCTCGTAGCGGTTCACCATCATGGTGAGCTTCTGCTTCACCACGAAGTGCGGCAGGTACATCTCGGCGGTCGGCTCGGGCATGGGCAGGAGCCTAGCCAGCGCTGGCGCGCGCGAGCTCCTCCTCCACCACCGACGGGTCGAGCTTGCGGAACACCGGCGTCGGCTTGGCGACCTTCGCCCCCACGACGACCGGGCGCGACTCCCACGCCGGCGTCGCGGAGTACTCGCCGGTGATGACGGAGTACGCCGTGTGGCCGGCGCCGTTGCCCGGCTCGAGCTCCTCGACCTGCTCGATGCGCGGCATCGGCATGAACTCGCCCTCGCCGCCAAGGACCGTGTGCACCTTGTTGGCCGAGTGGGGCAGGAACGGCGAGAGCAGGGTGTTGCAGTCGCTCACGCACTGCGCGGCGACGTGCAGGACGGTGCCGAGGCGCTCGCGCTGCGACTCGTCCTTCATCTTGTAGGGCTCGGTGACCGTGAGGTACTTGTTCACCTCGCCCACCACGCGCATCGCCTCGGCGATCGCGGCGCGCAGCCGGTGCTTCTCCACCAGGCCGCCGACGGTGGCGAAGCCGTCGCGGACCGTGGCGAGGACCCTCTCGTCGACCTCCTCGAACGGACCGGCCGCCGGGATCTCCCCGAAGTTCTTCGCGATCATCGTGGCGGTGCGGTTGACCAGGTTGCCCCAGCCGGCGACGAGCTCGGAGTTGTTGCGGGTGACGAAGTCGGCCCACGTGAAGGCGGCGTCGGACGTCTCCGGGCCGGCGGCGCAGATGTAGTAGCGCAGCGGGTCGGGCCCGTAGCGGGCGAGGAAGTCACCGACGTAGATCACGTTGCCGCGGCTGGTCGAGAACTGCGAGTCGCCGAAGGTGAGGAACTCGCTGGAGACCACCTCGGTGGGCAGGTTGAGCGGGCCGAACCGTCCGGGCTCACCGCCCTTGTCGCCGCGCCCGTTGTAGGCGAGCAGCTCCGCAGGCCAGATCTGGGAGTGGAAGACGATGTTGTCCTTGCCCATGAAGTAGTAGGACTGGGCGTCCTCGCCGTCCTCGGCGGGGCTCCACCACTCGCGCCACTTCTCGGGATCGCCCAGCCGCCGCGCCCACTCGATCGAGGCGGAGAGGTAGCCGATGACCGCGTCGAACCACACGTAGAGCCGCTTGGTCGGCTGGTCCTCCCAGCCGGGCACCGGGATGCCCCAGTCGATGTCGCGGGTCATCGCGCGCGGCCGGATCTCCTGGAGGATGTTCTGGCTGAACTTGATGACGTTGGGACGCCACAGGCCGGTCGCCTCGCGCTGGTCGAGCCACTCCCCCAGCGCGCCGGCGAGCGCCGGCAGGTCGAGGAACCAGTGCTGGGTGTCGCGGAACTCCGGGGTCTCCCCGTTGATCTTCGACCGCGGGTCGATGAGGTCGGTCGGGTCGAGCTGGTTGCCGCAGTTGTCGCACTGGTCGCCGCGCGCCTCGGCGTACTTGCAGATCGGGCAGGTGCCCTCGATGTAGCGGTCGGGGAGGGTGCGGCCGGTGGACGGGCTGATCGCCGTCTTCGTCGTCTCCTCGACCATGTAGCCGTTGCGACGGCAGGTCTCGAACATCTCCTGCACCACGGCGTAGTGGTTCCCCGTGGTGGTGCGGGTGAACAGGTCGTAGGAGAGCCCGAGGCCGCACAGGTCGTCGACGATGACCTGGTTGTACTTGTCGACGAGCTCGCGCGCCGGAAGGCCCTCGTTGTCGGCCAGCACGAGGATGGGTGTCCCGTGCTCGTCGGTGCCGCTGACCATCAGCACGTCGTGGCCCGCCATCCGCATGAACCGGCTGAAGACGTCGGAGGGCACGCCGAAACCGGCCACGTGGCCGATGTGGCGCGGGCCGTTGGTGTACGGCCAGGCGACGGCGGACAGGACACGAGTCATGGGCGCAAGCCTAGTGACCGGGCGCCGCCCCGCTTGCGCGGGTCGGCACCCGGACGAGTGCTCTCAGCTGAAGTCGAGGTCGCCCGTGCGGCTGCGCTTGAGCTCGTAGAAGTAGGGGAACTTCGCGACCGCGACGGCGCCGTCCCACAGCTCGCCGGCCTCCTCGCCGCGCGGGATCCTGGACAGCACGGGACCGAAGAACGCCGAGCCGTTGATGTGGATGGTCGGGGTGCCGACGTCGTCGCCGACCGGGTCCATGCCCTCGTGGTGGCTCTTGGCCACCGCGTCGTCCAGCGACGCGTCGTCCCACGCCTCGATCAGCTCCGCCGGCAGCCCCACGTCGGCGAGCGAGGCGGCGACGGTCTCGCGCGAGAGCTCCTCGCCGTTGTTGTGACGGCGGGTGCCGATGGCGGTGTACCAGTCGCCGAGGGTCGCGTTGTCGTACAGCTCGGCGATCCGGATCGCGACGCGCACCGGCTTCTCGGTGCCCTGCAGCATCTCGCGGTAGTCGGCCGGGATGTCCTTGTCCTTGTTGAGGTAGGCCAGCGACATCACGTGCCACTGCACGTCGATGTCGCGGACCTGCTCGACCTCCCGGATCCAGCGCGAGGTGATCCAGGCGAACGGGCAGAGGGGGTCGAACCAGAGGTCAGCGGTAGCCATGACGACACAATCCCCCGCCGCGGCCGCCTATTCCCCCGGTGTGGGCCCGGCCACGCCGCCGGTGGCAGGATGCCCGCATGCCTGGAACCAACCTCACCCGGGACGAGGCCGCCACCCGCGCCGCCCTCCTGGACGTCGCGGCGTACACCGTCGACCTGGACCTGACGTCAGCCACCCGCTCCGAGGAGACCACCTTCGTCTCCACCACCACCGTGGAGTTCACCTGCCGCGAGCCCGGTGCCAGCACCTTCGCCGACCTGGTCGCCCCGAGCGTGCGCGAGATCACGCTCAACGGCCGCAGCCTCGACCCGGCCACGGCGTACGCCGACAGCCGCATCGCGCTCGACCACCTGGAGGCGACCAACACGCTGGTCGTCACCGCCGACTGCGCCTACTCCAACACCGGCGAGGGGCTGCACCGGTTCGTCGACCCGGCGGACGACAGGGTCTACCTCTACAGCCAGTTCGAGGTGCCGGACGCGCGCCGCGTGTTCACCACCTTCGAGCAGCCCGACCTCAAGGCCGTCTTCACCTTCAACGTCACCGCGCCCTCGCACTGGGTCGTGGTCTCGAACGCCGCCACCCCCGAGCCGACCGAGGCCGGCGACGGCGCCTCGCTGTGGCGCTTCCCGACCACGAAGCGGATGTCGACCTACATCACCGCGATCGTGGCCGGCGAGTACCACGGCGAGCACGACACCTACGAGGGCAAGTACGGCACCATCCCGCTCGGCCACTACTGCCGCCAGTCGCTCAAGGAGCACATGGACACCGGCGAGCTCGTGAAGCTGACCAAGCAGAGCTTCGCGTGGTTCGAGGAGCAGTTCGACTACCCCTACCCGTTCGGCAAGTACGACCAGCTCTACGTCCCCGAGTACAACGCCGGCGCGATGGAGAACGCCGGCTGCGTCACGCTGCGCGACGAGTACCTGCCCCGCAGCCGCCAGCCCCGGTCGTTCTTCGAGTTCCGCGCCTCGGTGATCACCCACGAGATGGCGCACATGTGGTTCGGCGACCTGGTGACGATGAAGTGGTGGGACGACCTCTGGCTGAACGAGTCGTTCGCCGAGTGGGCCTGCTACTGGTGCGAGGCCAACGCGACCGAGTTCACCGACGCGTGGACCGGCTTCGCGAACGCCCGCAAGCAGACCGGCTACCGCGCCGACCAGCTGCCCTCGACGCACCCCATCGCGGCCGACAACGTCGACCTGCACGCGGTCGAGGTCAACTTCGACATGATCACCTACGCCAAGGGCGCCTCGGTGCTCAAGCAGCTGGTGGCGTGGGTGGGCATCGAGCCGTTCCTCCAGGGCCTGCGCGCCTACTTCAAGGAGTGGGAGTACGGCAACCCGGAGTTCAAGGACCTGCTCGCCACGCTCGAGAAGGCCTCGGGCCGCGAGCTCCAGGGCTGGGCCCAGGAGTGGCTGCAGACCGCGGGCGTCAACACCCTCGCCCCGTCCTTCGAGGTCGGCGACGACGGCGCCTACACGTCGTTCTCGGTGACCCAGTCCGCCCCCGAGGAGTGGCCGACCCTGCGCCGCCACCGCCTCGGCATCGGCCTCTACGACCAGGTCGAGGGCCGCCTCGTGCGGCGCGACTACCTCGAGATCGACGTCGACGGGGCGAGCACCGACGTCCCCGACCTCGTCGGCGTGGCGCAGCCGGCGCTGCTCCTGCTCAACGACGAGGACCACGCCTACGCCAAGATCCGCCTCGACGACCGCTCCCTGGAGACGGCGATCGCCTCGCTCTCCACCTTCGAGGACTCGCTCCCCCGCGCGCTCGTGTGGGGTGCCGCGTGGGACATGACCCGCGACGGCGAGATGCGCACCCGCGACTGGGTGGACCTGGTGCTGGCGAACATCGGCCAGGAGACCGACGCCTGGGCCGTGACCCGCATCCCGGCCTCCACCGCGCTCGCGGTCGCCTTCTACAGCGATCCCGACCACCGTCGCGAGCTCAAGGCCACCTGGGAGTCCGGCTTGCGCGAGCTGCTGCTCGCGGCGGAGCCCGGCAGCGACCACCAGCTGACCTTCGCCCGGTCCTACGCCGGGGCCGCGCACAGCGACGTCGCGCTCGACGACCTCATCGGCCTGCTCGACGGCTCCTTCACCGTCGAGGGCCTGGCGATCGACCAGGACATGCGGTGGACGCTGATCACCGCGCTCGCGAGGTCCGGCCGCTTCGGCGACGCCGAGATCGACGCCGAGCTCGAGGTCGACAAGACGATCTCCGGCAAGGAGAAGGCCGCCGCTGCCCGCGCCTCCCAGCCCACCGCCGAGGCCAAGGAGGCGGCGTGGAACGCGCTCCTCGACCCGGCGACGGCCAACGAGACGTCGCGCGAGATCGCGTTCTCGATCTTCCGCTTCGGCCAGGAGGACGTCATCGCGCCCTACCTCGAGAAGTTCCTGGACGCCTCCGAGACGCTCGTCGACGTGCTGGGCTTCCACAAGGCGTCGGTGATCCTGGAGTACGGCTTCCCGAAGCCGCTCGGCTCGGAGGCGACGCTCGCGCGCCTCGACGAGTGGCTCGCCGGCAGCACCGCACCCAAGCAGGCGCAGCGCTACGTTGGCGAGGCGCGGGCGGAGATCGCGCGGGCGCTGACCGCCCAGAGGTTCGACGCCAGCTGACGAGTGGGCGCCGGTGTCCCGCGATCACGCGTCGAGTGGGCGCGGACGTCCCGCGATCACGCGTCGAGTGGGCGCGGACGTCCCGCGATGACGCGTCGAGTTGGCGCGAGTGTCCCGGCGAGACCGGGGCACTCGCGCCGACTCGGCGCCCCTCCGCGGCGCACTCGCGCCCACTCGGCGCCCCTCTGCGGCGCACTCGCGCCCACTCGGCGCCCCTCTGCGGCGCGCTCGCGCCCACTCAGCGCACCTCTGCAGCGCACTCGCGCCCACTCAGCGCTCCACCGCGGCGCACTCACGCCCACTCAGCGCACCTCTGCGGCGCACTCGCGCCCACTCAGCGCACCTTTGCAGCGCACTCGCGCCCACTCAGCGCCCCTCCAGAGCGTCAGGCGTGCAGCGTGTTCTGCGGGCGCGCGTGCTCGGCGAGCATCGCGATGCCGCGCTGGAGGCCGCCCAGCACGTTGCCGTCGGCGAACTCCGACGACATGGCGAGCACGGCGAGCTCGACCTCGCCGTCGGTGAGGTGGCGGCGGACCTCGCCGCCGGTGACGACCTCGATCACGCGGCGGGCGGGGTCGACCATCACGAGCACGCTGCGCGCGGGCGCCACGAGACGGTTGTGCAGGCGCGTGGCCCACGCGCGGGTGTCGTCGCCCTCGGCGGGACCGACGTAGACCGAGAACTCGAAGCGGCAGGACTGCTCGGCCAGGCGGATGGTCTTGTCGAGCGCCAGCCGGTCGGCCTCGCTCAACAGCTCACCAGCGGCCACTGGCGCCACCCGCTCGGGAGTCCTCGCCATCGGGCGCGGGGAGCTCGGCGACACCCTGGCGGGGGCCACCGATCCACTGGCCCTCGCCGGTGGAGTGGTCGGGGAGCAGCTTCTCGCCACGGACCATCGCCGGCAGGTAGACCGCCAGGACGATCAGCAGGAACAGCACGAGCGGCGCACCGACGTAGATGCCGAACGCGTGGAGCGCGTCGAGGTTGTTGACCTCGGTCGCGCCGCCCCACCCCTCGGGCACGTCGGCGTACGCCGGCGCGGTCAGCAGGGCCAGGGCCGGCGCGCTGGTCAGGACGAGGGCGCGGAGGCCCCGTCGCGTCGTTCGGGGGCGTCGGGCGTGCGTGCTCACGGCTACAAGGCTATCGCCATACTGGCGGGCATGCCTCACCCCCTCACCACCCCGATCCTCCACCTCGCCGAGCCCTCCGGGAGCGACACCGACTCCCTTGCCACGTGCTCGAGCGACGAGTGGCTCTGCAGCCGGGTCCTGGAGTGGACGGGCAACGAGAGGCTGGCCACCACGGTCGACTGGATCGTGGGCAAGCCCTCGGCCCTGGCGGGCCTCCTCCTCATCGGTCTCGTGGTCCGGTGGCTGCTGCACCGGCTGATCGACCGCATCATCAGGCGCGCCGAGTACGGCGTGCTGCCCGACCGCCTCACCCGCGCGATCACCGGCGGCCGGATGGGCGCCGCGCTGAACCTGCGCGACGACCCGGGCTACACCCGCCGGGTGCAGCGCGCGGCCACCATGGGCTCGCTGCTCAAGAGCATCGTCACCGGCGTGGTCTTCGCCGTCGTGGCGCTGATGTTCATCTCCGAGCTGGGCTACGACATCGCTCCCCTCATCGCGAGCGCAGGCATCATCGGCGTCGCCCTGGGCTTCGGCTCCCAGACGCTGGTGAAGGACTTCCTGTCCGGCATCTTCATGATCTTCGAGGACCAGTACGGCGTGGGCGACGTCGTCGACCTCGGTGAGGCCTCTGGCACCGTCGAGGCGGTGAGCCTGCGCGTCACCCGGCTGCGCGACGTCAACGGCACGGTCTGGTACGTGCGCAACGGCGAGATCCTGCGAGTGGGCAACATGAGCCAGAACTGGGCGCGCACGGTGCTCGACGTGACCGTCGGCTACACCGAGGACCTGGTCCACGTGCGCCGCGTGCTGGAGGAGGTCGCCCACGACCTCTGGGTGGATGAGGACTTCCAGGGCCTCATCATCGAGGAGCCCGAGGTGTGGGGCGTGGAGTCCCTGGGGGTCGACGGCATCGTCATCCGGGTGACCCTCAAGACCGCACCGATGGAGCAGTGGGGCGTGGCCCGGGCGATGCGCGAGAGGGTGAAGGCACGCTTCGAGGCCGAGGGCATCAACCTCGCCGTCGCCCAGCGGGTGATGTGGCAGGAGAGCGCCCCCTCGGCGGCCTCCGCCGAGTCCACCGAGAAGGCGTAGCCCCGGCCGAGGGTCGCTGGCGTCCTGCGGGACAATGGCAGCGTGACCACCACGTTCTACGACGAGATCGGCGGCGAGGAGACGATCCGCGCGATCGTGCACCGCTTCTACGCCGGGGTCGCCGAGGACGAGGTGCTGCGGCCGATGTACCCCGAGGAGGACCTCGGTCCCGCGGAGGAGCGGTTCGCGCTGTTCCTGATCCAGTACTGGGGCGGGCCCACGACCTACTCGGACAGCCGTGGGCACCCGCGGCTGCGGATGCGGCACGCGCCGTTCAAGGTGACGCCGGCGGCCTCCGAGCACTGGCTCCGGCACTTCCGCGCCGGCCTCGACTCCGTGGAGCTCACCGAGGAGCAGGACGCCCGGTTCTGGGACTACGTGACCCACGCGGCCCAGTTCATGGTCAACTCGATGGAGTGACGTCCGCGGAGCCGCCCGGCCCGATCCGCCGGAGCTCCTCCGGCACCGGCGCCGGCCGACCGGTGGCGCTGTCGACGCAGACGCCGACGACCCGCGCGCGGGCGAGGACCTGGTCGCCGTCCCGCACGACCGACTCGAACACCACCGAGGTGCTGCCGACGCGCGAGATCCACGTGCGGCAGTCGTAGGGCTCGGGCCGGAAGAGGATCGGCCGGCGGTAGTCCACGTCAGTCTGCGCGACCACGAGGTGCTGGCCCTCGCCGAGCTCGCGGCCGGTGGCGACCAGCAGCTGGATGCGGGCCTCCTGGAAGTACTCGAAGTACTTCACGTTGTTGACGTGGCCGTAGACGTCGACGTCGCTGAACCGGACGTGGACCGGGTAGTGCCCGCCGGGCACCTCGACGACGTCGGGGAGCGCGGGTGGTCGGACCGGCTCGTCGGGCTCGAGGAGCCGCGACAGCGCCTCACGCTCGGCGTCGCCCAGCCGGCGGGGCCGCTCGGCGCCGAAGACGTACGGCGTCAGGACGGTCCGCGCGCGGAGGAAGACGGTCCGCTCGCCGGCCTCGTCCTCCTCGAAGACCTCGTAGGCCATCGTGAAGCTCGCGCCGCGGATCTCGGTGACCCAGCACTCGATGGCCACCGGCTCGAAGCCGAACGTCAGCGAGGAGACGTAGGTGACCTCGTGCCGCACGACCACGACGCCCTCGGCCAGGTCCTCGGCGCGGCTGTCCGGCGCGTGGGTGCGGAACAGGTCGACCCGCGCCTCCTGGAGGTAGTCGACGTAGGTGACGTTGTTGACGTGGCCCAGCAGGTCGAGGTCGGCCCACCTCAGCGGACAGCGGTAGAGATGGCGCACGGCCCGATCGTCGCAGATCCCGCCGCGGGCGGCGATCGGTGCGGGCGCGGACGACCGGTGCGGTGGAGGCCGAGCGAGGCCGTGTCCGGCGCGGCGCTAGGGTGCGAGGAGACACCGAACCGACGAGTAACCGGAGTTCCCCATGCCCGAGGCAGTGATCGTTTCCGCAGCGCGCTCCCCGATCGGCCGCGCCAACAAGGGCTCGCTCAAGGACTTCCGCCCCGACGACCTCACCGCCCTGGTGGTGCGGGCCGCTTTGGAGAAGATCCCGGCGCTCGACCCCGCGGCCATCGAGGACCTCCTGCTCGGCTGTGGCCTGCCGGGCGGCGAGTCGGGCAACAACATGGCCCGCGTCGTGACGACCCTCCTCGGCCTCGAGGTGCCCGGCGCCACCGTCACCCGCTACTGCTCCTCGTCGGTGCAGACCACCCGGATGGCCTTCCACGCCATCAAGGCCGGCGAGGGCGACATCTTCGTCTCGGCCGGCGTCGAGACGGTGTCGCGCTTCGCCAAGGGCACCTCCGACCACCTGCCCGGCACGCGCAACCCGCTCTTCGACGACGCGGGCGCACGTACCCAGGAGTACGCCGAGGGCGGCCGGGACTGGCACGACCCGCGCGAGGACGGGCAGCTGCCGGACATCTACATCGCGATGGGCCAGACGGCGGAGAACGTCGCCCGGCTGCGCGGCCTGGACCGTCGCGAGCTCGACGAGTTCGCGGTGCGCTCGCAGAACCTCGCCGAGAAGGCGATCGCCGACGGCTTCTGGGAGCGCGAGATCACCCCGGTGACGCTGCCGGACGGCACCGTCGTGGGCAAGGACGACGGTCCGCGCGCCGGGGTGACCTACGAGGGCATCGCCGGGCTGGACCCCGTGTTCCGACCCGACGGCGTGGTGACGGCCGGCAACTGCTGCCCCCTGAACGACGGAGCGGCTGCGGTCGTCGTGATGTCGGACACGAAGGCCGCGGAGCTGGGCCTGACCCCGCTCGCACGCATCGTCTCGACCGGCGTCTCGGGGCTGTCGCCCGAGATCATGGGCCTCGGGCCCGTCGAGGCGACGCGCAACGCGCTGAAGTACGCCGGGATGAGCATCGACGACATCGACCTGGTCGAGATCAACGAGGCGTTCGCGGCTCAGGTGGTGCCGTCGTACCAGGACCTCGGCATCGACGTCGACCGCCTCAACGTCAACGGCGGCGCGATCGCGGTCGGCCACCCGTTCGGCATGACCGGCGCCCGGCTGCAGAACACCATGCTCAACAGCCTCGACTGGCACGACAAGTCGACCGGCCTCATCACCATGTGCGTCGGTGGCGGGCAGGGCATGGCGATGATCCTCGAGCGGCTCTCCTGAGCGGTACTGGCGCGTCCCGCACTAGGCTGGCCGACATGACCACGACGGGCGAGCCGCGCTGGCTCGACGACGACCAGCAGCACTCGTGGCGTGCCCTCATGATGGGCATGACCCTGCTCGAGGAGCGCCTCGACGACGACCTGCGGCGCGAGTTCGGCATGTCGCTGACGGAGTACGAGGTGCTCGTGCGGCTCTCCGAGCGTCCGGGCCGCGCCATGCGGATGGCCCAGCTGGCCGACGCCATGGCGCACTCGCGCAGCCGCGTCACCCACACGGTCGCCCGCATGGAGGCCATCGGCTACGTCTCGCGCGGCACCACGCCCGAGGACGGGCGCGGTGTGGTGGCGACGATGACGGACAAGGGCTACGACCTGCTCGTGCGCGCGGCTCCGTGCCACGTGGAGAGCGTGCGCCGCAACCTGCTCGACCTCGTCACGCCCGAGGACTTCGCCGCCGTCGGCCGGGTGTTCGACCGGGTCGCCGACCACCTGGTCACCCGCCACCCCGAGAGCGAGATCCGCACCAGCTGACCGCGCGCCGCGCACGGCCACCCGGGCGGTCCCGCGGACTGTTCGAGGCCGTCGCTCAGTCGCGCGTCAGGCGGCGGTGCGTGACCCGGTGCGGGCGCGCGGCGTCGATCCCGAGGCGCTCGACCTTGTTCTCCTCGTAGGACGCGAAGTTGCCCTCGAACCAGAACCACTTCGCCGGGTCCTCGTCGTCGCCCTCCCACGCCAGGATGTGGGTGGCCACGCGGTCGAGGAACCACCGGTCGTGCGAGGTGACCACGGCACAGCCGGGGAACTCGAGCAGCGCGTCCTCGAGCGAGGACAGCGTCTCGACGTCGAGGTCGTTGGTGGGCTCGTCGAGGAGCAGCAGGTTGCCGCCCATCTTGAGGGTCAGGGCCAGGTTGAGCCGGTTGCGCTCACCGCCGGAGAGCACGCCCGCCTTCTTCTGCTGGTCGGGACCCTTGAAGCCGAACGACGCGACGTAGGCGCGGCTGTTCATCTCGAAGTTGGCGACCTTGATGAAGTCCAGCCCGTCGGAGACGACCTCCCAGACGTTCTTCTGCGGGTCGATGCCGCCGCGGCTCTGGTCCACGTAGGACAGCTTGACCGTCTGCCCCACGGTGAGCTTGCCCTCGTCGGGCTCCTCGGAGCCGGTGATCATGCGGAAGAGGGTGGTCTTGCCGACGCCGTTGGGACCGATCACGCCGACGATGCCGGCGCGGGGGAGCTTGAACGACAGGTCGTGCATGAGGGTGCGGCCCTCGAAGCCCTTCTCCAGGTCCTCGGCCTCCAGCACGACGTCACCGAGGCGCGGCCCCGCCGGGATGTTGATCTCCGAGGTGTCGATCTTGCGCATCCGGTCGGCCTCGGCCGCCATCTCCTCGTAGCGCGCCAGGCGCGACTTGCTCTTCGCCTGCCGGGCCTTGGGGTTGGAGCGGACCCACTCCAGCTCCTTCTCGAGCATCTTGGCGCGCTTGGCGTCCTTGAGGCCCTCGACCTTCAGGCGCTCGCGCTTGGTCTCCAGGTAGGTGGAGTAGTTGCCCTCGTAGCCGTGGATCTTGCCGCGGTCGACCTCGGCGATCCACTCGGCGACGTTGTCGAGGAAGTAGCGGTCGTGGGTGATCGCCATGACAGCGCCCGGGTAGGTCTTGAGGTGGCCCTCGAGCCACTGCACCGACTCGGCGTCGAGGTGGTTGGTCGGCTCGTCGAGCAGCAGCAGGTCGGGCTGCTCGAGCAGCAGCTTGCACAGCGCGACGCGGCGGCGCTCACCACCGGAGAGGTTGTCGACGAGGGCGTCCGGCGGAGGGCAGCGCAGGGCGTCCATGGCCTGGTCGAGGCGGCTGTCGAGGTCCCACGCGCCGGCGTTGTCGAGCTCGGTCTGCAGGTCGCCCGTCTCGAGCATCAGCGCGTCCTGGTCGGCGTCGGGGTCGCCCATCTCCATGTAGGCGTCCTCGAGGCGCTTCATCTTCGCCTTGAGGTCCGCGACCGCCTCCTCGACGTTCTCCAGCACGGTCTTGCCCTCGGTGAGCGGCGGCTCCTGCTGCAGCATGCCGACCGTCGCCTCGGGGTCCTTGATCGCGTCGCCGTTGTTGGCGTGCTCGAGGCCGGCCATGATCTTGAACAACGTGGACTTGCCGGCTCCGTTGGGTCCGACGACACCGATCTTGGCGCCGTGGAGGAACGAGAGGGTGACGTTGTCGAGGACGACCTTGTCACCGTGGGCCTTGCGCACGTTGCGCAGCGTGAAGACGTACTCAGCCATGCGGGCGAGCCTACGGGGAACCGCACCCCGGCCGACAATCGCACCGCGGCGGCCGCCGGGCAGCGCCCGTCATGCCGCGCGCTGCCCGGCGGCCGGTGCCGCGCCACCCGCCGGCGCGGGGCCCTCCACCTGCTCGGCCACCGACCTCGCGAACGTGCTCGTGCCGTGGGTCAGGTCGTGGCCGACGGCGGACGCGACGACCTCGAAGGAGGTCTGCTGCTTGCCGTCACGCTCCCACACGTCGGCCACCAGCCTGCCGTGGACGACGACGGGGTCACCGGTGCTGAGCGAGGCGGCGACGTGGCGGGCGAGCCGGTTCCAGGCCTTGACGGTGTGCCACGAGGTCGCGCCCGTGACCCACTCGCCGTCGCGGTAGCGGCTGGGCCTGCACGCCACGCGGAACGAGGCCACGGCGCGACCCTCGGCGAGCTCGCGCAGCGTCACGTCGCCGCCGACACGGCCGGTCAGCGTGATCTGGGTGTCGTACATCGGTGTCTCCTGGGGTCGGCGGCGGTGGGTCCGCCGCGATGACCCAAGGCTCGACATGCCGGCCGACAGCGGGGCGCCCGAGCGCGGGGCGCCTGTGGAGGACCTGCTGACGGCGCGGGCTGTGGACGCTTCCGGGCCGAACGGCGCCGGGGCTCCGGGCGGAGCGATCAGCGCAGCGCGGCTGACAGCCCCTGGCGCACCTCGGCGTAGGAGGCGATCTCGGCCTGGATGGGCGCGACGACCAGCTCGGCGGAGACCTCCGAGATCGCGTCGCGCAACCGCTTGTCGGCGGTCCGGGCCCGCTTCCTCGCCGTCGCGGCGACGAGCCAGCGGCTCACGAGGGCCAGCAGCAGGCCGAGGAGGATCCCGCCGAGCAGCAGGAGGGTCGGCAGGGGGAAGCCGGCGACCTCGGGCGTCGGGGGCTCGGGCAGCCGGGCGTAGGACCCGAGCGCGAGCAGGGCCAGCCAGCCCGCGCCGACGACCGCGGAGAGGATCAGGACGTACTGCAGCACGCGCACCAGGTTCGCCCACACCGGGATCCTCGTGGCGCCGAGCTCGGTCGTGGCGACCGCTCGGTCGAGGCGGTCGCCGAGGTCGGGCAGCCGCGAGACCGAGGCGGCGCGGACGGCGGCCGCCCACGACGGGGCCATGCCCTCCCCGACCTGGTCGGCCAGGGCACGGACCTCGGTGTCGACGCGAGCGCGCTGCACGCCGGTCGCCTTCGGGACCGAGGTGCGCGCGGCGCCCGTGAGCTCCTTGCCGGCGGCGCCGAGGTCGAGGTGCAGCCGCTTCAGCGGGTCGGGCTTGAGCCGGGAGAACCACGCGGTGACCGGCCAGCCGGTGGCGCGGTTGGCACGCAGCCGCGTGGAGTCGGCGACGGCCTTGACCACCGTGGGCACGCCCGCCGCGTCCGCGAAGGCGTCGTCGAGGGCCGCGACGCGCTCCTTCGACAGGGTCGGCGCCTTGCTGGTGCCGACCGCCGCCTCGAGGCGCTCGGCCGCGGAGCGCACGTCGGCCTCGAGGCGTGACCGGGTCACCTTCTTCTGCGCGACGCGCTCGGCGATCATGCCGCGCAGCTCGTCGATGCCCCATCCCTGCCGGGCGCTGACCGGCAGCACCGGGACGCCGGCCAGCCCGTCGGCCTCGAGCAGCCGGCGGACGTCCTCCACCATGCTGGCGCGGCGGTCCTCCGGCACGGTGTCGATGTGGTTGAGCACCACGAGCATCACGTCGCGGTGCCCGGCGAGCGGCCTGAGGAAGCGGTCGTGGATGGCGGCGTCGGCGTACTTCTGCGGGTCGAGGACCCACACGAGCATGTCGGCGAGCTGGACCAGCCGGTCGACCTCGAGGTGGTGGGAGACCTCGGTGGAGTCGTGGTCGGGCAGGTCGAGGAGCACGACGCCGCGCAGGTCGACGTCCTCGTCGGCCTGGGAGAGCATCGAGTCGCGGGTGACCTGGTGGCGGCCCGGGATGCCGAGCCACTCGAGCAGCTCCTCGGCGCCCTGCTTGCCCCACACGACGGCCGTCGCCCACGAGGTGGTGGGCCGGCGGACGCCGACGGCGGCCAGCTCGAGCCCGCTGAGCGCGTTGAAGGTCGAGGACTTGCCGGATCCGGTCGCCCCGGCGAGGGCGACCACGGTGTGGTCGGCGGAGAGCTTGAGGCGGCTCGCGGCGCGG
The DNA here is from genome assembly GCF_017916385.1 of Nocardioides xinjiangensis. NCBI lineage: Bacteria > Bacillati > Actinomycetota > Actinomycetes > Propionibacteriales > Nocardioidaceae > Nocardioides > Nocardioides xinjiangensis. The sequence goes on from NZ_JAFMSW010000001.1 coordinate 661,756, forward strand.
GAGGCGACGGCCACGGCGTCGTCGACGACGGCGTCGTCGACGCGACCCCGGGCACCGGCGGCGGCGCGCTCGAGTCCTTCGACGCGGGCGCCGATGTCAGAGCTCCTGGTGACCAGCTTCTTGGCCCCTTCGAGCAACGACGTCATGGCTCCCTCACGGTCCGGTGGCTGTGCGTGCGCCACCAGCCTAGGGGGCGCCGTCCCCCGTGCCCGACATCCGGGGCGGCTCGTCCTGCGCCGGGTCCTGCGCCGGCTCCTGCGACGGGTCGTCGGGAGCCCCTGCGGGGTGCGTCGCGGCGTAGCGCAGGTCGTCCACCTTGCGGGCCGCCGCGCGCAGCCGCTCGGGCGCCTCCGGGGACACCTCGAGGCTGTCGAGGAGGTCGGTGTAGCGGCGTCGCTCGGCGTCGAGGAGGTCACTCATGGACGCCTCCAGCCGGCGCCGGGCGCGCTCGGCGAGGGACCGCACCGCCTGGTCGCCGAAGACCGCCTCGAGCAGCTTCTGCCCGAGGAGCGCCGACCCGCCGGCGATGCCGGCCTCCGCCCCGACGAGCATCCCTCCGGTGTGCGCGAAGACGACGACCATCAGCGCGACCGCCAGCCCGTTGACGCCGAAGGCGAGGAAGCGCGCGGTCGAGCGCTTGTCGGCGCCCTCCGAGCGGACCATGTCGAGCACGTCGGCCTGCCAGTCGCGCACCGCGCGCTCGGCGCGCCGGCGGAAGTCGCGCGACGCGCGGCCGAGGTCCTCGCCGGCGTCGCGCAGCAGGACCTGGCCGGCCGCGGTGCTGCGCCACGACGCCTCGGCGCGCTCGGCGGCCGCCTCGGCGTGCTCGAGGATCAGCGTCTCGAGGCCGGACTCCACGGCGACGGTGACCCGCTCGGCCTGCTGGGGCTTGCCCTTGACGGCGCTGACCACCCGGTCGCGGATCCACCCCACCCGGGTCTCGAGCGTGCGCAGCAGCTCGCCGGTGCCCACGAACTCCTGCCAGCGGGCCAGCACCTCGCCCCGCAGCAGCGTGCCGTCGGCCGACGCCTCCCCGACGGCGCTCACGGCCCGGTCGTAGGCGTCGTTGACGTCGTCGCGCAGCCGGCGCACCGCGTCGACCTGCTCGGTGGCGGCGTCGGCAACCGCGTGGGTACGCCGGCCCAGGGTGCGGATGGCGCCCTCGAGCGTCTGCTGGACCACCGCGCTGCGGGCCTCCTGGTCCTGGGCCAGCGCCTGCAGCCACTCCCGGATCTCCAGGACCGCCGTCGACGGCAGCAGCCCCATGTCGGAGACCTCGCCCTCCTCGACGATGAAGAGCGGCGAGTCCTTCAGCCCGCGGCTGGCCAGCATCCGGGCCAGGTGCGTGGAGATGGTGTCGACCGCGTCGGGCGCCGTCCGGTCGAGGACGATCGCGACGGCCGCCGAGCGCTCGGCGGCCCGACGGAGGAAGTCCCACGGCACCTGGTCGGCGTACCGCGCCGCGGAGGTGACGAACAGCCACAGGTCCGCCGCGGCGAGCAGCTGCGCGGCGAGCAGGCGGTTCTGCTCCTCCACCGAGTCGATGTCGGGGGCGTCGAGCACGGCGAGCCCGGGTGCCATCACCGGGGACGGCACCAGCTGCAGCGCACCCGGGTCGTTGGTCTGCCGGTCGACGCGCTCGAGCTCGGGCAGCAGGCGGTCCTGGCCGAACCACTTGGCGTCGGAGGGGTGGTGCACGAGGACGGGCGAGCGGGTCGTGGGGCGCAGCACGCCGGGCGTGGTCACCCGGGTGCCGACGATGGAGTTGACCAGCGTCGACTTGCCGGCGCCGGTCGAGCCGCCGACGACCGCGAGGAGCGGCGCGTCGAGCGTCATCAGCCGCGGGATCACGTAGTCCTCGAGCTGGTCGACCATCTCCGCCTTCGCGGCGCGCTGCTCCTCGGCCCCGGGCAGCTCCAGCGGCAGGTGAGCCTCCTGCAGCGCCCCTCGAAGCCGCACCAGCGCGGTCACCATCGCGGTGGTCACGTCGGGCGTGCGTCCGGCTGCTGCGGCCGGCTCGCCGGCGTCGTGCTCGCTCATCGGGTCGGCACCACCTGTCCGGGGAAGGAGATGTAGGGACGGATGCGGCGCAGCTCCTCGACGTGCTCCTGGCCGCGGACGGAGAAGTCCGACGGCGCGGTGCCGCGGAGGTATCGGTGGTGGAGGTATCCCAGCTCGATCGCCGCGGCCTGGTAGGCCCGCATGCCGCGCTCGCCCTGCGGGCCGCCGTGGTGGCGGGCCCAGCGCCGGGCGTGCCGGCGGGCTCGCAGGTCGACGAGCCACGGGATGTCCGTCGCGGGCAGCAGCCCGCGGTCGGCGGCGTCCTGCAGCGCCAGGGTGAGCAGCGGCCGCTCCGAGCGCCGGCGGTACACCGCGAAGGCCGCCACGCCGAGGAGGGCGGGGAGCATGAGGGTGCCGTAGACGACGAAGAAGTGACCGGTGCCCGACAGGGTGGAGGAGTTCCAGAGCCCGTGCAGCAGCGCCGCCAGCCCGAAGCCGGCGAACGGGGCGAGCAGCCGCACCCACGCCAGCCGGGCGGCGATGGCGAGGCCGACCCCGATGCCGATGAAGACGGTGAACAGGGGGTGCGCGAAGGGGCTGATCAGGCAGCGCAGGATGAACGTGCCGGTGAGCGCGGTCGTGCCGCCGGGGCCGAGGCCGTCGGTGCCGTCGTAGGCGGCGGCCAGGTAGAGGATGTTCTCGGTGAAGGCGAAGCCGATCCCGACCATGCCGGCGTAGACGATGCCGTCGAGGACCCCGTCGAGCTCGTGCCGGCGCCACCACAGGAGCAGCAGCAGGAACGCGCCCTTGGTCGCCTCCTCGGTGATCGGCGCCACCACGGCGAGGCTGTCGCGCTCGCTCGCGCCGCCGGCGATGCCGATGCCCTGGAAGACGAGCGCGGCCGCGGTCGCCACGAACGCCCCCCACAGCAGCCCGGCGAGGAGCAGGCTGCGCGGCTCGGGCTCGTAGCGGTCGAGCCACATGAAGCAGCCGACGAGCGGGCCGACGGGCACCGCTGCGAGGACCGCCGCGAGGGCGAGCGACCCGGGGGCGCCGGACAGGCCGACCACGAGCGCCATCGCGAGGCCGCCGAGCAGCACCAGGACGCCCACCACGACGGTGAACGCGACACTGTCGCGGCGGCTGCGGTGCATGGTCCGACCCTAACGGAGCGGCCGCGGCGGGCCGGCGCTCGCCGCACCCCTACGGGGGACGGTTCTCCGCTCGCGGCGCCCGCGTGGCGGCGTACAGTGACCGGGTGAGCGAGCCGACCGCAGAGATCCCCGCCGAGACCGCCCAGACCGCCGACAGCGCCGCTGACAGCGCCGGCGAGCAGCCCAGGACCGAGTCGCACGACCCGGCCGTTCCCGCCGCCTACGCCGCCTTCATGCGCGAGGGCTGGGGCGACCGTGCGCTCGACGTGCCCCGCCACCCGGTCGCCGACCGTGCCGCCGACCGCCGCGCCCGGCTGGCCGAGGCGTTCCCCGGGGACCGGCTCGTGCTGCCCGCCGGCACCTACAAGGTGCGCGCCAACGACACCGACTACCGGTTCCGGCCCGACACCGCCCACACCTACTTCTCCGGCAACCAGACCTCGGACGCCGTGCTGGTGATCGAGGACGGCGAGTCCGTGCTCTACGCGCGGCCGCGGTCCGAGCGCGACACCGACGAGTTCTTCCGCGACCGTCAGTACGGCGAGCTGTGGGCGGGCCGCCGCCCGTCCGCGCAGGAGATCTCCGACTCCCTGGGCATCGAGGTGCGCCACGTCAAGGACCTGCCCTCGTTCGACGACGACCGCAAGACCCGCGACCTGACCACCGACGAGGACCTCGCCCGCGTGGCGGACGAGCTGCGGCTCGTCAAGGACGAGTGGGAGGTCGGCGAGCTCCAGGAGGCGTGCGACATCACCGCGCTCGGCTTCGAGGACTCCGTGCGCGAGTGGGACCGCGTGCTCGAGTTCGGCGAGCGGTGGATCGAGGGCACGTTCTTCCGCCGGGCCCGCGCGATGGGCAACGACATCGGCTACGACTCCATCTGCGCCGGCGGCTCGCACGCCACGACGCTGCACTGGATCGACAACACCGGGGCGATCGAGCCCGGCAAGCTGGTCCTGCTCGACATGGGCGTCGAGGGCCACAACCTCTACACCGCCGACGTCACCCGCACGCTGCCCGTCGACGGCCGGTTCAGCCCGCTCCAGCGGGACCTCTACGACCTCGTGCACCGCGCGCAGCAGGCCGGCATCGACGCGGTGCGCCCGGGCGTGCCGTTCCTGGCCGCTCACGAGGCCGCCATGCACGTGCTGGCCCACGGCCTCGAGGACATGGGCCTGCTGCCCGTCCCCGCCCAGGAGGCGCTCGACCCGGAGTCGAAGGTCTACGCCCGGTGGACGCTGCACGGCACCTCGCACATGCTCGGCATGGACGTGCACGACTGCGGCCGCGCGTCCGCCGACATCTACCCCAAGGGCGAGCTCGCCGAGGGGATGGTGCTCACCGTCGAGCCCGGCCTCTACTTCCAGGAGGACGACCTCCTGGTCCCCGAGGAGCTGCGGGGCATCGGCATCCGCATCGAGGACGACATCCTCGTCACCGCCGACGGCAACCGGAACCTCTCGGCCTCGCTGCCCCGGACGTCGGCCGACATCGAGGAGTGGATGGGTCGGCTGCGCTGACCGTCCAGCCACTCGTGGACTGCCACCACTACGACGCGTTCCGCTGCCGCTCCTGCACCCTGCTGGCGGTCCCGCGCGCCCGCCAGCTCTCCGACAAGGAGGCGCACGCCCGCTCACTGGTGCCGGCCCCCGTGTGGCTGCCCACCGTGGCCGGGGCGGACGCGGGCTTCCGCAACAAGGCGAAGATGGCCGTGGGCGGCACGGTCGCGGCGCCGACGCTCGGGATCCTGGACCGCGGCCTCGCCGGGGTCGACCTGCGTGACTGCGGCCTGCACTCCCCCGGCCTGACCGCGGCTCTCGACGGCGTCGCCGCCTGGATCAGCAGCGCCGGCCTGGTGCCGTACGACGTCGCGGCTCGCGCGGGCGAGCTCAAGCACGTGCTCCTCACCGAGTCGGGAGACGGCGCGCTCATGCTCCGGCTGGTGATGCGCTCGACCGCGCTCGAGGCGCGGGTGCGCTCGCGGCTGCCGGCCCTGCTGGAGGCGGTGCCGGCACTCCGGGTGGTGACGATCAACGTGCAGCCGGAGCACAAGGCGGTCCTCGAGGGCGAGCGGGAGATCGTGCTCACCGCCTCGTCGACGCTGCCGATGCGGCTGGCGACCGGCGTCACGCTCCGCCTCGGCCCGCGCTCGTTCTTCCAGACCAACACCCCGGTCGCCGAGGCGCTGTACGACCAGGCGCGCGCCTGGGTGGACGCGGTGCCGGACGGGCGCACCGTGTGGGACCTCTACTGCGGCGTCGGCGGCTTCGCCCTGCACCTCGCCGCACCCGGGCGCGAGGTGCTCGGCGTCGAGGTCTCCGCGGACGCCGTCGAGGCGGCACGGGCGACGGCGGCCGACCTCGGCGCCGCGGCGACGTTCGTGGCCGCCGACGCGACGGCGTACGCGCTCGCGCAGGACGCCGCACCGGACCTGGTCGTGGTCAACCCGCCCCGTCGCGGGATCGGCGCCGACCTGGCGGGCTGGCTCGAGGCGTCACGCACCCGCCACGTCGTGTACTCGTCGTGCAACGCCGAGTCGCTGGCGCGTGACCTCGAGGCCATGCCGTCGCTGCGGCCGGTCGAGGCGCGGGTGCTGGACATGTTCCCGCACACCAGCCACTACGAGGTGATGGTGCTGCTGTCCCGTTGAGGGGCTCAGGCCTCGCGCCAGCCGGTGGCCGTGTCGTGACCGTGCGCGGCCATCAGGCTCAGCCCGCCGTCCACGGTGTAGGAGGAGCCGGTGACGTAGGCGGACCGCGGCGAGGCCAGGAAGCCGATGACCGAGGCGACCTCGGCGACGTGGCCCGGGCGTCCGACCGGGTTGCCGGGCCGGTCCTGGTGGTAGGCCTCCGACTCGTCCTGCCCCGTCATCGGGGTCGAGATCTCCCCGGGCGCGACCGCGTTGACCGTGATGCCGTGCTCGGCGAGCTCGAGCGCCATCACCTTCGTCAGCATCCCGAGCCCGGCCTTCGCGGCGCAGTACGCCGCCGCGCCGTACCGCGGCAGGTGCTCGTGCACGCTGGTGACGTTGACGATGCGGCCACCACGGTCCTGCTCGACGAGCCGGCGCGCGGCGTGCTTCGCGCAGAGGAACGGCCCGTCGAGGTCGGTGGCGAGCACGCGGCGCCACGTCTCGAGGTCGAGGTCGACGGCCCGGTCGGAGTGCCCGGTGCCCGCGACGTTGACGAGCACGCCGAGTCCCCCGAGCTGGTCGGTGAGCCGGTCGACGACGCCGCCGGCGTCGGGCGAGGAGGCGTCGAACGGCTCGACGAAGGCGCGCTGGCCGCGCCGCGCGACCTCCTCGGCCGTGTGCCGGATGCCGTCCTCGTCGGTGTGGAAGGTGAGCCCGACGTCGAAGCCCTCGCTGGCGAGGAGGGTGGCGGTCGCCTGACCGATGCCGGAGTCGCTGCCTGTCACGATCGCGAGGCGTGGGTAGTTGTTGGCCATGCCGTTGGCGTACCCGACGACGCACGGCTCATGCGGCCGTGCGTGCTCGCCTGTCAGCCGCGGCGGATCCTGGGACCGGTGCCGGTGCTCCTCGGCCTCACGGTCTCGCGGTGGCCGTCGTCGACGGTGGACGCGAGGACCGCGAGGTCGGTCGTGGGCAGCGGCGAGGAGGCGGTGACGCCCAGCCGGACCCAGCGAGGCGAGGAGAGGCACGCCGTGGGGACGGACACCGCGAGCAGGTCTCCCCCCGCGATCGAGCCGTGCCCGGAGGGCGCGACAGTCGATCTCCCCGTGCCGGCCCGCGATCCCCACGCGCGTGCGCCGGCCCTCCGCCCTCACCACGACGGAGAACGAACCTGTCCTCGTCCGGACCAGGATGCGCACGGAGTGCTCCTCCGCACCAGCGAGATCGCGGAAGTGGACGGTGACGGCCAACCGCTTCCTCCCGTGCGCGCCCACCGTCCGGACGATGTCGGCCGGTGACGGGTCAGGCGGCGGTGGGAGCTCGGCGTCGTCGTCGGCGAGGAAGCCGACGACCACTGCGTCACCTGCCGGGTCCTCAGTGACCGCCTTCTCGGCGTGGGCTGCCGTCGGCAGGAGGAGGAGCGCGGTGGGGGGCAGCAGCGCGGCGAGCAGGCGCGTGCCGGGGCGGTGGATCATGGCGTCCAGCTCCGTGGGTGGTGAGGGTGGCCGGCACGGCTCAGCCGCGGCGGATCCGCGGCCCCTTGGCGAGGCTGTTCACCCGGTACCCGTCGCGGTGGCCGTCGTCGGCGAGGAAGAAGACGGTGCCCGGGTCGTCCGCGTACAGCCTCGGCGTGGCGGTCGCCCTGACGCCGAGCCGCACCCAGCGAGGAGCGCCGATGCACCGCGCGGGCACGGAGAGGGCCACGGTGTCCGCCGCCCCGCCGTACATCGCGCTCGCTCCCCGACACCCGAACGCCTCGCCGCGCTGCCGCGCCAGTGCGACCGTCACCCGGCGCGCAAACCGCCGCTCGGCAGGGACGTCGAAGGTGCCACGGGGCGTCCAGACCCGCACGAGCGTCCGGTGCTGCATCCGCACCTCGAGGTCGCGGAAGTGCACGGTGACGGTCAACCGGCGCGGAACGAACGCCGCGGCCGTGCGGAGGACGTCGACCGACGCCTCCTCCGGCGCCGGGACGAACTGGAACTTTTCGTAGTCCGTCCACGCTCGGGAGTCGCCCGTGGCGTCCTCCGTCACCATCGTCCCGGCGTGCGAGGCGGCGGGGAGCAGGAGGGCGGCGAGAGCCAGGAGGGCGGCCAGACGGGCACCGTGCCGGGACGACATGAGCGAACCCTGGTCAGGCGTCCCACGACGTGTGACTCGAACCACGGAATCCGGACGGGGCACCTCCGGTTGTGACTGACGTGCGAGCCGCCACGACCACCCCCACGAGCGTCGGAGACCTCCTGACGCAGCGTCGTGCCATCGACCTCGTTCGCACCGAGAGCGCACTCTGTCGGCTCCGACGCACCGCCTGATCCCCCGACATCCCCGATCCGTTGCGTCTGTCGTCCGGCACCCGTCCGGACGGTCCCCGAAAGGTTGCCCTCGAGCATGAGTACTTCTGTCATCGAGCCCGAGAAGCGGACCCGCTTCCGGCTCCCCTCGTTCGGCGTCCAGGTCCTCATCGGCCTGGTCCTCGGCGTCGTCCTCGGCCTCGTCGCCCGGAGCATGGGCGCGGACGGCGTGGACGCCGCGACCGGCGAGGTCGACCCCAACTGGCTGACCGAGACCCTCAGCACGATCGGCGGCACGTTCGTGACGCTGCTGCGGACCGTGGTGCCGCCGCTGGTCTTCCTCGCGATCGTCGCCTCCATCGCCAACCTGCGTGACGTCACGGGCGCCGCGCGGCTGGCCTGGCGCACGCTCGCGTGGTTCGCCATCACCGCGCTCGTCGCCGTGGTCATCGGCATCGTGCTCGGGCTGGTGCTCCAGCCGGGCGACCACACGAGCGTCAGCTCCGACGCCGCGTCCGCCCCGTCGACCACCGGCTCGTGGCTGGACTTCCTGACCGGGCTGGTGCCCGCGAACGTCCTCGGCCTCCAGGGCTCGGCCCCCGGCGACGGCTCCGTCGGCCTGTCCTTCAACGTGCTGCAGATCCTCGTCATCTCCATCGCCGTCGGCATCGCCACCCTGAAGGTCGGCGAGGCCGCCGAGCCGTTCCTCGCGATCGTGCGCTCGGCCCTGGCCGTGGTGCAGAAGGTCCTGTGGTGGATCATCCTGCTCGCCCCCATCGCCACCGTCGGCCTGCTCGGCAACGCGGTGGCCAGCTACGGCTGGGACGCGCTCGGCTCGCTGGGCATGTTCACCGTCGCGATCTACGCCGGCCTCGCACTGGTCGTCCTCGGCGTCTACCCCGCCCTGCTCCGGCTGCACGGGCTGTCGGTCCGCCAATTCTTCTCCGGCGCCTGGCCGGCGATCTCGCTGGCGTTCGTCTCCCGCTCCTCGGTGGGCACGATGCCGCTGACCGAGTCGGTGACCGAGCGCAACCTGGGCGTCCCGCGCGCCTACGCCTCGTTCGCCGTGCCGCTCGGCGCGACGACGAAGATGGACGGCTGCGCGTCGATCTACCCGGCGATCTCGGCGATCTTCGTGGCGCAGTTCTTCGGCCTCGACCTGTCGGTCACCGACTACCTGCTCATCGCGTTCGTCTCGGTCATCGGCTCGGCGGCCACCGCGGGCGTCACCGGCGCGACGGTCATGCTCACGCTGACCCTCTCCACCCTCGGCCTCCCGCTCGAGGGCGTGGGCCTGCTCCTCGCGATCGACCCGATCCTCGACATGGGCCGCACCGCGGTGAACGTCACCGGTCAGGCGCTGGTGCCCACGATCGTCGCCAAGCGCGAGGGCATCCTCGACCAGCAGGCGTACGACGCCCCACGCGGGCGCAACGCCTGGCGCGAGGACGCCGACGCGGACGCCCCCCTGCAGCCGGTCACCGCGGCCTGAACCACCCGCACCACCTGATCTGGGGACGATCTCGGTCGGAACCAGACCCTCCCGATGGTGCGCCGCCCCGCATGGGCGGCGCACCATCGTCGTCTCCAGGGCAGGGGGACGAAGGCGGTCGGCGGGGGCCGACCGCCGTCGTGGCGCCCGGGGACCGTGCCGCGCCGTCGCACCGGGCTGGAATACTGCTCCGGCCAGCCCCCGTAGCTCAGCTGGACAGAGCGGCGGCCTTCTAATCCGCGGGTCACAGGTTCGAATCCTGTCGGGGGCGCCACGCACGCCTCGGTGATCGGCGAGGGTTCTGCCCTCGCCCTCCCTCTCAGGGGTGAAGGCGCCCACATGAGGCCTCCGCCGACGGGTACGGACCGCGCGTCGCACCCCCCACCGCAATCGAGGTCCCGCATGTCCAACGACCTGGACGTGTCCGTCCTGACCGTGCTCGCCGTGCTGGCCGGCATCGCCGTCCTGCTCTACGTCATGGCCGCGCTCGACCCGACCAACGTGCGCAAGCCGAAGCCCGCGCACCGGGCGGCTGCCCGGGGCCGCGCCGAGTCCTGACGGCCGCGCGCCGCTCAGCCGGCGGCGTAGGCGTCGATCTCGGCCCCGATCCGCGCCTTGACCTCGTCGGGCGCGAACGACGCGCCGACGGCCGCCCGGGCCAGGTCGGCCACACCCGCCTCGTCGAGGCCCAGGAGGCCTGCCGCGACCTCGTAGTCGTGGTTCAGCGACGTGGCGAACATCGGCGGGTCGTCGGAGCTGATGGTCACCGTCACCCCCGCTGCGACGAGCTCGCGCAGCGGGTGGTCCTCGATGCGCTCGACGGCACGGGTGGCGACGTTCGAGGTGGGGCAGACCTCGAGCACCACGCCGGTCTCGGCGAGGTGCGCGAGCAGCTCCGGGTCCTGCGCCGCGGACGTGCCGTGGCCTATGCGCTCGGCCCCGAGCAGCCGCACCGCGTCCCAGACGGTGGCCGGGCCGGTGGTCTCGCCCGCGTGCGGCACCGAGTGCAGCCCGGCCGCCCGGGCGGCGGCGAAGTGCTCGCGGAACTGCGCGCGCGGCACCCCGATCTCGGGGCCGCCGAGACCGAAGCCCACGAGTGCGTCCGTGCGGTGCTCGAGGGCGTACTCGAGCGTGGCGTCGGCCGCCGGGATGCCGAGCTCGCCCGGGATGTCGTAGATCCAGCGCAGCACCAGTCCGAAGTCGCGCTCCGCCGCGACCCTGGCGTCCTCGATCGCCTCGGTGTAGGCGGTGATCGCGATCCCGCGCTGCACGGAGGTGTACGGCGTGCAGGTCAGCTCGGCGTAGCGCAGGTTCTGTCCCTCGGCCATCTCGCGGGCGACCTCGTAGGTCAGCAGCCGGACGTCCTCGGGCGTGCGCACGAGGTCGACGACGGCGAGGTACACCTCGATGAAGTGGGCGAAGTCGCGGAAGGTGAAGAACCTCCGCAGCTCGTCGAGGTCGGACGGCACGCCCGCCGCCGGGTGGCGCGCCGCGAGCTCGGAGACGATCCGCGGCGACGCCGACCCGACGTGGTGGACGTGGAGCTCGGCCTTGGGCAGCCCGGCGATGAAGGACGAGAGGCTCACGCCCGGGAGTGTCCCAGAAGTCAGCCGCCGGTGCCGACCATGGCCGCCGCGATGTCGGCGACGCTGCGCCCCTCGACCTCCTCGCCGTCGACGAGGACGGTCGGGGTCGAGTCGACGCCGGCGTCGGACGCGGCGTCCGAAGCCGCCTCCACCCAGCCCTCGAACGCCATGTCCTCGATGCCCGGGCGGACGTCGTCCTCGGTGGCGCCGGCCTCGACGGCCCACTCGACGAGCCGGTCCTCGTCGGGGAAGGGTCCGGACTCCGCGGGCTGGTTGTCGAACAGCAGGTCGTGGAACTCCTTGGCGACCTCCGGTCCGGACGCGTCGAGGACGACTGCGAACGCGTTCGCGGCCTCGGGCGAGTAGTCGCTGATCCGCTCGAGGAACGCGATCGGCCGGTACTCCACGTTGACCTCGCCGGCCTCGACGGCGGCGTCGAGCTGGTCGCCGACGGTCTGCTCGAGCTGGCCGCAGAACGGGCAGAGGAAGTCCTCGTAGATCACGATCTCCTTCGGCGCGTCGGCCTCGCCGACGACCAGGCCGTAGTCGCTCGTCGCGCCCTCGGGCGGGGTGTCGGGCTTGTCCGAGCCGAGGCTCGTCACCAGGAAGTAGCCGCCGACCAGGAGGACCAGGACACCCACGATCGTCCCGAAGCGCACCAGCTGCTGCTTGCGCTTGGCCGCCTTGCGGCGCTCCTCCGCCTGGGCACGGGCACGCTCGGTCCTCGCCCGCCTGGCCTCCCGCCGGGCCGCGGCCGCGGCCTTGTCGTCGGCGGTCCTGCGCGAGCTCTTCTTCTGCGCCATCGAGGGGCTTCCTTCGTTCTCGGTCGTCCGGATCAGTGCGTCCGGCCCGGGCGGCGGCGCCGGACTGGTACCTGCACAGGCACTGACCCTAGGAGGTGAGGCTGAGTCGACGCTGAGAGGGCCGCAGTAGGGTGGCTCGTCGTGAGCGACAGACTGGTGTGGATCGACTGCGAGATGACCGGGCTCGACCTCGGGGCCGACGCGCTCATCGAGGTCGCCGCACTCGTGACGGACTTCGAGCTCAACGTGCTCGGCGAGGGCGTCGACGTCATCATCAAGCCGCCGCAGGAGTCGCTGGAGCAGATGGTGGAATTCGTGCGCTCGATGCACGAGAAGTCCGGCCTGCTCGACGAGCTCGCCTCCGGGACGACGCTGGCCGAGGCCGAGGAGCAGGTGCTGGCCTACATCAAGGAGCACTGCCCCGACGGGAGCCGGCCGCCGCTCGCCGGCAACACGGTCGCCACCGACCGCTCCTTCCTGGCACGCGACATGCAGGCCCTCGAGTCGTTCCTGCACTACCGGATCGTCGACGTCTCCTCGATCAAGGAGCTGTCGCGCCGCTGGTACCCCCGCGCCTACTTCGCCGCGCCGACCAAGCGCGGCAACCACCGCGCACTGGCCGACATCCAGGAGAGCATCGAGGAGCTCCGCTACTACCGCGAGGCCGTCTTCGTGCCGCAGCCCGGCCCCGACAGCGCCCGGGCCCGGGAGATCGCGGCTCGCCACGGCGGGCAGCTGACCGGCCTCGGCGCGGACCCCGACCTCGATTCCAGCCCACCGGCCTGAGTGCCCTACACTTCACGACGTCCTTCGCGCTCGCGCGAGGAACATGGTGGGTATAGCTCAGCTGGTAGAGCGCCGCGTTGTGGTCGCGGATGTCGCGGGTTCAAGTCCCGTTACTCACCCCAACCGATCGAGGCCCCGGCTCCGCGAGCCGGGGCCTCGGCCGTTCCCGCTCGGCCCCTCCATCGGCGGCTCGTGCTCTCAGCCGCGCCGGCCGGGGACCCGCAGGGCGAGCGGCCGTCCCATGATCGGGTTCGCCTCGGCGACCTCGTCCATGGCGTCGACGATGTTGCGCAGGTTGATGATGAGCGCGCCGTAGATCGGCCACTCGGGTGAGCGCTCCGTCCTTCGCAGGTCCTCCGAGAACGCCTCGAGCCGGCGGCGTACGTCGACCAGCGCCCCGGGGTTCGCGTCACCCGCCGCCCTGCCCGCGTCGCCGAGCATCGAGATCCACGGCACCGCGAACGCCTCGCCCCAGGTGCGGCGGTGCGCGCTCTGCCCGCCCAGGGTGCGGGCGAGGCTGCGGGTCTCGGCCACCGCCTGCTCCATCCGCCGCAGCAGCTCGTGCCAGTGGTCGGGGTCCCGCAGCGACCGCGCGGACCGGCGCGGGTTCATCCGCGCGCTCTCCTGCGCCTGCCGCACCAGGGCCCACGCGTGGTCGAGGTCGGCGTCCAGCTCGCGGGTCCGGTCGACCCACGCCGCCACGTCGTCGTCCTGGCAGCCGTCGCCCAGGCCGCCGGCCATGTCGACCAGCAGCGCGCCGATGCCGTCGTCGACCGCGTCCAGGGCCCGCGCCGCGGTCTGCCGCCGCAGCGGCGGCCAGACCATCACGTTGACCAGCAGCCCGACGCCCACGCCGATCGCGGTGTCGTAGAGCCGCGACAGCAGCATGACGTCGTCGTCGAAGCCCGTGGTGAGCACCACGAGACCCGTCGTGGCGATGGTGGTCGCCTCGGCTCCCAGCCACGGGACCGCGCCCAGCACCAGGGCGACCGCGATCAGCAGCGCCACCGCCCACGTGGTCAGCCCGAACGCCTCGCCCACGAGCGCGGCGAGCAGCACCGCGACCACGGTCGCCGCCACCTGCTGGGCGCCCTTGGAGAACGTCCGGTACACGGTGGCGTGCACCACCAGCAGCGCGGCCCACGGCGCGAGGAACGGCTGCGGCAGGTCGAGCACGCTCGACGCCACGACCCACGCCGCGACCGCCGCCAGCACGGTCTTGCCCAGCTGCAGGGCGTCGTTCCACCAGATCGGGTCGCGGAGCCGCTCCTCGATCCGGTCCTTCAGTGCCTCCCTCATGTCGTCTCCTCCCTCCCCCGGGCCGACCCTACGGGTGGGCCGGGCGCCGTCCCACCCACGCCCGAGGGTCTACGTTGACCGGATGCACCCCCGCAGCAGCAGCTATGACGTCGTCGTGGTCGGCGGCGGCCACAACGGGCTCGTGAGCGCGGCGTACCTCGCACGCGCCGGGCTCTCGGTCCTCCTGCTCGAGCGCCTGGGCCACACCGGCGGCGCCGCGGTCTCGACCGAGCCCTTCGCGGGACGACCGGTCCGGCTCTCGCGCTACTCCTACCTCGTCAGCCTCATGCCGGAGCAGCTGATGGCCGACCTCGACCTCGACGTCCGGCTCGCCTCGCGCACCACGGCGTCGTACACCCCGTGGACCCGTGGCGAGCGCACGGGCGGCCTGCTCGTGGAGCGTCCCGAGGGCGAGGCGACCCGCGCCTCGTTCCGCGAGCTCACCGGCGGGGACGACGAGTACGCCGCGTGGCAGCGGTTCTACGGGGAGGTCGGCCGGCTCGCCGAGGTGGTGGCACCGACGCTGATGCGGCCGCTGCCCCTCGCCCGGGAGGTGCGCGACCTGGTCGACGAGCGCATCTGGGACGACGTGGTCGAGCGGCCGCTGGGCCGGGCGATCAGGTCGCGGTTCAGCGACGACACGGTCCGCGGCGTGGTGGCGACCGACGCGCTGATCGGGACGTTCGCCTCGCTGGACGACCCGTCGTTGGTGCAGAACCGCTGCTTCCTCTACCACCTCGTCGGCAACGGCACCGGTGAGTGGCGGGTGCCCGTCGGCGGCATGGGCGCGGTGACGACCGCTCTCGCGACGGCCGCGGCGGGCGCGGGCGCCGAGATCGTGACCGGCGCGGGCGTCAGCGCCATCACACCCGGCCCGGACGGCGCCGAGGTCACCTGGCACGACGGCGAGCGCGAGCACGCCGTGACCGGCCGACGGGTCCTGTCGGGCGTGGCCCCCTGGGTGCTGCGGATCCTGCTCGGCGAGGGCGAGGACACCGCGACCAAGCCCGTCGGCTCGCAGCTCAAGATCAACCTCCTCCTCGACCGGCTCCCGGGGCTGAGGTCGGGCGCCGACCCGGCCGTCGCGTTCGCCGGGACGCTCCACCTGGCCGAGGACTACAGCTTGCTCGAGCAGGCGTACGCCGCCGCGGCCGGCGGGGCCGTGCCGGACCCGCTGCCCGGCGAGGTCTACTGCCACAGCCTCACCGACCCCTCGATCCTGGGCGACCGCGCGGGGTCGGCCCACACGCTGACCTACTTCGGGCTGCACACCCCCGCCGGCCTCTTCGACGCCGACCCGTCGGCGCGCGAGGTCGCCACCCGGCGCGCGCTCGCCTCGCTCGACGCCGTGCTCACCGAGCCGCTCGCCGACTGCCTCGCCACTGACGCGGAGGGCCGGCCGTGCATCGAGGTGAAGGTCCCGCAGGACGTCGAGCGGGACCTCGCCATGCCCGGTGGGCACATCTTCCACGGCGACCTCGAGTGGCCGTGGGCAACCAACCGCTCCCGCCTCGAGACCCCCGCGCAGCAGTGGGGCGTGCAGACCGCGCACGACGCCGTCCTGCTCTGCGGGTCGGGCGCACGCCGTGGCGGAGCGGTGTCCGGGCTGGGCGGCCACAACGCGGCCCAGGCCGTGCTGGCGGAGCTCTGAGGGGATCCCCCTCGATTTCGTCTGCTGATTACGACGCGGTAGAGTTCTACTCGCTTCACCGCCTGCGCCATTAGCTCAATTGGCAGAGCAGCTGACTCTTAATCAGCGGGTTCGGGGTTCGAGTCCCTGATGGCGTACCGAAGCCGAGAGCCGGTCCTCACGGACCGGCTCTCGGCGTTTCCGGACTGGAGTGCGGACTGGCGTGTGCGGGCTGGCCCGTCCGGGGTCGACGTTCGGGGAGTGTGCCGTGCCCGGACGTGCGAAGAGCCGGTCCGTGACGGACCGGCTCCTCACGTTTCCCTCCCGCAGGGTGTCCTACGTGAACAGGCTGACTCCGCCCGGGCCGACGAGCAGCCCCACGACGATGAGCAGGATGCCCCAGAGCATCTGACCCCTGATCAACGAGACGATGCCGGACACCACGAGGATGACGGCAAGAATCCACAGCAGAAATGCCATTTCATGCTCCCTTCGGTTGAAACCCTCAACCTAGCCTTCAGGCTTGGTGCCCGGAAAGCCGGTCACACCCCTACGGAGGGCGGCTCAGGACCCTCCTCCCGCAGTCGCGGCGGGGTGAACGACTCGGGCCGGAACCCGGTCTTGTCGGCGTAGAAGTCGCGCAGGACGTCCATGTCGGCGCCCACGTCGCCGGTCGGGTGGAAGGTGGGACCCCAACCGACGGTGCGCGAGGGGACGTCGAGGAACGCCAGCGTGATCGGCAGTCCGGTCTGGCGGGCGATCCGGTAGAAGCCGGACTTCCAGTACTCGCCGCGCGAGCGGGTGCCCTCCGCGGCGATCCCGATCAGCCAGGGGTCCTCGCCCTCCGCCTCGGCGAGCAGCTCCTTGATCGTCGCCGCCGGGTTCGTGCGGTCGAGCTCGACCGCACCCGTGCGCCGCAGCAGCCAGCCCAGCGGACCGACGAACAGCTCCCGCTTGACCAGCAGCCGGATCGTGATGCCGTACCGCCAGGCCAGCAGCATCGTCAGGACCCAGTCCCAGTTGGAGGTGTGCGGGGCGCCGACGAGGACGCCGCGCTCGGGCACCTCGCCCACGGTCCGCCACCGGACCGCGCGCAGGACGAGCCCCGCGACCCCGCGCCGGAGCGCGGACCCGGCGCTCACAGGTAGAGCCCGGTCGAGCCGCCCTCGAGGCGCTCGGCGGCGACGGCGTGGACGTCGCGCTCGCGCATGACGACGTAGACCTCGCCCTGCACCTCGACCTCGGCCTTGTCCTCGGGGTCGAAGAGCACGCGGTCGCCGACCTCGACGGCGCGCGCGTGCGGGCCGACCGCGATGACCCGCGACCAGGCCAGGCGGCGGGCGCCCATCGCCGCGGTCGCCGGGATCACGATGCCACCGGTCGAGCGGCGCTCGCCGGCGTCCTTGTCGACCTCGACGAGCAGGCGGTCGTGCAGCATCTTGATGGGGGCGCTGCCCCCGGCCATGGTGCGCGCCATGTCGCTCAGCGGGCGACCCTGCGCACGAGCGCGAGGAGCACCACGACGCCCACGACCGCGCCGGCGGCCTTGAGGATGTTGTCGGTGCGCGGCGCGCCGGTGTCGAGGTCGACGAAGCTCGACTTCACCGTGGTCACCTGGC
The DNA here is from genome assembly GCF_017916385.1 of Nocardioides xinjiangensis. NCBI lineage: Bacteria > Bacillati > Actinomycetota > Actinomycetes > Propionibacteriales > Nocardioidaceae > Nocardioides > Nocardioides xinjiangensis. Next base: position 679,052 of record NZ_JAFMSW010000001.1, read on the forward strand.
GCCCGACGATCGTCTTCGGGTGGGCGCGGTGAGCGAGCTGGTCGATCGTCGAGGCCAGACGCTGACGGGTCTCCTCGATCTCGCGCTCGAGCGCGCGCATGTCCTGGGTCACCCGGGAAGGCTATCAATGCGGCGCGGGTCGAACCCCCACGGCAGCTCGAGGCGGTGGGCGGCCATCAGCGCCTCGTCGGTCAGCACGTCGAAGGTCGACCGGTCGGCCACCACGACCCCTTGGCTCAGCACGACGCTGCGGGGGCACAGCTCGAGCGCGTAGGGCAGGTCGTGGGTCACCATCAGCACCGTCACGTCGAGGCTGCGCAGGATCTCGGCGAGCTCGCGCCGGGAGGCCGGGTCGAGGTTCGACGAGGGCTCGTCGAGCACGAGGACCTCGGGCTCCATCGCCAGCACCGTGGCGACCGCGACGCGGCGGCGCTGGCCGTAGGACAGGTGGTGCGGGGGCCGGTCGGCGAAGTCCGCCATCCCCACGCGGTCCAGCGCGTCCATGACCCGGCGCTCGAGCGCGGTGCCGCGCAGGCCGAGGTTCGCCGGCCCGAACGCGACGTCCTGGCGCACCGTGCCGAGGAAGAGCTGGTCGTCGGGGTCCTGGAAGACGATCCCGACGCGCCGCCGGATCTCCTGCAGGTGCCGCTTCGAGACGGGCAGCCCGCTGACGGCGACCGAGCCCTTGCCGGCGGTGAGGATGCCGTTGAGGTGGAGCACCAGCGTGGTCTTGCCCGCGCCGTTGGGCCCGAGGAGCGCGACGCGCTCGCCGCGGTGGACGTGCAGGTCGACCCCGAACAGGGCCTGGTGGCCGTCGGGATAGGCGAAGGCGAGGCCCCGGACGTCCAGGACTGGGGTGCTCACGTCGGCAACTTACCGTCGTACCCCCGCGACAGCATGGCCAGGTGGACCCGCTCGCCGCGCTCGTAGGAGCGGATGAACAGCGCACCGAGCGACCGCGCGAGCACCGGCCAGTGGCGGGGCGAGCGCGGGTCGCAGCCGCGTGAGCGGAGCGCGGTCATCATGCGGCCGAGCTCGGCCGTCACGACCTGCAGGTAGCGGATCATGAACCCCATGATCTGCACGAGCAGGTCAGGCGTGCGCAGCCGCTGCAGGCCGCGCAGCAGGTCCTGCGGGTCGGTGGTGGCGGCCAGCGTGAGCGAGGCCAGCACGCCGATGCTGCCCTTGACCAGCAGCGCGAGGCCGGCGACCAGCCCCGGCTCGGAGACGCTGACCCCGAGCACCTCGGTGCGCGGGCCGTGGGCGATGAACGGCATCAGCACCGCGAACACGACGAACGGGACCTCGACCACCATCCGCGGCAGCAGGTGCCGCAGCGGCACCCGGGACACGGCGACCACGCCCAGCAGGACGGCTGCCTCCAGCGCGAAGACCGGGTAGGCCTCGCGCGGCGTCGCCACCACGACGAGCATGAACCCCAGCAGCGCCAGGACCTTGAGGTGCGCGGGTGCGCGATGGACCGGGCTGTCACCGCGCGGGCGCTCGCCGGGGACGTGGGACCGGTGGGCGTGACCGGTGCCCACTCAGCCCTCGCTGTCGGCGGTCTCGCGGCGGCGGACCAGCCAGAACAACCCGGTGCTGAGGACGAGCATCACCACGACGCCGATCACGCCGGCGAGGCCGCCGCTCAGGCGCGCGTCGTCGACGCCGGAGGTCTGGTAGTCGGCGAGCGGGCTGTCGGCCGTGGCGGAGTCCTCGGCCGAGCCGAGGAACCCGGTCTGCTCGGCGACGTACTCCAGGCCGTCGGGGTGCGAGCTGGCGTAGTAGCTCGCCACGCCTGCCACGAGCAGGCTCACCACCAGGGCCATGACGAAGAACCCGCGAGTGCTCACGCGTGGGGTGCTCACGCGACCTCCACCGTGCGGGTCTCGAGCTCGCGCTCGGAGAGCAGCGGCCGGGCGCCGTGCACGAGGTCGGGGCGGGAGCCCACGACGCTGGCGACGACCAGGCCCGTGACCACGGCCTCGCCGATGCCGATGACGGTGTGCCACCCGAGCATGGCGGCCAGCACCGCGCCGAGGTCCACCGGCACGTTGCCGCCCAGCGCGAAGAGCCCGGTGAACACGAGGGCGGCGACGGGGACGCTGAGCAGCGCACCGACGGCCGCTGCGGGCGCGACCACGGCGAGCCGCGACGGCAGCACGCGGCGCAGCAGCGCGAACACGGCCCAGCCGACGGCCACGGTGACGATGCCGATCAGCGTGATGTTGGTCCCGAGGGCGGTGATGCCGCCGTCGGCCATCAGCAGCGCCTGCACCCCGAGCACGACCGAGAGGCAGAGCACCGCCGTCCACGGTCCCGCCAGGACCGCGGCGAGCGCCCCACCCATCAGGTGACCGCTCGTGCCGGCGCCCACGGGGAAGTTGATCATCTGTGCGGCGAACACGAACGTCGCGACGAGACCCGCCATCGGGGCCGTACGGTCGTCGAGCTCGCGTCGTGCGCCCCGGAGCGCGACCGCCACCGCGGCTGCGGCCACGACGCCGGTCGCCACCGAGGTGGGGGCGTCGAGGAAGCCGTCAGGCACGTGCACGCGGTCACTTCCCTGCTGTGGGCCGGCCCTCCAGGGGGCTGGTTGGATGTCAGGTGGCCGACGCGGATCCCCCGATGCCGCGCCGGCACACCCCCGACCTTATTGCAAAGATCTTGCAACAACCACATCGAGCCCGAATTCCAGCCCGAGATCCCGCCCAGGAGCCCGACCGACATGACCGAGAGCCCGCACCGCCTCGTCCCCGGCGACGCCGCCCCCGAATTCACCCTCACCAGTGACACCGGTGAGCAGGTCTCGCTGGCGGCCCTGCGCGGGCGGAATGTGATCGTCTACTTCTACCCCGCGGCGATGACCCCCGGCTGCACGAAGCAGGCGTGCGACTTCTCCGACTCGCTCGACTCGCTGCGCGCCTCGGGCTACGAGGTGCTCGGGGTGTCGAAGGACGAGCCGGCCAAGCTGGCGAAGTTCCGCGAGCGCGACGCCCTCACCCTCACGCTGCTCTCCGACGGGGACCTCGCGGTCCACAAGGCCTACGGCGCCCACGGCACGAAGAAGCTCTACGGCAAGGAGGTCGAGGGCGTGATCCGCTCGACCTTCGTGATCGACGAGGACGGCGCGGTCCAGCTCGCGCAGTACAACGTCAAGGCGACCGGTCACGTCGCCAAGCTGCGCCGGGACCTCGGCCTCGACTGACGCGTGTGAAGATGTGGCCCGCGCGCTCGTAGCCCAATTGGCAGAGGCACCAGGTTTAGGTCCTGGCCAGTGAGAGTTCGAGTCTCTCCGAGCGCACAGGCACGACCGGCGAGCCGAGTCCGGTCCGATCCCCCTGACGTTGACGCCGCTCACCACTAGGGTCCGCGCATGGATTCCGCGCTGACCACCGTCGGACTGCCCCTCGCCCTGGCGATCATCATGTTCGGCCTCGGGCTCGACCTCACCGTCGGCGACTTCAAGCGAGTCGCTCGCGCACCCCGGGCCGTGGCCGTCGCCCTGGCCTGCCAGGTCGTGCTCCTCCCGGTCGTCTGCTTCGGGCTGGTCGTGCTGTTCGACCTGCCGGCCCTGCTCGGCATCGGCATGCTCCTGCTCGCCGCCTCGCCGGGCGGCACCACGGCCAACCTGTTCAGCCACCTGTTCCGGGGCGACGTCGCGCTCAACATCACCCTGACCGCGATCAACACGGTCATCGCGGTCGTGACGCTGCCGGTGATCACCGGCCTCGCCATCGGGTACTTCGACCGGCAGGACGACGTCTCCATGCCGCTGGTGGAGATCGTCAAGGTCTTCGCGCTGATCCTGCTGCCCGTGGGCCTCGGCATGGTCGTCAACAGGCGGGCGCCCGGCTTCGCGCGACGGATGGACAAGCCGGTGCGCATCGGGTCGGCGGTGATCCTCGCGATCCTGGTGCTCGGGATCCTCATCGACCAGGTCGAGAACGTGGGCGACTACCTCGCGGACGTCGGCCTGATCACCGCGCTGTTCTGCGCGATCAGCCTCGTGGTGGGCTACGTCGTGCCGAAGGCCCTCGGGGTGACCGGCCCGCAGGCCATCGCCTCGTCGATGGAGGTCGGCGTGCACAACGCGACCCTGGCGATCTTCGTGGCGGTCGAGGTGCTCGACGAGGTCGAGATCTCGGTGCCGGCCGCGGTCTACTCGCTCTGGATGTTCCTCTTCGCGGCGCTCTGGGGCGCGTGGGTGAGCAAGCGGGTCGACACCCGGGAGTCGGTGACGGCCTGAGGAGCCGGCGGCCTCAGGACAGGTCGGCGGCGACGTAGGGCGCCAGCTCGCGCAGGGCCCGGCCGCGGTGGGAGATCCGGTCCTTCTCGCCGGGCTCGAGCTCGGCGGCGGTGAGACCCGCGGCGTCGTGCTCGACCGGGACGAAGACGACGTCGTAGCCGAAGCCGCCGCTCCCCCGCTGCTCCCGCACGATGCGTCCGTCCATGCGGCCCTCGACGACGCGCTCGCCGCCGTCCGGCATCACCCATGCGACCGCGCAGGCGAAGTGGGCGCCGCGGCGCTCGTCGGGCACGTCGTGCAGCTGCGCGAGGAGGAGCTCGTTGTTCCGCTCGTCGGCCGCCCGCTTGTCACCGTGCGGCGAGCCCGACCACCGTGCGGAGAGCACGCCCGGCATCCCGTTGAGGGCGTCGACGCACAGCCCGCTGTCGTCGGCCACGGAGGGCAGCCCGGTGGCCGCGACCCCCGCCCTGGCCTTGAGCAGCGCGTTGCCCGCGAAGGTCGGCTGGTCCTCGACCGGCTCGACGTAGCCGTCGACGTCGGCGATGCCGAGCACCTCCACGTCGGGGACGTGAGCGGCGAGGATGCGCTGCATCTCGGCGATCTTCTTCGCGTTGGCTGAGGCCAAGAAGATCCTCATCGCGCCAGCGCCTCCTGCTGCAGGCGCGTGAGGTCCGCGCACCCCTTCTCGGCCAGCACGAGCAGCGCGTCGAGCTCGGCCCGGTCGAAGGCGGCGCCCTCGGCGGTGCCCTGCACCTCGACGAACTTCCCCTCGCCGGTCATCACCACGTTCATGTCGGTCTCGGCGCGCACGTCCTCGACGTAGGGCAGGTCCAGCCGCGGCACGCCGTCGACGATGCCGACGCTCACGGCGGCGACCGACCCGGTGAGCGGCTCGCCCGCGAGCGCACCGGTGGCCCGCAGGTGGGCGACCGCGTCGACGAGGGCGACGTACGCCCCGGTGATGGCGGCGGTGCGGGTGCCGCCATCGGCCTGCAGGACGTCGCAGTCGAGGACGATCGTGTTCTCGCCCAGCGCCCGGTAGTCGATGACCGCGCGCAGCGAGCGGCCGATGAGGCGGGAGATCTCGTGCGTGCGGCCTCCGATACGGCCCTTGACCGACTCGCGGTCGGAGCGGGTGTTGGTCGCCGCGGGCAGCATCGCGTACTCGGCGGTGACCCAGCCGAGGCCGGATCCCTTGCGCCAGCGGGGCACGCCCTCCGAGGCCGAGGCGGCGCACAGCACCTTGGTGCCGCCGAACTCCACGAGCACCGACCCTGCGGCGTGGTCGAGCCAGTGGCGGGTGATCGTGATGGGTCGCAGCTCGTCGTCGGCACGGCCGTCTGCGCGCGGAGCCGGCGTGGGCTCGGAGGGTCCGGAGGTCATGGCACGACCCTAGACGCGGCTGAGCCGGGTCCGGTCACCCCCGTGTGTCACCGGACCCGGCTCGAGGCCCCGTCCCCTGCGGGACCGACCTGCTGCGCGCGGCCCCACGCCGCGCAGCTCCCTCCGCGCGGTGGTGACACCAGAGTGCGGTCCGCCGCCCGGTCGGGGCATCAACCCGTGGGCGCTGCCGGTGCAGACCAAAGTAGGAGTGGCGCTCGCTACCCTGAGCGCCGTGGACACGCGTCGGGCGCACCCGGAGGGCCACCCGGGCCAGCCCGAGCTGACCTGGGTGTCGCACGCGTGGCGCTACGCCGTGTGCCTCCTGTTCTCGGCGCTGGTGTGGTCGAACGTCGCGGCCGTCGAGTGGCGCGACGTCCGCGGCTTCTTCGTCGTCGAGCTCGCCCTCGGGGCCGCCTCGTTCGTGCTGGTGCACTTCCGCAGGCGGGCCCCGGTGCGCATCGCGCTCCTCGTCGCGGGAGTGAGCGCCTTCTCGGGGCTGGCCTCCGGGCCGGCGACGCTGGCGGCGGTGTCCGTGGCGACCCGCCGGCAGTTCCGCGAGGTCGTGCTCGTCGGGGTGGTGAACTTCCTCGCCGCGCAGACCTGGACCACGATCGCGCCGATCCAGGGCGACGACTACCTGATCACCACCCTGGTCAACCTCGCGGTGAACGCCGGGATCATGGGATGGGGGCTCTACATCGGCTCCCGCCGGGAGCTGCTCTGGAGCCTGCGCAGCCGCGCCGAGCGCGCCGAGCTCGAGCAGGAGCTGCGGCTGTCCCAGGCCCGCACCGTCGAGCGCACCCGGATCGCAGGCGAGATGCACGACGTGCTGGCGCACCGGATCACGCAGGTGTCGATGCAGGCCGGTGCGCTCGCCTTCCGCGACGACCTCGACGGCGACCGGTTGCGCGAGGGGCTCGGGCAGATCCAGCGGCAGGCCAACGACGCGCTCCACGAGCTGCGCGACGTCCTCGGCGTGCTCCGGGAGGACGACCCGAGCCCGCCGACCGCGCGGCCCCAGCCGACGTACGACGACATCGCGGCGCTCGTCGACGAGGCGAGGACGCTCGGCCTCGACGTCGACTACACCGACACCGTGGACACCGCCACGCCGGTGCCGGCGGCCACCGGCCGGACGGTCTACCGCATCGTGCAGGAGGGCATCACCAACGCCCGCAAGCACGCGCCGGGCGCGCGGGTCACCATCCGGTCCACGGGTGACCCGGGGTCCGGCATCACCGTCGTGGTGAGCAACCCGCTGGGCGAGCGGCGCAGCGCCGCACCGGGCGCCGGGCTCGGGCTGGTGGGCCTGCGCGAGCGGGCCGAGCTGCGGGGCGGCCGGCTGCACCAGCGCGCGGAGGGGTCGTCGTTCGTGCTCGAGGCTTGGTTACCGTGGTCGGCGTGATCCGCGTGCTGCTCGTAGACGACGACCCGCTGGTCCGCTCGGCGCTGTCCCTCATGCTCGGCGGACAGTCCGACATCGAGGTGGTGGGTGAGGCCCCCAACGGCGAGGCCGGCCTGGCGCTGGTGGACGACACGGAGCCCGACGTCGTGCTCATGGACATCCGGATGCCGGTGATGGACGGCCTCGAGGCGACCCGGCTGCTGCACTCGCGGCCCGCGCCGCCGGCCGTGGTCGTGCTCACCACCTTCGACGCCGACGACCACGTCCTGCGCGCCGTGGCGTCGGGTGCCGACGGCTTCCTGCTGAAGGACACCCCGCCCGGCGACATCGTGAGCGCCATCCGCACGGTGGCCGCCGGCGACGCGATGCTCTCCCCCTCCGCGACCCGGAGCCTGGTCTCCCGCCTGCGCGACACCGCGCCGACCGACCGCTCCACCACGGCCGCGGACCGGCTGGCCGTCCTGACCGAGCGCGAGCTCGAGGTCGCGGTGTGCGTCGGGCGAGGACTCAGCAACTCCGAGATCGCCTCGGAGCTCTACCTCTCGATCCCCACCGTGAAGTCACACGTCTCGAGGCTGCTCACCAAGCTCGAGAGCACCAACCGCGTGCAGGTCGCGATGATCGTCCACGACGCGGGCCTGGTCTAGATCTCGTACGTCGCCCCGGCGCGGGCGAGCTCGACCCGGCCCGCCCACTCGGCGCGCGCCTCGGCCTCGGCGTCGGCCGCGTCGTGCCACGGCGGCACGTGGGTCAGCACGAGCCGGTCCACCCCCGCCTTCGCGGCCGTGCGTCCGCAGTCGGCGCCGGTCATGTGGAGGTCGGGCGGGTTGTCGTCCGTGCTCCGGAAGGACGCCTCCGCGAGCAGGAGGTCCGCGCCGGACGCGACCTCGTCCAGGGTGGGGCAGGGGCCGGTGTCGCCGGAGTAGACGAGGGTGCGGCCGCCGGACGTGACCTTCAGCGCGTAGGCGGCGACGGGGTGCACCACCGCGTGCGCCTCGACCCGGAACGGGCCGAGGTCGACCGGGCCGGCGTGCTCGCGGAAGTCGAACTCCTCGGTCATCCCGGGCTCGGAGGGGAGGTCGTAGGCCCGCGCCATCCGCTCGGCGGTCCCGGCCGGTCCCCAGACCGGGATCGGCGGCTGGGCGCCGGTCGGGTGGTACTTGCGCATCACGTAGTAGCCGCAGAGGTCGAGGCAGTGGTCGGCGTGGAGGTGGCTCAGGAACACCGCGTCGATGGCGAGCGGGTCCGCGTGGCGGTGCAGCTGCCCGAGCGCGCCGTTGCCGAGGTCGAGCAGGATCCGCCAGGTCCGGCCCTCGTGCTCCTCCTCGAGCAGGTAGCAGCTCGCCGGCGACTCGGGCCCGGGGTAGGACCCCGAGCACCCGACGATGGTGAGCCTCATCGCAGGCCTCCCGCGAACTGGCTGGCGCCCAGGAGCTCCGAGCCCAGGAAGCGGCGGCCGATGGTGGCGAAGTCCTCCGGGCTGCCGGTGGTGGCGAAGGTGTAGTCGGCCTCGCCGCCGGCGCGCATCAGGCCGGTCCGGGCGAGCATCTTGTAGACATCCTTGGCGCACTCCTCCGCGGAGCTGACGAGCGTGACCTCGTCACCCATGACGTACGAGATGACGCCGGTCAGCAGCGGGTAGTGGGTGCAGCCGAGGATCAGGGTGTCCACGCCGGCGGCGGCCAGCGGGTCGAGGTACTCGTGGGCGGCGGCCAGCAGCTCGTCGCCGCCGGTGACGCCCTGCTCGACGAAGTCGACGAACCGGGGGCACGCCCGGATGTGCAGGTCGAGGTCCGGTGCGGCGGCGAAGGCGTCGTCGTAGGCCATCGAGCCGGCCGTGGCGCGCGTGCAGATCACGCCGACCCTGCGGTTGCGGGTGGCCGCGGCGGCGCGGCGCGCGGCCGGCAGGATCACCTCGACGACCGGGACGTCGTAGCGCTCGCGCGCGTCGCGCAGCATCGCGGCGCTGGCGGAGTTGCAGGCGATCACGAGCGCCTTGACCCCTTGCGCGTAGAGGTGGTCGAGGCACTCGAGGGCGTACTCGCGCACCTCGCCGATCGGCTTCTGGCCGTAGGGCTGGCGCGCGGTGTCGCCGAGGTAGACGACCGACTCGTGCGGCAGCTGGTCGATCACCGAGCGGGCGACGGTCAGCCCGCCGAACCCCGAGTCGAAGATGCCGATGGGGGCGTCGGCGGTCGGTGCGGGCTGGGCGGTCGGCACAGGAAGCAGGCTAGGCGCTCCCCGGTCGCCGGTCACGCCGTCGGGGGCGTCGGCCCGGTCACACCCGGGGTGCTCGGGTTATCGTCGGGCAGTGACCCTGCGCAACGTGCTCGTCTCGCTCCTGGTCGGCTCGGGCCTCGTCCTCGCCGGCACCCAGGCGCCCGCACTCGTCCCCGACAGCTCGGTGGAGGGAGCGGTCGACGGCCGCACCGCCCCGGGCACGGCCGCCAGGGCGGCAGCCGATGCCGAGTCCGTGCTCGCCATCTCCATCGACGGCATGAGCGTGCCCGCCGTCCGCCGGCTCGGCAGGAAGCAGCTGCCGCACCTCCACCGCTTCATGCGGGCCGGCGCCTCCACGCTCAACGCGCGCACCGAGCACGAGATGACGGTGACCCTGCCCAACCACACCGGCATGGTCACCGGTCGTCGCATCGAGGCCGCCACGGGCGGCCACGGGGTCACCTGGAACGACGACCGGCCCGTGCCGAGCACGGTGCAGGCCGCGGCCGGGCACGACGTGGCCTCGGTCTTCTCGGTCGTCGACGCCGCAGGCGGATCGGCTGCGCTGTTCGCCTCGAAGACGAAGTTCGGCCTGTGGCAGCGGTCGTGGCCCGACGCCATCGACCGCACCACGATCGACCTGGACAACGCCGCGCTGGTGACCGCGCTGGTCGACGACCTCGAGACGGACCGAGACTTCCGCTTCCTCCACCTCTCCCTGCCCGACAACGCCGGCCACAGGAGCGGCTGGATGTCGCGGCCCTACCTCGCCGCGGTGCGGAGGTCCGACGCGCTCGTCGGTCGTGTGGTGCGGGCCGTCAACGCCGACCCGGCCCGCCGGGCCGGCACCACGATCCTGCTGACGAGCGACCACGGCGGGCACGGGCCCTCGCACGACAAAGCCACGCTGCTCGACAACTACCGCGTCGTCTTCATGGCACGCGGCTCCGCCGTGGACCGCGGGGTCGACCTCTACGCCATCAATCCCAGCTACAAGGACCCCGGCACCCGGCGCACCCGCTACGGCATGCGCCGTCCCCCGGTCCGCAACGGCATGATCGCCAACCTCGCGCTCGACCTCCTCGACCTCCCCGCCGTGGAGGGCAGCGAGTTCGACGCCGAGATGGACCTGCGGCTCACCGCCCCCTGACGGCAGCCGCCTCGCGTTCCAGCGGCCACGGGTTGAACCGGCACCCGCCGGTGCCCTTCGACTGCTGCATCATCACCGGCGCCCGGCGGCCGCCGCGACACGACGCGTGCCCGAGGCCGAGCCAGTGCCCGGTCTCGTGGTTGACCACCATGTGGCGGTAGTCGCGCCGCGACCGACCCGCAGCGTTCCACGCCGGCGACGCGCGCAGCCACCGCAGCTGGTTGATGACCACGTGCCGGCCCACCCGGCACGACCACCGCGTCGAGCAGCCCGCCGAGAACGACGGCAGCGTCCCCGGCGCCGCGAGCACGAGCGTGAAGTGCCCGCCGCGGCGCACCCGACGGAGCTCCACGCCGCCCGACCTCCAGCCGCGCGGGTCGTCGAACGTCTCCTGCGCCTGCCGCCGGAACACCTTCATCGACGCGCCGATGCGTCCCCGCGTGGTGACGGAGTAGGTGACGCGGCGCCGGACCGGGACGACGTCCTCCCCGGCGACGGACCGGTCGCCCCTCGTCGTACGCCGGTGCTCGCTCGCGTCGAGGTGACCCGGTGCCGCGTGGTGCCCGTGGCCGGGGCGCTCCCCGCCGGCGTGGGCCGGGCCGGCGAGCAGGGTGAGGAGGAGCGAGGCGAGGAGGAGCGGCGCGAGGACGAGTGGGGCGAGGACGACGCGCACGACTGTGCTCACCCGTCGAGCGTAGACCGGAGGGGGCGCACGTGGGAGCCGGTTGCCCGACCGCCGACGGCTCGCTCAGGCCCAGAGCTGTCCGTCGAGACGGTCCTCGGCGTCGTCGACCGTGCCCTCGTAGGCGCCGGTCGAGAGGTACTTCCAGCCGCCGTCGCACACCACGAAGGCGATGTCGGCGCGCTCGCCGGCCTTCTGCGCCTTGGCGGCCTGGCCGAGCGCGGCGTGCAGGATCGCGCCGGTCGAGATGCCGGCGAAGATGCCCTCGAGCTCGAGCAGCTCGCGCACGCGGCGCACGGCGTCGCGCGGGCCCACGCTGAAGCGTGAGTCGATCAGCGAGGCGTCGTAGAGCTCGGGGACGAACCCCTCGTCGAGGTTGCGCAGGCCGTAGACGAGCTCGCCGTAGCGCGGCTCGGCGGCCACGATGCGGACGTCGGGCTTGGCGGCGCGGAAGAAGCGGGAGACGCCCATGAGGGTCCCGGTCGTGCCGAGCCCGGCGACGAAGTGGGTGATCTCGGGGAGGTCGGCGAGCAGCTCGGGACCGGTGCCCTCCTCGTGGGCGAGGGCGTTGGCGTCGTTGCCGTACTGGTAGAGCATCACCCAGTCGGGGTGCTCCCCCGCGATCTGCTTCGCGACGCGCACGGCCTCGTTCGAGCCGCCGGCGGCCGGGGAGGAGACGATCTCCGCGCCCCACATCCGCAGCAGTTGCCGCCGCTCCTCGGAGGTGTTCTCCGGCATCACGCAGACGATGCGGTAGCCCTTGAGCTTGGCGGCCATCGCCAGCGAGATGCCGGTGTTGCCGCTGGTGGGCTCGAGGATCGTGCAGCCGGGGCGGAGCGTGCCGTCCTTCTCTGCCTGCTCGATCATCCGCAGGGCCGGACGGTCCTTGATCGAGCCGGTGGGGTTGCGGTCCTCGAGCTTGGCCCAGATCCGGACGTCGGGGCTCGGCGAGAGCCGTGGCAGGCCGACGAGGGGCGTGCCGCCGACCGACTCCAGCAGGCTGTCGAAGCGCATGCCGCAAGCATGACATCCGCCCCTCGGTGGAGGCCGCCGGCCGCCGGTTGCCCGATGCGCGAGACGACGCGAGCCGGGGGTCGGAGGCGTGCTCATGCCCCCGGCTGACGCCGGGGGACCCGGACCGGCCGGCTCAGCAGCCGCCGGCGACGGCGGGGAGCACCACGACCTGGTCGCCGTCGGAGAGCTCGGCGTCGAGCCCGCCGATGAAGCGGACGTCCTCGTCGTTGATGTAGACGTTGACGAACCGCCGTAGGTCGACCGAGCCGGCCTTCTCCTCGACCAGGCGGTCCTTGATGCCGGGGTGGTTGCCCTCGAGGTCGTCGATGAGCTCGGCCAGCTTGCCGCCCGTGCCCTCGACGGCCTTGGCGCCGTCGGTGTACGTGCGGAGGATGGTGGGGATCCGGACCTCGATGGCCATCAGGTGGTGCTCGCTTCCTGGGATGTCTCTGGGGGTGTTCCTGCAGTGGGCGTGACCGTGATGTCCTCCTCGGTCACGACGCCGTCGATGATTCTGTAGGACCTGAACTCCACGGGGCCGTCACTATTCCCCTCCTCGTCGAAGCTGTTCCGGGTGCTCACCAGCACGTAGTGCGCGTTCGGCTCGCTGGCGAGGCCGATGTCGGTGCGGCTGGGGTAGGCCTCGGTCGCGGTGTGGGAGTGGTAGATCACCACCGGCTCCTCGTCGCGGGCGTCCATGTCCTTGTAGAGGGCGAGCAGCTCGCTGGAGTCGAACTCGTAGAAGGTCGGGCTGCCCGCCGCGTTGACCATGGGGATGAAGCGCTCGGGCCGGTCGCTGCCCTCGGGGCCGGCGACGACGCCGCACGCCTCGTCGGGGTGGTCGCGCTTGGCGTGCGCCACGATGGCGTCGTAGGTCTCCTGGGCGATGGTCAGCACGTCCCCGAGCGTAGGCGGCGCCCGGAGTTGACCTCGCCGCGTCTCACGACGTATATCTTGACGTCAAGATAGTCGGGTGCGCGAGGGGTTCGGATGACGGTCGGAGATGTCCAGGCACCCCTCACGCGCCGGGGGCTCCCCCTCGACCCGGACCTCCGGGTGCTGGCCCTGGGCTCCTTCGCCAACCGCTTCGGCTCCGGAGCCGTCATCACGACGAGCGCCATCTACTTCACCCGCCACGTGGGCTTCACCGCCGCGGAGGTCGGCCTGGCCTTCGCCCTCGCCGGCATCGTCGCGCTCGTGGTGCAGGTGCCGGCCGGCCAGCTCGGCGACACGCTCGGGCCGCGGCGGGTGCTGACCGCCGCCATGGTCGGGGCCGCGCTCGTCGCGCCCCTGCCCGCCTTCGCGCGGGCGCCCTGGTCGCTGGCGCTGCTCCTGGCGCTGCTGACCCTCTTCGAGCGATCCGCCGGCGCGGTGCAGCAGGGTGTGATCGCCCAGCTGGCCACCGGCGGCCGCGGCGTGCTGTTCAAGGCCTACCTGCGTGCGGTCACCAACTCCGCCATCGGCCTCGGCTCGGTGTTCGGCGGCGCCGCGCTCGTCGTCGACGAGGAGTGGGCCTACGTCTCGGTGTTCTTCCTCAACGCCGCGTTCACCGGCCTCGCGGCGTGGAACAGCACCCGCCTGCCCGACCTGCCGGCGTACGTCCGCACCGAGGGCGAGCCGCGCCTGGCCGTGCTCCGCGACGTGCCCTTCGTGGTGATCACCCTCATCACCGGCGTGTTCTCCCTGCACTTCACGATCATGGAGCTCGGCATGGCTCTCTACATCGTCGAGCGCACCGAAGCGCCCAAGGTGATGGTCGCGATCCTGCTGGTGGTCAACACCATCGCCGTCACCTTCTTCCAGGTCCGCCTCTCGCGTCGTGCCGACTCCGTGGCGACCGGGGCTCGCGCGCTGCTGACCGGCTCGCTGTTCATCGCCGCAGGCTTCGCCGTGGTGGCCTTCGCCGACCGCGGCGACGCCACCACCGCGGTGCTGCTGCTCGTCGTCGGCTCGCTGGTGCACGTCGTCGGGGAGATGATCGGCTCGGGCGGCCAGTGGGGGCTCCAGATGGGTCTGGCGCCGCACGAGCGGCAGGGGCAGTACCAGGGCTTCGCCGGACTCGGCTTCAGCCTCACCTCGGTCATCGGTCCACCGATGGTCGCCTACTTCTGCGTCGACCTCGGCGAGGTGGGCTGGCTGCTGCTGGCCGGGCTGATGGTGGTGACCGGCCTCGCCGCGATCCCGGCGTCACGCTGGGCGCTGGCCTCGCGGGCCCGCTACGGGGTGACCACCCACTCGGGCTGACCTCAGGCGCGGATCGCGGCCGGGATGCCGTCGGAGAAGACCTCCGGCTCGGCCGGGAAGGCCTCCGAGAGGCCACGGGCGTGCCGCACCGCCGTCCACGCCGCCGCGCACGCGTCGAGCAGGTCGTCCTCGCCGAACCCGGACCCGCGGAACCACGGGGGTGCCGCGATGCCGTGGGCGGCCAGCACCTCGCGTCGCGCCCGTACGCCGTCGGCGTCCTTCTTGCGCGCCTGCACGGGACCGCCGGCCATCCGGGCGAAGCTCACCTCCGGGTGCACCTCGATCACCTGGGTGCCGGGCTCCGAGCGGACCCACGCGTCGACCTCCAGCACCTTCCGGCGCAGCGCGTACGCCTGGGCGCTGACGCTGGTGCGGCCGTCGGTCGCGGCGAGGTTGGCCGTCCGCGCCTCCTCGTAGGTCGGCGCCTCGAGCGCAGCCCGCACCGGTGTGGAGAACACCGACGACGCCCGCCCGGCCAGGACCCGGCGCGCCTCGGCGTCGGCCCGCCGGCCCCCGGCGTCGGGCAGCCCGATCGGGATGTCGATCGCCACGACGGGCACGTCGTACCTCTCGCGCACGAGCTCGACGAGCTCGACGACGGTGGCGGCGACGAACACCGAGGCGCGGAGCCCGGTGTCGAGGACGACGCCCACCCATCCGGTGGCGCACGCGTCGACGCCGAGCACCGGTGCGGGGGGCGCGACGAGCGCCGGCGACCCGGCCCCGTCTGCGGCCCCCGCGGTCTCCTGTCCCGCCGGCGCGACGAACCGGGCCTCGCGCTCGTCGCTGGTGGCAGCCGCGATCCGGGCCAGCATCACCTCGGTCATGGGCGGCAGCGCGGCGAGCGGCCACCAGCGGACGTCGCTCGACTCGTCGTCCGCCACGTGCGCCTCCCCCTCGAGCCAGGTGCAGGCGAAGGTGAGGTCGAGGTAGCTCGCCCGGTCGCCGTTCACGTGGACGATCCCGCCGTGCGCGCCGGTCGAGGCCAGGCGGTCGACCCGGATCCGGACGCCGGTCTCCTCCATCGCCTCGCGGGCCGCCGCGACGGCCGGCTCCTCGCCGGGCTCGGGGATCCCGGTGACCGGCGTCCAGTGGCCGTTGTCGGCCCGCCGGACCAGCAGGACGTCGTCCCCGCGGCGCACGACCGCGGTGACCCCGGGCAGCCACAGCGGGTCGTGGCCGATCTTCTCGCGGATCGCGAGGACGAAGTCGGGGACCGGGCTCACGAGGGGCTCACGAGGGGCTCACGAGGACAGCGCCTCGACGAGCGTCTCCTGCAGGTAGCCGACCCACTCGTAGATGTCGTGCGCCTGCGCGCGCGGGTCGTCGTCGGGGAGCGAGTGCCAGTAGTGCTCGTCGCCGGCCTCCACGCCGAGCCGTGTCGCGAGGGCGAGCCGGATGTCGGTGAACGCCCTCATCCAGGACTCGGCGTCGTCACGGGTCAGCTCGACGTCGATCACCAGGCCGTCCTCGGTGAGCTCGGGCGGGAGGCCGGCGTCCTCGAGCGTGTCGATGATCAGCGCGGAGACCGCCGCCTTGCCGTCGCGCAGGGCTCCCTCGGTGAAGCGGCGGAAGTCGGCGGCCGCCTCCTCGTCGTCGAGGTACGCCGTCGGGAACAACCGCGCCAGCACCGGGTCCTCGGGGGCCGTGGTCGCGCCGGAGAACTCGGCGGTCATCGCCTCGAACGGGTCGCCGGACGGGGTCGCCGGCTCGGCCCGCTCGTTGCGGAGCAGCTCGACGAGCTGCGAGGCCAGGGAGCGCAGGAGGTCGGCCTCGAAGCCGGTGAACGTCGCGATGACGCGGTCCGACCTCCGGTGGTGCTCGAAACCGCTCACCTCAGGCCTTCTCCATCGTCGCCCAGAGGCCGTACTCGTGCATCGCCTGCACGTCGCGCTCCATCTCCTCGCGGGTGCCCGTCGAGACGACGGACCTGCCCTCGGTGTGCACCTCGAGCATCAGCTTCTCCGCCTTGGCCTTGTCGTAGCCGAAGTACTTCTGGAAGACGTAGGACACGTAGGACATGAGGTTCACCGGATCGTCCCAGACCAGGGTCACCCACGGCTTGGCCAGGTAGGTGATCTCGTCGGGAGTCACGGTCGGCTCGACCTCTACGGGACTGGCGGCTGACACGAGGCCCATCGTGGCACAGTACGGGTCGTGACGACTTCGGCGGCGCTGTTGACCGACCACTACGAGCTCACCATGGTCCAGGCCGCCCGGCAGTCCGGCACGGCTGACCGGCGCGCGGTCTTCGAGCTGTTCCCCAGGCGGCTGCCGGGCGGTCGCCGCTACGGCGTGGTGGCCGGCGTCGGGAGGGCCCTCGACGCCGTCGAGGACTTCCGCTTCGATGCCGCCTCGCTGGCCGTGCTCGAGGGCCTGGTGGACCCGGGCATGCTCGAGTGGCTGGCGTCCTACCGCTTCTCGGGGGACATCCACGGGTACGCCGAGGGCGAGGCCTTCTTCCCCCACTCCCCCCTGCTCGTGGTCGAGGGCACCTTCGCCGAGGCGGTGCTCCTCGAGACGGTGCTGCTGTCGATCTACAACCACGACTCCGCGATCGCCTCCGCCGCGTCGCGCATGACGCTCGCGGCGGGCGCCCGGCCCTGCATCGAGATGGGCTCGCGACGCACGCACGAGGAGGCCGCGGTCGCCGCGGCGCGGGCAGCGTACGTCGCCGGCTTCGAGGCCACCAGCAACCTCGCCGCACGCGCCCGCCACGGCGTCCCCTCGACGGGCACCTCCGCGCACTCCTTCACGCTGCTGCACGACGCCGAGGCCGACGCGTTCCGCGCCCAGGTGCAGACGCTGGGCGTCGGCACCACCCTGCTCGTGGACACCTACGACGTGACGGAGGCCGTGCGGCTCGCGGTCGAGGTGGCCGGCACCGGCCTCGGCGCCGTGCGGCTGGACTCCGGCGACCTCGGCGAGGTGGCGCGCGAGGTCCGCGCCCAGCTCGACTCCCTCGGCGCGACCGGCACCCGGATCGTGGTGACCAGCGACCTCGACGAGCACGCGATCGCCGCCCTGGCCGCCGCCCCGGTGGACGCCTACGGCGTCGGCACCCAGCTCGTCACCGGGTCCGGCCACCCCACCTGCGGCTTCGTCTACAAGCTGGTCGCGCGCGAGGGCGACGACGGCCGGATGGTGTCGGTGGCGAAGAAGTCGACGGACAAGCGCTCGATCGGCGGCCGCAAGTACGCCCTGCGCCGCCGCAGCGCGTCGGGCGTGGCCGAGGCGGAGGTCGTCGGCATCGGCGCGGACCCGGCCGACGACGGTGACGACCGCCCGCTGCTGATGCCGCTCGTGCGCGACGGCGAGGTCGTCGGCAGGACGACGCTGGAGCAGGCGCGCACCCGGCACCGCACCTCCCTCGCGGAGCTGCCGCGCGCGGTCACCCAGATGTCGGCCGGCGAGCCGGTGATCCCGACCGTCTTCGAGGGAGGCTGACCCGAGCGTCGGTCCGCACCGGCGGTCCGGATCGCCCGTCCGGGTCGGCGGGTGCTCCGCGGGCCGCCAGGTGCCATCATGCCGAGATGGGTCTCGTCGCGCGCGAGCCGGAGCTCGCGGTGATCGCCGACGTGCTCGACCGCGCGCCGGCCGACGTCCGCGCCCTCGTGCTCGTCGGCGAGCCGGGCGTCGGCAAGACCAGCCTGTGGGAGGTCGGCCTGGCCCACGGCAGCGCGCGCGGCATGCGGGTGCTCGTGGCGCGGGCCTCGGCGTCCGAGACCGGCCTGCCGTTCGCCGGGCTGATCGACCTCCTGGACGAGGTGTCCGGCGCGGACCTCGACGACGTGCCGCCGCCCCAGAGGCACGCGCTCGAGGTGGCTCTCTACCGCGCCGACCCCGGGGAGCACCCTCCGACCGACCAGGTGGTGTCGCTGGCCCTGCTGTCGACGCTCCGCTCGCTGGCGCGTCGCGAGCACGTGCTGGTCGCGGTGGACGACCTGCAGTGGCTGGACCCGCCCTCGCAGCTCGCCCTGGCGTACGCCTCGCGCCGCCTGCCGGACCACGCGACCCTGCTGCTCGCCCGGCGACCGGGCGCCGCGACGCCCGTCGAGCAGGCGCTGCCCGACGAGCGCCTCGGCAGCCTCACCGTCGGAGCGCTGAGCCTGGGCGGCACGAGGCAGCTGCTCGCCGCGAGGCTGGGCCTCCGGCTGCCGCACCACCTGCTCCGCCGCGTCTACGACACCACGCTCGGCAACCCGCTCTTCGCCCTCGAGGTCGGACGCCTGCTGTCGGGGCGGGACCCCGAGCTCGTCGGCGACGACCTGCCCGTCCCGGACGCCGTCGAGGACCTCCTCGGCCTGCGGGTCGCCGACCTGCACCCGGCCGCACGCCGGGTGCTGCTGGCGCTGGCCCTCGCCGCGGACCTCCGGACCGCCCAGGTGGCCGCCCTGGCGGGCGCCGACGCCGTCGAGGAGGCCGTGCGGGCGCACGTCGTCCAGGCGCAGGGCGACCGGATCCGTCCGACGCACCCCCTCCTCGCCGAGGCGGCGCGGCGCGCGGCCTCCGCGGACGACGTACGACGCCTGCACGCCGACCTGGCGGCCATCGTGTCCGACGACCAGCGACAGGTGCTGCACCTGGCCCTCGCCGCGACCGGGCCGGACCGCCGGCTGGCCGCACGGCTCGACGCGGCGGTCCGCGGGGCGACCGCCCGCGGGTCGATCCGCCTCGCCGCCGACCTCGCCGGGCACGCGCTGCGGCTCACGCCCGTCGGCGAGCCCGACGCCGCGCGCGTCATGGTGCTGGCCAAGCTCCTGCAGATGGCCGGGGACAAGCACCGGCTCACCGAGCTCCTCGCCCCCCGCGCCGCGTCGCTGCCCGACCGCGCCGACCGGGTGCGCGCGCACGTGCTGCTCACCGGCGGCGTGGTGCACGGCAACGACGACATCCTCCGCCACCTCCAGCAGGCGCTGGACGAGGCCGGCGACGACAGCGGCCTGCGGCTGCGCGTGCTGTGCCACCTCGCCGAGAACGAGGCCGTCATCGAGGTGCGCAACGTCGAGGTCGCCGACCGGAAGGCAGCCGAGGCCGTCGCGGCGTCCGCCGCCGGGTCGGCCGGCGACCAGCGGCTCGCCCTATACACCCGCGTGTGGACCTCCGCCCTCCGCGGCCGGCCGCTCGACGGGCTCCTCGAGCGCTACGAGGCGCTCGCCAGCGGCTCCACCTACCTCGCCCGCACCCCGGGCCGGGTGGCCGGCCAGCAGCACGTGTGGCGCGGCGAGCCCGGCCCGGCGCGCGCACGGTTCGAGGCCTTCCGGTCGCTCGCCGCCGAGCGCGGCGAGCCGTCCCCGTACGCACTCGCCCGGCTGCACCTGTGCGAGCTGGAGCTGCGCGTGGGCCGGCTCGACGCCGCCGAGGAGCTGCTCGACGAGTGGGCCGCCTCGCTCGACAGCAGCCTGCTCCACTGGCCCATGTACGAGCGGTGCCGCAGCCTGCTGGCCGCCGGGCGGGGCGACGCGGCCCGGGCCCGCGAGTGGGGCGGCCGCGCGGTCGCGCAGGCGGAGGAGATGGGGGTCCGGTGGGACTGGCTCGAGGCCACGCGCGCCCTCGGCGTCGCCGCCCTGCTCGACCACCGGCCCGAGGAGGCCGTCCGGCACCTGCGCACGGTCTGGGCGCACACCCGCCGCGAGGGCGTGCTCGACCCCGGCGCGTTCCCCGCGGCCCCCGACCTCGTCGAGGCGCTCGTCGAGGTCGGCGACCCTGCGGGCGCGCGCGAGGTCGTCGACGTGCTGGCCGAGGCGGCCGACGTGCAGGACCACCCGTGGGCGCGGCTGGCGAGCGGGCGCGGTCGAGCCGCGGTCGCGCTCGCCTCGGGCTGGTCCGACGACGTGGCCGCCGACCTCGCCGGCGTCGCCGCGTCGTACGCCCGGCTCGGGCTGGCGGCCGACGCCGCCCGCACCTGGCTCCTGCTCGGGCGCGCCCAGCGCCGGTCGCGCAAGTGGGGCGCGGCCCGGGAGTCCCTGGGGTGCGCCGTCGGGCTCTACGAGCAGATGGCCGCCCCGGGCTGGGCCGCGGCTGCGCGCGCCGAGCTCGAGCGGGTCGGAGCCCGTCGCCCCGGCGGCGGCCGGCTCACCGCGACCGAGCGACGCGTGGCCGACCTCGCCGCCGACGGCCTGTCGAACAAGGAGATCGCGCGCGTCCTGGTGGTGACGGTGAGCACCGTGGAGTTCCACCTGCGCAACACCTACAGCAAGCTCGGCATCCGGTCGCGGATGGAGCTCGCGCAGGGCCTGGCAGCGGTCGACGAACCGGCACCCTGACAGCCGCCCGACAGCCCCCGGGCCTCCGGCCGCCACCGTCAACTGGGGTTGTCCTCGGGCCAATTCCTCGGGTCCTCCGCGGTTTCGGCGGCCGGGGTGAGCGAGCACCGTGGTGGTCATGGCCGAGTACCTCGTCGAGCTGTACGTCGCTCAGGGAGACCACACCGCCGCCCGGCGCCAGGCCGCGTCCGCGGAGCGGGCCGGCACCGACCTCGCCCGCGAGGGTCGGGCGGTGCGCTACCTGCGGTCGATCTTCGTCCCCGAGGACGAGACGTGCTTCCTGCTCTACGAGGCGGACTCGGCCGACCTGGTCACCGAGGCGGTGGCCCGGGCCGGCTTGCGGCTCGAGCACGTCTCGGCGGCCACCACGTCCGTCGCCGGCGCACAGGAGTCGCCGGACGGCACCACGAAAGGAACCCGCATGACGAGCACCACCAGCACCACCACCAGCACCAGCACGACCAGCACCACCCCGACCGGCACGACCGGCGCCCCCGACCTCGCCGAGCTGCGCGACAAGCAGCAGAAGGTCTGGAGCAGCGGCGACTACAACAAGATCGCCGCCCTCACGGTGCCGGTCTCGGAGCACCTCGTCGACCACGTCGGGGTGTCACCCGGGGACCGCGTCCTCGACGTCGCCACCGGGACCGGTCACGTCGCCCTCGCCGCCGCCCGGCGCTCGGCGGAGGCGGTGGGGATCGACTACGTCCCCGCGCTGCTCGACATCGCCCGGCGCCGCGCCGCCGCCGAGGACCTGGCGGTCGAGCTCACCGAGGCCGACGCCGAGCACCTGCCCTACGACGACGCCTCCTTCGACGTCGTCCTGTCCGCCATCGGCGTCATGTTCGCCGCCGACCACGAGGCCGCAGGCCGCGAGCTGGTCCGCGTCACCCGCCCCGGTGGACGCATCGGCCTGGCGAGCTGGACACCGGAGGGCTTCGTCGGCGGCATGCTCCGCACGGTCGGCGCACACGTCTCACCGCCGCCCGGGGCGCAGCCCGCCACCAGGTGGGGGACCGAGGAGGTCGTCGGCGGCCTGCTGGGCGACGGCGTGACCGACGTGCGGTCGGTGACGGCCACGGTGCGCCAGCGCTTCGCCGACGCGGCGGCGTTCGCCGACCTGTTCCTCACCTACTACGGTCCGACGTTCTCCGCGGCCGGCCGGCTGGACGAGGAGGGGCGCGCCGCGCTCCGTGCCGACCTGGTCGCGCTGGCCGAGTCCCACGACCGCGGCGAGGGGAGCCGCGGCCTGGTGTGCGACTGGGAGTACCGCATCGTCACGGCGACCCGCCGCTGACGACGTGGACGGGGATGCCCCCGGCGTCGCACCGACCCGGCCCTCGGGGCCGCGGTCACGAGCAGCCCGCTCGCCGCGAGGCGGGAGGGCTGCTCCCACCGGGGTCCTCGCTCGGCGCCGGTGCGCCCCGCCGTCGCTCCCGGCTAGTCTCGGGACATGGCACGAGCGCTGATCGTGGTCGACGTCCAGAACGACTTCTGCGAGGGCGGGTCGCTCCCGGTCTCCGGCGGCGCCCGCGTCGCCGCCGACGTCAACGACCTCCTGCACCGCTGGCACTCCGGGGCGACCGACGCGCCCGCCTACGACGTCGTGGTCGCCACCAAGGACCACCACGTCGACCCGGGCGCCCACTGGTCGGCCAAGCCGGACTTCGCCGAGTCCTGGCCGGTGCACTGCAAGGTCGGCACGGAGGGCGCCGCGTTCCACCCGAACCTCGACCCGCAGCCCTTCGACGAGGTGTTCTACAAGGGTGAGCACCAGGCGGCGTACTCCGGCTTCGAGGGGCGTACGTCCGGCGGCGAGGCGCTGGCCGACTGGCTGCGTGCGCGCGGGGTGGAGGACGTCGACGTCTGCGGGATCGCCACCGACCACTGCGTCCGCGCGACGGCCCTCGACAGCGCCGGGGAGGGCTTCGTGACCCGCGTGCTCACCGCGCTCTGCGCGGGGGTCGCGGAGGAGACCACGGCCGCGGCGCTGACCGACCTCGCCGGCGCGGGCGTGGAGCTCGCCTGAGGACCCCGGCTCAGCACCACTTCCCGGTGACGGTGCGCAGCACCTTGACCGTGCGCGCGGTGCCCTTGCCCAGGGCCGCGAACTGCTTGGACGACAGCACCTTCGAGGTGTGGATGTCGCCGTCGAGCAGGACGTAGGCGGCCCGCCCGTCGACGACGACCGTCTCGCCCTCGTGCTCGAGCGCGTGGACGGCCTCGACGGCCGCCGCGCTCGGGGCCGCGGAGTAGAGGGTGACGTAGTGCTGGCCCGCCGGGTCGTGCTCGGCGTGCAGCTCCTCGGCCCGGGCGGTGACGGCGGCCAGCTCGTCGGTGGTGAGGACGACCGTGTCCACCTCGAACCCGGCGGCGTCGGCGTACGCCTCCTCCAGCGCCGCCTGGACCTCGGCGACCGAGCCGGCCGGGTGGGTCAGGCGCACGTTGCCGGTGTTGATGTAGGTCTCCACGTCGGTCCCGCCGGCCGCCTCGGTCGCCGCCTTGATGGCGTCCTTGGGGAACTTCCGCTTTGCGCCGAGGTTGATGGCGCGGAGGAAGGCGACGTAGGTGGGCATGGGGAGGAACGTAGGCGCGCTCAGCCCCGCTTGCACTGGCTGGGCGGCGTCACCGCGGGATCGAAGACGAACTTGGGCGGGACGATGGCCGCCTCGTTCTGCGACTCCTTCATCGTCATCGCCCACCAGCCCGCCTTGCGGGTCTGGATGGCGGCGAGCTCGGCCCGGGGAACCTGGGACCACATGGTGAGCACGTCGACGCCGACCTCGAGCAGGTGGCCGTGCGGGGTCACCACCGCCCTGGCCTCGACGCCGTTCAGCGCCGGAGGCACGGTCGGGAACAGGCCGCGCGGCATCCCGGTGAGCACGGCCTTGGCGGGCACGCCCACCGCCACGCCCTCGCCCGCGACGCGGACCGCCCGCGCCGCCGTCACCGGCCAGGTCGGGTCGAGGTCGGTCGGCAGCCCCCAGCTGCGAGCCGGGTCGTCGGTGATGTCGGCCCAGCACTCCGCGGCGTTGGGGCCCCACGCCTCGCTGTTGAAGTAGGTGCGCCCCGCGACGACGAGGTAGTCCACCTGCTGGAGGTTGCCGTCGATCGCGGAGTCCATCGAGAGCTCGCTGTACCCCGTGGAGGGGCTGAAGCGGCCGTCGAGGTCGAAGATGCGCTTGCCACCGTTGTCGGGGTTCTTGGTGAGCAGCTGGCCGTGCCACTCCACGAGGCCCATCTTCTCGACCTGGGCCACGAGGGCGTCGAGCCGCTCGTCCTCCATGACGACGTGCTCGTCCTGGGTGGAGGCGGCCGTGCCGGAGCCGCCGCAGCCGACGAGGGCGAGCAGGAGACCAGCGCTGAGGGCGGAGAACCAGGGTGCGTTGCGACGTCGTGCCACAGGTGCCTCGATAGGGTCGTGACGAGCTCCGTGCTCGATCTCGCGGGCAGCCTAGGGTCGGCCTCGGGCGCCTGTCCGGGGAATCGGGGATCTCGTCGGCACCCCTCAGCCCGCCATCCAGCGCCGCGCGGCGCCGACCACGGCGTCGGTGAGGTCCCCGACCAGCGACGACCCGAGCCGCCAGTGCTGCCAGTACAGCGGCACCTCCGGACGGCGCCCGGGGACCAGCTCGACGAGGTCGCCGCGCGCCAGCTCGTCGACGACGTCCGACTCCGGGAGCAGCCCCCACCCCATCCCCACGCGGATCGCGCGGTCGAACTCGCGCACCGACGGCACGTACGTCACCGGCGGCGTGAGGTGGCGCCGCGTGACGCGACGGACGAAGTCGTGCTGGAGGGAGTCGTTGCGGTCGAAGGCCACGAGCGGCGCCTCGGCTAGGGTGGCCGACCCGACCCCGTCGGCGAAGTGCTCGGCGTGGAAGTCGCGCGTGGCGACCGCGGCGTACCTCAGCCGGCCGAGCCGCACGACCCGGCAGCCGGGCACCGGCTTCGGCTCGCCGGTGATCGCGGCCACCACCTCGCCGCGCCGCAACCGCTCCGCCGTGCGGGTGTGGTCCTCGCGCACGACCTCGAAGACCACGCGGTGACGCGACTGCACCTCGGCCAGCGCGTCGACGAACCAGCCGTAGAGCGCGTCGGCATTGACCGCGATGGGCAGCGAGGCGTAGGACGTGCCGCCGCTGTCGTCCTCCTCGACGAGCTCGGCGACCGCCTCCCGCTCCAGCAGCTCGGTCTGCGTGGCGAGCCGGACCAGGACGAGGCCCGCCTCCGTGGGCTCGAGCGGCTTGACCCGGTGGAGCAGGACGCGTCCGACCCGCGTCTCGAGGGCCTTGATGCGCTGGCTCACGGCGGAGGGCGTGACGTGCAGCTCGCGGGCGGCCGCCTCGAAGGTGCCGAGCCGCACCGCGACCGCCAGTGTGCGCAGCGCCACGGGATCGAGCTGGGTGAGGTCTCTCATACTCAGAGATCCTAATGATTCCTCAGAATCCTTCGCTGGATTACAGATCGAACGCGATCTAGCGTGATCTGCATGATCCAGGTCGCACTCACCGGTCTCGTCACCGGGCTCGCCCTCATCGTCGCCATCGGCGCGCAGAACGCGTTCCTCCTGCGCCAGGGGATCCGCGGCGAGCAGGTGCTGCCCATCGTGCTGACGTGCCTGGTCTCCGACGTGGTCGCCATCACCGCCGGCGTCGCAGGACTCGGCGTCGTGCTCGAGCGGTGGCCCGCGGCGCTGCCCGTCGCCCAGCTGCTCGGCGGGCTGTACCTGATCGCCTTCGGCGTGCACGCCGCGATGCGGGCGTGGCGGCCGGGCGCGCTCGAGGCCGGCGAGGGCACGGCCCTCACCCCGGGCCGGGCCGTGCTCGTGACGCTGGCACTGACCTGGCTGAACCCGCACTTCTACCTCGACGCCGTGCTGATGCTCGGCACGGTCGCCAACAGCTTCGGCCCCGACCGCTGGTGGTTCCTCGCCGGCACGCTGGCCGCGAGCCTCGCGTGGTTCTTCGGCCTCGGCTACGGCGCCCGGCTGCTGCGCGGCCTGTTCGCCCGCCCGCACGCGTGGCGCGTGCTGGACTCGGCCATCGCCGTCGTGATGGGCACGCTCGGCGTGGGGCTCATCGCCCACTGAGCGCCCCGGCGGGCGCTACTCCCCCGCGTAGGCGAGGCCGCGCTCGGCCATCGCCTCGCCCAGCCGGGTGAGGGCGATCGGGCCGACGCCGTGCATGGCGGCGAATGGTCGGCGGAGTACGACGTCAGGTCCTCGAGGGTGCTCACCCCCGCCTCGCGGAGCGCGCGGGTGGCCGGCGCGCCGATGGTGCGCGGCAGCGGGGTCCCGTCCTGCCGCGGCGCCCGGTCGCGAGGCGCCGGCAGCCCGGCGTCGACGACGGCCTCGCCGCGCGGCGAGAGCAGGTAGCCGATGGCGAGGGACTCGGTGAGCCCCAGCTCCTTGAGCTTGCGGACGTCCTTCTTGAAGTCGGCCGTCTCCCGACCCGCACGCGCGGCCAGGTCGGGTGCGCGGACCGTCGGGTTCAGGTCGATCAGGTCGAGCGTCTCGCGCGTCCACGGTCCGTGCGGGGACGCCGCGTCGAGCCGGTCGAGGCGTGCGTTGATGGCCGCGATCTCGTCGGCGTCCGGCACGGACTCGCGCAGCGCCTCGCGCGGGTCGGGACCGGCGTACGTCAGCCCGATCCGCCACGCGGGCTCGGACGAGCGGGCCGCGAGCGCCTCCTTGAGCGCCGTGAGCGAGGGGGCGCCGGCCCGGCGGGCGTCCTCCGCGCGCAGGCCGGACACGCTGACCTGCTCGAGCGAGGTCACCTCGACGACGCCGACCGCGGTGCGCATCCGGGTGCCGACCACGACGCGCGGCCTGGCCCACCGGCGGAACGCGAGGTCGATGGTGCCGGCCTTGATCGCTGCGAGCTCGGCCGGGCGGATCATCATGGCCCCAGCCTGCCAGAGCGCGACCGAGCGGTGAGTGAGGCAGGTTCTGCGGCCGCAGAACGTGCCTCACGCACCGCTGGTGCCATGGACGCGGGGTGAGGTCCGGCAATCCCCCGCTCAAGCGGGGGATTGCGAACATCCAGGGGTCTGCACGCCACCGGAAGTTCGCAGAACCCTCGGCAAGTCGGCCCGACGGAGGCCGGGGAGCCGCCCCGGACACCCGGCGTACGTCAGAGGTTCCCGCGCTTCTCCTGCTCGCGCTCGATCGCCTCGAAGAGCGCCTTGAAGTTGCCCTTGCCGAAGCCGAGCGAGCCGTGGCGCTCGATCAGCTCGAAGAACACCGTCGGCCGGTCGCCCAGGGGCTTGGTGAAGATCTGGAGCAGGTAGCCGTCCTCGTCACGGTCGACGAGGATGCCGCGCTTCTGCAGCTCCTCGATGGGCACGCGCACCTCGCCGATGCGGGCGCGCAGCTCGGGGTCGGAGTAGTAGGAGTCCGGGGTGTTGAGGAACTCCACGCCGTTCGCGCGCAGCGCATCGACGGTGGCGATGATGTCGCCGGTGGCGAGCGCGAGGTGCTGGGCGCCGGGACCGCGGTAGAACTCCAGGTACTCGTCGATCTGCGACTTCTTCTTCGCCACCGCCGGCTCGTTGAGCGGGAACTTCACCCGGTGGTTGCCGTTGGCGACGACCTTCGACATGAGGGCGGAGTAGTCGGTGGCGATGTCGTCGCCGATGAACTCGGCCATGTTCACGAAGCCCATGACCCGGTTGTAGAAGCCGACCCACTCGTCCATCCGGCCCAGCTCGACGTTGCCGACGATGTGGTCGAGGGCCTGGAACAGCCGCTTGGGCTGACCCTCGCGCTTCTGCCAGCGCGGCTCGACGGCCACGTAGCCGGGCAGGTACGGGCCGGCGTACGTCACGCCGTCGACCGTGCGCTGCACGAGCGTGTGCCGGGTCTCGCCGTACGTCGCGATCGCGGCGATGCGGACCGAGCCGCGCTCGTCGCTGACGGTCTCCGGCTCGCGGAGCACCGTCGCGCCGGCCCTCCGGGCCTGGGCGATGCACTGGTCGACGTCGGGGACCTCGAGCGCGATGTCGACGACGCCGTCGCCGTGCCGGGCGTGGTGGGCGATCAGGTCGCTGTCGGGCGACACGGCGCCGCTGACGACGAACTTGATCGAGCCGGACTTCAGCACGAACGACTTGTGGTCGCGGTTGCCGTTCTCCGGACCCGAGTAGGCGATGAGGTCCATGCCCCACGCCGAGGCGTAGTAGTGGGCCGCCTGCGTCGCGTTGCCGACCACGAAGCAGATGGCGTCCCACCCCGTCACCGGGAACGGGTCGGCGTCGGCGTCGTACTCCACGAGCCCGACGAGCTGCCGCAGCTGCTCGAGGGACAGGTCGGCCTTCATCTCGTCCACGGTCAGGGCGCCACCGGTCGAGGCGATGTCAGTCGTCATGCGGCTCAGCCTCCCAACGCCCGGGCAAGGTGTGCAACAGTACGACGAAACGTTGGGCAGATTGCACAACAGGAGGGCTGGTCATGGACGAGATCGACGGCAAGGTGATCGACCTGTTCGCCAGCGAGCCCAGGCTCGGCGTGCTGGAGGCGAGCCGCCGGCTCGGCATCGCCCGCGGGACGGTGCAGGCCCGCCTCGACAAGCTCGCCGCGGCCGGGGTGATCACCGGCTGGGGTCCCGACCTCTCACCGGAGGCGATCGGCTTTCCGGTGACCGCCTTCCTCACCCTCGAGATCCGGCAGGGCTCGGCCCAGCGCGGCGGGCACGACGCCGTCGCCGCGCACCTCGAGGCGATCCCCGAGGTGCTCGAGGCCTACACGATCACCGGCGCGGGCGACATGTGGGCGAGGGTCGTCGCCCGTTCCAACGCCGACCTCCAGCGGGTGATCGACCTGGTGCTGACCGACCCGGGCATCGACCGCTCCACCACCGTCATCGCGCTGGCGACGCAGATCCCCTACCGGGTGGTGCCCCTGGCGCGGGCCGCCGTGCGGCCCGCGCCGGAGCGTCAGGACCCGTAGGCGCCCGCCGGGTCGGCGAGGAACGCGAGGTCGTCGGGCTGGTCGATGCGATAGCTGCCGCTGGCGTTGCAGTTGTAGTTCATCCCGAACGACGTCACGGCGACGATGATGTTCTCGTCGGCGATCTCCGGGGTGGTGATGTCGAACGTCGGTCCGCCGGAGTCACCGAAGCAGGTGCCGCCGGTCGTCCCGCCGCCGCGGTGGGAGAACATCACCGCGATGTCGCGGTAGCCGTAGGCCCCGCGGAGGCTGACCAGCTTGCGGTCGGCCTTGCGCCGGGTGTCCCCGCCGAACGAGAACTTCGGCCCGCTGTCCTCGAGCCCGTAGCCGACGCTCTCGAACAGCCCGCGCTGCCGGTCGCTGCCGGCATAGCGGTCGAGGTAGTCCTCCTCCGGGAGGGACCCGTACTCGGGCAGCACGATCGGCTCGCTGAGCTCCACGACGCCGAGGTCGTGCAGGAGGAACGCCGCGTCGACGTACTCCGGGTGGGTGTACGTCGCGCTCGCCTCGTGCCACGTGGGACTGGCGTCGAGCGCGGCCGACCAGTCGGCGTACCGCTCGGCGTTGCGGTCGGGCACGTAGCCCGCGCTCGGGTCGAGGATCGAGTAGTCGGGCGCCTCCTCCACCGAGAACCAGACGTCGGTGCCGCCCTGCAGCGGGTCCGCCGGGGCCTCGCCTTCCACGCCGACGGCGTACGTGCAGTGTCCTGCGGTCACGACCGTGTCGGCGTCGATGAGGGTGCCGGTGCAGTTGAACCAGCCGCCCGGGTCGTCGAACCGCGGGTCGACGGCGTCCGGGACGTAGAACAGCAGCTGGCCGACGTAGGGGTGCTCCCCTGCGTCGGGGGCGCCGCCGACGATGGCGGAGGCGGGCAGCGCGGGGGCCAGGAGTGCGGCGGTCGCGAGGCCGGCGACCGCGAGCCGACCGATACGGACAGTCATGCGGGTGCTCCTTGCTGACGGGGGGTTGGTCCTCCTCAGTCAGCGCGCCCGGGCACCGGCACGTCAATCCCCCGTGGGGGTGGACCGCCGACTCACCGGAGCCGGTCGGCGACGGCCGCCGCCGCGGCGATCACCTGCGGCGCGACCACCTCCTCGTCGATCGCCCCGTCGAGCGTCACGATCCCCACGCTCGCCCGCAGGCCGTCGACGCCGCGCACCGGGGCGGCCAGCCCGCGGGCACCGGACTGCAGCTCGCCGCTCGTGACGGCGTACGCCGTGTCCTCCACCTCGCGCAGGCCGATCGCCTTGCCGGCAGCGCCCTGCGTGAGCGGGTGACGCGCCCCGACCCGGTAGGACACGTGGAAGTCGGTCCACGTCGGCTCGACGACCGCCAGCGCCAGCGCCTCGTCGCCGTCGGCGACCGTGAGGTGCGCCGTCGAGCCGAGGGCCTCGGCCAGCTGGCGCAGCACCGGCATCGCGAGGTCGCGCAGCAGCGGCTGGACGCCGCTGGCCAGGTGCAGCACGCCGAGCCCGACGAAGAGCCGGGACCGGGCGTCGCGGCGGACCAGCCCGTGCTGCTCCAGCGTGCTGATCAACCGGTACACGACCGTGCGGTTCACCTCGAGGCGGTGCGACAGCTCGGTGACGGTCAGGCCCTCCGGGCTCTCCGCGAGCACCCGCAGCACCCGCAGGCCCCGGTCGAGCGTCTGCGAGGTCTCGGCGGGCACCGGACCAATCTAGGGCGCTCAGCCCGACTGGCGCACCGCCCACTCGCGGATCCGGTTGATCCGCTCGTGCAGCTGCTCGGCGCTGGCCACGGCGGCGGGCGGGCCGCCGCACTCCTTGCGCAGCGCGTTGTGGGTGACCCCGTGGGCCTGACCGGTGCGGTGGTGCCAGGCCGCGACCAGTCCGTTGAGCTCGCGGCGCAGGACGCCGAGCTGCTGGTGGGTGCTCAGCTGCTCCACGGAGTCGACGACGCGGTCGCCGCCCCCGTCGGAGCGCTGCTTGCGCGCCCGCTCGCTCTGGCGGGAGTGCAGCAGCTCGCGCACCTGGTCGGGCTCGAGCAGGCCCGGGATGCCGAGGAAGTCCATCTCCTCCTCCGACCCCACGTGCACCTCACCGGAGTGGCCGAACTGCGCGCCCTCGTAGAGCACGTGGTCGAACGACGCCGTCGAGCCGAGCGCCTCCCACGACATCTCGAGCTCGTCGGAGGCCGACTCCCCTTGCTGCGCCTGGGCGAGCAGCTCGTCCTCGGCGGCGAAGATGTCGTCCTCGTCCCTGACCCGGCGGCCCAGCACGTGGTCGCGCTGCGCCTCCATGTCGGAGGCGAACTCGAGCAGGTGCGGCACGGACGGCAGGAACACCGACGCGGTCTCGCCACGCGACCGCGCCCGGACGAAGCGGCCGACGGCCTGCGCGAAGAAGAGTGGCGTCGACACGGTCGTGGCCCACACGCCGACCGCGAGGCGTGGCACGTCGACGCCCTCGGAGACCATCCGCACGGCGACCATCCAGCGGTCGTCGGAGGCGGTGAACTTCTCGATCTTCTTCGAGGAGCCCTTCTCGTCGGAGAGCACGACCGTCGGCGCCTCGCCGGTGATCTTCCTGAGCAGCGCCGCGTAGGCACGCGCGGAGTCCTGGTCGCCGGCGATCACCAGCCCGCCGGCGTCGGGCACGTGACGGCGTACCTCCGACAGGCGCTTGTCCGCGGCCTCCAGCACCGCCGGGATCCACGACCCCCGCGGGTCGAGCGCCGTGCGCAGCGCCTGGGCGTGCATGTCCTTGGCGAGCGGCTCGCCCAGCCGGGCCACCACCTCGTCGCCCGCGCGGGTGCGCCACTGCATCTCGCCGGAGTAGGCCATGAAGAGCACCGGGCGCACGACGTGGTCGGCGAGGGCATGGGCGTACCCGTAGGTGTAGTCGGCGGCGGACACGGGGACGCCGTCCTCGCCCGGCGCGTAGCTGACGAACGGGATCGGGTTGATGTCGGAGCGGAACGGCGTGCCGGTGAGCGCGAGCCGCCGGGTCGCCGGGTCGAACGCCTCGCGCACGCCCTCGCCCCACGACAGCGCGTCGCCGGCGTGGTGGATCTCGTCGAGGATCACCAGCGTCTTGAACCGCTCGGTGCGGATCCGCATCGCCAGCGGGTTGACCGCGACGCCGGCGTAGGTCACCGCGATGCCGACGTAGTCGTCCGACGTCTTGCCCTTGCCGGCCGAGTAGGTGGGGTCGATCGGGATGCCCGCGCGGGCGGCGGCCTCGGCCCACTGCGTCTTGAGGTGCTCGGTCGGGGCGACGACGGTGATCCGGTCGACGACGCGGCGACCGAGCAGGTCGGCCGCGACCGTGAGGGCGAAGGTCGTCTTGCCTGCGCCCGGCGTGGCCACTGCCAGGAAGTCGCGGGGCTGGCGCGACCGGTAGAGGTCCACCGCCGCCTGCTGCCACGCGCGCAGGGAGGGCGCGGTGCCCCAGGCGGCCCGGTCGGGCCACGCGGGGGGCAGCGGCGCCTCGGGGCGCCCCGTCACGCGTCGGAGCCCGAGCCGTCGGAGCCGGAGCCCTCCCCCGGCTTCATCGACTCCCAGATCTCCTTGCACTCCGGGCACACCGGGTACTTCTCGGGCGCGCGCGAGGGCACCCACACCTTGCCGCACAGGGCGATGACGGGCGTGCCCATCACCATCGCCTCGGTCAGCTTGTCCTTCGGCACGTAGTGCGAGAACCGCTCGTGGTCACCCTCGTCGGTGGGCACCGTCTGACGCTCTTCGACGGTCTGCGTGCCGGGCGAGAATCCGATGGTGCTCATGATGGACAAGCCTAACGCTGGAGTCAGTTCAGGTCGGGATCGACGGGCCTGTTGACGTGCCAGGCGAGCATGCCGGGCTGGCGTCGCATGACATCGCGCCACAGGCTGTCGGGATCGCCGCGGAACGCGTCGGCGGCCTCGCTGCTGACGACGTACCAGCTGCCCTCCTCGACCTCCCCGGCGAGCTGGCCGGCGCCCCACCCGGCGTAGCCGGCGAAGACCCGCATCGCCGCGAGGGACCCGTCCACGAGCTCCGTCGGGGTGTCGAGGTCGACCATGCCCAGCACGCTGGTCACCGGACGCCACCCGACGGGCGGCTCGTCCGGGTCGCGCAGCCGGGCCACGGCCAGGGCGCCGTCGGTGCCGACCGGTCCGCCGCGGAAGAGCACCTCCGGCTCCACGACGACGTCGCGCCACGGCTCGAGGACGTCGGCCACGAGGACCTGCGTGGGACGGTTGAGCACCACGCCGAGGGCTCCCTCGTCGTTCACGTCGAGCAGCAGCACGACCGTCTCGGCGAAGTTGGGGTCCTGCAGCGCCGGTGTCGCCACCAGCAGCATCCCCGAAGCCAGCTGCATGCCTCCACTATGGCAGGCCCGCGGGTACGCCGCTCAGGCCGCGAGCACCGCCTTCAGCCGCTGCACCAGCGACGGCGCCGGAGGCTGCCGCGGCACGGCACCCGGGACGTACGACGCGCGGGCGGCGGACTCGATCGCCCGACCCGCGCGGCGGGCGGCGTCGCCGGGCGCGCTGGCACGTCCGGCCATGAGGGCGAGCAGCTCGTGCTCCTTGCCCGCGGCGATCGCGGTCGTGCGGGCCATCTCGGGACTGCTCGGGTGCGCGACGTGGTGGTCGATGACGGCGCGGACGCCGGGCATGTCCTCGGCGGCCCGCCGCCACGCGACGGCGACGGCCCGGGGGAGGTCGAGGGGCTGGTCGGCGAGCTCGCGCTCGATCCGGCCGGCGAGGCGGGTGTGCCAGCGCAGCTGCAGGGCTCCGAGCAGCGTGACGTCGTCACCGAAGGTCTCGGCGACGCCGGCCACGTCCATCGGCAGGCGGCGGTCGAGGCGGCTGTCGGCGGTGCGGATCACCTCGCGCAGCACGTCCGCGCGGCGGTGGTGGGACGTCCAGGTCATGGCGGTCTCCTTCTGTACATACCGACGGTACGTACTTTCAGTATGCCGCAGCCGCGCCGCTCCGCACAGTCCTCCACGCGTGAGGCCGGTCACCTAGGCTGCGCCCCATGACCGTCGACGGAGCACGCCCGTGATGGCCCGCCGCCAGCGCTGGCCGGACTCGACCAAGCGCGCGCTGGTCGACGTGGCCGAGCGGCTCTTCACCGAGCACGGCTACTCCGCGACGTCCCTCGACGCCATCGTCGCGGGTGCCGACGTCACCAAGGGCGCGCTCTACCACCACTTCAGCGGCAAGCAGGCGATCTTCGAGGCCGCCTTCGAGCGCGTGGAGTCGCGCGCCACGGCCGGGATCGCCCGGGCCACCGAGGGGCACCGAGACCCGTGGTTGAAGGCGCAGGCGGGGCTGCGTGCCTTCCTCGGGGCCGTGCAGGAGCCGGGCTACCGGCAGATCGTGATCTCCGACGGGCCGTCGGTGCTGGGCCACGAGCGCTACCGCGAGCGCGAGGAGCGCTCCACCTACGCGATCGTCGACGAGATCGTGCGGTCCGCGCTGGGCGGCGGAGACTGGGACCTCGACGACGCCATGCTCGACACGTTCACGCGCATCTTCTTCGGCGCGATGTCCGCCGCCGGCGGCGCCGTCGCCGTCAGCGAGGACCCGGCAGCGGCCGCGCTGCGGGTCGAGGCCGCCATCGGCTTCGTCCTCGCCGGCCTCCAGCGGTTGCTGGAGGAGGGAGTCGGCTCGCCCGACCCGGGTGCTACTTCGCGAACGTGACGTTGCCGTTGACGGCCGGCACCAGCTCGACCCAGACGTGCCCGGCGGGCACGGCCAGGTCGCCGTCCTTGGTCGAGAGCTCGAGCGCACCCTTCAGCCCGTCCTTGCTCCAGGTGCCGCGCACGACGCGCCCACCGTGGAACAGCAGCGCGGCGCCCCTGCCCTCGAACTTCGTCTCGGGCACGGGGTAGCCGGCGGGGTCGCGGTAC
Organism: Nocardioides xinjiangensis; assembly: GCF_017916385.1. Taxonomy (NCBI): domain Bacteria; kingdom Bacillati; phylum Actinomycetota; class Actinomycetes; order Propionibacteriales; family Nocardioidaceae; genus Nocardioides; species Nocardioides xinjiangensis. The sequence goes on from NZ_JAFMSW010000001.1 coordinate 713,477, forward strand.
CCGGCGTCGCCGACCTTGACCCGCAGCACGAGCACGGAGTCGGCGGGGAACTGGTCGCCCTGCGCGGCGTAGGAGTCGGTGTTGACGTACCCCCCGCCCTGGAACTGCCAGCTGGTGGAGTGGGCGCCGAAGTCGGCGGTGAGGCTGCGCGCCTTGGCGCCCCGGGGCAGGTCGGCGGCGGTGCCCCACGGCAGGTACGGCGGCGGCTCCTCGTCGGCCTCGAGGCGCTTGGCGATGTCACCGAGCCGGGCGAACAGGTTGTAGGGCGCCGAGCGCGAGGTCTCGCGGTAGACGCCCGCGTCGCCCTCGGTGATCCAGGGGATCCCGGCGCCCTTGATGCGCTTGATGGTGATCGGGGCGGCGCCGCTGGTCACGACCGTCGCCCCCTCGGGCACGATGCCGATGTCGCTGGCGCGCATGGAGCGGACCGGACCGATGTCGGCGGGCACCTTGGAGTAGTAGAACGCCGCCAGGCGGGTGTAGCCGCCCTCGACGAGCTCCTCCACGACCAGGTCGGCCGACCCGAGGCCCACCTGCGGGGCGCTGGAGGAGGTGTTGTCGACCTTGGTGACGATCACGGGGTGCTCGGGGGCGTCGCCCTTGCGCTCGAGCCCGGTCAACGGCCAGTACGTCGGCTCCGGCGCCTCCGTGGTCTCCGACGTGGTCGGCTCGGGGGACCCGGAGGCGCTCGGCTCCTCGGCGTCGCCTCCGCTGCAGCCGGCGAGGAGCAGCGAGGCCGCGACCAGCGCGGCGGCGACTGCCCGGGACGAGGAGGGGCGAAGGGGGTGACGCACGGGAACTCCGATCGAGCGGGAACAGCAGGGGGATGTGCCTCGAGTGTGGCGGCGCGCCCTCCCCGATGGGAGAAGGCGCGCCACAGGGTAGATCAGCAGGCTCTGCCTACCAGCTTCGGCCGATCACCCACGCCGGAGCGTTCCGCCGAACCACTGGGAGGTCCACGGGACGGCCACCCGCACCCGCTGCCCGGAGCCCGGGGAGTGCACCATGACCGCGTGGCCGCGCTCCCAGCGCAGGAACACCGCGGCGTGGTAGACGCCGCCGCTGCCGTGGAAGAACATCAGGTCGCCCGCGCGCATGTCCTTCTTCGCCACGCGCCGCGTGAAGCCGGCCTGGGCCGCCGACGTGCGGGGCACGGGGAAGCCGGCGCGACGGTAGCTGTAGTAGACGAGCCCGGAGCAGTCGAACCGGTTCGGCCCGGTGGCGCCGTAGCCGTACCAGTCGCCGCGCTGGCGCAGCGCGGTGTCGCGGGCGCCGAGGACGCGGGCGGCGACGCGGCGACTGGCGGCGCGGCGGTCGGTGGTCGTCGAGGACGTCCGCTCCGAGGTCCGCTCCGACGTCGTCGGGGAGGACTGGGAGCCGGCGGCGGTGGCGGGCAGCGCCGTCAGGGTCGAGGCGGTGAGGCCCAGTCCGGCGAGGGCGAGCGCGCAGGCTCGCGCCGTGCGAGAGGTCGCAGGCATGAGTGTGTGTTCCTTTCCCACGCCTGTGAGGTGAGCTGTCGGGTTGGGGCTGGAAGGTGCCCCGCCGCCTGCACGGCGACTTCACCCCGAGCCGGCGCGTGCAGTGCTGCACGAACCGGCAGTGGAACCTGTGGGTCCCCCACTCCTGCCCTCGAAGATGTCGGGGGTCGCCCCGGGCGGGCAGGACTCGGCGTTGTCCCGGGGCGGGTGGTGCTGATCGTCGAGCACCGTAGGCACATCACCGCGCCGGGATCAAACCGCGGTCAGCCGAGCTTGCGTCCTCCGTCCACGTAGAGCGTCTGGCCTGTGATGAACGACGCTTCGTCGCTGCACAGGAACGCCGCCGCGGCGGCGATGTCCTCCGGCTGGCCCACCCGGCGGACGGGGGTCGCCTCGGCGTTGAGGCGCTGCAGCTCCTCGGGCTCCATCTTGAGCCGGCGCGCGGTCGCGTCGGTCATCTCGGTGGCGATGAAGCCGGGGGCGATCGCGTTGGCGGTGATGCCGAAGGGGCCGAGCTCGATGCCGAGGGTGCGGGTCAGCCCCTGGATGCCCATCTTGGCGGCGGAGTAGTTGGCCTGGCCGCGGTTGCCGAGCGCGGAGACGCTGGAGAGGTTGAGGATCTTGCCGTACCTCTGCTCCACGAACCGCGACTGCGCCGCCTTGGTCATGTTGAACACGCCCTTGAGGTGCACGCCCATGACCAGGTCCCAGTCCTCCTCGGTCATCTTGAAGAGCAGGTTGTCGCGGGTGATGCCGGCGTTGTTGACCAGCACGTGGATGCCGCCCAGCTCCTCGACCACGCGCTGGACGGCGGCCTCGGCCGCGGCGGCGTCGACGACGTCGCACGCGACGCCGATCGCCCGCGCACCCTCGACCAGCTCGAGCCGGCCCGCAGCCTCCTGTGCCGCCGCCTCGTCGAGGTCGAGGACGGCGATCGACGCGCCCTCGCTGGCCAGGCGCTGGGCGATGCCGAAGCCGATGCCTCGCGCTGCTCCGGTGATGGCGGCGACGCGCCGGTCGAAACGACCCATGTCGGTGACTCCTCAGGCTCGGTGCTGGTCCTCCCGGGAGACTAGTGGTCGCTGCTCCGCCCGCGCGCCGCGGTCGTGCGGGTGCGAGGACTCCCCCGACTTGTGGAGATCCGGTGCAGGGGGTGGGCCGCGGCGCGGCGCGTCGCTAGCGTGCCGACATGGGACGGGGGGACTTCCGTGCCGCGGCCGTGGTGGCCGCGGTGATGGCCGTGGCGACGGTGCTGGTCGCGACGGCGTACGACCTGCCGGTGCGCGACCCGGACGGGGTCTCCGTGCCGACGTGGGTGCGGCTGCCGGTCATCGTCGCGGCGGCCGTCCTGCTCGACGTCGTGCCGCGCTGGGTGCTCGCCGCCCGCGGTGCCGCGCACGCGGACGCGTGGGCTGCGCTGCGGTTCGTGCTGCGTGACCGGTGGCACGGAGCCCAGGTGCGGTTCACCCTGAGCGGGCTCGCCGCCTGGTACGTCGCCTACGTCGCCTTCCGCAACCTCAAGGGCTACCTGCCGTTCGTCGACGACCGGCTCTGGGACACCGAGCTGGCGAGGGCGGACCGCCTGCTGTGGCTCGGGCACGACCCGGCGGACGTGCTGCACCAGGTGCTCGGCACCGGCTGGGCGGCATGGCTCATGTCGGGCGTCTACGTGCTGTGGATCGGCCTGGTGCCGGCGACGCTGGCGGTCGCGCTCGTGTGGACCCGGCGCTCGCTCGCGGGGGCGTTCTACGTCACGGCCGTCTCGTTCAACTGGCTGCTCGGCGTGGTCGTCTACTACCTCGTCCCGTCGCTCGGGCCGGTGTACTCCCGACCCGGCGAGTTCGCCGACCTCTCCCCCACCTTCAACACCCGGGTCCAGGAGTGGTTGCTCCAGGACCGGGTCGACGTGCTGGCGGGCCCCTGGGACACCCGCTCCGTCCAGACCATCGCCGCCTTCGCCTCCCTCCACGTGGCGATCACCGTCACCGCGTGCCTGGTGGCCGAGGTGCTGCGGCTGCCGTCGTGGGTGCGGGCGGGCAGCTGGGTCTTCGCCGTGCTCACCTCGGTGTCCACCGTCTACCTGGGCTGGCACTTCTTCGTCGACGTCCTGGGCGGGGCGGTCATCGGCGCGGCCGCGGTGGTGCTCGCCGCGCGGGCGACCGGCCACCCGCTGCGTCGACGCGCGGAGGCAGGTCCGGGCCCCGCCGTCGCGCACGACCGCGCCGGCGCCGGGCACCCCTAGCCGTCGAGCGCGTCACGCAGCCGCTCGGCGTAGGTCTCCGCCTCGCCCTCGGCGTACCTCGTGCGCGGCCAGAAGAAGCCGCGCAGGCCGTCGCCCTTGGTCCGCGGCACCACGTGGAGGTGCAGGTGCGGCACGGACTGGCTGACGGTGTTGTTCATGGCCACGAACGACCCCTGCGCGCCGAGCCCGTCCTTGACCGCGGTGGCCAGCCGCTGGGCGGCCGCCAGGAAGCCGTCTCGCAGCCCGGCCGGCAGGTCGGGCAACGTCTCGACGTGGGTGCGCGGCACGAGCAAGGCGTGGCCCTTGAAGACCGGCCGGGTGTCGAGGAAGGCGACCAGGTCGTCGGTCTCCAGGACGACGTGGCCGGGCAGGTCACCGGCGACGATCCGGCAGAACACGCATCCGTCCATGCGGTCAGTGTGCCGCGTGCTCCGCCGCGCCGTGACCCGTCGTCGGGGTGGGGCGCCGCGCGTCGGGGGTGCCTACCCTCGAGGGAGTGCAGACGTTCCTCCCCTACCCCGACTTCGAGGCGTCGGCGCGCGCGCTGGACCAGAAGCGGCTCGGCAAGCAGCGCGTCGAGACCATCCAGGTCGTGCGCGCGCTGACCGTGGCCGACTACGGCTGGCGCAACCACCCGGCGGCGCTGATGTGGCGCGGCTACGAGGAGGCGCTCGGGCGTTACGGCTTCGCGTGCTGCGAGGTGTGGCTCGAGCTCGGGTTCGGCGACACGTGCGCGGCGACCATCGGCGCGGACCTGCGGGCCGCCGGTGTCACCGAGGTCCGGACGCAGGCCGAGCTCGCCGACGCGGGCGCGCTGCCACCGTGGCTCGGAGACCCGGGCCTGCACCGCAGCCACCAGTCCGCGCTCGTGCGCAAGGACCCGGAGTTCTACCGGCCCCGCTTCCCCGACGTGCCCGACGACCTGCCCTACCTGTGGCCGGTCCGCTCCCCCGCCGTCGTCGAGGCGGAGCGCAAGCGTGCGGAGAACGCCGTGCGCCGCGCCGAGCGCGCGGCCGAGCGGATGCTCCAGGAGGCCGAGCGGGCACGCAAGCGGCGCAGCCGGGCGGCGAAGAAGGCCTGGGAGACGCGGCGTCGCAACGCGCGCGAAGGCGGCTAGGACTCGGTCAGCCGGCGTTCAGCACGGCCCAGGCGATCAGCTTGTCGAGGCGACGGATGTCGACCTTCTTGTCCAGCTTGATCTTGATGTGGCCCGCCCGGGTCCACATCTCGAGCTCTGCGTTGAAGTCGAGCAGCTTCCCTGCGTTCTCCGACGACCACATGTCGATCCGGCTGTACGGCAGCGAGTAGACCTCGACCTTCTTGCCGGTCAGGCCCTGCGCGTCCCTCACGATGAGCCGCTTCGTGGTGAAGATCGCCGAGTCGCGGAAGGTCTTGTACGCCGCGACGGCCTGCTCGCCGTCGACGAGCAGGTCGTTGACGTCGGCCGGCACCGGGATCTCCTGGACGAGCGTCCACGACGTGATGGCTGCTGTTTCCATGGCGGCAGCGTCTCAGGACGAACGCCTTCGCGAGGCCGATTCGCCCGTCCGAAAGTTTGAACTGTGTCCGCGCTGTCCGCGCACGTCGCCGAGCCGCGGCGCGCGACCTCGTGCTTGAGGACCAGCGCGCGCGCAACCCGACTCGCTGGAACGTGTTCGACGTCTAGGGTCGGGGCGTGCGCATCGTCTCGCTGATCCCGTCGGCCACCGAGATCCTCTTCGCCGTGGGCGCGGGCGACGACGTGGTCGGGGTGACCTTCGAATGCGACCACCCGCCGGCGGCACGGGAGCGACGCGTGGTGTCGACGTCGGCGATGCCGGAGGGGCTGGCACCGCGCGAGATCGACGACTTCGTGGCCGCTGCGCTCGCCGCGGGCGAGGACCTCTACCGCCTCGACGCCGACGCGCTGGCCGAGCTCGACGCCGACCTCGTCGTCACCCAGGACCTGTGCGCCGTCTGCGCGGTCGACGTCGGCACGGTCGGCGAGGCCCTGGACTTCCTCGGCTGCCGCGCCGAGGTGGCGACCGTCGACCCGCACACGCTGGACGACGTGCTCGCCTCCGTCCGCGAGATCGGCCGGCTCACCGGCCACGACGACGCGGCCGAGGGCCTCGTCGCCTCGCTCGAGCAGCGCCTGGCCACCGTCGCCGAGCGGGTCGCGGGGCGCGCCCGCCCGCGCGTGCTGGTGCTGGAGTGGACGGACCCGCCGTTCGCTCCCGGCCACTGGATCCCGGAGATGGTCGCCCGGGCCGGCGGCGAGCCCACCCTGGGCGTCGCCGGGGCGAGGTCGATCCGCACCACGTGGGAGGACGCCGTCGCGTCGGGGCCGGACGTCGTCGTCTGCGCTCCGTGCGGCTACGACATCGAGGGCAGTGCCGAGCTGGCCGCGGGTGTGCGCGGCCACTTCCCCGGTGTGCCGGTGTGGGCCGTCGACGCCGACGGGCTGTTCGCGCGGCCCGGGCCGCGGCTGGTCGACGGGGTCGAGGCGCTGGCCGGGATCCTGCACCCCGAGGCAGCGCCGACGTCCGAGCACTGCCGGCGCGTCTGAGCGGCAGCTACGCCGTCTCGGGGCGCACCAGGACCACGAACTCCCGGCCGTCCCGGGCGGCCGCGAACGAGCCGGTGCGGGCGAACCCGAGGCGCTCGACGGTGCGCAGGGCGCGAACGTTGAAGCTCGCCACGGTGACGCGGAACGCGGGCGGGGCGAACCGGGCGCGACCGAAGGCCAGCCCTGCCGCGATCACCGGCCGGCCGAGCCCCTGGCCGGTGAGCTCGGGGCGCAGGCCGCCGCCGGTGTCCAGGGCGGAGTCGTCGTAGTCGCCGCCCGGCACCTGCCCGTCCCGGCCGAACGAGCGGAAGCCGATCAGCCGCCCGGCGGCCATGACCGCGAAGAACCCGGCGCCGGGGTGCAGCAGCTGCTCGGGGTCGGCCCCGGCGATGTCGTAGACGTCGTAGGGCGGCTCGTAGCGCCAGGTGACCATGTCCTCGGCGTGCTCGCGGGTCAGCGGCGCGACGGTGATCGAGGCCGGGTCGATCTGAGGGGGCACCACCGCAGGGTGCCACGACCCGTGCGGTGGCCGCTCGGGAGCGCACGCGCTGGCTCGACCGGGCACCTCGGCATGCGGCAGCCGCAACGACGACGAGGCGAGGCGGCCCGCAGCATCTGCCGGCCACCTCGCCTCGTGACGAGTGGAGCTAACTGTGACATTGGGGTGTCTTCCGGTACTCCGTGTCTCCCAAGGTGCGCAGCGCCGCTACGTGGCAGTGTCTTCCTAGTTGGGGTGTCCCCGGCTGTCCACCGGGAGACACTGGACGTGGGTTTGGGCACCCAGCAGGCACCTACGGTGAGAACTCGTCGCCCGCGTGATCGCCGTCGGTCGAGCAAGCGCCGAGAACGCCATGGTGGACTTTCAGTAACGCTCGCGGGGCGACGCGGGCGCGAACATCCGGATCTGCCGATCTGCGGACGGCATCGCCAGTGACGCTCAGTCTCGGCGGGATCCTCCTATGAGCGGTTTGCGTTGTGCCTCCAGCGGTGGACGCGAGCCTTGAGGCCCGTCCAGGCATTCTGGCGCCAAGTGCGACCGGGTTCGCGGGTCCACTCGCAGAGGCAAGGCAGTTGGCTGGGCTCGGACATCAGAACATCCCGTTGGGGTTGTTGGGGTGCTCGGGCAGGGGTTGGAGCACGTCCCAGTGTTCGACGACCTTGCCGTTGTCGTCGAGGCGGAAGATGTCGATGCCTGCGTATTCGAGGTCGCCGGGCCAGGTCTGGTGGCAGTGGAGGATGACGTGGTTGCCTTCGGCGAAGGAGCGGACGAACTCGACGTGCTTGCCGGGGTACTCGGCTGCCATGCGGTTGAAGTAGTCGATGAATGCCTGCTTGCCGTCGCCCACGTGGGGGTTGTGCTGGATGTAGTCGTCCCCGGCGTACTTCTCGATGGCTTCGGCGGGTCGGTTCTGGTTGAACATGAGGTCGTAGAAGGCCTTCACGTTCTCCTTGTTCCTGTCCAGTGTGGTGGTGGCGCTGGCGCCGAGGGCTGTCATGGCCGTCCTTCAGGCTCGTGGGTTGCTTGTAGGTCAGTGGTTGGTACGGGTGAGGTGGCTGATGGAGGCCTGTGCGTCTCCGGAGAGAGAGAACGCACGGTCAGTGAGGTCGCCTGGCACGTCGGGGTGGTCGCGGTTGATCCGGATGAGGGTGGCGTGGGGCAGTGCGCGGGTGATCTGCTCGATGGGCCAGCGGATGACGCCGGGGGTGTTGTAGCCGGAGCCGATGTCGAGGACGGCGACCTTGGCGGAGGTGTCCTGGGCGTTGCGCAGCCAAGCCTGCAGGTCTCGCCCGGTTGGGGCGAAGTGGTCGGCGATGTAGAAGCGTCCGGCGTTGACGTTGAGGTACACCTCGCCGCCGCAGTTGGGGCAGGTGGGTACGGCGTCTTCGTCGATCTGCCCGGTCTGCGGGTCGAGGGTGGCGTGGGCGCGTTCCAGGATGGGGCGGGCATCCCACACCTCGCGGGTACACGGGGAGTGGCACTGGTAGAGGGCGTAGTCGCCTTGCGGGGTGAAGACCAGGTCGGGGTCGAAGCCGTTGCGGGCGAACAGGCCGTCGACGTTGGAGGACATGACGAAGTGGTCGCGTTCGCCGACCGCGGTGCGGAGTTGCTGATAGATCGCCGACGGTTCGTTGCCGAGGCGGATGTCGCGGACGTGGACGGCCCAGAAGCCCCATTGGTGGCGCGGAGGGAGGGGGTAGCCGATGAGTTCGTAGCGGGCGTTGAACCCAGCCTTCTTGAGCCACGGGAACAGGTCGGCGAACCGGTCGCGGTCGGTGTAGTCGTACCCGGCTGCAGCCGACAGTCCAGCCCCGGCGCCAATGAAGACGCGCTCGGCGTCCGCGAGCGCGGCGGCCGCGGCGTCCAGGTTCTGCGACCCGCGCACCGAGTCGTAATGATGGGCGTGGGTGTGGGAGGTGTGGGTCACGGGAGTCGGCCTTCGAGAGTGGTGCGGTACACGGCGGTGTCGTGGTCGGAGAAGGTGTTGAAGATGACCTGCATCTCGGACTCTGGATGCGCGGTGAGCCACCGGGTCACGGTGTCGACGGCGACGACGGTCGCGGCTTCAATGGGGTAGGCGAAGACGCCGGTCGAAATGGAGCAGAACGCCACCGAGGCGATGTCGCCGTGGCTGTCGGCGGTGTCGAGGCAGGAGCGGTAGCACGAGGCGAGGGCTTCGGCGTCGGCAGCGGATGGTTCACCATCCGCCACGATGGGGCCGACGGTGTGCAGTACGTGCCGGGCTGGCAGGTGGTAGCCGCCCGTGAGGGTGGCGGCACCGGTGGGTTCGAGGTGACACTGCGCGGCCATGTGGGCGGCGCATTCCTCGCGTAGCCGGGGTCCGGCGACGGCATGGATCGCGTTGTCGATACACGCATGGCCCGGGGCGAAGCAGCCGAGCATCCGGTTGTTGGCAGCGTTGACGATCGCATCGGCACGAAGGGCGGTGATGTCGCCCTGCCACAGCGACATCCGCGACCCGACACCCGCCAAACGCAGACGCGGCAAGTCGGCGGTGTCGGTGACCAGGCGTTGGGCGTTCTCCCACGCCAACACGCCATCAAGGAGCCTCGCGAGGCCGTCGGGCAACGGGCCAGGCGGCCGAACGGTCAACACGTCGGCCAGCGCGACCCTTCGCTGACGCGCTGTCGCGCCGACGGTCTCTGCAGCAGCCTCGGGCGCGAGGTGGTCGAGCAGGTCCACGACAGCGCGGTCCACTTGCCGTTGGGTCAACTCGGTGACGCTCACGCGTCTGCTCCGACGGTCGTCGCGTCGTAGGTTGCGCGAGCCGCGAGCACGCCACTCATGTGCTCCCTGGCCCACTCCTCAAGAGCGGCCAGCGGCTCACACAGGGAGCGTCCCGCCGCGGTGAGTTCGTACTCCACGCGTGGGGGCACCACCGGGTAAACAGTGCGCTTGACCAGACCGTCGCGCTCCAGCCCGCGCAGGGTCTGGGTGAGCATCTTCTGCGAGATGCCGTCCACGCGCTCGGTGATCGCCTTAAACCGGTGCGGCCCGTCGGACAGCGCTCCAATGATCAGCACGGTCCAGCGATCGCCGATGCGGTCCAGCAGTCGCCTGCTGGGGCAGTTGCGGTCGTAGGGATTCCACTGCGAGGTGTCGAGGCTCATGGCTCACTCACTCATCCGGTAGTCAGGCACTTTCGGGTGCCTTATTTCTTTCCGTGCGTCAGTCACCAACAGTAAGTGCTGTGACTTCATTCCGCCATCCCGACCACCAGACAAACCCGAGCCAGATCGCTCCCACCACCCGAAGGAACCGTCCAATGACCGCCGCCTCTCGCTCCATCGCCCGCCCACGCACCGCTCTGTCCACCCTCGCCGCGACCGCCGTCGGCGCAGTCGCTGCCGGAGCGCTCGCCCTGCCGACGGTCACTGCTGCAGCCCCCGCGGCGGACGCTGCTACCTCGGCCAGCCGTACGGCCACATCGCCCGTCCCTGCTGGCAACAAGGGCCTCACCCAGCATGAGAAGGCCAACCGCCGCGCCGCCGTCCGGCTGCTCGTCGGCGCGTTCACCAAGCACGACCCCGACACCTACGCGCGCCGCTACATCGACGCCAACACCTACATCCAGCACAACCCGCTGTTCGACAACGGCCGCGACGCCTTCATCGCCGGGGTCACCGCCTACTTGGAACAGTTCCCCGACTACACGCTGCGCGTCCGCCGCACCGTCACGCAGGGCAACTACGTCGTCGTCCACGCCCTCGCCAAGGTCAACGCCTCGGACCGCGGCACCGTCGAGATCGACGTCTTCCGCTTCAACAAGGCCGGAAAGATCGTCGAACACTGGGACGCACTCCAGCCTGTAGCCGAGACCTCCGTCAACGGCAATCCGCAGGTCTGATCGACAGCCACCTCGGAGCGGGCCGCAGCCTCATGCGTGCGGCCCGCTCCAACGATTGGTTCAGCGGGGTGGAACGTCCGGATCTGCCCGCGATGCGTTCGTGGGTCCGAGCCTAGAGGGGCGGCCCGTCGCTCACTCGGTCTCGTCGGCCCGCGTAGTCGCTGCTGAACCGTCCGGCACCGACCCTACCCAAGCGTCAGTGTGCCGGTCCATACTCGATGTGGTGGGTCGGTGCGCGAATGGCAGGCGCACCGCACCACCACAAGCAGCAAGGGCCGGTGACAGGGCCCTCGACGCAGCCGGTTCCGTCCGGAGCACAGTGGTAGGTGAGCCGGACAACCAAGTGGCCCGAGTCGTTGTTGCAGGCGGCTCGGGCCACTGGCACGAACGGCCCGGCTGTCGGACCACGCTCCGAACCGCTGTCTCTGAGTCCCGCGGGGTTTCCTGGGGCGATTCCGCCGTAGGCGGAAGATGAGACAGCAGGACTTCACCGCCGAGCCAGCAGTCGCAGGCCGCATTTGCCATCGGCAAGTGGACACGCCTGAGGCGCCGGACGCCGCGACTCGTCGCGCCGCCATCATCGCCACGGCAGGCAGCGCCGGGGACGTCTTCGGGCCGGGCTACTTGCGGACGCTACGGGCGGACTGGCCCGACTGAGCCACTCGGAGGCGGCCTCAACTCGCAGACAGGTCAGCCCGCCGGGGTTGCCCACTCCCGCCGTACGGCGTGGGCGACGCGAGCAAGGTCGTCGGGCGCGGCACCCGAACGGGCAGCCTCCAGCGGGGTCTGTCCATCGAGTTCGGGAGCCGGTGTGTGGATCAGTACTGCGACAGCCCACGGATCGAACCCCTGCAGTTCGTGAAACACCGCAGCCAGTCCGGGTCGCACCTCGACCCGCCCGCTGGGAAGGCGGTGGAACTGCCACACGGGGTAGACCACCTGGCCGTCAGTTGTGGCAAGGCCAAGAAGGGCGCCTCCGACCTCCCCACGCGCCCGCCGATCGCTGGAGAGTCCCAACGCGGCGCTCACCCGCGACCACGACCAGAACGGGCCGACAAGGTCAGCCAGTTCGTTGCGATCGCGCGACACCGAGGGCATGACGACATCGTGTGGGTCTCCCCCAGTGCTGGTCAATGTGCGGCGATTGCAGATTCCCGACACTCACATGGCTCTCGATGGGCACGGCGAAGCCGATGCCGCGCGCGCGGCCTACCGTTAGCGAGCAGGACAGTCGATGGCCGCTAGCGTCGGGCCGTGGCCCGCTTCACTCCCAAGGTTCTCCGCCTCCTCTCGGCCTACGTGACTGACGTCGCGATCCGTGAGATCGACGCCCTCTTCGGGGACAACGACATCCGGCTGGGGCCGGAGCAACCGGATCCCGACGACCAGAGCGTGCGCAGGGAGCGCATGCGCCGCTACTTGGCGACGCTGGATCTCGCCAGTCCCACTGACCGGGCGAAGTTGGTCGCCGTCTACACCGACGCCATGCAAGACATCGGCGAGCGTTCCAAGCACGGGGGCGACTACTACGACCTCATGCCACTGAAGACCAGGTGGCTCAACACCCTTGCTGACGCCGGGTTCGAGGTTGATCCATGGACGTTCGTCGTCACGGACCCCTCGCACGCAGCGGCTCCGGTCTCGTTCTCAGCCGACGCCCTCGCAGCACTCGCCGATCCGGCGGTGATTCACGACCACTTGGGCCGCTTGGGTGACACGGTTGAGTCGGACCCTCGGCTGGCGGTGAGCACAGCCAAGGCCCTGATCGAGTCCACCGCAAAGTGCGTCCTGTCGGCTCGCGACGTGGCATACACGAAGTCGGACGATGTGACCCAGTTGGTCGCTCGGTCGCAGGAAGCGCTCGGGCTCGCTGCCAAGGGGGCGAGTGGGGAGGATCAATCGCTTCGACGGGTGCTGGGTTCGCTCGTCACGCTGGCGCAGAACGTCACCGAGATCCGCAACAAGGTGGGCGTGGACCACGGGGCCGAGAGCGTGCCGACCTGGGTCCGCCCGCGTCACGCACGGCTCGTGGTCGGCGCCGCGCAGGTCTGGTGCCAACTGATGCTCGAAACCCTCGGCGACCCCGACGCCCCGTGGCGCACCAGCAGCCCCAACGGCGAACGTTCCTGAGCGAGAGCGCGCGATCGGTTCCTAGTCGCCTTGCTGGTCGCGGCGGATGCGGGTCACGACCTCCCGTTCAGGCCGCACGTCATGCTCATCAAGTGACCGAGCAAACAGGGCGATCGCGAAGCGATCAAGTTGCTTCTCCAGGTCGCGGTTCTTCTGTCGGAGTTCGACGATGGTCTGACGGTCGGCGCGTACGGCGGCTTCGTTGAGGCTGTCACCGCGCGTGAGGTTGGCGGTGAGGCGGGCGAACCGTTCGTTTAGCCGATAGGGGCTGTTCTCGGTCTTGTCCTGTGCGAACGCGCGGGCGACGGCGTCGTGGCTTCTGCCGGTGATGTGTTCGATCTGGCGCTTGGTGCGGGGCGCGTTGGGGTCGTTCTCGATGGCGACGAGGGCGTCGGCGACGGCTTGCATGACGGTGTCGGTGACGCGCTTGCGTGTGGGGCTAGGCATCGTGTGGCTCCTCGTCGAGGTCGTCGTACAGATCGTCGGGGTCGGTATCGGCCTCTGTGAGGTCTCGGCGGATGCGTGCGAGGTTGGCGCGGTCGCGGCGCATCCGTTCGATGAGGTCGGGGTGTCCGCGGTCCTCGTCGAGGTAGGCGTCGATCCTGTCGAGCGCATCTACGACGACGCCAAGGTGGACGGGTCGCGCGAGGGCGTTGGTGCAGTCGAGGCCGACGCAAACGTGGTCGCCGAGTTGCGGGCGGTCGGTGCCGCAGCCGCTGGTGGCGGGGTTCCACATGCAGTCGTTGGCGAGCCCCAGGTGGAGGCGGTCGGCGAGCGTGGCTGCGAGTCGATCGGCGCGGTCCGGGTCGGCGATGACTTGGGCGCGGAACTGGGTGATGTGGTGGGCGGCCGGTCCAGCGATAGGAGTGTCGCCGCTGATGAGCGCGGCTGCGTCGTTGTGCAGAACGCGTTTGCGGTCCGCGTCCATGTGGCGGACGGCTTGTTGCTGGCCGTCGCTCATGTAGCCACTGGTCATCCGCCAAGCGGCGTGGCCGAGTTGGATGCCGAGACCCAGTTCTGCGCCGGGGTGCGTTGTGGCGTAGACGCTGAAGGAGCGTCGCAGGCTCGTGGCGTGAATGGCCAGACCGCGCGGAAGGGGGATTGGAGCGAGTCCTGGGCCTCGCCCCCTTCCGGGGCGCCGGGTTGGGTCGTCGTTGACGAAGTCGAGGAGCCGGGCGATGTCTCGGGTCGGGACGTAGGTCCCTGCGTTGTCCGTGTCGCGTGCGAAGAGATGGGTGTCGTGTTCACTGAGGGCGCTGAGAACCTCCACGGTCCGGATCACGGGCCGCGGAGCCCACCACTCGCGGCCCACGCCGTCGGGGTTCTTGTTGCCCTTGTGCTGGATGCTGCGCAGGGCAGGCAGGCCGTCCTTGGTGGTGGCGGTCTCGCGGGTCAGTTCTTGTAGTTCGCCGTCTCTCATGCCAGTCAGGCTGGTGATCAGAACGTAGCAGGCGCCCCGCAGCACTGCCACGAGGTACTCGGTCTCTCCGAGTCCCAGTTCCTCGACCCACAGGCTGCTGGTGCCGTCGGCATGCTCGACTTCGACGGTGGGGGTGTAGAGCCCGCCGAAGACAGTCCGATCTGGGTCACTTGCTGCCTGCTCGATCAACGCCACAGCCTCGGGCATGAACTGGTGGTGCGACCGTTTCAAGACGGTCGCGTTGATGCCGAGCAGTCGCTGCAACAGCGTCGTGTTTGGCTCTCCGCGCCCATCCTTCTTGCGGCCGTGCCCGGTGTGAAGGGGTAGGGCACCGCCTTGCTCCGACCAGTCGCTCAGCGCAAGGAATGCGTTGTTGCCAGAGGGGCCACGTGGCTCCTTGGGGATGCTTGATCGGACTCCCGCAGCAGCGATGATGTCGACGCTGAACCGGTCGACGATGACCCATGATGCGGCCACAAGGGGCGCCCACGTCTCCCATGGGAGCGGAGGCGTGGAGTTCTCGTCGTTGCGGGTCTCACCAGCGATCTCGGTGGCGCTGCGACCGCCCCATGGATAGAACGGCAGGGGGTCCGATATGAGGCCGCTGCATTCTCGGAGCATGCGAAGCGCGCTGATGTGCTGCCGGATGGTGCTTGCGGCCAGCCCGACACCTTCCTTGCGGTGTTCACCGCTGCGCAGGTCGTCGAGGAACTGATCGGCGTGCTCTTGGGTCCAGTCGCTGAAGCGGACCAGTCCATGGGCTTCGGACCACCTGACGATGGTCGCGAGGTGATGAAAGTGGTTAGCGATAGTCGCTGGCGGTGCGCCGTCTCCGCGACGGATCACGCCCGCTTCTACGACCTCGTCACGGTCTGGGGCAGCGAGCGCCATGAGGATGTTCTTCACCGTCGTTCGGTGGTGGGCGGGGACGCCGGTGAACCGGATGTAGCGCTCGCCCATGCTGATGCGTGTCTTGGCTTCGTTGAGGTCCCATGGCGAGTCGCCATAGACGGGGCTGCCCGGCAGGTGGGGCCACACGGGCATGGCGTCCTCGAACGGGTTTGACCAAGGCTGGTTTGCCGAACCGGCGGCGTTCGGCATCGATCGGAGGCTCATCGGGCGCCTCGCTCCTGCGGGCCACGCATGTCGTTGAGGACGCCGGGGTCGATCGGGGTCAGGTCGGCTCGCTGGCGTGCTTCCTCGATTTGCTCCGGGGTGAAGGCGGGCAGGATGACCTCGGTGATGGTGTCGTAGATGGGCTTCCAGTGATGGAGCCACGTCTCGGGGTTGGCAGCCTTGTCCGGGTGCGCGAGGTCCTGGATCGCGATGGCTGCCGGGAGGTGGTGTCGGGTGATGAGAGCGTTCGGGCAGCCAAAGCAGGTGCCGGTCATGGACTTGGTGCAGACGCTTCCGTCAGCCTCGTAGGGGCTGCTGAGAGGGTCTCGACAGCCCGCCTGAGGGCCGTCGAGTCGTCCGGCCACCAGAGCCTGGGCCATGGCCTTGTCGAGTCCTGGTGCCGTTGCTCCGGCACGAAGTGCGTCCTCGGCCTCGGGTGTGACGATCGTGGGACCGGTGAGTGCGCGTTCGAAGAGGTCGTTGACGCCTTCGACGAGGACGCGTCCCGCTTCGGCGCGCAGCACGGGGCTGTTGGTGTAGGAGCCGAAGAAGGTTTCGGCGGAGTGGCGTCGACCCTTGGATAGGTACGAGCGGGGGTCGGCGAGTGCTTCTCGCGTCGTCACGGTCTTGCGCAGTCGGGCCCAGTAGTTCGGGCCGGTGAAGGACACTCCGTTCCTCTCGGCCACCGACGCCAGTCGGTACTCAGCGCGGTTCCACGGTGGCTGCCTCACGGTGCCGCCAGCGTCGCGCATGAGGATGAGGGACGGGTTGCCTGACTCTGCGCGCGCGGATGCGTTGAGCATGATGGTCCAGCGCATCGCTTTGAAGGGTGCTGTGTCGCGGCGTGCGTAGACCTCGTCGTAGACCTCGCCTCCGGCACGGTTCTTGGTGTAGCGGACGCGGATGCGTTCGATGTGGTCGTGTTCCGCGAGATGGGCGAGTCGCTCGCTAGGAGCCATCAGTGTGAGTGCTGCTTCGACTTCGGGTGTGGTGGTCGCTTCGATGTCGTCGATCGTTAGCGCACGTAGTACCTCGGGTGGTTCGCCGGTGGACAGGCTGAGGAGGACGTGGGTCGCCGTGTGGACGTCGATGTCCGAGATGCCTCGGTCTGGTTGCGCCAGCGCGCTGCGGACCTTGAGGTAGGCCCAGCGTCGCCACTCGCGTGCCTCTTCCTTGCTGAGCGCCGGGAGGCCCTCGTTGCGGTGGTGCCACAGCCGGGGCTGGCGTTCCAACCGCTCACGTACGGCTTCGTGCAGGGTGCCGGGGTGGTCGTCCTCGTAGCGACGCAGGAGTGCGAAGAGGTAGAGGACCTTGCGGTAGTTGGTGTCTGACTGTGCCTCGCGGTGACGGGCGAGCATGTTGAGTTCCCACAGGTCGATGTGGGCTCGCCGCAGGTCACTGAGCGCGAACCGGCGCTTCTCGTCATCGCTGAGCGGCAGTTGCCCGACTGACGACAGGAACTCGCGCAGGCCGTTGGCGAGTTGGGATTCGAAGCGCCCGAACTCGGTGAGCACCTGCAGCCATGTTCGACCCAACTCGGTCGCGATGGCCGGTGTCTCGAACGTCGCGGGGTCGATGGTGTGGCTCTTGCTCTCTCCGTACACGACCCACTCGTAGGTGAACGGGCCGTCTGAGGAAGCGGTCGAGCCTGCGCTCCGCGGCGGCACCGCGGGTGTCGAGTAGGAGCCCCTCATGCTGTGGCCTCGTTCGGCTGGTCGTCTTCGAAGTCGTCCCAGTCGTCGTCGATGGTGCTGGGGTTGGGGCCTGGGTCGTCGGCGGTGTGGCCGATGAGTTCGGCGGCGGTGGTGGCGAGCGCGGTAGGGAGGTCCTCGGTCCAGGTTTCGGCGGCGTGGAGGTAGTGCATGGTGGTCTGCACGCTGGCGTGGCCGAGGAGTTGCTTGACGGTGAGGACGGGGTTGGCGAGGAGGAAGTAGGGGTCGCCTGCGCGTTCGCGTCCTTCCTTCATGAGGGCGGCGAGCATCCGGACGGCGTAGGAGTGGCGCATGGTGTGTGGGGTGACGTGCACGTGGCGCGGCGGTTGGTCGCGGTGGGCTGCGTGTTGGACGCGGACGCGTCCGTCGGCGAACAGGCGGTTCCAGCGCTCGATGCCGGGCGGGATGCCTCGGCGGGACACGAGCAGGGTCAGTGGGTCGATGGTGCCGTCGTCGAGGATGCGAACGGCCTTGGCTCGCTGCTCGTTCGTGAAGCGGATCAGGGGGATGCGTTTGGAACCCATCGCGACGTACTGACGGCCACGCCGCTCGACCACGTCGTCGACGACCAAGAGGGCGCCGTCCGCACCTTCGAGCGGAGGTTGCGCTGTGCTGTGGCGACGACCGTGGCTCGTTCGGTCTGACGGTAGAGGTCGACGGCGTGCGCGACCTGCGGCGTGATGTAGATCGAGCGGACGACGTTCTTCTTGCCGAGCCGATCGAAGACGTGGATGGACTCAGGTCCCATCGTTTGCGGGGCAGGGACCTCCACGTTCAGGAGGAGAGCGCACTCCTCGCGACGCAGCCCGGTGGTGGCGAGAAGGAGTCCGTACACGTAGTCCCTTTCGGGATACCCCGGCGCTCCTTGAGCCGGTGAGCCGTCGCCTCGCATGCCGACGTCGAGGAAGTGTCTCGTCTGAGGGGCGCTGAGGAACCTCGCCTGCCGTTCGCGGCGGCCCGCGGACACGAGGGTGTTGCGGTTGCTCCTGCCCCATCGCGGGATGGGATCGCGGTCCATCCAGCCGACCGTGGTGGCGTAGTAGAAGAACGACGAGTAGCAGCCCATCTCGGTGGAGAGGGTGGAGTCCTTCACCTCGTGCTGACGTGCGTCGCGGTAGGCGACGAGGTCCTCGGTCGTGGCTGCGGTGAGATCGACGCGCTCGTCCTGATGGCAGGCGCGGACGAATCGGAGCAGCCTCGCGAGGTGGTAGGCGTGGAACTTGCGGAGGCTGTCGAGTTCGTAGGCTCGTTGCTGCCAGGCCGTGAGCAGGTACAGGTTGAGGTGTCGGCATGACGAGGCCGAGCCGTCGTCGTCAATGATGAAGGGGAAGCCGTCGGGCACACGGTGCCGGTCGAGAGCGTCGATCACGTCTGCCCAGGCGAGTGTGCCGTCGCCAGAGGGATCACTCAGAACTTCATCCCCGTGTAGTCCACGTTGGACCTCTACCACCCGCAACAGGCTGCCTTCCTCGTTCACCGGGTCTCCCGGTGGACAGCCGGGGACACCCCCAACTAGGAAGACACTGCTACGTATCGGCAGATAGATTACAGGGATGAAGTTGTCTGAGTGTTATTAGTGGAGCTGCGGGGAATCGAACCCCGGTCCTCGAGCGCCGAACCAGGTCTTCTCCGGGTGCAGTCTGCGATGTCGCTTTTCTCGGCCCCGGCGCTCGCACAGACACGTCGCCGACAGGCTCAGTCAGGAAAGAGTCCCGGCCACCCCTCCTGACAGGAGGTGACCAGCAAGTCTCCTAGATGAGGCCTGGGTCCGGGACGGAGACGGATGCCCGGTCAGACCCTTCGATCACTGCTCAGGCAGCGAGAGCGAAGTCGTTGCGCTCAGAATTGGCAACTATGGTTTCCAGCGATCGTTTACGAGTTGGCGCTGGCTTCTCGACCCGCTTCCCCTGGAACTAACGTCCCAAGTCGAAACCGATCAGCCCCTCTTGTGTTGTCAAGCAGGCCGGAGCCTGCGACTCCAGTCTACCGGCCTCAACCGACGGCGGGCGAGCGCTATTCCGCCGTGCGCAGCGGATCCGCCTGCCAGGCGCCGTCGTCAAGGCGCCACAGCTGGTCGCCAGCACCGGCCGCCAGGCCCTCGGACGGGGCCGACTGGTCGAAGTCCATCCCGGCGGCGGTGACGGCCTCGCCGTGCCTGCGCCACGCCCGGGCGTGCTCCCGCTCGATCGCCGCCCGCTGCTCGGCCGTCGCGTCGGACGGCAGGACCATGCCCTCGCCCGGCGGCTCCGGTGCGGTCGGCTCGACGGAGCCGTCGGGGGCGATGACGAACAGGCGCTCGTTGGTCATCCGGTGCCCCGCGCGGACCAGGAGCGAGCCGTCGTCGCGCCAGCGGAACCGCACCGACCAGCCATCCCCCTTGACGTGACCGTCGCGACGGCCGGCGACGGCGTCGTCGGGCAGGAAGAGGCCCCAGCGGGCGAAGTAGCGGGCGAAGGCGTCCTGCTGGGCGCTCGTGCGGCCCTCGCCGGGGTCCGCGCTCCCACCGTCGGACGCCCCGTCCGCGGATCCGTCCCCCGGGCCGTCGCCCGACCCGCCCTGGCCAGCCGGCCCGTCAGCCGGACCGGTGACGAGCGGCGGGTGCAGCCGCACGCGCGTGATCCGGTGGCCGTCGACCTCGACCACCTCGAGCGGCCGGTCGCCGAGGAGCACCACGTCGCCCACCTCGCCCATCCGCGCGAGGCGGTGCAGGACGTAGCCGGCGACGGTCTCGAAGGGTCCGTCCGCGAGCTCCACACCGGTGCGCTCGGCGAACTCCTCGATGGTGAGACCGGCGTCCAGCGTCGTCGGGTCGGCGGCAGCGGCGACCTCGGCGTCGGTGTCGTACTCGTCGTGGATCTCCCCGACCAGCTCCTCCATGAGGTCCTCGAGCGTGACGATGCCGTCGGTGCCGCCGTACTCGTCGACGACGAGCGCGATGTGCGCACCCAGGCTGCGGAGGTGGTCGATCGAGGGCAGCACGCGGTTGGTGCGCGGCAGCACCGGCAGGTCGCGGGCGAGCTCGGCGACGGTGGTGGAGCGGTCGTCGGCGCGGCCGAGCACGTCGCGCAGGTGCAGGTAGCCGAGCACCTCGTCGAACGACTCGCCGGTGACCGGGTAGCGGGTGTAGGGCTGCTCGACGATCACCGAGACCGCCTCGGCGAGGGTGAGGTCGCCGGCGAGGAACACCACGTCGCCCCGCGGCTTCATCACCTCGCTCAGCGACCGGTCGCCGGCCTCGAAGACCTCGTCGACGAGCCTGCGCTCGCCCTCGGGGATGTCCTCGTGGCCCGAGATCATCATCCGCAGCTCCTCCTCGTCGACCTCGTCGCCGGCCGCGTCGGGGTTGCCGCCGAGCACGCGCACCAGCAGGTTGGTGGACAGCGACAGGAGCCAGATCACCGGCGTCATCACCGTGGCGAACCTGCCCAGCGGCGGCGCGAACAGCTTGGAGACGCCGACCGAGCGCTGGAGCGCGAGCCGCTTGGGCACGAGCTCGCCGAGCACGAGCGAGAGGTAGGACACGACCAGGGTCGTCACGACCAGCGACACGGTGTCGGGGGCCGGCACGCCGAGCCCCTCGAACGCCGGCGCGAAGGAGGGCGCGAGCGTGGAGGCGCCGAACGCGGCGGAGAAGAAGCCGGCCACCGTGACGCCGATCTGCACCGCGGAGAGGAACCGGTTGGGGTCGCGGGCCAGGGACGCGACGGCGTGCCCGCGCCCGCCCTCGGTGTCCAGCCGCTCCACCTGGCCGGCGCGCAGCGACACCAGCGCGATCTCGGTCGCCGCGAACACACCGCCCACCAGGATGAACGCGAGGACGAGGAGGACGTCGATCCACGTGCCGGCCACGACGTCAACCTATCGGGCGGCCACCAAGGCGGCGCCGACCGCGGCGACCGGGTAGTGCTGGGGGACCATGCTCACTCGGTCGGCCAGCCCCAGCGAGGCGAGGAACGGCGACCCCTCCCCCAAAGCGCGCAGCTGCCGCACCACCTCCACCCGCAGCGGCTCGCCGACCTCGCTGACACCGCCGCCCAGGACGATGCACTGGGGATCGATGGCGAGGCCGAGGGCGCGGACCGCGCTCGCCACGCCCCAGCAGAAGTGGTCGCGCACCTCGACGGCGTGGACGTCGCCGCCTGCCGCGGCGGCGAACAGGGCGGCGGCGGGTGGCCCGTCCGGCGTCGGCCAGGCCCGCGCCAGGGCGCGTCCGGACGCGACGGTCTCCAGGCATCCGGTCTGGCCGCAGCCACAGGCCGCACCGGCCGGGTCGACCGGCAGGTGGCCGATCTCGCCGGCGGCACCGTGCTCACCGCGCCGGAGCCGGCCGTCGACGACCAGGCCGGCCGCCAGACCGGTGCCGACGCTCAGGTAGACCACGTCGTCCGCGGCGACCAGCGCGCAGGCGGCCAGCGCCGCGGCGTTGACGTCGTTCTCCAGCACGACCGGGACGCCGAGCCGCTGCTGCAGCAGGTCGCGCAGCGGCAGGTCGTCGCCGTCGACGCCCAGGTTGACCGCGTGCCGCAGCATCCCGCGGCCCACGTCGACCAGCCCCGGCACGCCGACGCCGACCGGGCAGCGCAGCGGCTCGCCCAGCTCGCGGCCGAGCTCGGCGAAGACCTGCTCGGCGGTGGCGAGCACGCCTTCGGCGCCGGAGCCGGTCGACGAGCGCACCTGGGCCAGCACCGCGCCGTCCGCGCCGACCACGACGCCGTCGGTCTTGGTGCCGCCGATGTCGAGCCCGATCGTCCGCGCGTCCGCCCGTGCGGCACTCACCGCGTCCATCCCGCCTCTCGCAACCGCTCGACCACCGCGGCGACGCCCGGAGCGGACGAGCCACGGGTGCAGATCCTCGCAAGCCCGACGTCGTACGTCGCCGGCCAGCCCCACTCCACGACCACCGCGGGCCTGCCCGAGCGGGCCAGCGAGCGCAGGAAGGCCAGCACCTCGGGCCGCCGGTGCGCGTCGCGGACCTGCACGACGAGCGGCGCGTGCGCAGGTACGCCGTCGGGCAGGCCGTCGTCGAGCGCCTGCGGGTCCAGCCGGTGGTCCGGCGCGATCCCCCACGCCACGTCGCCCACAGCGATGTTCGCGACGGTCTCGACGCTCAGCACCGAGGCGCCGGCGAGGTCGGGCAGGTCGCCGTCGACCTGCAGGGCCGACCGCGCGGCGACGGCCTGGCGCGGGGCGTCCGGCGGCTCCGGGGTCGACCCGGGCGCCCGCACGCCGACGGCGGCGACGCGGGCGGCTGCGTCCTCGAGGCGATCGCGCCCGAGTCGTCCCTGCCCCACGGCTGCGACGACCGCGTCGCGGACCTCGATGACGAGCGAGGCCGGCTTGTCCGGACCGATGCAGAGCAGGTCGCAGCCGGCGGCGAGGGCCTGCACGGACGCCTCCGCGATGCCCAGCTCGGCCGAGGCCCCCGCCATGTCGAGCGCGTCGCTGACGATGACGCCGTCGAAGTCGAGGACCTCGCGCAGCATGCTCAGCACCACCGGGCTGAGGGTGGCGGGCCGCTCGCGGTCGAGCGCCGCGACGACGATGTGCGAGGTCATCACCGCAGCGACGCCGGCCTCGACCACGGCGTCGAAGGGCACCAGCTCGCGCCGCGCGAGGGTGTCGGCGTCGACGTCGATGCGCGGCAGCGCGAGGTGGCTGTCGGTCGCGGTGTCGCCGTGGCCGGGGAAGTGCTTGGCGCAGGCCGCGACCCCCGTCGACTGCAGGCCGCGGGTCCAGGCCGCCGCGTGGGCGGCGACCTGCTCGGGGTCTGCGCCGAAGCTCCGCGTGCCGATGACGGGGTTGTCGGGGTCGCTGTTGACGTCGGCGTCCGGCGCGAGGTCGAGGTTCACGCCGACTGCGGCGAGCTCGTGGCCCACCCAGCGCCCAACGGCCTCGGTGAGGCCGAGGTCGCCGGCGCCGCCGAGCGCCGCCGCGCCCAGGACCGGGCTCGGCTCGCGCGTGTGGAGACGGCTGACGTCGCCGCCCTCCTCGTCGACGGCGATCACCGCCACCGGGTTGGCCGCGCGGATCGCGGCGCTCAGCGCCGCCAACGCGGCGGGGCCGTCGGCGGTGTTGCTGCCGAAGTAGCAGATGCCACCGAGACCCTGCTCCAGCAGCTCGCGGTAGTCGGCGGGGAGCGTCGTGCCCTCGAAGCCCGGCAGCAGCACCCGGAGCGCGAGCGAGCGCACCTCGTCCGCCGGGTCCCCGGCCGAGTCGGGCTCCTCGCGTCGTCCGTATGCGCGCACGGCACCGGCGGGCGGCTGGGCCGAGGTCATCCCTTCACCGCCCCGGCGGTGAGGCCGCTGGCCATGCGGCCCTGGACGACGAGGAAGAAGATGATGACGGGCACCGCGATCAGGGTGGAGCCGGCCATGATGCCGCCCCAGTCGGTGCCGCGGTTGACGTCGGTGAAGGTGGAGAGCCAGAGCGGCAGTGTGCGCTGGTCCTCGCGGGTCATCACCACCAGCGCCAGGGTGAACTCGTTCCAGGCCTGGATGAACCCGAAGACGCCCGTCGCGACCAGCCCCGGCGCGAGCAGCGGGAAGGTGACGCGGAAGAACGCCTGGACGCGGGTGCAGCCGTCCATCATCGCGGCCTCCTCCAGCTCGTAGGGGACGCCCTCGACGAAGCCGCGCAGCGTCCAGATCGTGAAGGGCAGCACGCCGGCGACGTAGACGATGGTGAGGCCGGCGACGGTGTTGAGCAGCTCCATCGTCTCCAGCATCTTGTACTGGGAGATGAACAGGCCCTCGGCCGGGATCATCTGGATGACGAGCAGGGTGACGATGAAGGACATCCGGCCGCGGAAGCGGAACCTCGAGACCGCGACCGCCGCCACGAACGCGAAGCCGAGCGCCACGACGAGCGTCAGGCCGGTCACCATCAGGCTCGTCCTCAGGGCGGCGACGAACTGGCCTCCGTCGAAGACCGTGCGGAAGTTGTCGAGGTCGCCGCCGAACGGCACCCAGGTGGGCACCCGGTTGCGGATCTCGTTGCGGTCGAGGAAGGAGCTGTTGACCATCCAGTAGACCGGGAAGACAGCGAGGACGAAGGCGACCAGGCCGACGCCGTTGGCGAGCCACCTCGTCGGGCGGGGGGTCGGACGGGCCATCAGGCGGCGCTCCTCTCCTGGCGCAGCATGGCGCGGACGTACGGGGCGGTGAGCACCACGGTGAGCGCGAGCATGAACACCGCGACCGCCGCGGAGGTGCCGAAGTCGCCGCCGCCGATGCCGAGCCGGTAGATGTAGGTGCCGAGCAGGTTGGTGGCGCTGGCGCTGCCGCCGGCCTCCTGCAGGATGAAGATCTGCGTGAACACGCGCAGGTCCCAGATGATCTGCAGCAGCCCGACGACGAGCAGCACGGGCCGGATGCTCGGCAGGACCACGTGCCGCAGCCGCTGGGCGGGCGAGGCGCCGTCGATCTCGGCGGCCTCGACGAGCTCCTCGGACAGCTGGGTGAGCGCGGCGTACACGGTGAACGCCACGAACGGCACGCTCATCCACACCACGACGACGGTGGCCACGAAGAAGAACGACAACGGGTGCAGCAGCCAGCCGTGGCCCTCGAAGTCGCCTCCCAGGGCTGTCAGCACGTGGTTCACGACGCCGTACTGGGTGTCGAAGAGCCACTGCCACACGGTCAGCGACGCGACCACCGGCATCGCCCAGGCGAGCAGCAGGCCGGTCTGGGTGAGGAGGCGGACGGGGGTGGACATGGCGCGCATGACGAGCGCGAGGCCGACGCTAATCAGCATGGTGACGACGGCGTTGACCAGGCAGAACACCACGGTGCGGGCGGTCACCCGCCACAGGTAGCCGTCGGTGAGCAGCTCGCGGTAGTTGGCGAGGCCGACCCACTCCGGCGGCCGGCCGAACTGCTGCGCCAGGCCGAACTCCTGGAAGGAGAGCACCAGCTGGCGCACGAGCGGGTAGCCCAGGGCGAGGCAGAGGGCCAGGACGGCCGGGGTGACGAGCAGGTAGGGCAGCGCGCTGGCACGCGGGCGCGGGGTCCGGCCGCCCGTCCCTCGTCCCATCGCGCCTCCCGTCGTGGGTCGCGGTGCTCGTCCCGGTGTCCGTCCCACGGAGCCTGCCACCGAGTGTGCCGCCGTGGCTGCCGCGGGACCTGTCACGGCTCCTGCGGTCCGTCCTGCCATCGGTCCTCCCATCGGTCCTCGCGTCGGTCCTGGCGTCGGTGCTGCTGAGTTCTCCGTCGGCCGGGCCGGGCAGGCCTCGGCGGGGGGCGGCGACCGGTGCCGCCCCCGCCGAGCCGATCGGTGGCTCAGCCGTTCAGCTGGCCGCTCATCTGCTCGTCGGCCTCGGCGGCGAGCTCGGCCACGTCGCCGCCCTGGGCGATCGCGCTGAAGAGGTCCTCGAGGACGCGGGAGCCCTCCACGTTGGCCCAGCCCGGCGCGGCCGGCGTGAGCTTGGCGTTGGACGCGGCCTCGATCGTGGCGGCGGCGTACTCGTCGTCCCCGAGCAGCGAGGCCAGCGAGTCCTTGGCCGGCGTCAGGCCGGCCTCGGCCAGGATCGTCTGGTACTCGTCGCTGAGCATCAGGGCGACCGCCTCCTGGGCGAGGTCCTGGTTGGGCGACTTCGCCGCGATGGCGATGTCCGAGCCGCCGAGCAGCACCGGGGCGGGCTCGCCGTCGCTCCCCGGGAGGGCGAAGACGCCCATCTGCTTGGCGAACGTGTCCGGGCAGCCGGTCTCGGGGTCCTCGATGAGGCCCTTGACCCAGCCGGGTGTCGACATCATGCCGACCTCACCGGCGCAGAACGGCGTCCACGGGTCGGCCTCGTTGCCGTCCTTGGGTGCACCCGAGGCCTCCATGAAGAGCCGCTGGGCGGTCTCCAGGCCGGCGACGGACTCGGCCGAGCTGAGGGCCGGTTCCCACTGGCCGCCGTCCTCGGTGGCCAGGTCGCCGCCGGCGTCCCAGATGAACGTCGCACCGTTGCGCCAGTCCTGGCCGGGGAACCAGAAGCCGGAGAAGGTGGCCGGCTTGGGGTTGGCCTCCTTCAGGGCGATCGCGGTGTCGACGAACTCCTCCATCGTCGTCGGCACCTCGAGGCCGGCCTTCTGGAGCAGGTCCTTGCGGTAGAAGATGTACTTCGAGCCCGCGTAGTAGGGCACGGCGTACGTCTTGCCGTCGACGGTGGCCCCCTCGACGAAGCCGGGGAGCAGGTCGTCGCCGCCGAGGTCGTCGAGCTGGTCGGTGAGGTCGGTGAACGCGCCGGCCGAGGTGAAGGTCGGGGCCTGGGTGTTGCCGATCTCGACGACGTCGGGCGTCTCGGACTCGCTGGACAGCGCGGTGGTGAGCTTCTCCACCAGGCCGTCCCACTCCTGCTGCTCGATGGTCAGCGTGGAGCCGGGGTTCTCCTCCTCGAAGGTCTCCTTCAACCAGTCGCGGGCCTCCTGCGGGGTGTCGGTGCCGTTGAGCCAGACGCGAATGTCGGCCGACTCGGGGCCGCCGTCCTCGCCCGACGAACCGCCGTCGTCGCCGCCGCACGCGGCGAGCGTGGTCAGCGCGAGCGCGGCGACCGCCGCACCTGTCAAGGACTTCCTGATGCGCACCACAGTGTTCCTCTCGATGATGTACCGCTGGTGGCGATAGGGGTGGGGGTTGCTGGCCGGGTCGCTCACGAGACGCCCAGTTCTCCGGCAAGCACGAGTACGGCCGCTCCCACGACCACGACGTCCTCGCCGAGCTTGGAGGTGCGGACCGCCAGGCCCGTGGAGCTGATGGGCATCGTCCGCTCGCGGATGGTGCGGTCGGCTGCGTCGAGCAGCGGGCCGTCGAGCAGCTCCGCGGGGCCGCTCAGCACGATCTCGTGCAGGTTGAGCGCGGCGACGATCGGCGCCAGCACCTCACCGAGCCGGGTGCCCACGGCGGCGAGCTCGGCCGGCCCGTCGGCGCCGGGTGCGGCGACCCGGCGCCGCAGGCGCGGCGCGGACAGGATCGTCTCGAGGCACCCGGTGCGCGAGCAGGCGCAGCGCTGCCCGTCGGGGTCGACGGCGACGTGCCCGATCTCGCCCGCGGCGCCGAGGTGGCCGTGCAGCAGGGAGCCGCCGAGCACGAAGCCGGCGCCGACACCGGTGCCGACCCGCAGGACCATCAGGCCGCCGTCGCCGGACTCGCCGAAGGTGTGCTCCCCGAGGACGGCGGTGTTGGCGTCGTTGGCGACGAGGACGGGAAGGTCGAAGGCCTCCGCGAGCCGGGCCGCGAGCGGCGTGTCGGTCCACGCCAGGTTGGGGGCGTCGATGACGGTGCCGGCGGTGTCGACGACGCCGGGGCTCCCGACCCCGATGCCGAGCACCGGCCTCTCGGCCATCGCCCTCAGCTCGGAGACCAGGCGCTGCACCAGCTCGACCGCCTCCTCCCCCTGCGCGCCGTCCACGTGCACCTCGTGGCGCGCCTGGACGCTGCCGGCGAGGTTGACCACGGCACCGGACATCCGGTCGGTCTCCGACAGG
The DNA here is from genome assembly GCF_017916385.1 of Nocardioides xinjiangensis. Lineage (NCBI taxonomy): Bacteria > Bacillati > Actinomycetota > Actinomycetes > Propionibacteriales > Nocardioidaceae > Nocardioides > Nocardioides xinjiangensis. The sequence goes on from NZ_JAFMSW010000001.1 coordinate 740,959, forward strand.
TCGAGCCCGATGATGTGGTGGGAGTCGACTGCGAGCCCGACGAGCGTGGGCGGCTTCCCGACCCGGCTCTCCGCCGGGGCGCCGAGCTCGGTGACGAGCCCGTCGGCGAGCATCTCGCCCACCAGGTCGGAGACCGTGACGCGGGTCAGCCCGCTGGCCCGGGCGAGGTCAGCGCGGCTGGCGGGGCCGTCGCGGAAGAGCTGCTGCAGCAGCAGCGCACGGTGGTGCCGGCGGGCGTCCTCCTGCAGGAGCTTGCCCCGCGGTCGCAGTGGGCGGCCCACCGGTGTGTGCTTCGTCACATTAGTTAGTTCAGCGCACTTACTTATCGCTGTCAAACAGTGCTGGCACTGGTCCAGCGCACCCCGCGCCTCGCGGCTAACGCCTCGCGGAGCGCGGGGCGCCGAGCGCGCGGGGTGCGAGCACGCGCCGCCGCGCGGCCCGTGGGTCGTCAGTGCCGGACGGGACCGCAGGCTCCGCCGGGCGCGTCCGGAGGGCCCTCGCGGGGCGGCGCTCCCGCGGAGGGGCTCGACGAGCCGGCCGCGGTCAGCGCGACGCCGGGACGGCGAGCGGGAGGAGGAGCACGGCGGCGTCCGCCGTGATCAGTCCCGGTGGCCCTTGAGGCGACGCTGGACGGCCTCGACCTTCTCGCGGTCGGCCTGCCGCTCGGCGAGCGTGTGCCGCTTGTCGTAGGCCTTCTTGCCCTTGGCCAGGGCGATCTCGACCTTGGCTCGGCCGTCCTTGAAGTAGAGCGAGAGCGGCACGATCGTGTAGCCCTTGTCGGTGATCTTGCGCTCGATCTTGTCGATCTCCGAGCGGTTCAGCAGCAGCTTGCGGCGCCGGCGGGCCGAGTGGTTGGTCCAGGTGCCCTGGCTGTACTCCGGGATGTGCACGCCGAGGAGCCACGCCTCGCCGTTGTCGATCTCCGCGAAGCCGTCGACCAGCGAGGCGCGACCCTGGCGCAGCGACTTCACCTCGGTGCCCATGAGGACCAGCCCGGCCTCCCAGGTGTCCTCGATGTGGTAGTCGTGGCGCGCCTTCTTGTTCTGCGCGACCATCTTCTGGCCCTGTTCCTTCGCCATCGGGCCATCCTCTCAGGCAGGCCCAGCGACCCGCACGGCGGTTTCGGGCGGTGCCGGGTGGTCAGAGGAAGTTCATCGGGTCGACCGCGGTGCCGTTGGCCATGACCGTGAAGTGCAGGTGGCAGCCGGTGCTCCAGCCCGTGCTGCCCTCGAAGCCGATGACCTGCCCCTCGGCGACGCGGTCGCCGACGCCCACGTTGTAGCTGCTGGCGTGGTTGTAGATCGTCGCGAGGCCGCGGCCGGCCAGCAGGCCGTGGTCGATGACGAGCCGGTTGCCGTAGACGCCGCTGTAGTACGACGACACGACCCTGCCGGACGCCGCGGCGCGGAGCGGGGTGCCGCACCCGCCACCGAAGTCGACACCGTCGTGCAGGCCCCAGTAGTGGTAGATGGGGTGGGTGCGGTAGCCGAACGGGGACGTGACGTAGCCGTCGACCGGGGAGGCGAGCACGCCGGTGGACGGGCCGCTCGCCGCGCCGCCGCGCGCCTGGGCCCGCTGCCGGCGGAGCGCCGCCAGCGCGCGCTTGCGGAGCATCTCCTCGATCTGCTGCTGCTCCCTCTCGAGCTTGCGGAGCTTGGCGAGGTCCTTCGCCCGGGCGTCGCGAGCGCCGGCGCGGGCGTCGCGGCGCTCGACGACGAGGGAGACCACGGAGTCCTTGGCCGCCTGCTGCTCGGCCTCGAGCTGCTGCATCAGCGTGAGGTGCTCCGCGGCGGCAGCGCGCTTCGCGGCCACGGCGTCCCGGGCCTCGGTGACCTGGTCCTCCCGCACCTGCAGGAGCACCTCCGAGGCCTTCAGCTCGTCGTACTCGCGGGCCTCCTGCCCGACGACGACGTCGCGCACGCCCTCGCGCCGGGTGAGCTCTTCGGTCGAGTCGGCGTCGAGGAGCGAGGAGAAGGCCAGCAGCTCGGGGTCGCCCTCGGAGTACATGTCGGCGACGGTGCGGGCCACCTTCTCGCGTTGGGCGTCGCGGTCGACCCGACCCTGGGCGAGGGCGGCCTCCGCCTCGACGAGCGCCTGCTCGGCGGCGACGAGCTGGGCCTGCATCTCGGCGTCGCGCTCCTGCGCCACCTCGACCTTGCCGCGTGCGGTCGCCAGCCGGGTCTTCGCGACGGCGAGCTGTTCCTGCGCCGCCGCGAGACGCGCGGCGGCCTTGCGCAGCTGGGCGCTGGACTCGTCGAGGTCCTGGTGCGCGCCCTTGAGCTGGCGCTGGACCTCGTCCTTCTTGTCCTTGAGGTCGTCGGCATGTGCTGCGGACACGCCCAGCGCCATGACCACGACCAGGGCTGCGGCCATGCGGCGGTGAGCGGCACGGGGGAAGGTACGCACCGGGGAGCCTTTGCGTTGGGGAAGCGGGGAAGGTCGCCTCCCCCGTCGGCACGACCGGGGAGACGGCTAGACGCTAACCTCCGCGACTCAGACTTTGAGGTATTTGCGCGTCAGCACGAGTGTCGGGAGCAGGGTCAGCACCGGACCGAGGATCCCGACGGCCGCTGCGGCCACCCAGAACTCGTCCCAGCCGATCCACGGCACGAAGCGCAGGTTGGACGCGAGGTCGCCGATCGCGAAGTGCAGGAACGCCGCCAGCGCCCCTCCCGCGAGCGCCACGCTGACGAGCGCGGTGACCAGCGCCTCGAGGAGGAACGGCAGCGCGATGTAGAGCGTGGAGGCGCCGACGAGGCGCATGATGCCGATCTCCTTGCGGCGCGCGAAGGCGGCGAGGCGGATCGTGTTGGCCACCAGCAGCAACGCGGCCAGGACCAGCAGCCCCGCGGTGCCGAGCGCGTACGTGCGCATCTTGGTGATCGTGGTCAGGATCGGTCCCACCTGCTCGCGCAGGTCGCGGACCCGCGAGACCCCGTCGAGGCCCTGCACCGCGCTGCTGATGCCCTCGTACTGCTCGGGGTCCTCGAGCGTGATCCAGATCGTCTGCGGCATGTCCTCGGCCGTCAGTGCCGGGTTGTCGCCGGAGAACAGCTCCGCGCCGTAGAGCTCCTTGGCCTTCTCGAGCGCGACCTCGCCCGACTCGAAGCGGTAGTCCGCGACCTCGGGGTTCTCCGCGACGACGGCCTCGATCTCGGCCTTCTGCGCCTCGGTCACCGGGTTGGGGCACACCGGGTTGGAGTCGTTGAGGCGGCACAGGTAGACGGTGATCTGCAGCTGGTTGCCGAAGTGCTCGGCAGCCCGCGTGGCCTGCTGCTGGAAGAGCAGGCCGATGCCCACCAGCGTCAGCGAGACGACGAGGGTGAGGATCACCGCCAGGTGCATCGTGAGGTTGCGTCGCAGGCCCTGGCCGAGCTCGGAGTAGACGTAGCGCAGCTGCATGGAGGTGAGGTCTCGATTCGTTCGGGTGCGGGTCCGGGTCGGGGCGGTCGGGGCCGCCGGCCGGGATCAGTTCTGGTGGCCGTAGACGCCCTGCGCCTGGTCGCGCACGACGTGGCCGTTCTCGAGCTCAATGACGCGCTTGCGCATCTGGTCGACGATGCCGGCGTCGTGCGTGGCCATCACGACCGTCGTACCGGTGCGGTTGATGCGGTCGAGGAGCTTCATGATGCCGACCGAGGTGGTCGGGTCGAGGTTGCCGGTGGGCTCGTCGGCGATGAGGATCATCGGCCGGTTGACGAACGCGCGCGCCACCGCGACGCGCTGCTGCTCGCCACCGGAGAGCTCGTCGGGCATCCGGTCGCCCTTGCCGCTGAGGCCCACGAGCTCGAGCGTCTCGGGGACGACGTCCTTGATCTCCTTGCGCGACTTGCCGATGACCTGGAGCGCGAAGGCGACGTTCTCCGTCACCGTCTTGTTGGGCAGCAGGCGGAAGTCCTGGAAGACGGTGCCGATGTCGCGGCGCAGCCGGGGCACCTTCCAGCCGGCGAGCCGGTTGATCTCCTTGCCGGCGACGTAGACGCGGCCCTGCGTGGGGCGGTACTCGCGCAGCACGAGGCGCAGGAAGGTCGACTTGCCCGACCCCGAGGACCCCACGAGGAAGACGAACTCCCCCTTCTCGACGTCGACGGAGACGTTGTCGAGCGCCGGGTGGGGGTGGCCGGGATAGGTCTTGGTGACCTTCTCGAAGCGAATCACGGCGTCGAGGCTACGTGAGGGGTGGAGGTGATCGGCGAATCCCGGTCCGGCCGCGGGATGTGAGGTGCCTGACCCTCCGGCGCAGGCACCGTGCGGGCAGTTCGAGCCGGGTGCCGCCGCGTCCACGCTCGACCGGCGAGCAGGAGCGACCCGACTGCCTGATCGTGCTGCGCTCAGCCGGGCACCTCGACGACCGTGGGTCAGGCGTCGACCTTCTCCGCGCCCCGTCGCCAGCGGATGCCGGCCTCCATGAAGTCGTCGAGGTCGCCGTCGAAGACCGCGCTGGGGTTGCCGGACTCGTGACCGGTGCGCAGGTCCTTGACGATCTGGTACGGGTTGAGGACGTAGTTGCGCATCTGGTCGCCCCAGCTGGCGGCGACGTCGCCCTTGAGGTCCTTCTTGAGCGCGGCCTCCTCGGCCTTCTTCTGCGCGAGCAGCTTGGCCTTGAGCACCACCATGGCCGACGCCTTGTTCTGCAGCTGGGACTTCTCGTTCTGGCACGACACGACGATGCCGGTGGGGATGTGCGTCAGCCGCACCGCGGAGTCGGTGGTGTTGACCGACTGGCCGCCGGGGCCGCCGGAGCGGAAGACGTCGACCCGGATGTCGTTCTCGTCGACCTCGATCTCGTCGGTCTGCTCGAGCACGGGGACCACCTCGACGGCCGCGAACGACGTCTGGCGGCGGCCCTGGTTGTCGAAGGGGCTGATCCGCACGAGGCGGTGGGTGCCGGCCTCGACCGAGAGGGTGCCGTAGGCGTAGGGCGCGTGGATGGCGAACTCGGCGGACTTGATGCCCGCCTCCTCGGCGTAAGAGACGTCGTAGACCTCGACGCCGTACTTGTGCTGCTCGGCCCAGCGCGTGTACATCCGCATGAGCATCTCGGCGAAGTCGGCGGCGTCGACGCCACCGGCGCCCGAGCGGATCGTCACGATCGCCTCGCGCTCGTCGTACTCCCCCGACAGCAGGGTGCGGATCTCGAGCGATTCGACGGCCTTCTTGATGCGGCCCAGCTCGGCCTCGGAGTCGGCGAGCGTGTCGGCGTCGCCCTCCTCCTGCGCCATCTCGACCATCAGCGCGAGGTCCTCGACGCGGGTCTGCAGGCCGGTGTAGCGGTCGAGCTCGCCCTGCAGGGCGGAGAGCCGGCCGGTGACGCGGGTGGCGTTCTCCTGGTCGTCCCAGAGGTCCGGGGCGGCGACCTGCTCCCCCAGCTCGGCGATCTCGGCGCGCATCCGGTCGAGGTCGAGGACCTGGCCGATGGTCTTCATGGTCGCCTGGAGCTGCTTGATCTCTACGTCGAAGTCGATGCCTGCCACAAGGAGCAACAGTACGGCGTCGGGCGCGGAGGTCAGAACTGCAGGACGACCCGGCCGTCGCCGCCTCGGCCGGCCGTGCCGGCGCCCCTGCCGCCGTTGCCCTCGGCGACGGGGCCGGCGACGTTGGACACCGGTGCGGCCGTCGCGCCGCGCGTGTAGCTCGACCCGGCACCTCCGGCGCCTCCCGCATCGACGTTGGCGACGAGCTGACCGCCGAGGAGGACCGAGTTGGTACGGGTGCCTCCGGCGCCGCCGCCGGCGTACCCACCGCCGCCGCCCCCAGCGCCCACCCGCCCTCGTGGCACCCCAGACCCTCCATTGCCGCCGCCGTTCAGACCCTGACCGTTGACGCCGCCCGACGCACCTGGGGCGCCCTCCACCAGCAGACCACCCCCTGCTCCGCCTGTCCCCGGCGTGGTGGGGCCCCCGGGAGAGCCCACCGCTCCGCCGCCCCCACCTGCGCCGACCGCGCCGAACGGGTAGCTAGCCCCCGCGGCACCGCCGTTGCCTGCTGGGGCGACCGATGACCCGCCGGTCCCGGCGTCCTGCGAGCTCGGGGTTCCGTCGGCGCCAAGCCCGCCCTTTCCGCCACCACCGCCTGCCACCACGATCGGGGCGGCGCCGAGTAGGAGCGCAGTACCTCCTCCGCCTCCACCGGCCGCGAGGACGGAACCTCGACCGCCGGCACCGCCGCGGCCGTAACCGGTGCCGCCCGCCCCGGCCGAGGCCGCCGTGCCGGTGCCCTCGCCGCCTCCTCCACCGACGATGACAGTGAGGGTGACTCCCGACGCGTTAGTCGGCAGCGTGAAGGTGCCCGTGACGCGTCCGCCGTCGCCTCCCGAGTAGGCAGCACTACCGCCGCCCCCGCCCCCGACGACTTCGAACTGGACCGAGCGGTATCCGGCCGGGATCGTCACGGCGTACGAGCCGCGAGTCGTGTACGTGTGGGTGAAGCTCGCCGCGAACGCGGGCGCCGCGGTGGCCACCGAGATCGCCGGGACGCTCCAGGCCACGCCGCGGCTGAACGACCGCCGGGTCACACCGCGCTGCCCGCGCTCCTCGTGGCGCTGGTGTTCCATGTCTGTGTGCTTCCCGACGACGACCTGTTGACAACGTGAAGATATCAACAGGCTGTTGACGACGCGGGCGGATCCGGGAGCCTGTATCCCGGATCACGCCCGCGCCGGTGCGACCCCGGCCCGCGCGATCAGCGCGTGCAGAGCACCTCCGGGGTGGCGACCGCGACCGTGCCGGCCGGGGTCTCGCTCCTGGTGGCGTCGATCCTGAGGCGGAAGACGCCGGTCAGGTCGACGGTCTCGCCGGCGAAGACGGTGCCGACCGCGAGGGCGTGGTCGACGAGGACCGCGCCGTCGCCGGTGACCTTGACGGTTCCGGTCGCGCCGGTGACGGACTCGTCGGTGAGGGCGTAAGTCGCCCGCATCTCGGTGCACTTGCGGCCCAGCGTGTACTCGATCGAGGACGCGGCACCGAGCGTGGCGGTCGCGATGCTGTGGCCGTAGAACTCGGCACCGATGTTCACACCGGTCGGGACGTTGACGTTGGTCGCGACGGGCTGGCGGTCGACCAGCCTCTGCCAGCTGTACACCTCGACGGTGAGCGTCTTGCTGAAGCCTTTGGCGATGCCCTTCGAGGCCGGCTTGAGGACGCGGTACTCCCGGGTGCCGGGAGTCGAGGGGTCGTCCTGGAGCTTGTAGGTGCCGTTGCGCTTGATGGTCGCGGTGCCGCTGGGCCTCCACTTCCTCTTGCCGTCCACGCGCTGCTGCAGGACCACCTTCTGGCCGGCAGCCTTCGGCGTGACCCTGCCGCGCACCTTGAGGACGTCCTCCTTGCCGATCGCCACGGTCTTGTTGATCGACGCGGTGACGGTGTAGGCGTCGGCCTGGGCGGGCGCGGCGTGGACGGGCGCGCCGAGCGCGCACGCGCCGGCGGCGATGCCGGCGACTGCGGTCCACACGGTGGTGCGGTTCATGTGAGTTCCCCTCGTTCGGTCGGCCCGGGCGGGCCGTTGCGCGAGGGAGACGCGGGCGGACCCGGAGAAGTTGTCGCGGGTCTAGCATGCGGGGCATGGCGCTCCTCGAGCGCGACGAGCAGCTGCGCGCCGCGACCGGATACCTCGACGAGGCAGCGACCGGCCACGGTCGCCTGGTCTTCGTCGGAGGCGAGGCCGGCGTGGGCAAGACCACCTTCGTCGAGGCGCTCGCGGCGCGCGCCGACGCGCACGTGGGCTACGGCTGGTGCGACGGCTCCGCGACCCCACCACCGCTGGGGCCCCTGGTCGACCTGCTGCCCGACCTGCCGGACGGCACGTGGCCCGAGGACGCCACTCGGTCGCAGGTCTTCACCAACGTGCTCGCGGCGCTGCGCGACCCGCCGGACGGCACGCCGTACCTCCTCGTCGTCGAGGACGCCCACTGGGCCGACGAGGCGACGCTCGACCTGGTCCGCCACCTCGCTCGCCGCATCCACGGCTGCCGCGCGCTGGTCGTGGTGAGCTACCGGCCCGAGGACACCGTCGTCGGCGACGGGTTGCGGGTGCTGCTCGGCGACACCGCGTCGGCGACCGGCACCCGACGCATCGACCTGTCGCCGCTCACCTCCGACGGCGTGGCCAAGCTCGCGGCCGAGCACGGCGCCGTCGTCGGCGCCGCCGAGCTGCACGCGGTCACCGGCGGCAACCCGTTCTTCGTCACCGAGGCGCTGGCCGCCTCCGGCGGCCTCCCGCCCACCGTGCGCGACGCCGTGCTGGCGCGGGTGGCGCGGCTCGACGAGGCGGGACAGCGCGCGCTCGAGCTGGTGGCGCTCGCCGGCTCGCGGGCCGAGGCGGACCTCGTGGCCGACCTCCTGCCCGCCGGGCTCGCCGCGCTCGACGAGCCGTTGGCCCGCGGCCTGCTGCGCCGATCCGGCGGTGACGTGCTGTTCCGGCACGAGCTCGCGCGGCTCGCCGTCGTCGACGAGGTCCCCGCCGGCCGCGCGGTGCACCTGCACCGGCGCCTGCTCGCGGCGCTGGTCGGGCGCGGGGCCGATCCGGCGCGGCTCGCGCACCACGCCGAGGCGGCCGGGGACCGGGCCGCCGTGCTGGAGCACGCGCGGGCCGCCGCAGCAGCCGCCGCCACCCTCGGCGCGCACCGCGAGGCGTCGCGGCAGTACGAGCGTGCGCTGGCGCACGCGAGCGACCTGCCCCCGGCCGACCGGGCCCAGCTGCTCTGGGACCTCGGCTACGAGTACTACCTGACCAGCCGCATCGAGGAGTCCATCGAGACCGTCGCCCTGGCGCGGTCGCTCTGGGACGAGCTCGGCGACTCCGTGCGGGTGGGCGACGCCTGGCGGTGCGGGTCGCGGCTGCACTGGTTCGCGGGCCGCAACGACGAGGCCCGGGCGTACGCCGCCCGGGCCGTCGATCTGCTGGACCGCACCGGCACGGTCGAGGAGGCGATGGCACTCAGCAACCGCACGCAGCTCTCCATGCTGTCCACGCACCTCGCCAGCACGCGCGAGTGGGGCGGGCGCACCCTCGCCGCCCTCGACGCGCTGCCCCCGGGCACCGGCTCCGAGGAGGTGCGGGTCCACGCGCTCAACAACCTCGGCACAATCGAGGTCACGGCCGGTGAGCTCCACGCCGGGCAGCAGATGCTGCAGGAGTCGCTCGACGGCGCCCGCTCGGCGAACCTGCAGGAGCACGCCGCCCGCGCCTACTGCAACCTCGGCTCCACCGCTGTGGTCCAGCGGCGCCATGCCGATGCCCGCCGCTGGCTCGAGGAGGGCATCGTCTACTGCACCGACCGCGACCTCGACTCCTGGACCAGCTACCTGCTCGCCCTGCGCTCGCGGCTGCACCTCGACCGGTGGGAGGAGGCCGAGGCGCGGGCCGACGCCGCGGCGGTGATGCGTGGCGGCGCGAGCGCGGTCGGCTACCTGGAGCCGCTGCTGGTGACGGCGCTGCTCGACGTGCGCACCGGCGCGGGCGACGGGAGCGAGTCGTTCGCGCGCGCGGTCGAGATGTCGGAGGGCATGCAGGAGGCGCAGCGGGTGGGACCGACGGCGGCTGCCCGCAGCGAGGCGGCCTGGATCGCCGGCGACCGCGAGGCCGCGGAGCGCATCGCCGAGGAGGCGTGGCCCCACGTGCGCGACGTGGACTGCCCGTGGCACCGCGGCCAGGTGGCGACCTGGCTGCCCGCCGACGTGGACGCCGGGCTCCCGCTGTCGCCGCCGTACGTCCTCGAGCGCGCGGGTCGCTGGGCCGAGGCCGCGGCGTGCTGGGAGCGTCTGGAGTCGCCCTTCGAGCAGGGGCTCGCGCTGGCGCGCAGCGGCGAGGCCGAGCTGCTCGCCGACGCCGTGCGCATCTTCGACCGGCTCGGCGCGACAGCGGCGGGTGCTCGTGCCCGCGCGATGCTGCAGGCGCTCGGGGCCGCGGTGCCGCGGGCGACGCGGGCGAGCGCACACCCCCACGGGCTGACGCCGCGTGAGCAGGAGGTGCTCCGGCTCGTCGTCCGCGGGCTGGGCGACGCCGCGATCGCGGAGACGCTGGTGATCTCGAGGCGCACGGCGGAGCACCACGTGGCCTCGATCCTCGCCAAGGTCGGCGTCCGTAGCCGCAGGGAGCTGGAGATGGGTGGCGGCGACGGCTCATCTGGGTAGTGACTACCGATGAGCCGGGGGGGCTGGGTGTCGTCCACTCGAGGTGTCAGCACGACACCAACGAGGAAGGAACACCGAGATGCCGCTCTACATGGACGTCCACTCGCTCGGCGACGGAGTCACGATGGACGACGTCGCCAAGGCGCACCAGGCCGACCTGGCCACCCAGGGAGCCCACGACGTGAGCTACCAGCGCTACTGGGTCGACGAGGAGAAGGGGCAGATCTTCTGCCTCGTCGAGGCTCCCTCCGCGGAGGCCGCCAACACGGTGCACCGCGAGGCCCACGGCCTCGTCGCGGACCGCATCTTCCAGGTGCAGGAAGGCGTCTGAGCCCGGTCAGCGCAGCAGCGCGCCGGCGTGCGGCGGCACGGTCAGCGTGTCGCCGCGCACGTCGACGCCCGACGGCGTCTCGAACAGCACCTCGCTCGCGTCGACCGCGACGCTGGCCTCGGTCTCCCCGGTGTTGACGACCACCAGAAGGTCACCGCGCCGCATGGTGAACAGGCGGCCGTCGACGGTGCACGACACCGACCCGAACGCCGGGTCGGTGAGCTGGGGCAGCTCGCGCCGCAGCCGCGCCAGCCGGCGGTAGCAGTCGAGGACCACGGCGTGCCGGCCCTCGGTGAGCTCGTCCCAGTCGAGCCGGGAGCGGTGGAAGGTCTCCGGGTCCTGGGGGTCGAGCACGTCGGCGGGGTCCCAGCCCATCTTGGCGAACTCCTCGATGCGCCCCTCGGCGGTGGCCGTGCCGAGCTCGGGCTCGGGGTGGGAGGTGAAGAAAGCGAACGGCGTCGAGGCCGCCCACTCCTCCCCCATGAACAGCATCGGGGTGAACGGCCCTGCCAGCGTCAGCAGGGCGGCGCAGGCGAGCTGGTCGTCGTCGAGGTGCTCGGCGAGCCGGTCGCCGCGGGCGCGGTTGCCGACCTGGTCGTGGTTCTGGTTGGCCACGACCAGGCGCCACGTCGGCATGTGCTCGGTGTCCACTGGCTTGCCGTGGTCGCGCTCGCGGAACGACGAGTACGTCCCGTCGTGGAAGAAGCCCTTCTCGCACACCTTCGCCAGCGCCTCGAGCGGCTCGAAGTCGGCGTAGTAGCCCGTGGTCTCCCGGCTCAGCGCGACGTGGACGGCGTGGTGGAAGTCGTCGCTCCACTGGGCGTCGAGGCCGTAGCCGCCCGCCTCGCGCGGGCGGACGAGCAGCGTGTCGTTGAGGTCGGACTCCGCAATCAGCGTCAGCGGGCGCCCGAGGTGCGCGGACAGCGCCGCGGTCTCGATCGCCATCTGCTCGAGCAGGTGCACCTCGGAGGTGTCGGCCAGCGCGTGCACGGCGTCCAGCCGCAGTGCGTCGACGTGGTAGTCCTCGAACCACATGCGGATGTTGTCGAGGATGTAGCGGCGCACCTCGGCCGACCCCTCGGCGTCGAGGTTGACCATGTCGCCCCAGGTGTTGCGCCCGTCCTTGAGGTAGGGCCCGAACAGCGGGAGGTAGTTGCCCGAGGGTCCGAGGTGGTTGTAGACCACGTCCTGGACGACGCCGAGCCCCTTGGCGTGGCAGGCGTCGACGAAGCGCTTGTAGGCGTCGGGGCCGCCGTAGCCCTCGTGGACCGCGAACCAGCCGACGCCGTCGTAGCCCCAGTTGTGGGTGCCGTTGAAGGCGTTCACCGGCATCAGCTCGACGAGGTCCACGCCGATGTCGAGGAGGTGGTCGAGCCGGTCGATCGCCGAGTCGAGCGTGCCGTCGGGCGTGAACGTGCCGACGTGCAGCTCGTAGACCACCGAGCCGGCGAGCTGGCGTCCAGTCCAGGCCGCGTCGCCCCACTCGTACGTCGTCACGTCGCGCCGCGACAGGCCGTGCACGCCGTCGGGCTGCCGGCGCGAGCGGGGGTCGGGGCGCGGGTCGGGGTCGTCGTCGACGAGGTAGCCGTAGTCGACGGCGGCGTCGCGGTCGGGCACCGGCTCGGTGGGCGTCCACCAGCCGTCGTCGCCGCGGGTCATCTCGACCACCTCGCCCGCCAGGGCCAGCCGCAGCCGCTCTGGCCGGGGCGCCCACACGTCGAAGGGTCCGCGGGTCGTGGCAGTCATGTCAGTCCTTCTTCACGAGCAGGGCGACGGGGTGGACGGCGAGCAGGTCGGCCAGCCTGCCGTCGGTGTCGAGCCCGGTGAGCACGTCGTGCCAGCGCCCCTCGGGCAGGTCGAGCGTGGTGTCGTCCCAGCCACCGGTCGTGGCCAGCCCGACCGGGAGCCGCGTGGCGACGGTGATGGCGCCCCCGCGGTCGAACGCGAGCACGTGCCCTGCCGCGGTGCCCGACGCGGACACCGGCGTGTACCCCGTGAACAGCTCGGGCCGCTCGCGGCGCAGGGTCAGCGCGGTGCACGTGACGTGCAGCTTGTCGACCGCGTCGTCCTCGTCGTCGCCGGCGAGGACCGCGGCGCGGTGGTCGAAGTCGACGGGCCGGCGGTTGTCCGGGTCGACGAGCGAGGTCTCCCACAGCTCGCTGCCTTGGTAGACGTCGGGCACGCCGGGCATGGTGATCGCGACGAGCTTGGCCGACAGCGAGTTCGAGCGGCCCGGGGCGTCCACGCGGGCGGCGAGGTCGGCCAGCACGGCGCGCACCTCCTCGGAGTCGAAGATCGCGTCGATGGCGGCGTGCACCTGGGCCTCGTACGCCTCGTCGGGCTCGGTCCACGTCGTCCGGTCGCCCGCCTCGCGCATCGCCTTCTCGGCGTAGCCGTGCAGGCGGTCGGGCAGGTCGGGCAGGTGGTCGGGCGTCCAGGCGCCGAGCACCGCCTGCCAGAGCAGCGAGCCGAAGGCGGGGTCCGGCACGGGCGCGAGCCGCAGCAGCTCGTCGAGGGCCCGCTCCCAGTGGCCCGGCTCCTCGGACAGCACGGTGATGCGCGCGCGGACGTCCTCGCCGCGCTTGGTGTCGTGGGTGGACAGCGTGACCATGGCGTCCGGCCAGTCGCGCTGCCGCTCCGCCATCGCCTCGTGGAACTCCTCCACGCCGATCGAGAAGACCGACGGGTCGCCACCGACCTCGTTCAGCGAGGTGAGCCGCGACCAGCGGTAGAAGGAGCAGTCCTCCACGCCCTTGGCCATCACCATGCCCGACGTCTGCTGGAAGCGCCGCGCGGGCTGGCTCCACTCGTCGTGGAGGACCGGCTCGAGCAGGTCGAAGGTGGCGGCGAGGTCGGGGCGCTCCTCCCGAGCCCGGGCGAACGCCTGCTCGAGGTGCTCACGGCCCTCCGGGAGGTACGACCGGTAGACCGGGAAGCAGGCCAGGAGCTCGGCGAGGGCGTCGGCCACCGCGTCGTCGTCGGCTCCCTCGACGACCCGCGCCACCTCGCGGGTGATGCGCAGGACCTCGGCGTGCAGGATGCCGTCGGCGACGGCGCGCTTGTTGTCGTGGACCATCCGGTGCCAGTCCACCGACGTCCCGCGCAGCCGGTCCTCGAGGGCCGTCAGCGGCGCCTCGCCTGCCGGGTCGGTGAGGACGCGGTCGATGAAGGCGAGGGCGTCGTAGCCCGTCGTGCCCTCGGTCGCCCAGTCGGTCGGCAGGTGCTCGCCCGGCTCGAGGATCTTCTCCACCAGGACGTAGGCGCCACCGGTGAGCGCGGCGAGGTCGTCGAGGTAGCGCTTGGGGTCGCGAAGGCCGTCGGGATGGTCCACCCGCAGCCCGTCGACGAGCCCCTCGTCGAACCAGCGCTTGATCTCGACGTGCGTCTCGGCGAAGACCTCCGGGTCCTCGACCCGGACGGCGGCGAGCGTGTTGACGGCGAAGAAGCGGCGGTAGTTGAGCTCCTCGTCGGCGGTGCGCCAGTTGACCAGCTCGTAGTGCTGCTCCTCCAGCGTCGAGGTGCCGGGCGCCATCGGGAAGCGCTGGTCGTGGTAGCGCACGACGTCGCCCTCGATGCGGATTGAGCCCTCGTCGTCGTCACCGACGACCGGGATCCGGATGCGTCCGTCGCCGGCCGCCCAGTCGACGTCGAAGGCGCTCGCGTGCTCGGACTCGCGGCCCAGCCGCAGCACGTCCCACCACCACGGGTCCTCCGACGGGGTCGCGACACCCACGTGGTTGGGCACGATGTCGACGAGCACGCCGAGCCCGAGGCGCCGCGCCTCCTTCGACAGCGCGTCCAGGCCCTCGGCGCCGCCGCGCTCGGGGTCGACGTGGTCGAAGGCCACGACGTCGTACCCGTGCGTGCTGCCCGGCTCGGAGGCCAGCAGCGGCGAGAGGTACACCCAGTCGACCCCGAGGTCGCGCAGGTACGGCAGGACGCGCGCGGCGTCGTACAGCGTGAAGTCCTGGCTGACCTGGAGGCGGTAGGTGTTGTGCGGCTTGGGCTTGTCGGACCGGGCGTCGGGTCGGGTCACGGCGCTTCTGTTCCCGCGGGGCTGGTCAGGGATGCGGCCACGGAGCGGTCGGTCTCCTCGGGCTCGGGCTCGACGTGCTGGCGCAGCACGAGGGTGGACCGCTCCCCCATCGGCAGCGTCGTGCCCGCGGCGCAGCGGCCGCGGTCGTCGGCGACGCCGCCGGTGTCGATGAGCACGTCCCACGCCTCGGCGAACTCGGCGGGCGGCAGGGTCACCTCGCACTCGCCGTCGGCGTTGAACCACAGCAGGAAGTGGTCGTCGCGGATCGGGTTGCCGCGGGAGTCGCGGGTGCCGATCGCGTCGCCGTTGAGGTACATGCCGAGCGACTTCAGCCCCGACTCCCAGTCGCCGTCCTCCATCGCCCGGCCGTCGGGGTGCAGCCAGACGATGTCGTCGAGGCCGTTCTCGTCGGCCTGGCCGGTGAAGAACTGGCGGCGGCGGAAGGTGCGGTGCTCGCGGCGCAGCCGGGACACGGCGGCGACGAACTCGATGAGCCCCTGGTCCGCCTCGTCCCAGTGGACCCAGGTCAGCTCGTTGTCCTGGGCGTAGCCGTTGTTGTTGCCGTTCTGCGTGCGGCCGAGCTCGTCGCCGTGCAGCAGCATCGGCACGCCCTGGCTGAGCAGCAGCGTGGCGATGAAGTTGCGCTGCTCGCGCGAGCGCAGCGCGTTGATGTGCGGGTCGTCCGTGGGGCCCTCGACGCCGTGGTTCCACGAGCGGTTGTGGCTCTCGCCGTCGTTGTTGTCCTCGCCGTTGGCCTCGTTGTGCTTCTCGTTGTAGGAGACGAGGTCGCGCAGCGTGAAGCCGTCGTGGGCGGTGACGAAGTTGATGCTCGCGAAGGGGCGGCGTCCGGAGTTCTCGTAGAGGTCGGACGACCCGGCCACGCGGGACGCGAACTCGCCCAGCGCCGGCTCGCCGCGCCAGAAGTCGCGGACGGTGTCGCGGTAGGCGCCGTTCCACTCGGTCCACTGCGGCGGGAAGCCGCCGACCTGGTAGCCGCCGGGACCGACGTCCCAGGGCTCGGCGATCAGCTTGACCTGGCTCACCACCGGGTCCTGCTGCACGAGCTCGAAGAACGTGGCGAGGCGGTCGACCTCGTAGAACTCGCGGGCCAGCGTGGAGGCGAGGTCGAAGCGGAAGCCGTCGACGTGCATCTCGGTGACCCAGTAGCGCAGCGAGTCCATGATCAGCTGCAGCGAGTGCGGGTGCCGGACGTTGAGGGAGTTCCCGGTGCCGGTGTAGTCCATGTAGTACTGCTGGTCGTCCTCGACGAGGCGGTAGTAGGCCGCGTTGTCGATGCCCTTCATGCTCAGCGTCGGCCCGAGGTGGTTGCCCTCGGCGGTGTGGTTGTAGACCACGTCGAGGATGACCTCGATGCCGGCGGCGTGCAGCGACTTGACCATCGCCTTGAACTCCTGGACCTGCTGGCCCAGCCCGCGCGTGGAGGCGTACGACTCCTGCGGCGCGAAGAAGCCGATCGTGTTGTAGCCCCAGTAGTTGCGCAGGCCCTTCTGCACGAGCGCGTCGTCCTGGACGAACTGGTGCACCGGCATCAGCTCGATCGCGCTCACGCCGAGGCGGGTCAGGTGCTCGATGACGGCCGGGTGGGCGATGCCGGCGTACGTCCCGCGCAGCTCCTCCGGGACCTCGGGGTGCAGCTGGGTGAGGCCCTTGACGTGCGCCTCGTAGATGAGCGTGTCGTGGTACGGCGTGCGCGGGCGGCTTTCGCCCTCCCAGTCGAAGAACGGGTTGACGACCACGCCCAGCATCACGTGGTCGAGCGAGTCGTCGTCGTTGGTCTTCTCCGGCTCGTCGAAGTCATAGGAGAACACCGACGGGTCCCACTCGTACTCCCCGACCGTCGCCTTGGCGTAGGGGTCGAGCAGCAGCTTGTTGGGGTTGCAGCGCAGGCCCTGCGCGGGGTCCCACGGACCGTGCACGCGGTAGCCGTAGCGCTGGCCGGGCTGCACGCCCGGCAGGTAGGCGTGCCACACGAACGCGTCGACCTCGGTCAGCTCGACGCGGGTCTCGACGCGCTTGCCGTCCTGGTCGGGGTCCTCGTCGATGAGGCACAGCTCCACGCGTTCGGCGACCTCGCTGAAGAGCGCGAAGTTCGTGCCGGTGCCGTCGTAGGTGGCTCCCAGGGGATAGGCCGATCCGGGCCAGGTCTCCGTCATGCCCCGAACGTACCCGCGACCGGCCGGTAGGCAGCAGACGGACCATCCGGCGGGGTGGGGTCGGTGGCGACCGTCACCGGGCGCTCCCCGGGGCCCGGGCCTGCGTCATACGAAGCGGGGCCTATGGGTGCGGGTCCGCATGACGCTCGGGCCGCCGGCGCGCCAGCGTCACACGAAGCGGGGCCTATGGGTGCGGGTTCGTATGACGCTCGCGCGCCCGGCGGGGCGGCGGGGGCGGCCGCGCTCAGTCGGCGACGACGGTCACGGCGGCGGTGCTGCTCGCGCCGACGACGGGGTTGCCCGGCGAGCCGGGAATCGTCAGCGGGAGGTCGAGCGGCGCACGCAGCAGCACCGTGACCGAGCGGCCGACCGGGTCGACCCGGACCGCGACGTGGATGCCGGGGTACTTCGTGGCGGCGTCCGCGCGGGCGAGGTACTCGCGCACTGCGACCTCGACCGCCGCCTCCTGCTGGGTCAGCCGCACCCCGTCGAGGCCCTGCTCGTAGACACCCGCCGAGCCGAGGTCGGCGCCGTACAGCGCCGCGCCGTCGGCGAGGTTGTCGAGCCCCTGCCGCTGGAGGTACGCCGCCGACGCGTCGATGACGACGACGATCGCCATCAGCAGGATGCCGGCGAATCCGATGATCAGCAGCGTGACCTGCCCGCACTCGTCGCGTCTGCCGCCCCGAACCGCAGGCCGGATCAACGCCCACGCCCCTCGCCGTCGGGCGGCGCGCTCTCGACGTACTGCCCGATCGGCACCGTGTGCGTCGCGTCGAGCGAGAAGCTCGCAGCGCCCTTGCCGAGGATGTCGGGGAAGAGCGGCAGGTCGACCGCGGAGTCGACGCGCACGGTGATCACCGACGTCCCGACGTGGCAGCTGTCCCCGGGTGTCTGGCAGCTGACCGTGACCGTCGCGCGCTGGCCGGGCGTGCCCTGGTCGGCGAGGACCTGCCGTACGACGGCCTCCGCCCGCGCCTCGCCGGTGGCGTCGTCGGGCGCGAGCGCGTACGCGCGGCCGGCTGCGCGGGCAGCGGCGCTCGTGGCGAACGCGCCCTGCTGCACCTCGAAGACCGAGATCACGATCCACACCAGCGGCACCAGCAGGATGATCGCCAGCCAGCTGAACTCCACGAGGGCCGAGCCGCGGTCGTCGCGGAGGCGCCGCCTCATGGCTGCACCGTGTCGTGCTCGGCGACGGCGTGGCCGGTCACCCGGACGCGGACGCCGGTGCCGAGACCGAGGACGCCGACGTCGGCCTCCACCACCGCCTCGTAGCCGGGCGCGCCGCCGAGGAGGGCCGGCCGGACCGTGACCGACCGCACGAAGTCCTGCGACAGCGCGCCGTCGACGAGCTCGTGCACCTTCGCCTGACCGGCCGGCGCAGAGGACCCGGCGACCGCGGCGTGCCGCGCCCCCTCGGCGGCCGCCGAGGCGAGGGTGTTGCGCACGTGGAGCACGAGGGCGAGCTGGAGGATGCCGAGCACCAGCGGCAGCAGGACCAGCAGGACGAGGACGAAGTCGACGACCGCCGCCCCGCGCTCCCCGGCGCGAGCGCCGGGAGCCACCTAGCCGCTGACCATCGAGAACGCCCGCGCGAGAAGGGCGCGGAGCTCGTCGCGGACGAACGGCGTGAGCGCCGCGACGACGATCGCGGTCATCAGCGTGACGAGCACCCAGCCCGGCACGTCGCCGCGCTCGTCGCGCGGACGGTCGAGGAGGAGCAGGAGTCCCGAGACGGCTTGCTGCATGTGAGGTGTCCTTTCGGTGTCGGACCGGTCATGGGCCGGGCGTCGAGGCGGCGATCACGGAGTGGTGAGGCGCAGGCCGAGCACGCCCGGGTAGAAGGCGAACAGGATGGTCACCGGCAGCACGAAGAAGACGACGGGCGCCATCATCGCGATCTCCTTGCGTGCCGCCGTCTCGATGAGGAGCCGTCGCCCGGCCTCCCGCACGTCAGCGGCCTGGGCGTGGAGGACGTCGGCCAACGGGGTGCCGCGCTCCATCGCGACGGTGATCCCGGTTGCGAAGCGCGCCACGATCGGGAGCCCTGTCGAGCGGGCGAGCGTCTCGAAGGCGGCCGCCACCGGCTCGCCGGTGCGGATCCGGGCGAGCACCTGGGCGAGGTCCTCGGAGAGCGCGCCGTGGCTGCGGCGCACGACACGGTCGAGCGCGGAGACCGGGCTCTCGCCGGCCGCGACGGAGAGCGCCAGGAGCTCGGCGACGGTCGGGAACTCGGTGAGGACCTGCCGTTCGCGGTCCCTGACCTGCGTGCTGAGCCGGTTGTCGCGCAGCAGGATTCCGCCGACGAACCCGAGGACGCAGAGCACCGCGCCGGACCCGACGTCGCCCGCACCGCCGAGGGCGCGCAGGAGCACGATCGCCGCCGTGACGCCGAACCCGATGAGGCCCCACACGACCTGCTCGGTGCGGAAGTCCTGGACGCTCCGGTCGAGTCCCGCCCGCTGGAGCCGCCGGCGGACCGACGAGCTGCCGCCCAGCACCCGCTCGACGACGTCGGCGGCCGAGCGCAGGACGGGTCCGAAGATCCCGGCCGCGGCCGAGGCCGGCGACGACGCGGTCGGTCGGAGCGCCGGCTGCTGGTCGCGCTGGGGCAGGTCGCGCAGGTAGGGCAGGACCCGGACGGACAGCTGCGGGCGGCGCAGGGCGACGATCCGGAGCGCCACGACCAGCACCCCGAGCGCTGCCACGCCCCCGAGGACGCCGCCCCAGACCGCCGTGCTCACGACAGGATCCGCTTCTCGACGGGGAGCCGGCCGATGCGCATCATGGCGGCGTAGGCGAGGACGCAGACGGCGAACCCGATGCCCAGCACGAGGACTCCGCCCGGCGTGGCGTACTGCCGGATCGCGGTGGTCTGGAACGACATCAGCAGCAGCACGATCCACGGCGCCGACACGGCCAGCCGGGCGCCGTTGACCGTCCATGCCTGCCGGGACTCCAGCTCGGACCGCGTCCGGGCGTCGTCGCGCAGGAAGCCGGAGAGGTTGCGCAGCAGCCGGCCGAGGTCGCCACCTCCGACCTCCCGCGCGAGGCGGAGGCCCTCGACGACCCGGTCGCCGACGGGGTCGGCGAGGCGCTCCTTGAGGCGGTCGAGGCACTCACCGAAGCGGCCGGTGACCTGGTAGTCCAGGGCGAACTGAGCGAAGTCGGCACGCAGCGCCTCCGGGCCCGTCGTGCCGAGCGCCGCGACGGCGTCGGGCAGCGACAGCCCGGCGCGTACGGCGCTGGCGAGGTTGTCGACCGCCTCGGGCCACACCTCCGCGAAGTCGCGCAGCCGCCGTGCGGCGCGCTGGCGCAGCACCGCGATCGGCAGGTAGGCGGCCATCGCGGCGAAGACGCAGGCGATGGGCACCGTCCGCGACACCGCCTGGACGACCGCGAAGGCGATGGCGAACAGCACGGCGCAGAGCGACACCACGCTCGTGGTCGTGACGTCGGAGAGCCCCGCGCGGCCCAGCAGCCGGCTCAGTGCCGTCGAGGGCGGCCCCGTCCGCCGCGACCGCGGCAGGGCGAAGGCCGACCAGACGAGCAGCAACCCGACACCCACCCCGAGGCCCACCAGCGCGCCCATCAGCGGCCGCCCTCGGACGCGAGCATCTCGTGGACGTCGATGCCGACCCGCTCGTAGCGCTCCGCCCTGGCCGGCACCCCACCGGCCCGACGCAGCTCGTGGCCGTCGCGGACGAAGATCGGCTCGACCTCGATGACGTCCGCCTCGACCCGGCCCGGCACCGCCACGATCTCGTTGACGCGGCGCACGCCGTCGGCGCCCAGGCCGAGGTGCACCACGAGGTCGACGCTGCTCGCGACCGTCGGCACGACGAAGCGGGCCGAGATGTTGTCGCCGGCCAGGAGCGGGAGCGTGCACATCTTGACCAGCGCCTCACGCGCGCTGTTGGCGTGGAGGGTGCACATGCCCGGCAGGCCCGAGTTGAGCGCGAGCAGCAGGTCGAGGCACTCCGCCGCGCGGACCTCCCCCACCAGGACGCGGCTCGGGCGCATGCGCAGCGCCTCCTTGACCAGGTCGCGCAGCACGATCGCGCCGGTCTGCTCCAGACCTGCCTGGCGGGTCTGCATGGCGACCCAGTCCGGGTGGTTGAAGCGGAGCTCGAAGACCTCCTCGGCGCTCACCACGCGCTCGCCACCGGGCACCGCCGCGGCCAGGCAGTTGAGCAGCGTGGTCTTGCCGGCCTGCGTGCCGCCCGCCACGAGGATGTTGAGGCCAGCGCGCACCGACGCCTCGAGGAAGCGGGCCGCCTGCGGCGTCAGGCTGCCCAGCGCGACGAGGTCGGAGAGCCGGTGCGCGCGCAGCAGGAACTTGCGGATGTTGACGGCGGTGAAGCCGCGGGCGATGCCCTCCAGCACCACGTGGAGGCGATGGCCCTCGGGGAGCATCGCGTCGACGAACGGCGTGCTGATGTCGAGCCGGCGGCCGCTGGACTTGAGCATCCGCTCGACGAGCTCGTCCACCTGGGCGGCATCGAGGCGGAGGTTGGTCAGCTCGTGCCGACCGCGGCGGGCGATGAAGACGCGGCTGGGGTCGTTGATCCAGATCTCCTCGACCTCGGGGTCGTCGAGGAAGGGTTGGAGCGGGCCGAAGCCCGAGACCCGGGCGACCAGCTGACCGACCATCGCGGCGTCGTCGGCGACCGGGGCGACCGCGCCGGTGAGGCTGAGCCGGTCGTGGTCGGCGACGACGTCCTCGGCGATGCGGCGGACGACGACGGCCTGACGCTGCGGGTCCACCCCCTCGCGGCGCACCCGGTCGCGCACCTGGGCGTCGAGGCGCTCGACGAGGTCGTCGGCGTGCAGCCGCTCGACGCGATGAACTGCCATGGTGCCCTGCTTCCCGAGTGTGCTCCGTCACGCTACCCAGCGTCGGCGGCCGGAAAACAGGGCCAGGGCGAAGGTTGTGGATCTCAGGCGATCGACTCGCGCACGGCTCGGGCCACCTGCTCGGGGTCCTGCAGCTGCAGGCCGTGCCCCACGCCGACGAGGCGGCGTACACGCAGGTGCGGCACGTGCTCACGCAGGTGGGCGACGTCGTCATCGGTGACCAGCCCGCCCGCTGCGGGGTCGGCCCGCAGGAGCACCACGGGCACGTCGATCGCCTCGAGCAGGTCGTCGGTCAACCGCTCGTAGGTCTCGTCGAAGCGCAGGAGGACGGCGTCGAGGAAGTCGCCGTCGTGGTGACCCAGGGACGTCACCATCTCCGCGACGTAGGGGTGGTCGGGCCCGAACAGGTCGCGGATGGTCGGCGCGCCGGGACCGGGGGCGACCGGCAGGTCGAGGAAGTGGCGGGTCCGCTCGTCGGGGGACAGGGACGCGTCCGTCAGCTCGCGCCAGGCCCGGTTCATGGCCGCGGTGTCCTCCTGGTGCGCCCGCATCCGGTCCCGCGACATGGGGGCGTCGCCCAGCAGCAGGCCGCGCACGAGGTCGGGGCGGTCGGCGGCCAGCACGGCGGCGACGTGCGCGCCGTGGGAGTGGCCGAACACCCACGCGGGCCCGGCGCCGTCGGCGTCGAGCACCGCGGCAGCGGCCGCGGCCGAGTCCTGGAGCCGGTACCGGCCCGGCGTGGGCGGGGACCCGCCGTGCCCGGGCAGGTCGGGCCGGACCATCCGAGCGTCCTCGGTGAGCAGGGCCGACATGGCGTCGAACCATTGCCGCCGTCCGGACCCGCCGTGGAGCAGCAGGAGCGGCACGGGGCCCGTGCCCACCACGTCGAGGTCGACGTCGACGTCGACGTGCAGGGCCTGGTCGTCGGTCATCACGATCACCTCGTCGCTGGGTCGCGGGGGGCGAACGGGCCGCTGGTGACGGCCCACTGCAGCAGGAGCACGGTCTTGGCGTCCGTGATCCCGGCGCCGATGCTACGCAGGGCGTCGTCCACGTCGAGCTCGACCAGCTCGATGTCCTCGCCCTCCTCGGCCACGCCGTGGCGACGGTGCTCCACGTCGAGGCCGCGGTAGGGCGCGGCGAAGAAGTGCAGCCGCTCGGTCACCGACCCCGGGCTCATGAAGAGGTCGAAGAGGTGCGTCACCGGGCCGATGTCGAGCCCGGTCTCCTCCGCGGTCTCCCGGCGGATCGCGGTCTCGGGGTCCTGCTCGTCGAGCAGGCCGGCGGGCGCCTCCACGAGCATCCCGTCGGGGTGGTCGTTGACGTAGGCGGGATAGCGGAACTGGCGCGTGAGCAGCACCCGCCGGCGCTCGGCGTCGTGGAGGAGGATCGTCGCCCCGTTGCCGCGGTCGTAGGTCTCGCGGCGCTCGGTGACCCACGAGCCGTCCGGGCGGCGGCGGTCGTACGTCGTCGCCCGCAGGACGTACCAGTCGCACGACAGCAGCTCCACCTCGCGCACCCGGACGTCGGGGTTGCGGTCGAGGTCGAGCCCGGTGAGGTGCAGCCCGGTGCGCCCGCGACCGTCGGGTGTGTCGACGCCCCTGGCGGTGGTCGCGGTCACCGCGCGCCCACGGCCCGGTCGCGCGGCTGCACGCCCGGGACGTCCTCGAGGCGGTGCCACACGGGCAGCCCGCGCTCGCGGGCCAGCGCGACGTCCTGATCGGCACCGGACGAGGCGCCGGGCAGGCGCAGCACGCCGTCGCAGCGCTGCAGCAGGCGCGCCGCCGTCGGGTAGAGGTAGCGCTCGGACACCTCGTCGCCGACCCGGGTCGACCCCGCCTCGCGGGCGACGGGCAGCGACACCCACTCCGCCACCATCGGCAGGTGGCCGGCGTCGAAGAGCGGACGCGTCGCCTCCTCGAGGCGGCGCAGGTTGGCGTCGACCAGCGCGGGGTCGTCGCCGGTGCCGGAGCGGTACGGCCCGGCGACGAGGATCATCATCGGTTCAGTCATGGGTCCGACAGTATCGTGCACTTTCGTGCACGCCTACGCTTTTTCGTGCAGTGCTCGTAGGATCGGGCCGTGCTCACCGCCCACCGCAAGCAGGTCATCCTCGACGTCCTCCGCAGCGACGGCCGCGTGGTCGCCAAGGACCTCGCGGCACAGTGGGGCGTCTCGGAGGACACGGTGCGTCGCGACCTGCGCGACCTCGCGGCCGACGGGCTCCTCCAGCGGGTGCACGGCGGCGCGCTGCCGGCGTCGCCCGCGGTCGCGGACTTCGCCGCGCGGTCGGCGATCGGCGGTGCGGCGAAGGCGGAGGTGGCCGACCTCGCCGCCGGCCTCGTCCGGGCCGGGCAGACGATCGCCATCGACGGCGGCACCACCGCGCAGGCCGTCGCCGCCCGGCTGCCCGCCGACCTGCGCGCCACCGTGCTGACCCACAGCCCGACGGTCGCGGTCGAGCTGGCGAGCCACCCGGGCGTCGAGGTGGTGATCGTGGGCGGGCGGCTGTTCAAGCACTCGGTGGTCGCCGCCGGCGCAGCGGCCCACGAGGCCATCGGCCGCCTGAGCGCCGACGTCTTCTTCCTCGGCGTCACCGGCGTCCACCCGGTCACCGGCCTGACGACGGGCGACGTGGACGAGGCGGCGATCAAGCGGGCCTGGGTGGGGCGGTCGGCGGAGACCTACGTGCTCGGCAGCGGCGAGAAGATCGGCACCGCCTCCCCGTTCGAGGTGGTCCCCCTGGCCGCGGTCACCGCCGTCCTCACTGACTCCGGTGCACCCGCGACCGAGGTCGCGGCGCTCCGCAAGGCCGGGGTCGACGTACGCCAGCCGGCGCCGGCGCGCTGACCCGCCCTGGGACCCGCTCTCAGACCCGGCCGCGCAGGATCCGCCGCCAGTAGACCTGGGGCAGCGCGTAGCGGTCCACCCACCACGTGAGCGCCCGCGGCCGGACGAGGTCGACGAACGGCACGCTGGGCTGCGGCCGACCCTCGCGGTCGACCTCGACGAGCATCAGCCGGCGGCGGGACGTGGTGATCGGCATGACTGTGTAGCCGTCGTACTCCTGCATCGGCCCGCCGGAGCGGGCTGCGCCGATATTCGCGGCGAGGACCGCGACCTGCTTGCGCAGCGCACCCCCGGACGGCCGGGTCCGCACGTCGGCGACGTCACCCAGCGACCAGACGGCCCCTAACCGTCGGTGCCGCAGGGTCAGCGGGTCGATGTCGACCAGGCCGGCCGGGTGCGCGCCCGCCAGCCCGCCGTCGACCACCCAGCGCGGCGCACGGTAGTGCGGCACGACGTGGGCGAACGCGACGTCCCCGAGCACCCGCTCCCCCGCCGGCGTGCGGAGGGTGACGCCGTGATCGCCCATCGCGGCGACCCGCGCCTCGCGGTGCACCTCGACGCCGTACGCCGCCAGCGTGCCCTCGAGCCGCGCGTCGGGTCCCGGCAGCCCGAGCGGCGCCGGGCCCGGGAGCACGAGGTGCACCTCGAGGCCCGCGAGGACGCCGGCGCGGCCCCAGTGGTCGCACGCCATGAGCAGCGGCTTGAGCGCGGTCGCCCCGCACGGCGCCGGCTCGGGCGGGACGGTGAAGACCACGCGACCCGAGCGCAGCCCACGCAGGGCCGGCCACACGGCGGCGGCGGTGCCGTCGTCGAAGGTCGACGCGGCCCACCCGGCGGCGTACGCCTCGCGCAGCCCGGGCGTGGCGTCCCAGTCCTCGTCGAGGCCGGGGCACACCACGAGCGTCGTCGCGCCGATGCGACGACCGGACGCGGTGAGCACGGACGGGCCGCCGGGATCGACGGAGACGACCTCGTCGCGGACCGCGGTGCAGCCGTCGGGAAGGACGCGCTCCGCCGGCCGCTCGAGCGCTGACATGGTGGTCTCCCCGCCGCCGACGTAGTTGAGCAGCGGCCGGTAGCGGTGGACGGACCGCGACTCGATGACGGCCACGTCGCGCACGCCGTCGCGCAGCAGCCTCGCGGCCAGCGAGATGCCGGCGTTGCCCCCGCCGACGACGACCACGTCGTGGTGCGCTGCCCGACCCCGGTCTCCGGTCACCGCGCCCTCCAGTCTCGTACGCCGTCCCGGCGACCGTAGCGCGGCGGTCCGCCTCAGCGCCGCGGCAGGAGGATCTCCAGGCCGTCGCCGACCACGTCGCCGTGCCAGCGGCCGCCCAGCACCTCGGTGACCGCCTCGCCGGCGCGGGCTGCCGGCCTGTCGGCGGGGGCGCCGGTGCGCACGCCGCGGGAGGCGACGCGCAGCCGGACGTGTCCCTGCTCCGCCTCGAGGTGCAGCGAGACCGCCCCGGCCCCGTGCGTCTCGACGTCGCCGAGCACGCTGTCGAGCACCTGCTCCACGGGGCCGTGGGTCACCGGCAGGTCGACGCCGTCGCCCAGCGAGAGGTGCACGTCGCGTCCCGACGGCAGCCGCCGGCCCCAGCGCTCGACGGTCAGGTTCGCGAGGTCGCGGAGGGTGATCGTCCTGCCCGGCACGTAGGGCCGGCTGCGCTCGGCGTCGACGACCTCGGCGACGGTGTGTTGCAGCCGCGCCACGTCGGCCAGGCACCGCACGACGGTGCGGCGCACCTCCTCGTTGACGTCGTCGCGCAGCAGGATCTCCTCGAGCTCCAGCCGCAGACCGGTGAGCGGGGTGCGCAGGGCGTGCGACGTGCGCTGCACCGACTCGTCGATCCGGCTGAACTGCTCCTGCAGGCTGCGCGCACTCGCCCGCAGCGCCGCGCCGAGCGCCGCGACCTCCGGCACCCGCGAGGGCGGCGGGTCGATGTCGAAGCGGCCGCGGCCGAGCGCCTCCGCGCTCGAGGCCAGCTCCCTGATGGGGCGCGAGAAGCCGCGGGCGACGAGCGTGGCGAGCACGGCCGCCGCCACGGCGGCGGCGCCCATCAGCGCCAGGAGGGCCCGCGAGACGCCCTCGGCGAGCGCGCGCACGTGGGAGTCCCCGTGCATGACGGTCACCGTCGTGTCGCCCACGGTCCGCTCCACGACGACCGGCGTGTCGAGGTCCTCGGCCGAGAACGTCGCCCCGTCGACGGCGAGGGCGGGCTCGCCGACCCTCGTCACCGCCAACCGCATGTCGGCGGAGACCCACAGTGCCAGGTCGGCCTCGGTGACGCGGCGACCCCGGGCGCGCTGCGCTTCGACCACCGCCGCGGCCTGGCGCGCGAGGTCGGAGAACGCCTCGCACTCGCCGTCGCGCACCGCGTCGGCCAGCAGGGCGCGGCCCGCCAGCAGTGCAGTGGCGACGATCAGGAGCGAGAGGCCCACGAGGGTGACGGTGAGCCGCTCGCGCACGTCAGGTGCCGGTCTCCAGGCGGAAGCCGACGCCGCGGATGGCGACCACGCGCTCACCGGCCTCCGCGGCCTCGAGCTTGTGGCGCAGGCGCCCGATGGTGACGTCGAGGGTCTTCGTCGAGCCGTACCAGTTCTGGTCCCAGACCTCGGTCATCAGCGTCTCGCGCGGGACGACCTTGTCGTGGTGGGTCGCGAGGACGGCCAGCACGTCGAACTCCTTGGCCGTCAGGGCGATCTCCTTCTCGCCGAGGTGCACCCGGCGCGACCCCGCGTCGATCCGCAGGCCGGAGGCGGTCGTGACGGCGGTGTCGTCCTGCGCCGCGGCGTTGCCGCTGCGGCGCAGGAGCGCACGGACGCGGGCGAGCAGCTCGGCGAGCCCGAAGGGCTTCGCGAGGTAGTCGTCGGCGCCGACGTCGAGGCCGACCACGCGGTCGAGCTCGCCGGCACGGGCGGTCACCATGATGATCCCGCCCAGGTAGCCGCCGGAGCGCATCTGCCGACACACGTCGATGCCGTCCATGTCGGGCAGGCCGAGGTCGAGGATGACGACCGCCGGACCCTCGTCGACGACGAACGACACGGCCTCGGCGCCACCCGAGACGCGGTTGACCTCGTAGCCCTCACGCTCCAGGGTGCGCATCAGTGGGACGGCGATGTCCTCCTCGTCCTCAACCACCAGCACGTCGTGCACCATGCGGTCGAGCATAGAGGCAGGCTCAGCGGTTCGTGGATCGAATCCCCGAGTCGCTCGCAGGGGTGATGACCGTCTGGGCGGGCGAGGCGGGCGCCTGCTCGCCGGGTCCGAGCACGACGCCACCGGCAGCCAGGATCACCGCGACGGGGATCAACAGGATGCGGGACATGCAAGGAAGCATGCGGTCCGGCCATCCACGCCAGATCCTCAGAGTGGTCACACCTAGGAAATAGTTCGGACAGGACCGGGTGCACCCGGGCGCGAGCGGGCGTGAGCCTGCGGGCGTACGGCGGGCGTACGGCGAGGGGTCAGGCGTCGAAGACGTCGCCGAGCTCGGCGACCCGCTCGAGCACCTGGTCCATCGTGAGCTGCTCGAGGGCGAGGTCGTCCTCCGCGCCCGCCTCCACCTCGTCCCAGGTCAGGGGCGTCGCCGCCGTCGGGCGCTCGCGACCGCGCAGCGAGTAGGGCGAGATCGTGGTCTTCGAGCCGGAGTTCTGCGACCAGTCGAGGAACACCTTGCCCGGGCGCTTGGCCTTCGTCATCACGCTCGTCACGCGATCCGGGTGCCGCTCCATGAGCGTCTCGGCGACCTCCTTCGCCAGCGCGGTCGTCCCGTCGCTGTCGAGGCTCTCGCGGCCGGTGGCGGGCAGCGGGGCGTACAGGTGCAGGCCCTTGCTGCCGCTCGTCACCGGCGAGCAGGTCAGGTCGCGCTCGGCCAGCGCGTCGCGCACGAGCAGCGCCACCTGGGCGCACTCGTGGAGGCCGGCGGGCTCACCGGGGTCGAGGTCGATGACGAGCCGGTCCGGGTTGCGCGGTACGCCGTCGCCGTCGACCGTCCACTGGTGGACGTGCAGCTCGAGGGCGGCGAGGTTGGCCAGCCACGTGAGGGTGGCGAGGTCGTCGCAGATCGGGAACCGCAGCGTGCCGTCGCCCTTGCCGCTGCGGGAGCCGGTCGTGGGCACCTCCGCCGTACGTACCCAGGACGGCGTCCCCGGCGGCGCGTTCTTCTCGAAGAAGCTCGACCCCTCCACGCCGTGCGGCCACCGGATCCGGGTGACGGCACGGTCGGCGAGGTGCGGCAGCAGCACCGGCGAGACCTGGGCGTAGTAGTGGAGCACCTCGCCCTTGGTCGTGCCGGTGCGCGGGTAGAGCACCTTGTCGAGGTTGCTGATCGTCAGCGTGCGCCCACCCACGTCGACCTGCACCTCCGTGCCGGCGGCGGGGCTCACGACAGGTCCTCCGGCGACAGGTCGTCGCGCACGCCCTGGAACGACGGCTGCCGCAGGCGGTCGTAGCCCGACCCGTGGGTGTCGATGTCGACCACGACGCGCGGCTCGACCCAGAACGTGCCCCTAGCGTCGACCCGCGGCACCTCGTCGGCGAACGGGTTCGTCGAGCTCCCCAGCGGGGCGAGCAGCGCCGCCAGGCGGGCGCTCGTGGCGCCGGCGATGCCGCTGCCCACCCGGCCGCGGTAGAGCAGCCCGTCGGCGGTCGGCTCGCCGACGAGCAGCGACGCCAGCCGGTCTGTCGTACCGACCTGGGGGCGCCAGCCGCCGACCACGAACGACCCCCGGTGCCGGTGCGCGAGCTTGCGCCAGTCGTCGCTGCGGACGTCGAAGCGGTAGCGCGAGCCGCGACGCTTGCTCACCACGCCCTCGAGGCCCTGCTGCAGGGTCGCGTCGAACAGCATGTCCCCGTCGTCGTACGCCGCCGGGACCTGCCACTTCGAGGTCGCGAGCGGCAGCTCCTCGAGGAGGGCGCGGCGCTCCTCGAGGGGGCGGGCGGTGAGGTCCTCGCCGTCGAGGCGGAGCAGGTCGAAGACCATGAGGGTGGCCGGCACCGACGTGACCAGGCGAGCGACCTCTCGCGCGTTGCGCACGTGCATGCGGTGCTGGAGCACGCGGAAGTCCGGGACGCCGCGCTCGTTGAGCGCGATGACCTCGCCGTCGACGAGCAGGTCCCGCCCGCCCAGGGGCGCATCGCTGAGGTCGGGCCACGCGAGGGTGACGTCGTTGTCGTTGCGGCTCGTCATCCGGACCGCGCCGTCACGGACGTCGACGAGCACCCGGACGCCGTCCCACTTGACCTCGTGCAGCCACTGCGCGCCGGTCGGCACGCGGTCGGTCTTGGTGGCGAGCATGGGACGCACGGGACCAGTGTGGCACCTGGCGTGCCCGCCGGACGGCACCCTCCGAGGGGAGACGGGGGTCCGCGGTGACGGCTATCGTCGGGCCATGCGAGCGATCTGGAAGGGCGCGGTCTCCTTCGGCCTGGTGAGCGTGCCGGTCAAGCTGTACGCCGCCACGGAGAGCCACGACGTCTCCTTCCGGCAGGTGCACGCCAAGGACGGCGGCCGGATCAAGTACCAGCGGGTGTGCTCCCTCGACGGCGAGGAGGTGGCGTACGCCGACATCGCGAAGGGGTACGAGACCGAGGACGGCGAGATGGTGATCCTCACCGACGACGACCTGGCCGAGCTGCCGTCGACGTCGTCGCGCGAGATCGCGGTGGAGAAGTTCGTGCCGCGCGAGCAGATCGACCCGATGCTCTTCGAGAAGTCCTACTACCTCGAGCCCGAGGGCCAGGGCGCCAAGCCGTACGCCCTGCTGCGCCAGGCGCTCAAGGACGCCGACCGGATGGCCGTGGTCACCGTCGCGCTGCGCCAGCGCACCACGATCGCCGTGCTCCGGGTGCGTGAGACGGAGGCCGGCGAGGTCATCGTGCTGCAGACGATGATGTGGCCCGACGAGGTGCGCGTGCCCGACTTCAAGGTCGAGGTCGACGACGCCAAGCCGCAAGAGGTCAAGATGGCCCACATGCTCGTCGAGACGCTGGCCGGCGACTTCGACGCGACCGAGTTCGAGGACGACTACGCCGAGGCCGTCGAGGCGCTGGTGAGGTCGAAGATCGAGGGCGGCGAGGTCAAACGCACCGAGACCTCCACCAAGACCTCCGGCGAGGTCGTCGACCTGCTCGCGGCGCTGCAGAAGTCGGTGGCCGCCGCGAAGTCGGCCCGCGGCGAGGACGACTCCGACTCTGGGTCCGACTCGGGCTCCGACTCGGGCTCCGACTCGGGCTTTGACTCAGGCTCCGACGAGTCGGACGACGACGACGAGAAGCCGGCGAGGAAGACGGCCGCGAAGAAGTCGACGGCGAAGAAGTCCTCCACCGCCAAGAAGACCGCCGCGAAGAAGACAGCGGCCAAGAAGTCGACCGCGAAGAAGACCGCTGCCAAGAAGACGGCCGCCAAGAAGGCCAGCTGACCGCTCCGCTGCGCCGCTTCCGGCGGGAGCCGGCCGGGCCGGCCGGCCGGGCGGTGCGTGGCGCAGGTTCTGCGCCACCGAAAAGCTGCCTCCCGCACCGCTCCCCCGCGCGCCGGCCGGCCAGCGGTGCGTGGCGCAGGTTCTGCGCCACCGAAAAGCTGCCTCCCGCACCGCTCCCCCGCGCGCCGCCCGGCCGGCGGTGCGTGGCGCAGGTTCTGCGCCGCGAAAAGCTGCCTCACGCACCGCTCGGGGAGGCGCAGGCTCGGCGAGGGGGAGGCGGGAAGGCGAGGAGGCGGAGCAGCAAGCGTCCGCGCCGGTCAGAGGCCGGCCAGCTCCCGCAGGTCGGCGAGGATGTCGTCCATCCGCGCGGCGAGGGAGAGATGGCCCTCGTCGTCGAAGAGGTGCGCCCGGGCGCCGGGGACCGCAGCGGCGAGCCACCGGCCGTGGTCGAAGGGCACCATCTTGTCGTGCGCGCCCTGCCACACCGCGACGGGCACGCTGATCGAGGCGAGGTCGAAGCCCCAGGGGCGCACCACCTGGAGCGCGTCCTCCACCATGCCGTCCGGTCCCTGCGCCATCGCGCGCCGGAAGGAGGCGGCCACGACCTCGGCGAGCTCCCCGGTGAGGGCGCCGGCGTCGACCTCGTCGACGAGCCCGCCGAACGCCTCCACGATGTCGGCTCCGGTCACCACGCCGAGCTCGGCGGCCTGCTCGGCGGCGATCGGTCGGTACGCCTCGCGGCCGGCGTCGGCGGCCTCGAAGTCGCGGACGTTCTCCGGGCCCATGCCCGCCATCCAGTCGAGTCCCGCGGCATCGCGCGGGGCGACGCCGGCGAGGCTGGTCGCGGCGCGGCACCGACCCGGCAGCAGGGCCGCGCACGCGAGCGCGCGCGGACCGCCACCGGACCAGCCGAGCGTGGCGAACTGGTCCATCCCGAGGTGGTCGAGCAGCGCCGCGGTGTCGTCGACGTCGGCCGCGAGCGGCACCGGCCCGCCATCGGGCGCCGGCCGGGCCGTGGAGGCGCCGTAGCCGGGACGGGAGTACGTCACCACGCGGAGCCCGGCGCGCTCGGCGGCGTCCCACACGAGGGGGTCGACCACCGCGGCGCTGGGCGTGCCGGAGTGGTAGACCAGCGGGAAGCCGTCGTCGGCACCGCCGACGAGGTGCTCCAGGGCGCGGCCGTCGGGCAGGGTCAGCAGCTGCGCTCCGGAGGTCATGCCGGATCCTCGCACACGCGCTACGACGCGCGGGCGACCGTCGCGCGACCGCTGAGCTCGCGCAGCCGGGCGCCCACCTCGGCGGCCACGGCGACGGCGAGGTCGGCGGGGGTGTCCGCGTCGTGCTCGGGCACGACCACCTCCACGGTCCCGTCGGCGAGCAGGTCGGCGGCCGTCACGCCCTGGGCCGCCGCCATCTCGGCCGCGTGCGCGGTGTCGCCGTGGACGATGACGCTGGCGCCCTCCGGCGGCAGCGGCGAGAGCCACGCGTGCGAGGCGGCCACGACGGAGCGGGCGGGCAGCAGGGCGAGCGCCCCTCCCCCGCAACCCTGGCCGAGGATCACCGACACGGTCGGCACCGTCATCGTGGTCAGCGTCCCGATGCACCGGGCGATCTCGCCGGCGATCGCACGCTCCTCGGCTTGCGGGGACAGCTCGGCTCCGGGCGTGTCGATCACGGTGACGAGAGGCAGGCCCAGCTCCTCGGCCAGCCGCATGCCCCGACGTGCCTCGCGCAGGGCGCCGGGCCCGAGCGGGTGGCCCGGTCCCTGCCGGCTGCGGTCCTGGCCGACCAGGACGCACGGCAGGCCGTCGAGCCGGGTGAGCGCCACCAGGACCGACGAGTCGCGCTCGCCCTCGTCGGTGCCCCGGAGGCGGACGGTGCCGGTGCACGCGTGCTCGAGCAGGTCGCGCACGCCGGCCCGGCCGGGCTCGCGCGTGCGGGTGATGGCGTCCCACGCGACGGGCGCGGGCACCGGCGACGTCGTACGCCGCGGCAGCCGCGGCGCCGTGGGCGGGTCGACGACCACGCCGAGCGCGAGGTCCACCAGCTCGGGCAGCAGCTCGGCGGGGACGACCCCGTCGATGACCCCCGAGGCGGCGAGGTGCTCGGCGACCTGCACGCCGGGCCGGAACGGCCGGCCGTTGAGCGCCTCGAAGACCTTCGGCCCGAGGAAGCCCACCAGCGCGCCCGGTTCGGCGACGGTGACGTGGCCGAGCGAGCCCCACGAGGCGTACACGCCGCCCGTGGTCGGGTGCCGCAGGTGGACGAGGTAGGCCAGGCCGGCCGCCCGGTGCGCCATCAGGGCCCGGGAGATCTCGACCATCCGGACGAAGGCCGGCGTGCCCTCCTGCATGCGGGTGCCGCCCGACGAGGTGCTCGCCAGGACCGGGAGCCCCTCGGCCGTCGCGCGCCGCACGGCGCTGACGATGCGGTCGGCGGCGTCGCGGCCGATGGAGCCGCCCAGGAAGCCGAACTCGTTGACGACCACGGCCACCGGGCGACCGCGGACCAGGCCGCGGCCGGTGAGCACCGACTCGTCGGTCCCGGCCCGTGCCTCAGCGGCGGCGAGCTCCGCGCGGTAGGCCTCATCGTGGCGGGAGCGGTCGATCGGCTCGTCCCAGGACGTGAAGGTGCCCTCGTCGAGCACCAGGTCGAGCAGCTCGCGCGCGGACCACCTGCGCGTCACGGGGTCCTCGCGGCGTCGTCCGGGGCAGCGCTGTGGGGACGGGCAACGCCGTGCGGTGTGCTCACGAGCCGCCTCCGCCGATCCACGTGCGGATCTCGTCGGCGTGCTGGTCGAGCAGGGGCGGTGCGACGTGGTCGCGCCGGGTGACCTCGGTGCCGTCGGCGTCGAAGAAGCGCAGCGGCGGGCCGGGGAGGGTGATCTCCCCCAGGGTCGGGTGCTCGACGTCGACCAGCAGGCCCTGGCTGGCGACCTGGTCCCACTGGTAGACCTCGTCGAGGGTGCGCACCTTGCCGGCGGGCACGCCGACCTCGGCGAGCCTCGCCAGCAGCGGCTCGGCGTCCCAGTCGGCGAACGCCCGCTCCACGATCTCGATCACCTGCTCGCGCCGGGCGACGCGCTCGCCGTTGGTGGCGAACCCGTCGGCTGCCGGGTCGAGCCCGAAGCCCTCGCAGAACCGCTTCCACAGGCCCTCGCTGCCGAGGGCGATCTGCACGGCGCCGTCGCGGCAGCGGAACAGGCCGTAGGGCGCGATGGACGGGTGGTGGTTGCCCTGGGCGCGCCCCACCTCGCCGGCCACGGTCCACCGGGTGCCCTGGAAGGCGTGCACCCCGACGACCGACGCCAGCAGCGACGTGCGCACGACGGTGCCCGTGCCGGTGCGCTCGCGCTCGTGCAGCGCGGCGAGCACGCCGTACGCGCCGTACATGCCCGACAGCAGGTCCGCGATGGGTACGCCGACGCGCTGGGGGTCGTCGGGCCCGGAGCCGGTGAGCGACATCAGGCCCGCCTCGCCCTGCGCGATCTGGTCGTAGCCGGCCCGGCCGCCCTCCGGTCCGTCGTGGCCGAAGCCGGTGATCGAGAGGACCACCAGCCGCGGGTTGCGGCGCATCAGCTCCTCGACGCCCAGGCCGAGGCGCTCCAGGACGCCGGTGCGGAAGTTCTCCACCAGCACGTCGGCGCGCTCGACGAGCCCGACGAGGACCTCCTTGTCGGCGTCGTCCTTGAGGTCGAGGGCGATGGACTCCTTGTTGCGGTTGGTGCAGAGGAAGTACGTCGACTGGCGGGCGTCGTCGTCGCCGACGAAGGGGGGTCCCCAGCCGCGGGTGTCGTCGCCGCTGCCGGGTGCCTCCACCTTGACCACCCGGGCGCCGAGGTCGCCGAGCATCTGGGTGGCGTGCGGGCCGGCGAGGGCGCGGGTGAGGTCGACGACGAGGAGGTCGGCGAGCGGTCCGGTCTTCTCGGTCACGGGGTCACCATCCGGGCAGGACGAGGGCTGCCCACACGAGCAGCGGGCCGACGAGGGTCACGATCACGGCGTAGGTCAGGATCTGCTTGTAGTAGACGGGCTCCTCGATGGTGTCCGGCTTGTTGGCCAGCATGAGGGCGCCGTTGGTGGAGAACGGGCTGACGTCGACGATCGTGGAGGCGACCGCGAGGGCGGCCACGAACATGGCGGCGTTGATCCCGCCGTCGGCGATCAGCGGGACGGCGATCGGGATGATCACCGGCAGCAGCGCCGTCGAGGAGGCGAACGCCGACACGACGCCGCCGACGTAGCAGAGGACCAGGGCGCCGACCGCCGCGGCGCCGAGACCGGCCGCCCAGCTGCCGACGAACTCCGGCGAGCCGGCGGTGGTGAGGATCGTGGCGTAGGTGCTGACACCGGCGACGAGCAGGACCGTGGGCCACGCGACCTGCTTGACCGCGTCCTTGTGCTCGTGGGGGGCGAGCATCGCCAGGATGACCGCGGCGGTGATGGCGACGAACCCGATGTTCTTGTCGAAGGCGAGGGCGACGACGGCCACGCCGACGAAGGCCAGCAGGGTGAGCACCTGGTCGCGGCGCACGCCCTGGGCCTGGGTGCCGACGGGCGCAGTCGCGCCCATCCCCCGGGCGGACACGGTCCGGCCGCCGCGGTGCAGGTCGTCGTCGAGCGTGTCGTCGTCGTCGGGGTCGATGCGCAGCGACATGAGCTTGCGACCGCCGAGCGCGACGAACAGCACCGCGGCCATCACGGTGTTGACGACGAGGCTGGCCAGGAAGACGGTGATCTCGCTCGAGGGCAGCCCGGCGTCCTCCATCACCGAGTTGGTGATCACGCCGTAGATGCTGATCGGCGAGAAGCCGCCGGCCTGGGCGCCGTGGACGACGAACATGCCCATCATCAGCGGGCTGATGCCGTAGCGGCCCGCGAAGCCGAGGGCGATCGGGCCGATGATCGCGCAGGCCGCCGGGCTGACGGCGCCGATGCCGGTCAGCACCGCGGTCACCGCGAACATCACCCACGGGATCAGGGCCACCCGGCCGCCGACGCCCTTGACCGCGGTGCGCACGATCAGGTCGACCGTGCCGTTGTTGCGCGCGATCGCGAACAGGTAGGTGACACCGATGAGCGTCAGGATGAGGTCACCGCTGACGCCGGCCAGGATCTCCTTCTCGTCGAGGTCGAGGGCGTACATGCCCACGAACCACGCGGCGACGTACGCCAGCGCCCCCATGTTGATCGGCAGCACCGTGCCGACCACGAACAACGCGACCAGCGCGATGATCGCCACCCATTCCGGACCCATGTCCACCTCCGAGTCGTGTGCCGCACGGGAGGCCGGGGGTGGCCCTCGTCACAGTGCTGGCTCAGTGGCCTAGCCAATAGCACAATGAGCCACGAGTCAATACGCTGGAGGACATGTCGGCCTCGCCCTTCCCCGCCCGGTTGCTGCGCACCCGCCTCTACGAGCAGGTCGCCGAGCAGATCTCGGCGTGGATCGGCGACAACGGCCTCGGCGCCGGCGACAAGCTGCCTCCCGAGCGCGAGCTCGCCCAGCGACTCGGCGTCAGCCGCGCCACGCTGAGCCAGGCCCTGGTGGCGCTGGAGGTCGTCGGGGTGGTGGAGGTGCGCCACGGCGACGGCACGATCGTCACGTCCAGGCACCAGAAGTCCACCCGCATCGTCGAGGCGATCCGCAGCCACGCCGACCGGCTGCCCGAGATCATCGAGACCCGCGACGCGCTCGAGACCAAGATCGCCTCGCTTGCTGCGGTGCGCCGCACCGAGGAGGACCTCGCCCGCATCGACGAGGCGCTCGCCGCCATGGCCGCCGACATCGAGGCCGGGGGCCGCGGCGTCGAGGGCGACGAGCGCTTCCACGGCGCCGTCACGGCCGCCTCGCACTCGCTGCTGCTCGCCCGGCTGATGGACGAGATCGGCGACCTCGTCAAGGAGACGCGGCTCGAGTCGCTGGGCCAGCCGGGTCGTCCGCAGGACTCCCTCGCCGGGCACCGCGCGATCGCCGAGGCGATCCGTGCCGGCGACCCGGCGGCCGCGGCGCAGGCCATGCACGCCCACGTCGAGATGGTGAGCGACGTGGCCCTCCTCCGCGAGCAGCCGTGACCGCAGCCGAGGCGCTCCTGGTCGTGGCGACCGGGCTCGGCGCCGGCGTGCTGTCCTCCACCGTGGGCGTCGCGTCCCTGCTCAGCTTCCCGGTGCTCGTGGGGCTCGGGCTGCCGCCCGTCGTCGCCAACGTGTCGAACACCCTGGGACTGATCCCGGGCGGGCTCGGCGGCGTGGTCGGCTACCGCCGGGAGGTGCGCGAGGCGGGGCGCGTGGCGTACGTGATCGCCGCCGTGTGCGCCGTCGGGGCCGTCGCCGGCGCCGCTCTGCTGCTCGGGCTGCCCCCGGGTGTCTTCGAGGCGGTCGTCCCCTACCTCATCCTCTTCACCTGCCTGCTCGTCGGCATCCAGCCGCGGGTGGCCGGGTGGCTGCGCGCGCGGCACGAGCGCCGGCACGGCGAGGAGCTCGCGGAGCGGCGGCACATGTCCCCCGCGACGACGGCGTTCGCCACGGTGACGGGTGTCTACGGCGGGTACTTCGGTGCCGGCGCCGGCGTCATGATGGTCGCGGTCCTCGGCCTCGGCACCGAGCTCGAGCTCCGCGTCGTCAACGGCCTGAAGACGCTGTCGCTGATGGTCGGCAACATCGTCGCGGGCGTGGTCTTCGTGCTCGTGGCCGACCCGCGGTGGGACGTCGCGGCGCTGCTCGCCGCCGGCTCCCTCGTCGGCGGCTACGTCGGCGCGCGCGTGGGGCGCAGGCTCCCCGACGCGGTCTTCCGCTGGGCCGTGGTGGCGGCGGGGGTCGTCGCCGCTGTCCTGCTGTTCTGACCCGCGCCCGGCACCGTCAGGACAGCAGGCCGCGGACCACCCGCAGGCCGACGGACAGCCGGGCCAGCTCGGCGGTCCCCTCGCGGCAGATCTCCTCCAGGGTGGCGGCCGAGCGGCCGACCAGCTCCTCGTCGGAGTTCTCCCACTCCGCGACCCGGGCGGGCGCACTGTCGTCGGCACTCGTGGACAGCAGCACCTGGGCGGTCAGCTGCTGGTGCACGCCGTAGAGGTCGTCACGCACCGCCGCCCGCGCCATCGTCTGCCACCGGTCGTCGCGCGGCAGGGCGAAGATCCGCTCCACCAGCGCCGGCAGGCCGAGCCGCTCGCCCAGCGCGAAGTGCACGCGCGCCACCTCCACGGGGTCGAGGTCGAGCCGGTCGGCGGTCTCGACGATGCCGAGCAGCGCGTAGGCCGGGGCCAGCACGGCCACCCGCGAGGCGAGGTCCGCCGGCACGCCGTGGTCGGTGAGCCGCTTCTCACGCGCCCGGTAGTCGTCGAGCTCACGCCCGCTCATGATGCCGGGCAGCTCGGCCATCACCGCCTGGACGCGACCGCGGAAGAAGTCCACGGTGGCGACCGAGTCCAGGGGTGGACGCCGGTTGGTGACCAGCCACCGCGACGCACGCTCCACCAAGGTGCGCATCTCGATGCGCATCCGGGTCTGGCGCTCGGCGGGCACCCGGTTGTCCAGCGCGGCGATCTCCTCCCGCAGCGGCAGCGAGCCGAAGATCTCGCGTGCGACGAAGTTCGCGCGGGTGAGGTCGGCGGCGCTGGCGCCCGTCTCCCCCTGCAGCCGCGGCCAGAAGGTCATGCCGGCGCCGTTGACGAGGTCGTTGACGACCTGGGTCACGATGATCTCGCGCCGGAGCGGGTGGTCCTCCATGGCCGCCTCGAGGTCCGGCTTCATCCGGCTCGGGAAGTAGGCCAGCAGGTCCTCGCGCAGGTAGGGGTCGTCGGGCAGGTCGGAGCCGATGAGCTCGTCGGCCAGCACGATCTTGGTCCAGGCCAGCAGCACCGACAGCTCGGGTGCCGACAGCGCCTGCCTGCGGTCGAGGCGGCGCTTGACCTGGCGGGTGCTCGGCAGCCCCTCGAGCTCGCGGTTGAGCACGCCGCGACGCTCCAGCGCGCGCATCCAGTCCTCGTGCACGTGCAGCAGCGACGGGGCGTGCGCCTCGGCGTTGGCGAGCGCGAGGTTCTGCTCGTAGTTGTCGCGCAGCACGAGGTGGGCGACCTCGTCGGTCATCTCGGCGAGCAGCTCGTTGCGTGCGGCCTCGTCCATGCCGCCCGCCCGGACGACCCGGTCGAGCAGGATCTTGATGTTCACCTCGTGGTCGGAGGTGTCCACCCCGGCGGAGTTGTCGATGAAGTCGGTGTTGATCCGCCCGCCGTCGCCGTTGACGCCGAAGCGGGCGTACTCGACCCGGCCGAGCTGGGTGAAGCCGAGGTTGCCGCCCTCGCCGACGCAGCGCGCCCGCAGGTCCTCGCCGTTCACCCGGATCGCGTCGTTGGCCTTGTCGCCGGCATCGGCGTCGGTCTCCTCCGAGGCCTTGACGTAGGTGCCGATGCCGCCGTTCCACAGCAGGTCGACGGGTGCGAGCAGGATCGCCTTCATCAGCTCGGCGGGGGTCAGCGCGGTGACGTCCGACGACAGCCCCAGCGCCTCGCGGGCCTGGGCCGACACCGGGATCGACTTCGCCGAGCGCGACCAGACGCCGCCGCCCTCGGAGATCAGCGCGGGGTCGTAGTCCTTCCAGCTCGACCTCGGCAGCTCGAACAGGCGCCGGCGCTCGGCGTACGACGACGCGGCGTCCGGCGTGGGGTCGATGAAGATGTCGCGGTGGTCGAAGGCGGCGACGAGGCGGGTGTGCTCCGAGCACAGCATGCCGTTGCCGAACACGTCGCCGGACATGTCGCCGATGCCCACGGCCGTGAAGTCCTCGGCCTGGCAGTCGACGCCCATCTCGCGGAAGTGCCGCTGGACCGAGACCCACGCGCCCTTGGCGGTGATGCCCATGGCCTTGTGGTCGTAGCCGACCGAGCCGCCGGAGGCGAACGCGTCGCCGAGCCAGAAGCCGTAGTCGCGGGCCACGCCGTTGGCGATGTCGGAGAAGGTGGCGGTGCCCTTGTCGGCGGCGACCACGAGGTAGGAGTCGTCGCCGTCGTGGCGCACCACGCCCCGCGGCGGGACGGTGACGCCGTCGACCAGGTTGTCGGTGATGTCGAGCAGTCCGCAGATGAACGTCTTGTAGCAGGCCACGCCCTCGGCCAGCCACGCGTCGCGGTCCGCGGGGTCGGGCAGCTGCTTGCAGAAGAACGCGCCCTTCGCGCCCACCGGCACGATCACCGTGTTCTTCACCATCTGCGCCTTGACCAGGCCCAGCACCTCGGTGCGGAAGTCGTCGCGGCGGTCCGACCAGCGCAGGCCACCGCGGGCGACCGCGCCGAAGCGCAGGTGCGAGCCCTCGACCCGTGGGCTGTGGACGAAGATCTCGAAGCGGGGTCGCGGCTGCGGCAGGTCGGGGATCGCCGACGGCTCGAGCTTGAACGAGATGTAGGGGTGCACCTCGCCCGACTCGGTGCGCTGGAAGAAGTTCGTGCGCAGCGTCGCCCTGACGAGGGTCCGGTACGACCGCAGGATGCGGTCGTGGTCGAGGCTGACCACGTCGTCGAGGGCCTTGGCCAGCCGCTCCTCGATCGCCTCCACCTTGGCCACCCGGGCCTCCGCGTCGTGCGCGAGCGCGCGGTCGCCGCGACCGGGGTCGAAGCGCGACTCGAAGAGCTCGACGAGCAGGCGCGTGATGTCGACGTTGCTGCGCAGCGCCTCCTCGATGTAGTCGAGGGCGAAGGGCGAGTTGCCCTGCTTGAGGTACTTGGCGTACGCCCGCAGCACGGTCGCCTGGCGCCACGTGAGCCCGGCGTTGAGGACCAGCTGGTTGAAGCCGTCGATCTCGTTGACGCCGTCCCACACCGCCCGCAGCGCCTCGGCGAAGAGCGTGCGCTCGTGCGGCCGCAGGACGCGGCCGTGACGCAGGCCGAACTCGTAGATGTACGACGGGCGCGACAGGCCGGACAGCTCGTAGGGGCGCTCGTCGACCACCTCGACGCCCATCGAGGTCAGCATCGGCAGCACGGTGCTCAGCGACAGCGGCTCCCCGACCCGGAACACCTTGAGCCGCGACTCCCCACGACGGTAGGAGCCGCTCTGCTGGTCCTGGTCGAACAGCGCGAGGTCGATCCCCTCCTCGCCCTGGATCGCCTCGATGCGGCCGAGGTCGGCCGACCCGCGCCGCGGGTCGTAGTCCTCCTTGTAGGCCTCCGGGAACGCGTCGGCCCAGGTGCGCGCCAGCTGCGACCCGCGGTCGACGCCGTAGTCGGCCACCACGGCCGCCATGAAGTCGTCGCGCCAGGAGCGCGACGCCTCCATCAGCCGCCGCTCCAGGTCGGCGACGTCGATCTCGGGGATCTGCTGGGCCTTGGGCGGGTGCACGACGAAGTGCACCCGTGCCGTCGTCGACTCGTTGACCCGTGCGGTGAACTCCACGTGCTCGCCGCCGAGCTGCTCGCGCAGGATGTCGGAGAACCGCTCGCGCACGGCCGTGCTGTAGCGGTCGCGCGGCAGGTAGACCAGGACCGAGACGTAGCGGCCGTAGGTGTCGCGGCGCACGAACGCGCGCAGCTTGCGCCGCTCGCGGGCGCTCATCACGTCCTGCGCAACGGGGGCGAGCTCGTCGGGCGAGGTGTGGAAGAGCTCGTCGCGCGGATAGTTCTCCAGCGTGTCCATGAGCGCCTTGCCGGCGTGGCTGCGCGGGTCGAAGCCGGCGTGCCGCATGACCTCGGCGACCTTCTCGCGCAGCACCGGGATCCGCGTGACCGACTCGGTGTAGGCGGCGCTGGAGAACAGGCCGAGGAAGCGGCGCTCGCCGGTGACCTCGCCGTCGGGCCCGAACGTCTTCACGCCGACGTAGTCGAGGTACGCCGGCCGGTGCACCGTGGCGCGCGAGTTGGCCTTCGCCAGCACGAGCAGCTTCTTCTCGCGGGCCTTGGCCTTCACCAGCGGCGGCAGCTTCGCGAAGGAGGTCGAGAGGTCCTGGTCGTGGCGCAGGATGCCCAGGCCCGAGCCCGGCACGGCGCGCAGGCCGCACTCGTCGGGGGCGCCCTCCTCGGTCTCCAGCAGGTACTCGCGGTAGCCGAGGAAGGTGAAGTGGTCGTCGGCCAGCCACGTCAGGAACTCGCGGCCCTGGCGCAGCTCGTCGGCCGACAGCGGCGGCGGGTCGGCGTCGAGGTCGGCGACCACGGCCAGGGCCTGGGCGTGCATCTTCTGCCAGTCCTCGACCGACTCGCGGACGTCGCGCAGCACCCGCTGCAGTCCCTCGGTGATCTCGGCCGCCTCGTCCTCGTCGGTGCGGTCGATCTCGAGGTGCATCCAGGACTCGGTGCCCGCCTGCTCCCCGGCCTGCGGCTCGTGGGCGTGCACGTGCTGCAGCTCGCCGGTGATGGTGCGCTCGACCTCGAACTGGGGGTGGAAGACGGCGTGCACGTTGTGCCCCTGCCGGTTCAGCTCCATGGTCACCGAGTCCACGAGGAACGGCATGTCGTCGGTGACGACCTCGACCACCGAGCGGCCCGACGCCGACCAGCCCGCGTCGGCCATCGTGGGCGTCACCACCCGCACCGCCGCGGTGCCCTGCGGGCGGGTGGCGGCGAGCTCGTGGTGGGAGGCGACGGCGCCGAGCAGGTCCTCCGGGGTCCGCTCCGCGACCTCCTCCGGGGCGACGTGCCGGTAGTAGGCGTGCAGCAGGTCGGCCCACTCCGGGCGTACCGCCGTCGCCGCGTCGAGCTGCTGGTTCTTCGTCTCCTCAGGCGTCGCCACGCTCCGACCCTAGAACCCGCTCTGTGACGCCCACAACACGGGTGGGCGGCCCCGGCCGTCCCCGGCACCGACGCCGTCCGGGAGGCCCGGTCCTCGCCCTGGCGGGGGCGCTCCGACATGATGACGACACCGGTCGCGGGATCCCGCCGACTGCCGCCAGCACCGGAAGGACCCCAGGATGGGCAAGCGCGTGGTCAAGGACCTCACCTACGACGCCCCGCTCGAGGAGGTCGCGGCGATGCTCACCGACCCGGCCTTCCGCGAGCAGGTCCTCGACCGGATGAAGGTCGTGCGGGGCGAGGTCACCGTGGAGGCCGGCGTCGTCACCATCGACCAGGTGCAGTCCGCCGCCGGTCTGCCGTCCTTCGCCACCAAGCTCGTCGGCGACGAGATCCGCATCGTGCAGGTCGAGGCGTGGCGCACCCCCGGGCACGCCGACGTCGAGGTCACCATCCCCGGCAAGCCGGGCGAGATGACCGGCACCGCGGCGCTGACCGAGTCCGGCGGCCGGACCACCGAGCGGATCGAGCTGGAGATCACCGTCCGCATCCCGCTGATCGGCGGGAAGATCGAGGGCCTGGTCGCCGACATGCTCGGCAAGGCGCTCGAGAAGGAGCACGAGACGGGTGTGGAGTGGCTCGCGCGCCGATGAGCCTGGTGCGCGAGGCGTACGACGCGCTCGCCTCCGTGGTCGGCGGCCTGGCCGACGACCGGGCGTGGGAGCCCACCGGCTGCACCGGCTGGGCGGTCCGCGACCTGGTCTGGCACCTCCGCGCGGACGCCGTCCGCGGCCTGGTGGCCGCGCACACGCCGGCAGGGCGCCCGGCCGACTGCGACGCGGTGACCTACTGGGGCGCCTGGGGAAGCGACCCCGCCGCCGACGAGCGGAGCCGGCGGATGACCCGCGTCGAGGCGG
Source organism: Nocardioides xinjiangensis (assembly GCF_017916385.1). Lineage (NCBI taxonomy): Bacteria > Bacillati > Actinomycetota > Actinomycetes > Propionibacteriales > Nocardioidaceae > Nocardioides > Nocardioides xinjiangensis. The sequence continues at coordinate 784,393 of NZ_JAFMSW010000001.1, forward strand.
GTCTGCACGACTTCGCCTCCCTGCGGGAGGGCTACCTCGAGGCCGCCGCGGCGGCGGTCGCGGCGCTGACCGCGCTGCCGGACGGCGCCGTGCTCGCGACCCAGGGCCGTGCGATCAGCGCCGCGGACCTCGCGAGCACCCTGGCCGTGGAGGCCACGCTCCACCACGCCGACCTGGTCGCGCACCTCGTGGCGGCGGGTCCCACCGCCGCCGGCCTGGCGGAGTCGCGGCGCGTGGTGGAGGGACTGCTCGGCCGCTCGTTCGACGGCTGGGCCGACGCGCGGGTCGCCCTGGTCGGCACGGGCCGCGCCGAGCCGACGGCGGCCGAGCGCGACGACCTCCGCGACGCGCGGCTGCCCGTCTTCAGCTGAGCGGCTCGCGCCCCTCGGCCGTCGGCTCCGCGGCGTCCGCTGCCCCGGCGGACTCCGGGCCACCTGCCGCGCCGTCGTCCGCGCCGTCTGCGCGGACGTCCTCCCCACGGCGCCGCCAGATGACCAGGCCGAGCACCGCGAAGGGGCCGAACGCCAGCAGCAGCGTCAGGATCTGCTCGTAGGGGTGCAGCGCACCGAGGTGGAGGAGGATCATCGGGACCATCCTCCCCCACCCCTCTGCCGTCCCGGGCGTCAGCCCTGGTGGGGGTAGAGGTGCTCGGTCGGCGGGACGAAGTTCTCCTTGATCGAGCGCGGCGAGGTCCAGCGCAGCAGGTTGACCGCGGCGCCGGCCTTGTCGTTGGTGCCCGACGCGCGGCCGCCGCCGAAGGGCTGCTGGCCGACGACGGCACCGGTGGGCTTGTCGTTGATGTAGAAGTTGCCGGCGGCGAACCGCAGGGTCTCGCGCGCCCACGCGATGGCCGCACGGTCCTGGGCGATGATCGCGCCGGTGAGGGCGTACGGCGCGAACGACTCCATCTGCGCGACGACGGACTCGAACCGGTCGTCCTCGAAGACGGACACCGCGAGGATCGGTCCGAAGTACTCCTCGGAGAACATCTGGTCGGTCGGGTCGCTCGACTCGATGATCGTGGGGCGCACGAAGTACCCCACGGAGTCGTCGGTCTGGCCGCCGGCGAGGAGCGTGAGGTGGTCGGTGCCCTCGACGCGGGCGATCGCCGACTGATGCTTGGCGAAGGCCCGGTCGTCGATGACCGCGCCCATGAAGTTGGACAGGTCGGTGACGTCGCCCATCGTCAGCGCCTCGGTGTCGGCGATGAGCTGGTCCTTGATCCTGGCCCACACCGAGCGCGGGACGTAGGCCCGCGAGGCGGCCGAGCACTTCTGGCCCTGGTACTCGAACGCACCGCGGATCATCGCCGTGCGCAGCACGTCGGGGTCGGCCGAGGGGTGGGCGACGATGAAGTCCTTGCCGCCGGTCTCGCCCACGATCCGCGGGTAGGCGCGGTAGCCGCTGATGTTCTCCCCCACCGTGCGCCACAGGTGCTGGAACGTCGGGGTGGAGCCGGTGAAGTGGATGCCGGCGAGGTCGGGGTGGGCGAGGGCCACCTTCGACACGTCCAGTCCGTCGCCGGGCAGCATGTTGATGACGCCGGGCGGCATGCCGGCCTCCTCGAGCAGCTCCATCGTCAGCGACGCGGCCAGCTGCTGCGTCGGGGACGGCTTCCAGATGACCGTGTTGCCCATGAGCGCCGGGGCGGTGGGCAGGTTGCCCGCGATCGCGGTGAAGTTGAACGGCGTGATCGCGTAGACGAAGCCCTCGAGCGGCCGGTGGTCGGTGCGGTTCCACAGCCCGGGGCTGTTGGCGATCGGCTGGTCGGTGAGGATCTGCTTGGCGTAGTGGACGTTGAACCGCCAGAAGTCGATCAGCTCGCAGGCGGCGTCGATCTCGGCCTGGACGGCGGTCTTGGACTGCCCGAGCATCGTTGCGGCGTTGAGCCGCTGGCGCCAGGGTCCGGCCAGCAGGTCGGCGGCCTTGAGGATGACCGCGCACCTCTCGTCGAAGGGCATGGCCTGCCACACGGGGGCGGCCTCGGCCGCGGCCCGGACGGCGTCCTCCGCGTCCTGGGTGGTCGCGCTGCGCAGCGTCCCGAGGACGTGCTGGTGGTCGTGGGGCTGGACGACCCGCACCTCGGCGCCGCCGCCGTCGCGGCGCTCGCCTCCGATGACGGCCGGGAAGGTGCGCTGCTCGCCCTCGATGCGGGCGAGCTCGGTGACCAGCGCCTCGCGCTCCGGGGTGCCGGGTGCGTAGGTGAGGTTCGGCTCGTTGGTGGGAGCCGGAGGGAAGGTGATCGCGTCCATGCGGCTGATCGTGTCAGACCGCCTCACGCGCCTCAAAGGGAGGCGATGAGGTCGCCGACCTCCTGCGTCGCCCACCACGCGAGGTCGTCGTCGGGATCGGCGTCGTCGTCGGTGTCGACGTGCACCGCGACCACGTCGCGCCACGCTGCCGCCGCGTCGGCGGCCGCGGTCTCGACGACCACGACGACCCGTCGCCGCCGGCCGTCGGGGAGGGCGGACACCAGCTCGGCCGAGGCGTCGGCGGCGGTCATGAGTGCGGCGTACTCCGTCTCCTCGCCGTCGTCGGCGGCGAGGACCGCGCCCTCGAGCCGGGGGCCGTCGTCCGCCCAGTCCTCGGCCAGCCGCTCCAGCGTCGTCGGGACGTAGCGCCGGGTCACGTGCCGCCCGCCTTGCCGGGGCCCGCGCCGTTGCGCCCGCGGGGCGCCCGCGGCCGGGAGTCCGACGCGGAGTCCTTCAGCTCCTCCAGCGCCTCGAGCACGCACTGGCCCAGGACGTCGGCGTCCGGCACCGCGTCGCGGTCGGCGGTGATGCCGTAGAACACCGATCCGTCGTAGGAGGTGACCCCGATCGCGAGCGGGTGGTCCGGGAGCAGCGGGTGCACGGGGTAGGACTCCAGCATCCGGGCGCCGTCGGCGTAGAGCGGGAACTGCGGGCCGGGGACGTTGGTGATCGAGACGTGGAAGCCGCGCCTGAGCTCCGCGGTGGCGAGGCGTGCCCCGAGGGCGTGGAACGTCGTCGGCGCGAAGCCGGCGATCCCGGCGAGGCGCCGGGCCGAGACGTTGCGACCGTTGTCGCGGTGGGCCTTGAGGTCGTAGCTCACCTGGTGCAGCCGGACGACCGGGCTCGGCTCGCTGATCGGCAGCTGGACGAGGTGGCCGGTGACCTGGCTGCCGAGCGAGGTCGCCTCGAGCTCGTCGTCGATGACCGACATCGGGACGATGGCCTTGATGGTCCGCAAGCCGCCCAGCGACTCCGCTCGCGTCATCAGCCAGCCGCGCAGGCCGCCCGCGAGGGTGGCGAGGATGACGTCGTTGACGGTGCCGCCGTGCACCTCGCGGATGGCGCGGTAGTCGGAGAGCCCGGTGCGCACGGTCACGAAGCGGCGCTGCTGGGAGAGCCGGCGCTGCACCGGGGTGGAGTGCACCGGACCGCGCCCGGCCAGCGCGTTGGCCACCTCGGCGACGCGGGCGCCGGACGCCGTCGCCGCCCGGCCGAGCGACTCGGCGTTCGCGCGCGTGGTCATCCACAGGGTGCGCGGGCTCTCGAGGGTGTCGGTGACCGCGTTGAGCGCGGCCGCCACCGGCCCGGCCGTGCGCCGCGGGCGCCAGTCGTCGTCGCCACCCAGCGTCGAGCGGTCCGGCGAGGTGTCCAGCAGCACCTGGCCGATGTCGACGGTCTCGCGGCCGTCGACGAGGATCTGGTGGCTCTTGGTGAGCAGCGCGACGCGTCCGTGCTCGAGACCCTCGACGAAGTAGCACTCCCACAGCGGCCGGCTGCGGTCCAGCGGCCGGGAGGCGATGCGGGCGACGAGCTCGCGCAGCTGGTCCATCGACCCGGGGCGCGGGAGGGCGGAGCGGCGTACGTGGTAGCCGAGGTCGAAGTTCTCGTCGTCGACCCACGCCGGGTTGGCGAGTCGGCCCGGCACTTGCTGGAGGCGCTGGCGGTAGCGCGGGACGAACGCGATGCGGTCGGCGATGAGCTGGACCAGCCGGTCGTGGTCGAAGCCGGACTCTCCCGGGTCGAAGATCTCGACGGTGGCGTTGTGCATCGGCGTCGTGGGGGACTCGGCGGCCAGGATGGCCAGGTCCCGCGGCCGGAGCCGCTCGTTCATGGGTCGCCCCTTCCTGGAGCCGGGTCGTCGATCCTTTGTCCCGCATGGGATTCTGGCAGAGGCCCGGGCAGGGCCCGCAGCACCAGTCGAAGGAGAAACCCTGTGTCCGGTCGCGGTCGTCCGCGCCTCGCGCCCCTCGTCGCCCCCCTCGTCCTCCTCACCCTCCTCGCGGCGGGCCTCGCCGCCTGCGGCGGCGACAGCGGCGGGGACACCGCGCCGGCCGGGAACGGCTCGGCCCGGTCCGACGGCGACACCGTGGCCGTCACCGTCACCCGCGAGGGCGACACCTTCACTCCCAACGGCGAGCGTGTCGAGCTCGCGACGGGCCAGGCCCTGGTGCTCACCGTCGAGGCGGACGAGGCCGGCGAGCTGCACGTGCACAGCACCCCCGAGCAGGAGATCGCCTACGACGAGGGCACCTCCGAGCACGAGATCACGATCGACCGACCCGGCGTGGTCGAGGTGGAGAGCCACGACCCCGACGTGATCCTGCTCCAGCTCGAAGTGCGGTGAGCGTGGGCCGGCTTGACGTGGGCGGCTCGATCTCCGCCCACGGCCTGGGTGGTGCCAAGGACCTGCCGATCCCGGCGGAGCTCGCGATCGCCGGTGCGGTCGCGGCCCTGGTCATCTCCTTCACGGTCCTCGCCGTGGCGTGGCGCGAGCCGCGCTACGACCCCGCCACCAGCGGCCGTCCGGCTCCCGCCTGGCTCGACCGGTTCGCGTCGTCGCGGGCGCTCGCCGTCACGGCGCGGGTGCTCGGCATGGCGTTCTTCCTCTACGTCGCCGCGGCCGCCGTCTTCGGCAAGGACAGCCTGATCAACCCGTTCCTCGGCACGTTCTACGTGCTGCTGTGGGTCGGGCTCGTGCCGGCGTCGCTGCTCCTCGGGCCGGTGTTCCGGGCGATCAGTCCCGTGCGCACGATCAGCATGCTGTTCGCGCGGATCTCCGGGGTGCCGGAGGGCGAGGGCCTGTACGCCTACCCCGCCCGCTTGGGCTACTGGCCCGCGGCCGCCGGGCTGTTCGCCTTCGTCTGGCTGGAGCTGGTCTACCCGGCCTCGACCGACCTGGGTCCGGTGCGACTGTGGTGCGCGGCGTACCTGGGCATCATGCTCATCGGCTCCGCCGTGTGGGGCACGACCTTCCTCGAGCGCGCGGACCCGTTCGAGGTCTACTCCTCGCTCGTCGCCAGGCTCTCGATCTGGGGACGTCGCGACGGCGTGCTGGTGCTGCGCAGCCCGCTGGCCAACCTCGACACCGTCGTGCCTCGTCCGGGACTGGTCGCGGTCGTGGGCGTGCTCTTCGGCAGCACCGCCTTCGACTCCTTCCGGGAGTCGACGCCGTGGCTCAAGCTGGTGCAGTCGCTGTCCACCAGCCGGGTGCTGCCCGACACGGTCGCCCTCGTCGTCTTCTCCGCCGGGGTCGCCCTCGTGCTCGCCGTCGCGACGATGGCCACCGGGGTCACCAGCGACACCCCGAGACGGGCACTGCCCGACCTCTTCGCCCACTCGGTCGTGCCCATCATCGTCGGCTACGTGGTCGCCCACTACCTCAGCTACTTCGTCGAGTACGGCCAGACGACGGTGATCCAGCTCAGCGACCCGTTCAGCCGCGGCGACGACTACCTCGGAACCGCCGACCTGCAGGTCAGCTACTGGCTGTCCTCGCACCCGACCTTCCTGGCGGTGACCAAGGTGCTGGCCGTGGCGCTCGGCCACGTCGTCGGCGTCGTCGCCGCGCACGACCGGGCGATCAAGCTGCTGCCGAGGCGGCACCAGCTCACCGGTCAGCTGCCGATACTGGTGGCCATGGTGGGGTTCACCGTCGGCGGGCTGTACCTGCTGTTCGCGGCGTGACCGCTCCTGGGCGACGCTCCTAGGCGACCGGGCCGTACGGCCAACCGGCCGGGGGCACGTCCGTGACCGTGACGATCTCGCACGAGCCCCGGTAGTCGATGACGTCGGCGGGGTCGCGGCGACCCACGAAGACGACGCGGTCAGCGGTGCCGCTGTCGTGCTGGGTCGGGTCGTCGCAGTGGATCTTGTCCTGCTGGCCGTCCGGCAGCACGTAGATCGTGTCGTTGCCCTGCTCGCCGAAGACCCGGTCGGCGCCGGGGCCGAGGAAGACGACGTCGTCTCCCTCGTCGCCCTTCACCTTGAGGTCGTCGCCCTCACCGTCGATGAGCAGGTCGTTGCCCGGGCCGCCCTGGATCGCGCCGTCGTTGCCCGGACCACCGTCGATCCAGTCGTTGCCGTCGTTGCCGATGTGCTTGTCGACGCCGTCGCCGCCGAGGAGCCGGTCGTCGCCCTCACCGCCGCCGACGGTGTCGTTGCCGCCCTCTCCCTGGACGACGTCGTTGCCGGCGCCGGCGGTGAGCTTGTCGCTGCCGTCGCCGCCGAGGAGGTGATCGTCGCCCTGACCGCCGTCGATGGAGTCGTCGCCGTCCCCGCCGGAGCCCGCGTCGTTCCCGCGCTGCAGGGTGATCCAGTCGTCGCCGGCGTCCCCGGCGACGACGTCGTGGCCGTTGCCCGCCCACACCTTGTCGTCACCGCCCCGGGCGGCGACGCGGTCCTGCCCGCCGATCGACATGATGCGGTCGGGGCGGTTCTTGCCGTTGATGACGTCGTCACCGGTGGTGCCGGTGCGGAGCTTGGCCGACCAGGCAGGGGCGGCGGCCAGGACGACGACGAGGCTCGAGACGGTGGCGATGCGAAGGTGGCGTGACATCAAGATCTCCTCACGATTGCCACCCAATCTACGTCAAATCTTGACGCTTTCTAGAATCTCGTTCGACCGACTCCTCACGACGGGCCGCCACGGCGCCGCGGTCGGGCGCGGGTGCCGCCGCGCAGCGGGAGCAGCCGGGGGCGGCGGGGGCGTCCGTCGTCGGCCCCGGCCAGGGCCGGGAACACGGCGTCGGCGAGGGCCGACAGGCCCTGGGTCAGCGCGGAGTCACCCAGGTCGGCCACCGGCCGGCCCGACACCGCGGCGCGGTCCAGCAGGGCCCGGTCCTCGGGCAGGAAGTGCAGGCCCGCGACGCGGCTGAACCCCTCGACCATCCCGGCGATCTCCTTCTCCGACCAGCCGATCGTCGCCCGCATGCGGTTGACCACCACCCGCACGGGCACGCCGGGCGTGCGCTCCCGCAGGTCGACGAGGCCGCGGGCGAGGCGCGTCAGGCCCACCGGATCGGCCGACCCGACGGCCGCGACCTCGTCGGCCTGCTCGAGGGCCGCGAGGGTGAGCGCGTTGCGCGCCGGCCGGGCGAAGTCCGAGCTCGCCTCGTCCTCGAGGGCGAAGCCCGTGTCCACGACCACGTGGCCCTGGCCGCGGGCGCTTTGCAGCAGCTGGTCCACCTGCGCGGGACGCACCTCGCGCCACCGGTCGGCGCGCGGGAGGCCGGTCACCACCGCGAGGTGCGGGCCGACGCCGCGGCACACGGACGCGAACCTCTCGTCGAGCTGGCCGGCCGCTGCCAGCCGCGACGCCGAGAGCAGTCCGGACACCTCGTCGAGGATGCCGAGGTGCTGGGCGACAGTGCCGCCGTAGGGGTCGAGGTCGGCCAGGACGACGGCGGCCTCGCGGCGCGCGACCTCCCAGGCCAGGTTGGTGGCCACGGTCGTCCGGCCGGGCGCGCCCGCCGGGCCCCAGACCACGACGACCCGGCCCCGGTCGCGCTCGCCGGCCGCGACGTCCGCCAGGGGGACGTCGACGGACGGCCGGTGGTCGCCGTCCCGGGTGTCGGCGACGTCGTCGACGGTGGTGACCACGCCCGGCAGGGACGCCAGCTCGCCGGACCCGACCACCGCGGAGATGCCGAGGCGCTGGGCGTGCTCGCGCACGTCGAGGTCGTCCGACCGCGCCGACGTCACGGCGACGGGGCGCACGGCGTGGCGGCGCAGGAGGGCCACGCTCGCCGGGTCGAGCCCCGGCGCGTCGAGCGACACGACGGCCACGTCGGACTGCCCGGTGGCGACCGCGGCCAGCAGGTCGTCGACGTCGACGCACCGCTTCAGCACCACGACCCCCGGGTGGGCCTCGAGGTCGGCCATCGCCGGCGACTCCCACGGCTCCCCCGCCGCCAGCAGCAGCACGGAGATCACGGCTCAGCCCCGCCCGACGACGCGGACCCGGTCCTCGCCGCTGGCCGCCAGGACCAGGCCGAGCGACTCCTCGTCGGTCTCCGGCACGGCGATCACGAGCTGGCGCCTGGTCGCCGCGGCGAACGCGTCGGACACGACGGGCGCGTCGAGGACGACCACGTCGCCGAGCACCCGCTCGGCGGCACTCCGAGAGCCCCTGCTCCCCAGCGCACGGTCGGCCACGACCCACACGTCGACCAGCGAGCCCCGCCCCAGGTCGGTGGGCACGTGCTCGGCGGCGACGGCGATGGAGACCGCGACCGTGTCGTCGGCGGCGTCCTCCCCGAGCGCCGCCTCCGGCACCAGCTCCCCCGCCGACACCGGCCGGGTGAGGGTCGCCGCGGCCGGCAGCTCATCCTCGACGCCGAGGTAGCGGTCGCGGTCGGCCGGGTCGTCGAAGCGCAGGCGCGTGGGGCGCAGGTCGTCGGCCGTGAGCGGCTGCCCCGCGACCAGGTCGGAGGACGCCGACCAGACCGTCGTCATGTCGTCGGCGCCCGCCATGATCCGGGCGCCGGCGACCACGGAGCCGGTGACGAGCACGACGCCGACCCACAGCCGGGGGTCGCGCCACCCCGGCGCGCTCGCCCGGGTCGCCGGGGGGACGTCGGTCGCCCGCGCCCCGGGCCCGGTCGGAGCCCGCGCAGCGTCTGCGGCAGCGCCGTGGGACAGGATGCGAGGAGGACGGTTCCGAGAGCTCCGAGACACCCGGCCATCATCGCCGCACCGGCCGGTCTTCACACCTGCCGCTCCACAGGTCCCGGCCGGGCGACGGTCGGAGCCGACCGGCCGGTGGCACGATGGGGCCATGGCCGACGACACCCGCTTCCTGACGCTCGCCGACGTGGCCGAGGTGCTCAACACCTCCAGCGCGCAGGTCTACGCGCTGGTGCGTCGCGGGGAGCTGCCGGCCATCAAGATCGGCGGTCGCGGCCAGTGGCGCGTCGAGAGGGTGCAGCTCGAGGAGTTCATCCAGCGGATGTACGCCGAGACCCGCGAGTTCGTCGACCGGCACCCGTTCGTCGAGGCCGACGCGGGCCCCGACTGAGGCGCGCGGGGCCGTGCTGCGTCACCCCACCTTGCCGTCGAGCTCGATCTCGACGACGCGCTCCTCGCCGCCGCGGATCACCGACATCTCGACGGTCTCCCCGGGCAGGTGGGTGCGGATGGCCACGATGAGCGCGATCCCGTCGTTGACCGGCTGGTCGTCGACGGCGACGATCACGTCGTCCTTCTCGAGCCCGGCCCGCTCGGCGGGGGTGTCGGGCAGGACCTCGGTGATGGTCGCGCCCTCCGCGTCGGGCTCCCCGCCGGTGCGCACCTGGGCGCCGATCACCGGGTACTCCGCGCGGCCGGTCCGCAGGATCTGGTCGACGGTCGTGCGGACCTGCTCGATGGGGATCGCGAAGCCGACGCCGATGTTGCCCGACTCCGCGGACGCGCCGCCGGTGGTGGCGATGGCGGAGTTCACGCCGACGACCTCGCCCGCGAGGTTGACCAGCGGGCCACCGGAGTTGCCCGGGTTGATGGCCGCGTCGGTCTGGACGGCGTTGATGTAGGACGAGTCGTCGTCGGACTCACCCGACGTGGTCACCGGACGGTCGAGCGCGCTGACGATGCCCGCGGTCACCGTCTGGCTCAGCCCGAGCGGCGCGCCGAACGCGACCACCGGGTCACCGACGTGCAGCACCTGCGACGCCCCCAGCGCCGCGGGCTCGAGGCCTTGGGCGCCGTCCACCGCCAGCACCGCGAGGTCGTACACCGGGCTGCGGCCGACGACCGTGGCGTCGTGGCGGTCGCCGGAATGGTCGATGACGACGATCGGGCCGTCCTCCTCGGCCGCCGAGGCGACGACGTGGTTGTTGGTGACGACGTGGCCCTGCCGGTCGAGCACGAAGCCCGACCCGGTGGCGCCGGCTGACTGGCCGTCGAACTCGGCGAGGATCTGGACCGTGCTGGGCAGGAGCGCCTGGGCGACGGCCGGGACGGATCCGTTGTCCGCCTGGAGCGGCGCGGCGGTGCGCGTGCTCACCCCGCTGAGGCCGTTGTCGTTGGTGCCGCGCGGAGAGGAGAGCTCGTCCTGCAGCGCGCCACCGGCGAGGCCGCCGAGGACGCCCACCACGAGCGCCAGGCACGCGACCGCCGGCCACACCCAGAGCGGCAGCCTCCGGGGGCGAGCCGGTCCGGGCGCGTACGGCGGGCGGGGTCCGGGGCCGAACCAGCCGGGCGGCTGCTGCTGCGGACCGGGGTCCGGGCGCTGCGCGAGACCGTGCTGGGGCGCGCCCGCGGCGGCTGGGTACGCGACCGTCGCGGGCGGCGGCTCGCCGTAGCTGCCGCGGTGGAGCGGCGGGCCCGGCTCGCCGGCCGGGCCCGCAGGCGGGATGGCAGCCGGCGGCGCGACCGAGGGTCCGGCAGCCGGTCCGGGCGGCGGTCCGGCGAGCATCCCGTCGTGCCCGGGCTGCGCATCGGTCTGCGCATCGGTCTGCGCACCGGCGCCCGCGTCGGTCCCGGACGCCGACTCGGAGGTGGGGCCGCGCCAGCCGGCGAGCGGCTGCGTCGGCTCGTCGGACCCCGTCGGGTCGGCTGCCGGCCGGCCGTGGGGCTGCTCGTCGGGCCGCTGGTCGTCGCTCACGGGGCAATCTTCTCCCGGATCGCCACGAGCCGGTCGGCCAGGGGCGTCCGGGAGGGTGGGACCGGCCCGCGGGCGGAGCGGTCGTCGACCGTGACCACCGGGGCCACGGGGCCCGTCGGGCGGCTCAGGTCGGTGACGGGCGGCCGGGGGTCGATCCGCGGGGTGTTGGCCACGCCGAGGGCCAGCACGCCGACGACGCAGGCGCTCGCGGCACCACCACCGATGGCGACGAGGCCTCGCCGGGACCGGTGGGCCGCCCCGGTCGCCGCGACGCCGGGGCCGGAGGCGGGCTGCAGCGACGAGCACCGTCCCATGAGCGAGGACTTGAAGTCGTGCGACGGCGAGCACGACCCCGAGGGACCAAGGGACAGCTGGGCGAGCCGGGTCTTCACCCAGCCCTCCTGCTCGACGAGGTCACGGCAGGCGTGGCAGGCGTGGACGTGGGCCCAGCACCGCTCCTCCTCGTCGGGGGCGAGCCGGCCGTCGAGCAGGGCGCTGACGCGCGATCCGAGGTGCGTCATCTCAGGACACCTCGCCCCGCGGGTGCCTGGCGACCGGTCCCGAGTAGCGCGAGCGCCCGGCGGCCGGCTCCCGGTGGGCGAGTGCCTTGCGGAGCATGGTCCGGCCGCGGTGGATCCGGGAGCGCACGGTGCCGAGCTTGGCGTCCAGGATCTCGGCGATCTCCTCGTAGCTGAGGCCCTCGACGTCGCACAGCACGACGGCGGCGCGGAAGTCCGGGGGCAGCGTGGCGAGCGCGGTCTCGATGTCGTCGTCGAAGGTCCGCTCCGCCACCGCGAGCTCGGGGGCCGGAGCCGGGCTGGTGAGCCGCGCGGCGCGCTCGTCGGAGAGCGCGTCGAAGCGGATCCGCTGCTTGCGGCGGGCCCCGTCGAGGAACAGGTTGGTGGTGATGCGGTGCAACCAGCCCTCGAAGGTGCCGGGGGTGTAGGAGTCGAGCGAGCGGAAGACCCGGACGAAGACCTCCTGGGTGAGGTCCTCGGCGTCGGGCCGGTTGCCGGTCAGCCGGTAGGCGAGGCGGAAGACGCGGTCGGAGTGCTGCTCGACCACCTCGTCCCACGTCGGTACCGCGGCTCCGGCCGGCCCGGCCGGGGTGGTGTCGAGCTGGTCACCCACGGGTGCCCCCTCATTCGTCTTCCTCGACCGCAGCTGCAACGGTTCACTGTCCTTCCTGACGCTAGGAGGGCCGCCTGAGAGTTGCCTGTGAGCCCCATGCGCTCCGACCAAGAACTGCCGGACCGGGTCCCGGGCACCCGGTGGCCGACGAGGACTCCAACGAGCGGGGAGCGGCGTGTGTTCCCGGCCACGTCGGGAGGTCGCCGCGCGATAGAGTCGCCGGGTGCCGAACAACACCGCGCCGATCACGCCCGCGAGCTGGTCCTACGCCGAGTCGTTCGTGGCCGAGGACGAGGTCCTCGCCGCGGCGCGCAGCCGGGCCGAGGAGGTCGGCGTCGCCCCGGTCGGCTCGGGGGTGGGTGCGGCGCTGCGCTTCCTCGCCTCGGTCCTCGACGCCCGCGCGGTCGTCGAGATCGGCACCGGCACCGGCGTCTCGGGGCTCTGGCTGCTGCGCGGCATGCGCTCCGACGGCGTGCTGACGACGGTCGACATCGAGGCCGAGCACCAGCGCCTGGCGAAGGAGACGTTCACCGAGGCCGGCATCCCCGGCAACCGGGCCCGCACGATCGCCGGCGCAGGGCTCGACGTCCTCCCCCGGCTCACCGACGGCCACTACGACCTGGTGTTCTGCGACGGCGACAAGCGCGAGTACGCCGCCTACCTCGCGGAGGCGGTGCGCCTGCTGCGACCGGGCGGCGTGGTGGCGTTCGACAACGCGCTCTGGCACGACCGGGTGGCCGACCCGGCCCAGCGCGACGAGGAGACCGTCGCGATCCGCGAGCTCGGCCGAGCGGTCCTCGACCACGAGGCGCTCGTGCCGGTGCTGCTGCCGGTCGGCGACGGCCTGCTGGCCGCCAAGAAGGAGTGGGCGCCCGAGGCCTAGGCCGGCGGCGCGGCCACGAAGCCCGCCCCGCCCTCGGCGACGGCGACGACGTCGCACGCCTCGATGAGGACCGGGGACGTGCCGATGATCTGCGAGCCCGGCGACTCGTCTGCCCCCTCGGTGAACGTGCGCTGGAACTCCTCGCGCTCCCGGCTGCTCGCGAACACGTAGCAGCCCTCGAACCACTGGCCGGGGACCTGGCGCCAGGTCTTGGAGCGCAGCCCGGGCATGTCGGTGAAGCGCGCGTGCGAGGTCTCGGCGACGTAGGACGCGAGCCGGTCCTCCGTGCCCTCGGGCGCATCGACGAGCGACCAGCGGACCGTGAGGCCGAGCATTAGGAGACCCCGGCGAGCGGGTCGTCGGAGCCCAGCCACGACAGCAGCAGGCGCGGGCCCCAGCCGCTGGGGCCGGCGGTCCACTCGTAGCGCTCGGCCGGCGACTCCGCGGCGGAGGCGAAGTCGAGGTGCGCCCACGGCACGTCGCCGGCGAAGTGCTGGAGGAACAGGGCGGCGGTGATGGCCCCCGCCCCGCCGGCGGCGTTGTCGCCGTCGGCGATCCGCGAGGCGACCTTCTCCTCGTAGTCGGCGACGAGCGGCATCCGCCACGCGTTCTCGCCGGAGGCCGCCGCCGCGGCCTCCACGTGCCCGGCGAGCGCCTCGTCGTTGGCGAAGTAGCCGCCGGTCCACTGGCCCAGCGAGACCTTCATCGCGCCGGTGAGGGTGGCGATGTCCACCAGCGCGGCCGGCGCGAGCTCGCGGACGGCGTACGCCATCGCGTCGGCGAGGACGAGACGGCCCTCGGCGTCGGTGTTGTTGACCTCCGAGGTGCGTCCGCCGAAGTGCGTGATGACGTCGCCGGGGCGCATCGCGGACCCGCTGACGGCGTTCTCCGCGGCGGGGACGAGGCCGACGACGCGGACCGGGCAGTCGACGTCACGGAGCGCGCCCATGGTCGCGATGACCGCCCCGCCGCCGCTCATGTCGCGCTTCATCGTCAGCATGCCCTCGCTGGGCTTGATGTCGAGGCCGCCGCTGTCGAAGGTGATGCCCTTGCCGACGAGGACGACCGTGGGCGTCCTCCTCGAGGCGCCGCGCGGGGTGTAGTCCATGCGGATGAGGCGGGGCTCGTGGGCCGAGCCGCCGCCGACGGCGAGGATGCCGCCGAAGCCCTCGGCCTCCAGCCGCGCGGTGTCCCAGACCGTGACGTCGAGTCCGGACGCCTCGCCGACCTCGACGGCCTGCTCGGCGAGCCAGGCCGGCGTCTTGAGGTTGGCCGGGACGGTGGCGAGCACGCGCGAGCGCCACCCGGCGCCGCCCAGCGCCAGCGCCCGGGCCAGCTCGTCGTCGGCGCCGTCGTCGCTGACGCCGGCCAGCACGATCCGGGCGACGGGTCGCTCCTTCGGGCCGGCCGAGCGCCAGTGGAAGGAGAACGAGCCGAGCATGGCGCCCACCACGAACGCGGCGAGCCCCTCGTCGGGGGCGATGGCGGCGACCGACGAGACCACGCTGGCGCGGTCCTTCGTCGCCCGGGCGAGCGTCGCTCCCGCCCGGCGGAAGTCCGTCACGGTGGCGTCGCCGACGCCGACCAGCAGCACGAGGCCGACGTCGTCGCCCGCGGGGACGGTCGTCACCTCGCCGGTGCGGCCGGTGGCACGCGCGGCCTCGAGCGCCCCGAGAAGGTCGATCCCGAGGGCCTCGGCGGCCTCGTCGGCGCCCGGACCCAGCAGCGGTCCGGCCTCGTCGGGCAGCACCGGGAACGCCCACACCTCCGCGCCGCCGATCTGGTGCGGCAGGTTGGGGCTGAGGGCGAACTCGGGTGGCGAGACCTGCGTCGGCAGCGCGGTGGTGGGCACGATCAGCCGACGACGTCCTTGAGGGCGTCGCCGAGTGCGGTGGCCTCCTCGGCGTTCAGCTCGACCACCAGCCGCCCACCGCCCTCGAGCGGGACGCGCATGACGATGCCGCGCCCCTCCTTGGTCACCTCGAGCGGTCCGTCGCCCGTGCGGGGCTTCATGGCGGCCATCGGCGCACCTCTTCCTGTCCAGCCAGCAGTGGATGTGGCTCTTCACATGCGAATCGAGGCGGCTGAGTCGTGCCTGGCCACCCCGATCGGCGTCGTACGGCGCCCATTATCCCCCATCCCCCGCGTGATCGGCACCACAGGGCGGGCGGACCCGTGTCGCCCGTCGGGCAGACTGCCCCCATGACGCCGCCGCCCGCCACCGACGCGCCCCCCGTCCTGCTCGACGTCGAGGACGCCGTCGCCACGATCACGCTCAACCGGCCCCACGCCATGAACGGTCTCGACGTGGCCACCAAGGAGCTCCTGCGCGACACCGTGCACCACGTCGCCGCCGACCCGGAGGTGCGGTGCGTGGTGCTGACCGGGAGCGGCCGCGCGTTCTGCGTCGGCCAGGACCTCAAGGAGCACCTGGCCGGACTCAAGGGTGACGCCGCCGTGCCGCTCTCCAGCACCGTCGAGCAGCACTACAACCCCATCGTGCAGGCGCTGGCGACGATGCCGAAGCCGGTGGTCGCCGCCGTCAACGGCGTCGCGGCCGGCGCGGGGGCGAGCCTGGCGTTCGCCGCCGACTTCCGGGTCCTCGCCGACTCCGCCGGATACAACACCTCCTTCGCCGGGGTGGCGCTGTCGTGCGACACCGGCTCGAGCTGGACCCTGCCGCGGCTGGTGGGGCGCGCGAAGGCGATGGAGCTGCTCTACTTCCCCCGCACGATCGGCGCCGACGAGGCGCTCGAGCTGGGCCTGGCCACGCAGGTGGTGCCGGCCGAGGAGCTCCCGCGCGCCGTCGGCGAGCTGGCTGCCCGGCTGGCGGCGGGCCCGACGGTGGCGTACGGCGCCATCCGGCAGACGGTGGCGTACTCCGCGGCCCACCCGCTCGAGCAGTCGCTCGCCTTCGAGGCCGACCGGATGGCCCTCACCGGCGCCACGGAGGACCACCTCGCCGCGGTCGACGCGTTCGTGGCCAAGGCGGAGCCGGCCTTCCGCGGCCGCTGAGCCGAGGGATCGCCGGCTGACCGCCGGGCCGGCGCCAGCGTCATGCGGACCGGCGGCTGTACGTGCCGCTTCGTATGACGCAGCCCCCGCCGACGGCCCAGCGTCATGCGGACCGGCGCCCACACGCAGGAATCAGCGGCGGGTCCGGTGGGCGCCGAGCACCCGCAGCAGCTGGCGGGGCGCCGCGACGCCCATCCGGTGCCGCGAGGGCCGGCCGCCGTACTCGACGGTCAGCGCGGAACCGGCGAAGCGGTGGTTGAACCACATCGTCATGGTGCCGTGGCACAGCCCGCCGCAGTCGAGCGAGGTGCGCGGCAGCCGCAGCGCCCGTGCCAGCCGCCGGGCGAAGCGGGGGTCCTTGGTGTCGGTGTCCACGCCGTGCAGCGGCTGGTGGAAGCTGATCACCCGGCGCGGGTCGACCTGGCGCAGGAACGCCATCATGGCCCGGGTCTCCGGCTCGCTGCCCGGCCGCGGCCCGGACTCGTGGCTGCCGTCGAGGTCGGCCCAGCGGTGCGGGAAGTTGCGATTGAGGTCCACGCCGCGGGCGTTGCGGCGGGTGCCGCGCGCGAGGCCGTCGGGGTTGTACGTCGGCACCACCCACAGGTCGAGCCCGCGGACGGGACGGCCGTCGCGCAGCGCCTCCAGGATCCGGCGGGTGGCCGGCTCGTCGCCGTGCATGGTCGAGACGAGGACGACGCGTCGCTTCCCGGGCTCGCCGAGGCGCCAGGCGCGGACCGGGCGGCCCGCGACCGAGTGGCCGATGGTGCGGACCTCGACGACCGCCGGGCGGGGCGCCGGCGACGCCTCGACGGCGCGGGCGCCGGTCGGTGCGACCGCAGCCGGACCGGCCACGAGCCCGGCGACGAGCCCGGTGAGGAGCAGCGCGAGCGAGGCCGCGTACGCACCGGGGCGGGGCATCAGACCGCCGCGTCGAGGTAGGCGTAGGTGAACACGAGGACACCGGCCACCATCCCGAGGTGGGCGAGCAGCGACAGCCCCGGGCCCTTGCTCCAGGAGTCGCCGGCGGCCTCGGGGACGTGGCGTCCCCTCGCCGGCAGCCACCGCGCGAGGATCAGCAGGCCGCACAGGGCGGTGATCCACCACAGCGCGATCGCGGCGATCCCCACCAGCGGTCCACCGACGAAGGAGTCCTCCGGGGCCACCAGCACGCCCAGCCACAGCACCAGGGCCAGCATCCCGGCCACGAAGTGCGCGGTCGGGAGCCGCCGGCTGATCGAGAACCGGCCGGCCGCTCCGTCGCGGCCCAGGCGCAGGCGGGTCAGCACGATCACCACGGCGGCGAGTCCGGTGAGGATCCACACGGCGGTCGGGAACGACATGGTCGCGGAGTCTGCCCTAGTCGCGCGCTGCCTCGCCAGACGGGCCGTCGGCGTCCGGCGCCCCCGACGCCCGGTCCTCCATCTCGGCGGCGAGGCGCGCCAGGAGCGCGTCGACGTCGGACATCCGGTAGCCGCGCACCGCCAGCGGGAAGCGGACGGCGCGCAGGTCGTCGGGCCCGATCGGGCGGTCGGTGGGCAGCACGACGTCGGGACGGTCGTCGTACGCCGGCGGCATCGACCCGCCACGGCCGGACGCCACCATCGCGACGCCGCCCATGGCGAGGACGACCAGCGCGGCGAAGAGCCACGTCATCGGCGGACCACTCCCCTCACTCGGGCCGCTCGGGAGCCGGCGTGGGCCACCGGTCCTCCCGGGCGGCCACCATCAGCTCGACGGCCTCGTCGACGTCGTCGGTGAGGACCATCATGTCGAGGTCGGCTGCGTTGATCTTGCCCTCGGCGAGCACCGTCTCGCGCAGCCAGCCCAGGAGCCCCTGCCAGTACTCCGTGCCGATCAGCACGATCGGGAACGAGGTCACCTTCCGGGTCTGCACCAGGGTCAGCGCCTCGAAGAGCTCGTCGAGCGTCCCCAGCCCGCCGGGCAGGACGACGAAGCCCTGGGAGTACTTGACGAACATGGTCTTGCGGGCGAAGAAGTAGCGGAAGTTGATCCCCTTGTCGACCCACTGGTTGAGCCCGGACTCGAAGGGCAGCTCGATGCCGAGCCCCACGCTCACGCCGCCGGCCTCGGACGCGCCCTTGTTGGCGCCCTCCATCGCGCCGGGTCCGCCCCCGGTGATGACGGCGAACCCGGCCTCGACGAGCTTGCGGCCGGCCTCCTCGGCGACGGCGTAGTGCGGGTGGTCGGCCGGCGTCCTCGCCGACCCGAAGACCGCGATGGCCGGCCCGAGCTCGGCGAGGGCACCGAACCCCTCCACGAACTCCGCCTGGATGCGCAGCACCCGCCACGGGTCGGTGTGCACCCAGTCGCTCGGGCCGCGCGAGTCCAGCAGGCGCTGGTCGGTGGTGCTTCCCTCGTCCACCTGGCCGCGGCGCTCGATGACCGGGCCCTTGACGCGGTGCTCGGGAAGCCGGCCCGACAGGTGCTCTCGTCGGTCGGTCATGCCAGCCACTCCTTGAGGACCCGCTCGCACCGCTCGACGTGCTCGGTGGGCACGTGCTCGTCCTGCTTGTGGGCGTACATCGGGTCGCCGGGGCCGAAGTTGACCGCCGGGATCCCCAGTCGCGTGAACTGGGCGACGTCGGTCCAGCCGAACTTGGGTGCCACCTCGCCGCCCACGGACTCGACGAACGCCCTCGCCGCGGGCCGGTCGAGACCGGGCATCGCCCCGGCCGCCATGTCGGTCACCGTGACGTCGTAGCCCTCGAAGAAGTCGCGCACGAACGCCTCCGCGTCGCGCTCGCTGCGGTCGGGCGCGAAGCGGAAGTTGACCTCCACGACGCACTCGTCGGGGATCACGTTGCCCGCGACGCCGCCGCGGATCCCGGTGGCGTTGAGCCCCTCGTGGTAGGTCAGGCCGTCGATCTCCGGGCGCCGGGGGACGTACTCGTTGAGCCGGGCGAGCACGGGGCCGGCGAGGTGGATGGCGTTGACGCCCTTCCAGCTGCGGGCGCTGTGCGAGCGCTCGCCGGTGGTGCGGACGTCGACGCGCATGGTGCCCTGGCAGCCGGCCTCGATCGCGGCGTTGCTCGGCTCCATGAGGATCGCGAAGTCCGCCTGCACGAGGTCGGGGTCGCTCTCGGTGAGCTTGCGGAGGCCGTTGTGGACCGAGTCCACCTCCTCGGCCTCGTAGAAGATGTAGGTGAGGTCGCGGTTGGGGCTGGTGACGTCGGCGGCCAGCTTGAGCATCACCGCGTCGCCGCCCTTCATGTCGCAGCTGCCGAGCCCGTGGAGGACGCCGTCCTCGAGGCGCGAGGGCAGGTTGTCGTTGAGCGGCACCGTGTCGAGGTGGCCGGCCACCACGACGCGCTCGTCCCGCCCGAGCTCCGTGCGCGCCACGACGGTGTGGCCGCGGCGGGTGACGACCAGGTGCGGCAGGCCGGACAGCGCCGCCTCGACCGCGTCCGCGATCTGCTGCTCCCGGTGGCTGACGGACTCGATGTCGACGAGCTGCTGGGTCAGGGTCACCACGTCGGCGGACAGGTCGAGCTCAGGCATGGCCCCGATTCAACCAGCCGCTCCGCGCTCCGCGTCGCCGGGCGCTCCGGGCCGACCGCAGCGCGCCGAGCAGGTCGCGGTCGACGGACCCGCAGCCGGTCGCGCTCCAGGGCCCCGGGTCGAGGCGGTGGTGGTGCACGGTCCGGTCGTCCTCTCCCCGTGCGTGCGTGTCCTGTGTACGTGCGCGCGTGCGCGTGACTGTGTGGCGCGCCGCTCGCGCTCAGCCCCCGACGCCGTCCGCGGTCACGTCGATGCCGAGCTCGGGCGCATCGGCGTAGGACACCGCGGTCGCGAGCGTCTCCTCGGCGATCAGCGCCTCGTGCGTGCGGGCGGCGGCCATGGTCTCCGCCGGCCCGGCGAGGGCCAGGCGGATCCGGTCGCTGACCTGCAGGCCGGCGTCCTTGCGCGCCTGCTGGACGGCGCGCACCAGGTCGCGGGCGGTGCCCTCGGCCTCGAGCTCGGGCGTCACCGCGGTCTCGAGGACGACGAAGCCGCCGCCCGGCAGCATCCCGATGGCGGTGTCGTCGGCCGCGGTGCCCGCGACGGTCTCGAGGACGTACTCCCCTGCCAGCAGCTCGAGGCCGCCGGCCGTCACCGTGCCGTCCTCGGCGACCGACCAGTCGCCGGACTTCGAGCCCCTGATCGCCAGCTGGACGTCCTTGCCGAGCCGCGGTCCGGCGGCGCGCGCGTTGACGGTGAGCCGCTGGGAGACGCCGTACGACGCCGCCTCGGGGGCGTCGGCCGCGAGGAGCGTGACCGACTTGACGTTGAGCTCGTCGGCGACCAGCCGGTCGAAGCCGGTGAGGTCGGTGTCGGTGACGACGGTGAGTCCCGACAGCGGCAGCCGGTTGCGGAGGTTCGCGGCCTTGCGCAGCGCCGAGCCGGCCGAGCAGACGTCGCGGACGGTGTCCATCGAGGCCACCAGCGCGTCGTCGGCCGGCAGGCCGTCGACGGCCGGCCAGTCGGTGAGGTGCACCGACCGCTCGCCCGTCAGCCCGCGCCACACCTCCTCGGTGGTCAGCGGCAGCAGCGGCGCGGTGAGCCGGCAGACCACCTCGAGCACCGTGTAGAGGGTGTCGAACGCGTCGGCGTCCTCGCTCCAGAACCGGTCGCGGGAGCGGCGGATGTACCAGTTCGTCAGCACGTCGAGGAAGGCGCGCGTGCTGTCGCACGCGGCGGCCACCTCGTAGTTGTCGAGCTGGTCGGTCATGGTCGCGACGTGGTCGCGCAGCTTGGCCAGGATGTAGCGGTCCATCGGGTGCGCGCTGTCGGTGCGCCACGTGGCCTCGCGCCCGGCACCGCCGTCGGCGGCGTTGGCGTACAGGGTGAAGAACGACCAGCTGTTCCACAGCGGGATCAGCACCTGCCGCACCGAGTCGCGGATGCCCTGCTCGGTGACGACGAGGTTGCCGCCGCGCAGGATCGGGCTCGACATCAGGAACCAGCGCATGGCGTCGGCGCCGTCGCGGTCGAAGACCTCGCGCACGTCGGGGTAGTTGCGCAGGCTCTTGGACATCTTCTGGCCGTCGTTGCCGAGCACGATGCCGTGGCTCAGGCACGTGGAGAACGCGGGACGGTCGAAGATCGCGCCCGCGAGCACGTGCATCGTGTAGAACCAGCCGCGGGTCTGGCCGATGTACTCGACGATGAAGTCGCCCGGGAAGTGGTGCTCGAACCAGTCCTTGTTCTCGAACGGGTAGTGCACCTGCGCGAACGACATCGAGCCCGAGTCGAACCAGACGTCGAGGACGTCGGTGACGCGGCGCATCGTCGACTGCCCCTCCCCCGGCGAGCGGGGGTCGTCGGGGTTGGGCCGGGTCAGCTCGTCGACGTACGGCCGGTGCAGGTCGGGGTTGCCGTCCACGTCGTGCGGCAGCCGGCCGAAGTCGCGCTCGATCTCCTCGAACGAGCCGTAGACGTCGACGCGCGGGTACTCCTCGTCGTCGGACTTCCACACCGGCACCGGGCTGCCCCAGAACCGGTTGCGGGTGATCGACCAGTCGCGGGCGTTCTCCAGCCACTTGCCGAACTGGCCGTCCCGGATGTGGTCGGGCACCCAGCGGATCTCCTGGTTGAGCGCCATCAGGCGCTCCTTGACCTTGGTCACCTCGACGAACCACGACGAGACGCCCTTGTAGATCAGCGGCTGCCGGCAGCGCCAGCAGTGCGGGTAGGAGTGGTCGTAGGTCTCGCGGCGCACCAGCACCGTGCCGGGCGTGACGGAGCCCGTCGCGCCGTCGCCACGGGTGGCGGCCTTGAGGTGGTCGATGATCTGGAGGTTGGCGTCGAAGACCTGCAGGCCCTCGTAGTCGGTGACCGGGAAGGTGAACCGGCCGTCCTTGCCGACCGGCATGACCGCCTCGATGCCCTCGCGGTCGGTGACGACCTTGTCGTCCTCACCGAAGGCGCCGGCGGTGTGCACCAGCCCGGTGCCGTCGGTGGTCGTGACGAACTCGGCCGGCACGAGCCGGAACGCGCGCTCGTGGCCCTCGTAGTAGGAGAACGGCGGTGCGTACTCGAGCCCGACGAGGTCCGCGCCGGTGCCGCGCCAGGTGACCTCCGGGTCCTCGCCCAGCTCGCGGGCGTACGACGCGAGGCGCGCCTCGGCGAGCAGGTAGCGCTCGGGGCTGCCGGTGGGCCTGTCGGACCCGACCACGACGTAGTCGATGTCCTCGCCCACCATGACCGCGAGGTTGGAGGGCAGGGTCCACGGCGTCGTCGTCCACACCAGGACCTTGACGCCCTCGAAGTCGCCCGGCGTGGTGACGTGGTAGCCGACGGTGACGGCGGGGTCCTGCCGCATCTGGTAGACGTCGTCGTCCATCCGCAGCTCGTGGTTGGACAGCGGGGTCTCGTCCTGCCAGCAGTAGGGCAGCACGCGGAAGCCCTCGTAGACCAGCCCCTTCTCGTGCAGCTGCTTGAAGGCCCAGATGACCGACTCCATGAACTCGGGGTTCATCGTGCGGTAGTCGTTGTCGAAGTCGACCCAGCGCGCCTGGCGGGTGACGTAGTCGCGCCACTCGCCGGTGTACTTCAGCACCGACTGGCGGCAGGCCTCGTTGAACTTCTCGATGCCCAGCTCGACGATCTCGTCGGTGGTCTTGATGCCGTTGAGGCGCATCGCCTCGAGCTCGGCGGGCAGGCCGTGGGTGTCCCAGCCGAAGCGACGCTCGACCTTGCGCCCGCGCATGGTCTGGTAGCGCGGGATGAGGTCCTTGACGTAGCCCGTGAGCAGGTGGCCGTAGTGCGGCAGGCCGTTGGCGAACGGCGGGCCGTCGTAGAAGACGAACTCGTTGGCGCCGTCGGGCCCCGCCTCCCGCTGCTCGACGCTCGCGCGGAAGGTGTCGTCGGCCTCCCAGTAGGCCAGCACCGCCTCCTCGATCTCAGGGAAGCGCGGGCTGCCGGCGACGCCTCGGGCGTCGGTGTGCGAGACCTTCGGGTAGGCCATCTGGGTGCTCCTCGCGGTGCGTCGTACGACTCGGGCTGTCACCACGAGGACGATCGGCTGACCGCGGTACCACCTCGCTTGCTCCCGCCGGGGCGGGAACCGCTTCGTTTCGGCTGTGTCGGGCCGGACCCGTCGGGTTCTAGTGAGGTGGCGGCCGGCTCGCCGCACCCGTTCTTCCCGAGGCTCGCCGCTGATGACGGCTCAGACGCCTGCCCGGATCGTACGGCGGTCGCGCGGGCGCGCGCCAATCGGTTCTCCGGGGCTCGCCCTCCCCTCCGGTGGTCCACCGGGAAGTGGCTGCCTGGGACGCCCGCGAACAGCCCTCCCTCCGGTAGTCCACCGGGAAGTGGCTGCCCCGGACGCCCGCCGACTGCCACTTCCCGGTGGACTGTCGCTCAGGCGGTACGCCGGTACCGCAGGACGCGGTCGCGCTGGTGGCCGTCGAGCGCCCTGCGGCGCGCCACGGTGTCGGTCGGGGTCCACCACGCCGGCGGCTCGACCGTCCACGCGCGAGGACCGCTCGAGGCTCGCGCCCGGCGGGCGGCCGCGAGCAGCCGCGCCGTGAAGTCGTCGAGGTCCGCCCAGTCGGTGACGAGCATGGTGACGCACTCCAGCCCGAGGCCGCGGTACGCCGCCTCCTTCCTCACGTCGGCCGCCGTCCCGGCGAGGCTGATGTGGTCGGCCCCGTTGTACTCCGCCACCAGCCCGAGCCGGGGCTCGAGCAGGTCGGGCGTGCCGACGTGGCGGCCGTCGAGGGTGAAGACCGGCGCGTTGCACAGCGGCCGCGGCAACCCGGCCTGGTGCGTCCAGACGCCGCGCATCCGCGTCTCCTGGGGCGACCACGAGTTCTCGTCTGCCAGCGCCACGGCGTCGCGGGCCCGCGGGATGCCCGTCACCGGACCGAGGGCCTCGAGGTACGCCGACACCTCGGGGAGGCTCACCAGGTCGGCGTAGCAGGCCATGTCCAGCGCCACCACCGCGTCGGCGAGGGAACTGACGTGCCGCACCTCGAAGACCACCGAGCGCAGCGCCGTGGTGATCGGCAGACCGTCGAGCACCTCGACCTCGTCCGGGTGCAGGAACTCCTGGCTGATCGCGATGCCGGGCTGCGCCGTACGGTCGCGCGTCGCGACCAGAGGCACGCGCCGCGGCACCCGACCGCCCGCGGTCGCGTCGAACCACGCCGCGCCCCGCCACCTGAGTGCCGCCCACCCGGTGACTGCCTCGCCGTCCCGCAGCACCGCGGCCGCCTCGACGATCCGCTGCTCGGTGGTCGGCTCCACGTGCGCCGGCACGTACAGCCCGTGGCTCGACTGCCGCCACCGCGGGCCCCGCGCCTGCCCGCGCGTCGGCCCGGCCCGCCCGGCCGGATCGACCCGGACGGGGGCGACCAGTCGCGGCCGTCGCTGGTGGAAGGGGGCGGGCTCGAACACACGGCGAGCCTTCCCCGTCACGACCCCGCCCGGTCGGTTGTCCACAGGACCGCTTCCCCGCGGGTGGTAGTCCACCGGGGAACGGTCGCTGGACAGCCGGTCGGCGAGCCGTTTCCCGGTGGACTACCCCGAGGCGGGGGGCCTTGGTAGTCCACCCGGAAACGGTCGCGGGAGGGCCGGTCCGCCCGCCGTTTCCCGGTGGACTACCCCGAGGGGGGTGCGGTTGGGTGGTGCCATGGCGCACCCCGGACACGACGGCATGTGGCTCCCCGCCGACCAGGACCCGCGGATGCAGATGGGGCCGACGCGCGGTGAGCGCGACTGCCTCCTCGGCTACCTCGAGCACTACCGCCAGACGCTGGCCCTCAAGTGCGACGGGCTCAGCGCCGAGCAGCTCGCCACAAAGGCCGTGCCCCCCTCGAACATCTCCCTGCTCGGCCTGGTGCGGCACATGGCGCGAGTCGAGCAGAGCTGGTTCCGTCGGATCATCGAGGCACGGACGGAGCTGCCGCGGCTGTTCGCCGGCGACGACGAGGACGCCGGCTTCGACTTCCCGGACGTCGACGACGACCTCGTGCGCGCCAGCCACGCGCTGTGGCAGTCGGAGATCGCGTACGCCAGGGAGGTCCTCGACCGCACCGACCTCGACACGATCGTCGACGTGCACGGCGAGCCGACCGAGGTCCGCGACATCGTCGTCCACATGATCGAGGAGTACGCCCGCCACTGCGGGCACGCCGACCTCGTGCGGGAGTGCATCGACGGCCGCGCCGGCCAGTAGGCAGCCACGGGGCAGCCAGGAGCCAGCCGGTCGACGGGTCGTGGGGGCGCCCTCCGTACCCTTGCCCGCGTGACTGCTGCTTCCGGCTACGGCTTGCTGACCCTCTCGGGCGACACCGTCCTCGACGCCTGGTACCCCTCCCCCGTCCTTGGCGCGACCGAGGGCGACGCCCCCGCGGAGCTGACCGCGCTGGAGGGCCCCGACGACGCCCGCGGCGTACGCCGTGAGGTGCGGCTGGTGGAGATCGACGACCTCGCGGAGGCGCCGTCGTCGACCGAGGACGTCTGGCTGCGGCTGCACCTGCTCTCGACGCGGCTCGTCCAGCCGCACGGCCAGTCCCTCGACGGGATCTTCGGCCTGCTCGCCAACGTCGTGTGGACCTCGGCCGGACCCTGCGCGGTGGAGGGCTTCGAGGCCACCCGCGCCCGGCTGCGCGCCACGGGGCAGCACGTGACCGTCCACGGCGTCGACAAGTTCCCGCGGCTCGTCGACTACGTCATGCCCTCGGGCGTGCGCATCGCCGACGCGGACCGCGTGCGGCTCGGGGCGCACCTCGCCGAGGGCACGACGGTGATGCACGAGGGCTTCGTGAACTTCAACGCCGGCACGCTCGGCGCCTCGATGGTCGAGGGTCGTATCTCCGCCGGGGTCGTCGTGGGCGACGGCTCCGACGTGGGCGGCGGCGCATCGATCATGGGCACCCTGTCCGGTGGCGGCAAGGAGACGATCTCCGTCGGCCGGCGCTGCCTCATCGGGGCGAACGCCGGCATCGGCATCTCGCTCGGCGACGACTGCGTGGTCGAGGCCGGCTGCTACGTCACCGCCGGCACCAAGGTGACGATCTCCGACATGGACGGCAAGCCGGCGGTCGTGAAGGCGGCGAGCCTCTCGGGCGTCGACAACGTGCTGTTCCGGCGCAACTCGGTGAGCGGCGCCGTCGAGGCGGTGCCGTGGAAGGGCGAGGGCATCGCCCTCAACGCAGCGCTGCACGCCAACCAGTAGGACCGACCGTGCCGTCCGTCCGCACCGTCGTGGTGGGTGCCGTCGTCGCGCTCGGGGCCGCGGCGACCGCCCTGGTGCTGGTCGACCGCGGCGGCGTGCCCACGCTGCTCGACCCCAGCGGCTGCACGGCCGAGGTCGACGGGCACACCGTCGAGATCGACCTCGAGCAGGCCGAGAACGCCTCCCTCATCACCGCGGTCTCGATCCAGCGCGGCATGCCCGCCCGCGCCGCGAGCATCGCGCTGGCGACCGCCTACCAGGAGTCGAAGCTCTACAACATCGACTACGGCGACCGGGACTCGGTCGGCCTCTTCCAGCAGCGACCGTCACAGGGCTGGGGCACGGTCGGCCAGCTGATGGACCCGGTCTACGCGACGAACGCGTTCTACGACGCGCTGGAGAAGGTCGAGGGCTACGAGTCGATGGAGATCACGGTCGCCGCCCAGGAGGTGCAGCGCTCGGCCTTCCCCGACGCGTACGCCGACCACGAGCAGGACGGGCGGGCGATCGCCTCCGCCCTGACCGGCAACTCGCCGCGCGCCTTCTGGTGCGACGTGCCGGGGGACGCCGACGAGGCGAGCGACGACCTCGACGAGTCGGGCCTGGTGCCCCGGGCCGCCGCCGTACGTCGCGACCTCGAGGCCCGCTTCGGGACGCTGTCCCTCGGCGGCTTCGAGCCCGGCGGAGTGTCCAGCGGCCACATGGAGGGCTCGGCCCACTACGAGGGCCGGGCGATCGACGTGTTCTTCCGGCCCGTCACCGCCGACAACCGCAAGCGCGGCTGGGCCGTCGCGTCCTACCTGGTCGCGAACGCCGACCGGCTCGACGTCAGGACGGTCATCTTCGACGACCGCATCTGGCGGGCCGGCGCGCAGTGGCGTGACGGCTGGTCCGACTACCGCGTGCCGGCGTCGTCCGGCGGGGACCGGGCGATCCTGGAGCACCGCGACCACGTGCACGTGGACGTCTTCGACTGACGCCGACCGGGGCTCGGGCCTCAGGCGGACAGCCGCGCAGCCGCGGCGGCGACGCGCTCGTCGGTCGCGGTGAACGCCACGCGGACGTGCTCGCGTCCGGCGGAGCCGTAGAACTCGCCGGGGGCCACCAGGACGCCCTGCTCGGCGAGGTCCGCCACGGTGGCCCAGCAGTCCTCGCCCCGGGTGGCCCAGAGGTAGAGCGACGCCTCGGAGTGGTCGACCCGGAAGCCGGCCGACTCGAGCGCGCCCCGCAGCGCCGCGCGGCGCACGGCGTACCTCGCGTGCTGCTCGTCGGCGTGGGTGTCGTCGCCGAGGGCGGCGATCATCGCGCGCTGCTGCGGCCCGGGCATCTGCAGGCCGAGGTTCTTGCGGACGGCGAGCAGCTCGCCGACGAGCGCCGGGTCGCCGGCCAGGAAGGCGCAGCGGTAGCCGGCGAGGTTGGAGCGCTTGGAGAGGGAGTGGACGGCCAGGACGCCCTCGAGCGAGCCGCCGGTGACCTGCGGGTCGAGGACCGACAGCGGCCGCTCGGCGGGGTCGTCGGACCACGCGCACTCGATGTAGCACTCGTCGGAGACCAGGATGGTGCCGCGCTCGCGGCACCACTCGACCACCTTGCGCAGGTGCTCGAGCGGCAGCACGCGACCCGTCGGGTTGGCCGGGCTGTTGAGCCACAGCAGGCGCGGCGTGCGCGGGCCGAACGCGGTCAGCGAGTCGGTGGCCAGGCTGTCGGCCCCGGCCAGCGCGGCGCCGACCTCGTAGGTCGGGTAGGCCAGCGCCGGGTAGCCGACGAGGTCACCCGGCCCGATGCCGAGGTGCAGCGCCATCGAGCCGATCAGCTCCTTGGAGCCGGTGACCGGCAGGACGCCGTCCAGCCCGAGGCCGCGCACGCCGTGGCGGCGGCCCAGCCAGTCGATCGCGGCCTGCCGGGTGGCCTCGAGCCCGATGGTCGTGGGGTAGCCCGGTGAGTCCGCGGCCGCCCGCAGCGCGTCCTGCACGACGGCGGGCGTGGGGTCGACGGGAGTGCCGACCGACAGGTCGCAGACGCCGTCGGGATGGGCCCGCGCCGTCGCGGCGTACGTCGCGAGCTTGTCCCAGGGGAAGTCCGGGAGACGCCGCGACACCGGGCCGTCGGCCCGGACCGGGGTCACTCGTCGTGCTCCTGCGGGGGCAGGGCGGCGACCATCGGGTGGTCGGCGTCGATGACACCCATCTTCGCGGCACCACCCGGCGAGCCGAGGTCGTCGAAGAAGTGCACGTTGGCGTCGTAGTAGCCCTTCCACTCCTCCGGGGTGTCGTCCTCGTAGAAGATCGCCTCGACCGGGCAGACCGGCTCGCAGGCACCGCAGTCGACGCACTCGTCGGGGTGGATGTAGAGCATCCGCTTGCCCTCGTAGATGCAGTCGACGGGGCACTCGTCGACGCACGCGCGGTCCTTGAGGTCGACGCACGGCTGGGCGATGACGTAGGTCACCAGGTCCTCCTGGGCACGGATGGGGAAACGACGGTCGAGCGGTCCCACTCTAGTATCCGGGCATGCCAGCGGCGTCAGAACCCCATGCAGGCGAGACGACCACGGGCGTGCGCACGGGCATGCACTCACTGGGACCCCACGTCGTGGGCCGGCGGGTCGTGGTGCGGCACCTGCTCCCCGACGGCCGGGCGACCGACGTCCTGGGCACCTGCACGGCGTGGGGCGAAGCGTCCCTGACCGTCGAGCGCGAGGGCCACGGCCCGGTCGTCATCGCACTGGCCGACGTGGTCACCGGCAAGCCGGTGCCGCCGCGGGCGTCGGTGCGCGGGCGGGTCAGCGCCCGGGAGTGCGAGGAGCACGTCTCGGCTTTGTGGGCCTCGTCGACCACCGAGCCGCTCGGCGCCTGGCTGCTGCGCGCCGCTCCGCCGCACCGCGGGCGGCTGCGACGTCGCGGCAACTCCGCGCTCGCCATGGAGGAGCCGGGGATCGGCTGGGCCGACGCGGTGTGGCGCGTCCGCGAGTTCTACACCGCCCTGGAGCAGACGCCGCTGGTGCAGGTGCAGCTCGGCTCGGCGGTCGAGGCGACGCTGGCGGGCCTCGGCTTCACACCGATGGGCGACGGCGACTCCCACGCCCAGCTGGCGTCGGTGCCGCGCGCCCTGCGGTCGCTGCGCGGCGCCGCACCCGGCGTGCCCGTCGAGCTCGACGAGGCGGCCGACCGGGCGACCGCGGCGGCCGCGGGCGGTACGGCGACGGGCACCGGCGTGCTGTCCGGCGACTGGCTCCTCGTCGAGGGACTCGTCGTCGACCCCGCGCACCGGCGACGCGGCCTCGCCACCGCCGTGCTGGCCGAGCTTCTCGACTGGGGCGCCTCCCGCGGCGCGCGGACCGCGATGCTGCACGTCGAGACGGCCAACGACGCAGCGCGTGCGCTCTACGAGCGGCACGGCTTCGTCACCCACCACACCAACCGCTACCTCGTCGCGCGGTGATCCGGTTGCCGCCGCCCGCGGGCGGGCCGGATCCTCTCGCGACGACCGCGGGACCTGCACCGGCTCGCGCCGTAGGTCACTCGTCGACGGCGTCGGGGTTGGTGCAGATGACCGTGTCGCTGGGGGTGTAGGTGGTGTGGAAGACCTCGTCGTCGCGGGTCTCGGTGTTCTCCCCCACCGGCTCGAAGTAGCGCACCACGTCGATGTCGAAGCCGCCGTAGCCCTGGTTGGGGTGGCAGGTGAGGTCGTCGATCCGCCGCGTCTGCGGACGGGTGATGTTGTAGCGCTCGCCCGTCGTCGTCGTGATGTCCCAGTACTTCGTGGAGTACATGCTCGCGGTGACCACGCCGGACGACGACGGCGTGGACGGGGTCACCTGGGTGTCGATCAGCACGCCGTAGGGGGTGTCGTTGCGGAAGCGGAGGTCCACCGAGCCCCACGCCACGGTCGCCTCCCGGCCGACCGGGTAGCGGTCGATGTAGAAGGAGTGCGGCTTGTGCTCGACGTCCTCGAGCCCGGCGAAGAACATCGCGTTGAAGAGCGTCGTGGCCATCTGCGAGACACCACCGCCGAGGTCCTGCACGAGGATGCCGTCGCTGATGACGTAGCCCTTGGTGAACCCGTTCTCCACGGTCCGCTCACCGACGGTGTCGTTGAGCGAGAACGTCTCGCCCGGCTTGAGGAGGGTGCCGTCGATGATCTCCGCGGCGCGACCGATGTTGACGTTGCGGTACTCCGCGTGGGGGTAGTACGTCGTGAACGTCGAGACCCGTTCGCGCACCCGCAGCGCCCGGGCCTCCTTGGTGGTGAACTCTGGCCGGGCGACCTTCGCGGCCAGCTCGAGCGTGCGCTCGCCCTGCGGGGCTGCCACCACGTCGAGGAAGCCCGACTCGAGCTGCTCGGCGTCGAAGGTGACGCCGGGCTTGGCCGGCACGACCTGCGGCCGCCCGCCGACCAGCGCGACGCTGGCGTCCACCGGGGCGCCGGCGGTGACCAGGCCGCCGACCACCTCGGTCAGCCTCGCCGCGTCGAGCGTTGGCACGAGCTCGCCGTCGGTGGGCACCAGGGCGAGCGCGGCGGTGTAGTCGGCCGGGGCGACCGTGACGTCGGATCCCTCGAAGCTCAGCGTGACGGGCGCCGCGACGGCGGGTGAGGCGAAGCCGTCGAGAGCCTCTTGCACGTCGGAGGCGTCGATGTCGGGCTCGACCTCGGACATCTCGAGGTCCACCACGCCGGGCCGCTCGTCGAGGAAGGCCTCCTCCAGGACGGCGAGGGTGTCACTGGGGTCGAGCGCGCGGCCGGGTCGGGCGGCGGTGGTCTCGATCCGGCCGCCGGCGAAGGTGATCGCGCCGTCGCGCGCGACCACGCCGTGCTGCTCGTCGAGGCGGGCGCGGTAGGCGTTGTACGCCGTGTCGTCGACGACGACCTCCGCCTCGAGCTCCTCACCGCCGGTGAAGTAGTTCCAGAGCCGGACCGGGTCCCAGCTCGTCTCGCCGCCGGCCTCCTCGACCGAGGCCTCGTAGTCGACGCTGAGCCCGAGCTCGGCGGGGTCGACGGCGACCCGCTCGCCCCCGATGGTCGCCTCGATGTCGCGGGCGACCCGCTCGGCCAGGCCGGCGCGCAGCCGCTCGGCGGCCTCACCCTGGGGGTGCCCGCCGATGCCGACCCCGGAGACGGTGGTGTTGCGCGGCACCTTGTCGCCGGCTGCGTAGTGCGCAGCGACGTACAGCCCGCCGAACAGGACGACGAGCCCGAGGAGGAGCCACAGGACGACCCTGCCGCCCGCCCTCTCGCGGGGCTGGGCGGCGCTGCTCTGCTTCGTCGGCACGCGGCGAGTCTAGGAGGCGGGTCCCGGAACCCGCGGATCCTCGGCGCGCCCACGACCGGTGCTCCGTGCTCCGCCGACGGTGGCCAGCGCCGCCCCCAGCAGCACCGCCGACGCCCCCAGGAACGACAACCCGGCCGCGTCGGCGGAGATCAGGTGCCCGCCCGCCGGTCGCGCCAGCGCGCCGCGCAGGACGGGCACGCACCAGGCCAGGGCGAAGGCCAGCCGGAGACCACCCGCCGGCAGCCACGCCAGCACGACGAGCGCGGTGGCGACGGCGAGCAGCAGCCCCCACCACCGCTGGTGCAGCACCGTGCCGGCGCCGCCGGACACCACGCCGACCAGCAGGACGGCGGCGAGGCTCGCGAGGCGCATCGTGACCCCGGGGACGCTCACAGCCCGGCGAAGAGGTCCTCCTCGAACCCGTCGGCGTCCACCGGTCCCGGGGTGCCCTTGACCAGGCGGTAGAACTCCTCCGCCCACCACGAGTGGCCGCTCTCGGCGCCGGAGAAGAACTCGCCGTCGGGCTCGACCTGGGTCCGGTGCTTGGCCAGGGCGTCCATCTTGCGCTGGACCGTGGCGGAGCCGTCGACCCGGGCGCTGATGAGCTCGTCGGGGGTCACGAAGGGCGGCAGCTTGCCGTCGGGCTCGAGGCCCTTGAACGTCTCGGTGTCGCCCGCCTCGCGGAGCTGGCGGAGGCTGTCGCGCATGCGCGACTCGCTCATCGCGGTCCAGTAGATCTTCGCGACGTCGTGAGGCGCGCCGAGCTCGAGCTTGTAGGACGGGGCCGCCGCGAGCAGCGCGGCGTACATCGCCACCCGGTGGGCCTGGATGTGGTCGGGGTGGCCGTAGCCGCCGAACTGGTCGTAGGTGACGAGCACCTGCGGCCGGACCTCGCGGACGACCGTGACGAGCTCGTCGGCGGCCTCGTTGAGGTCGGCGGTCCAGAACGCGTTGTCGGGGATGGTCTCGGCGGGAACGGCGTGGCCCTCCGGGTGCCAGGCCATGCCGGAATCGTGGAAGCGGCCGAACCCGCCGAGGAAGCGGTGGTCGGTGACGCCGAGGACCTTCATCGCCTCCTCGAGCTCGCCGCGACGGTGCTCGCCGAGACCGCCCTGCTCCTCGTAGGCGAGGTGGGCCAGCTCGGGCACCAGGACCTCGCCCATCTCGCCGGCGGTGCAGGTGACGAGGGTGACGCCGACGCCCTCGTCGACGTAGCGCGCCATGGTGGCGCCGTTGTTGATGCACTCGTCGTCGGGGTGGGCGTGGACGAGCAGCATGCGGCGGTCGGTCATGCCGCCAGCCTAGGAGCCGTCACCGACAGCACGGGACCGACCGGCCGCAGGACGTGGGTCAGGCCCGCTTGAGGCGTCGGGGCGCGTCCGGGAGGTCGACGGGCGCCGGCGGGACCGGCGCCGCCTCGGTTCCGAGGTCCGGGCGGGCGTCCTCCTCGTCGAGCCACCCTTCGTGGGTGTCGACCAGCACCTCCAGCATGAAGCCCGGGGCGTCGCTCAGGACCGCCCAGGGGTGGTCCTCGTCGTCGTCCTCCCCTGCCAGGCGCTCCCGCTCCAGGCGCGCCTCGAACCCGTCGGCCCGCAGCCGCGCCACGACCGCCCGCGCGTCGTCCTCGTCGAAGAAGATTGCCCTCACAGCCCCATGCTGCCACCTCACGCCCGCGGGAGAGGGGCCTGCGACTCAGTCGCGCCGCTCCCACAGCGACACATCCGACACCTCGACCGCCCGGCACCCGGCCGCGTCGAGCACCGTGAACGTGAGGGCGTCGACCCGGCGCGAGGCGCGCCAGAACGCCGACGAGTCGAGCGGCACGAGCTGGCGCCCGGGGACGGCGTCGAACGTCCGACCGGGAGCGTCGCCGAAGGTGCTCGGCGCCTCCCAGGACAAGCGGACGACCGGCGGCGTCGCGCCCGGGACCTCGGCCTCGCACCCCACGTCGAATGCGACCAGGCCGGCCCGGCGACCATCCGCGACCGCCGGCAGCGGCACCGTGAAGGAGGGCGAGGCAAGGTCGAGCCGCCCCGAGCCGTCGACCTCCGACAGCTCCGAGATGCCGTCGATCGAGTCGAGAGACCCTCCCCACGACGCCGGCAGGCGGTCGAGGTCCTCGCGTCCGAACGCCCGCTCGAAGAGCCACGCGTGGTAGCGCTGCCGGTCGACGTCGCCGGCGGCGACGGTGACCGTGCGGTCGGCAGCCGCAGACAGGGCGTCGGGAAGGCGCCGGTCCAGGCCGATCACGCCGCCCGCCGCCCGCGAGGTGACGCGCCTGCTCGAGCCGTCGGGGAGGACGAGGGTCGCCCCGTCCTCGAGGACCAGGGCGGCTGCGGGGTCGGCGAGCCGGACGGCCGACGAGGTCCGGGAGACTCCGCGGTCCCACTCGGCGTCGGAGGTGTCGTCGAGCGACAGGCTCACCGGCTGGTCGGCACTCTGAGGGGGCTTCCGCCCGCGCAGACCCAGGATGAAGCCGTCCTGCTCGTAGGGGGTGTAGGCGCTCTCGAGGTAGCGGGCGAGGAGAGGTGTGCGCAGGGCGAGCCCGCCACCGTCATGGACGATGTTCCCGAGCGGCTGGAGCAGCACGGCGACCGGGGGACGGGACCGGCGGAGCTCACGGATGGTCCTGCGCTGGTCGGCCGGGAGGGGGGCGTTGTAGGCAGCCGTCACCTTCACCGCCGGGCGCCGGCCGAGGTAGTAGTACTGCGCGTTGCGCGAGGTGGCGTCGTAGTAGGGCGCTCCTGGGGCGAGCTCCTCGTCGAGGATGCGGCCCAGGCGGACGGTCTGGTCGAGGTTCAGCGGATCCCCGGGTGCGGCGCGGCCCCAGCCGGGCAGGCCCACCTCGGAGCCGTCGACGAGATCGCCCGACGCGACGAACGGCTGCGCCGCCGCGAGCACGCTGGCCGGCTGCACGACCCACCCGAAGAGGCCGGAGGCGGCGGCGAGGAGTCCGAGGGCCAGCGCTGCGCGGCCGCTCGGGCGGAGACGACCCCACACCAGAGCCGGGATCACCAGGGCGAGGACGAACGACGTCATCAGGCCGGCGCGGGACACGCCGCCGGGGTCCACGCGTCCCATGACGTAGGGCAGCACGCCGCCGACGAACAGGGCCAGGAAGACGGTCCGAGCAAGCACCTCGCCGCGCCACCGGCGGGCGCGGAGCTCCGCCAGCGCCACGAGGCTGCACAGCACGAGGCCCACCACCCAGAGCATGCGGAGCACGTCCACGAGCAACGGTGTGCCGCCGCCGCCGACGAGAACGGGGTCCCACGGGATGCCGTACGCCGCCGTATTGACCTCCGCGTTGCTGAGGACGTACGTCAGAGCGGCCGCCAGCATGGCACCGAGCGGCGTCATCACGGCGAGGAGTCCCACCAACGCCACGGCGGCGGCCGGCAGCGCCAGCCGTGCGATCCCGCCGCTGGTGAGCAGATCAACAGCCGACTTCACGGCCAGAGCGCCGGCGGCGATCGCAAGCACCAACCCCTGGGCCGGCGCTGCCAGCACGAGCACCGGGGTCCCGACCACCCAGACGACGAGCCACCACTGCGGACGGGCGCGCAGTCGCGGCGACACCAGGAGCCAGCCGACGGCAACCAGGAACGCCCACGTGAGACCGCTGAGGGGCGGCAGCCCGCTGACGGTGGGTCCGGCCCCGACGACCGTCACCAGGCCGGCGAGCACCAGGCTGCCGCTCGCCCACAGGACGACCAGGAAGATCACCGCGGCGAGCAGCGCCGAGAACAGGCGGACCGATTCCGTGTGTGCGGCGGCGGACCCGTCGAAGAACAGGGAGGCAAGGAGCGCCGCGGCGTCGTCCTGCGCCAACCCGTGGGCGGGCTGGTGGTCGATGTACGGGAGCTCGCCCGCGCGGTAGCGGAACCAGCCGATGAGCGCCTCGCCGTAGTGGTAGTCGTCCGGGCTGACGACGGGTGGGCGCGTGGCGCCGTACATGGCGGCCAGGAGGATCGGCAGCGCTGCTGCCGGCGAGAGCGGCCGTCCGCCCTGGTCGCGCTCGTCCGCCCCGGCGCGAGGGCGCAGGCGCAGCGCACAGAGGACCACGCCGGCTGCTGCGACGATCCAGCACAAGATCATCAGCCCGGGGCTGGAGTCGTAGGTGTCGACCGATCCATCGGGAAGCCGCAGCCGTGCCGGCTGCAGGGCGAGCACCAGCAGCGGCATGGCGCACTGCGGCAGGCCGACGAACCACCGCCGCACCGGCTCGGCGCCATCGCCCCGCCGGGCCCTCCACAGCTCATGGATCGCAGCTCCGGCGCCGAAGGCCCCGACGAGAGCCGGCAGGGGCAGATCGGCCACGAGCTCCGCCACCCCGAGCGTCGTACGGGAGAGCGCGGCGGTCATAGCGACCGGGACCAAGGCCCAGAGCAGGCACCCGAGCACCGAGGTGGATGCCGCCAGCGGCGTCAGGACAGTCCCGGCGCGCCGGGTCAGGAGCGTCTCGAGGGAGATCGCGAGACCCGCGACGACCGCCAGCCCGACCATGCTCGCGGAGAGGCTGAGCCCGAGGGCGAGAGCGCCCAGGGCGACCGCGCCCGGGCACGCCCACCAGAGCAGATGCGTGGCGAGGCCAGCACGTCGTCGAGCGTCGGTCTGGGCGCTGAGGGCCGCCGTGACGGCGAGGCCGACGAGCACCCCGGCGACCACGCCGAGGGGCAGCGCGACGACGTCGCCGCCCTTGCGGCCGCCACCGAAGGAGAGCCCACCCGCCACCAGCCCGGTGAAGTGCTGGGCCGGCTGCACGCTGAGCGCGGCCGCCACGACGAGGACGCCGGCCAACGTGCCGTGCACGGCGGCGGCGAAGCGCCCGAGAAGGCCCGCAGCCGGAGCGACCGGTGTGCGCGCCGACCGGTCAGCCACAGCGTGCCTCACGGGTTGTACCTGCCGGTGCAGGCGCGGGCGAGCGTCCGGAGCAGGTCGACGTTGCCGGACAGGCCGCTGATCTTGGTGGGAACCTCCCCCTGGGGGTAGACCCGGCTGGTGGGCAGCTCGACGCAGCGGTAGCCCAGGCGAGGCACGCGATAGCTCAGGTAGGCGAGCAGCTCGTAGGACTGGAACACGTCGCGGAACGGCGCCACGCGGGGGTCGCGCAGGACCTCGCTCCGGTAGCCCCGGAAGCCCTGGGTCGTGTCCGTCCAGCGGTGCCGGGACGCCAGGGACAGGACGGGGGCGTGGATCGAGCGGATCGCGAGGTGTCGAAGGCGGGGGGTGTTTACCGACGTCCCCCCGGGGACGAAGCGCGACGCCTGCACGAAGTGCACCCCCTCCCGCATAGCTGCGACGAACGCCGCGATCGGAGAGGGGTCGTCCTTGTCGTTGCCGTCGATGGTGACGATGCCGTCATAGCCCTCGTCGAGCGCAAAGGCGTAGGCGCAGCGCAGCTGGGCGCTCAGCCTGCCCGGACCCGTCTTCCGCAACATGCCCGAGACCATCGTCTCGTCGAGGAGCGCAGGCGACAGCGACCCGTCCGTCGACCCGCCGTCGGCGATGATGACGTCGGCGGTGTCCGGGACACCCAGCGCCGCCATGCGGTGCAGCAGCGAGGCGATGCGCTCCCCCTCGTTGATCACCGGGACCACGACGCAGTAGTCGTGACGACGGCCCTCCCACCGTTCGACCCGGTGTGCGGGGACCTGCCAGTTCGTGCGGTCGTGTGCCATCGGTCCCCCTAGACGGACTTGAGTGAGATCAGGGTCACGCCCGCGACCACCAGCAGGATGCCGACGACGGTCGAGACCGGCAGCGGCTCTCTGAAGAAGACCACCGACCCGATCGCCACTGCCGCGATGGCCCCGGACGTGAGGATGGGGTGGGCGACGTTGATCGGCAGGCTCGTGAGTGACGCGGCGTAGACCAGGAACGCGGCACCGTAGAGGAACAAGCCGGTCCAGAAGGGCCAGTTGAGCAGGGCGGCCACGGGGTCGGACAGGGACGGCATCGTCCGTGGCGCCGTCACCGCCCGCTTGACGAGCAGGCTCGCGGCGGCGTTGGACAGGATGCCGCTGAGCAGCAGGACCCACCTCACGCGGCACCCCCGTAGGTCGAGACGGCGAAGTCCGCGGCCCGCTCCACGGACGCGGTCGCCGGCTCGTCGGTCGTCATGACCATCTCGATGCAGGCGACCCGATCGGCGAGGGCGGCCCGCAGCGCTGCCGGCGCTCGGCGGTGATCGCTCGCACCGTCGCCCAAGGGGGCCAGGCCCGGCTCGCTGAGGTGGACGTGACCCACGAGGTCGGCCACCTCGTCCACGACGAGCGGCACGTCCTCCTCGTTCATGGCGCAGGCCCCCAGGTCGAGCTGCATGCGGATCGCCTCGTGGGCCACGAGCCGGACGATGCGAGCGGTCTCCGACGACGTCGTCATGAAGTTGGCTCCGTAGGCCTCCGGGTTGGGCTCGAGCGTGATGCGCACCCTGTGGCGCTGCGCTCGGTCACCGAGCTGCCGGAAGAACTCAACGGCGATGGCATCCGTCGCGTCGTCGGCGAGGCCGGAACGGTCGCGGTTGCGCGGCGACCCGAAGACGAGGTGCCGTGCTCCGAGCCCGCCACCCACGCGGCAGACCGCGTCGAGGTAGTCGATCATCCGTGCCCTGACCGACGGGGGACCGAACAGGTTGAGACCAGCGGTCCCGAAGAGCAGCGACTGCATCCCGACGATCTCCAGGCCGCGCGCGTCCCAGGCGCTCCTGACCGACGCGACCTCGGAGTCGGACACGGTCGTCACGTCCTCGAAGTACTTGCCCGGCGCGACGTCGACGGCGTCGATCCCGCGCTCGCGGAGCAGGGCGGCGACCCGCTGGTCGTCCTCGGGCGCCCACGCGATGTTGGAGATGCTGATCCTCATGAGGCCGGCTCCGCGGCCGCTGCGGCGCTCTGCGCGTAGGACCTCACGGCCATGATCGTGTCGGCGGCCGAGTAGTGGTAGTCGCCGGTTCCGCGGACGACGTCCGCGTGCCGCGTGCGGAAGTCGTAGCGGGCCACGGGGCGCGCGAGGTGGTTCTCGAAGGGGCGCCCGAAGCCGAGCCGCGCGACGGTGGCGACGTCGACCGGCTCCGCCGTCAGGTGCACCAGGGACAGGCCGGCCCCGAGCGCCGAGTCGATGTCCCACCACAGGTTGACCATCGGGTAGAACTGGAACACGCCGCGCGAGTCGACGGCGTCCAGATTGTTGTCGTGGAGCAGGTCGAAGATCACGTTCTTCCGCAGGCCCGGGCCCACGAGGCCCGGCAGTCGCACGACCAGGTGGCGATCGAATCTCTCCTGCACGAACTCCTCGAGCCGGCGCCTGTTGGCGCCGTAGGCGTGGAGTCCGTCGGTCCGCACCACGCTCGACTCGTCGACCCCGGTGGGGTCACCGAAGACGTCGACGGTGCTGATGAGCACGAACCGCTCGGACGTGACGCGGTCGAGGTGCTCGATGAGGCCGTCGATGGTCCGACGGTCGGCGTCGGGATCGGCGTTGGCCTTCCACTTCTGCGCGGGCGCCCCGGCGCAGACGACCGTCTCGAAGGCCCCACCGTCGATACCCGCGATGTCGGACGACCGGAACTGGTGCTCGAAGCCCCGCTGCCGCTTCAGGGTCGACCCGACGAAGCCCGAGTGCCCGATGAGCGCCGACGTCACGAGCGGGAGCCCCTGAGCCGGGGGGCGCCGCTCGTGCCTGCGTGTGGCAGGCGCGGGGGGTCACAGGGCGTAGGCATCGAGTTCCTCCAGGACGTCGTAGATGTTGTCGATCTTGCCGCCGAGCACCGAGAAGAAGCCCGGGAGGTCGGCGTTGCTCTCGAAGAGGATCGGCCGGGCGTCGTTGGCCTCATTCTTCATCAGCACGGTCTTCACCTCGAACAGGGACTCCACGTACGACGCGTCCGCGATGCCGGGCATGTACCGAGCGACGTCCCGCAGCATCCACGCCGCCCGGGTCCCACCCTCGTAGTCGCTGAGCCGGCCGTAGGGGTCGATGCCCGGTCGGTCGACCCACTGCAGGTGCGGCGTGTAACGCACATGCGTGAGCGTGTGCAGCTGCCTGGCGGGGAAGGGCATCATCGAGTAGAACGGCCCGTCCATGACGGTGACCCCGATGTCGCGGAGCGGGTGGGGCAGGTCGAGCAGCGCGATCTCGGTGATCTCCTGCTTGAGACCGGTGCGCACACCGCCGAAGTCGCCGGCGATCTGATTCAGCCCTGCGTAGGTGCAGTTGAAGGCCAACCGGGTCACCAGGATGTCCTCGGCCGCCGTGGCGCCGCCGGGGGTCCGGACACCCTCCTCGCCCGACTCGACGTGGACGACGAGCTCGTGCTCCGACGCGCGCCTCACCGCCGTCGCTCGCGTCGACAGCCGCACCTCGACCCCGCACCTCGCCAGCTCCTCGCGAGCCCACGCCGCGAGGACGGATGCGTCGAACGCCCACTCCTGCACGTCGAAGACCGACTCCACCAGCCGCGGCGCGAACAGGGACGCGACCGCCTCGTCTGCCGGACGGAGGGACGCTCCGATCTCGCGGCAGAACCGGACGAACTGCCTCGAGGTGACCTTGGAGTTGCGGCGCGCGATGGCGTAGGTCTTGGTGAAGTCGCGCTTCACCGCGTCCGGCCAGTCCGCGACGAACCTCGGCAGGTTGACCCGGCTGCGGAACGCCGTGGTGAAGCTGCGCGGGTAGTGGTAGCCGTTGTGCACGCGCGCCTGATTGTTGAACGACGCGCGGCTGAGCAGGCGTGGCTCCCTCTCGACCACGCACACCCGTTCCAGCCCCCGTCGTCGGACGAGGTAGGCGGCGATGCATGCCCCGTAGAACCCGCCCCCCACCACGACCGCGTCCCACGTGCCGCCCCGTGGGGGTGCGGCCGCGTCACTCATCGTGCGGTGGGCGCGCGAGGTGGACGACCTTCTCGACGTTCAGCCGTTCGCGGCTGCTGACCTGTGCGCTGGTGAACTCGCGCGCCACGTGGTAGTCGGGCGTCTCGTTCGACAATGCCGCCATGTGGAGGATGTACTCGCCCAGCACCAGCAGCACCAGCGACATGAGGAAGAACATCCCGGACTGCTGGAGCGAGACGCTCACCCAGCCTGGCTCCACGTTGTCTTTCACGATGGCGACCACCAGCACGTACGCGGCGTAGACCATGTTCGCCGCGGCACCGAAGAGCGACAGCATCGTCACCGCACGCAGTGGTGCCCGCGAGGTCGATACGAGGATCTGCATGCCTCGGTCGAACCCGTCGAGCACGGACCGGTGGTCGGCCGCGACCGGGCGGGAGGAGTAGGTGACGTACGACCGGATGAACCCACCTGTGGCGGGCAGCAAGCGGTAGGAGATCGCGGGCTGGGGGTGGTGCATGACGTAGTTGATGACGGCTCGGCTGACGAGCCGGAGGGTGGGCGCCTCCTGGGACAGCCGTACGCCCGTGAACGAGCGGTAGAGCCGCTCGAAGACCCCACGCGCCACGCGGTAGCCGCGAGGGTCCTTGTCCGGGTTCTCGTCGGTGGCGAAGACGACATCGTCCCCGCTGACCGCCCGCTGGAGCATGTGCCGCAAGACCGCGACGTCGTCGCGCAGGGGGTCGATGGCGGCGACGTAGTCACCGAGGGCGCTCTCGATCCCCATCCAGGTGGCGGCGTCGCGCGAGACCTGGTTGGTCAACGCGTACACCTGGATGTTGGGCAGCCCCCCTTCTCCCACGAGATCCTGCAGCCGCGACACGCTGTCGTCGTCGGAGGCGTTGTCGACCACCACGATCTCGTAGTCGTTCACCAGCGCGCCGAGCTCATCGCCGAGGCGGGTCAGGACGTTCTCGAGGTCCTCGGACGCGTTGCGCATCACGCAGACGACGGACAGGAAGAGCGGGTGGCGTTGCACGGGGACATGCTCTCACCCATTGGTCGCGGCAAGGCCTACGGTGGCTCCATGACCGCGTCGGAGCCGCCCCACGTGCAGGGCGTGCACCTGCGGCGCACGGACGAGAACGTGCGGGAGATCGCGGCGCTCGAGGCGGTCCTGGGCGAGCCGGCCGGGCTGGACGGGCTGCTCGACGACCTCGGGCACCGCATCCGGCCCGCCCGCGTCGTGCCGCGCCTGCTCGGTCGAGCCGTGCGCGAGGCGTACCGCTGGGACGCCCACGACGAGCGTGACGTGCAGTGGTACCCGCAAGGCATCTCCACCAGCGCCGACGCCTCCGACACCGAGGACGTCGGCGGCCGCAGGCTGCTGGTGACGACCTGGTACTCCACGGGCCGGGACCGCGTGAAGCGCGGGTCGCGGGTGACGTTCGTCGACCTCGACTCCGGCAGGTACCGCCACGTCCTGCTGGTCTCCCCCGTCCTCGACCAGGCCGGCACCCTCACGCTCCGGCCGACGGGCATCCATGCCGGCGGCGTGGTCTGGGCGGGCGCCTACCTCCACGTCGCGGCCACCAGCCGCGGCTTCGTCACCGCCCGGGTCGACGACATCATGCGGGTCCCCGGCGACGACGGCCATCCGGACCGGTTCGGGATTGAGGGCATGAGCGTGCACTCGTTCGGCCACCGCTACGTCCTCCCCGTGCGCTTCACCTACCGGGCGTACACCGACGAGGGCCACCAGCAGCTGCGCTACTCCTTCGCCTCCCTCGACCGGCGCTCGGACCCGCCGGCGCTGGTCGCGGGCGAGTACGCCGCGGGGCGGTCCGCCGCCGGCACCACCCGGCTGGCGCGCTACCGCCTGGACCCGGCGACGTGGCAGCTCTCGACCGGGGAGGACGGCTACTCCCGCCCGGTGGCCGTCGACGAGGGCGGGGTCCGCCAGATGCAGGGCGTCGTGGTCGCGTCGGGGCGCTACCACGTCAGCGTCTCCCACGGCCGCTGGATGCCGGGGTCGGTGTGCTCGGGGCAGCCGGGCTCGATGCGCGAACGCCGCTGGGCGCTGCCGATGGGGCCGGAGGACCTGTCCTACTGGCCCTCCACCGACCGGATCTGGTCGGTGACCGAGCACCCGCGCCGACGTTGGATCGTCGCGATGGACCGCGGCTGGTTCGACTGAGTCAGGCGCGGGGCTGCATCGCCAGCTGGCGGCTCTGCGCCACCAGCCGGCCGGCGGCGTCCCAGACCTCGCAGTCCTCCTCGAACATCCCGCCCGCGACGTTGCGCGTGCGGTGGGAGACCCTGAGCCAGCCCGGCGCCGGCACCGCGCGCACGTGGACCGTGAGCTCGAGCGTCGGCGCCCAGCCCGGCCGGCCGAGGTCGAAGGTGACCGGTGGCAGCGCGTCGCAGACCATCAGCAGGCCCACCGGGTCGACCTCGTGGCCGTCGGCGAGCCGGAACCACGCCCGGATGTGGCCGCGGCCGCTGGGCCGGCCCGTCGTCCACCCGACGCACGCCGGGTCGAAGCGCATGTCGAAGCGCTGCATCAGCGGCGCCGTCCGCAGCACCTCCTCGGGTGCCATCGACCCGGGGACGCAGTCCTCCAGCGGGGGCAAGTCGGGCTCCTCGGCGGTCGTGGCCACGTCGTCGGGCATCGCGCCCAGGTCGCCGTAGGTCGCCAGGGCGGTGAGACGCGTGCCGCCCTCCTGCTGGAGCTCGGCGGATACGGTCGCCACGGAGCCGCCCTCGCGCAGCACGCGCGTGCAGACCTGGGCCGGGCCCGGTCTCGAGGCGGACAGGTAGTGGGCGCTCACGGCCAGCGGGTGCGGCTTGGCCGGCACGGCTCGCGCGACCGCCTTGCCGAGGATCCCCAGCAGGTACCCGCCGTTCACGCCGCCGCCGACCATCCAGCCGCGGTCCAGCTCGGCGCCGTGCAGGCCGGGGCCCTCAGCCGCCAGCGCGGTGTGCGCGTCCCACTCCGAAGCCATGGC
Source organism: Nocardioides xinjiangensis (assembly GCF_017916385.1). Taxonomy (NCBI): domain Bacteria; kingdom Bacillati; phylum Actinomycetota; class Actinomycetes; order Propionibacteriales; family Nocardioidaceae; genus Nocardioides; species Nocardioides xinjiangensis. Next base: position 827,566 of record NZ_JAFMSW010000001.1, read on the forward strand.
CCGAGCCTAGGGCTGGCCGGCTCAGCGCGGCCGGAGCCAGCCGGTGACCTGCGGCACACCGTCCGCCCAGCCGAGCCGGGCGGCGTACATCGACCGGCGGCCGCGCTGCCGGGGCTTGTGGTCCCACTTGCCGGTGCCCACACAGGGCAGCGCGGTGCCGCGGCAGGTCCAGCCGTGCAGGAACGCCAGCGTCCGCCCCCCGGGCTCCTCGAGGAGGTCGGCGCCGCCGGGACCGCAGAGGCCGGTCGTCGCGGCGTCGAGCAGCATCCCGCTCTCGGCCGCCGTCCAGTCGAGCAGGCTCGCCGAGCGCAGCCAGCGGGTGCGGTACTCGCAGCGGGTCCAGTCGCCCTCCGAGGCCAGCATCACGTAGCCCTCCGGACGGCGGGTGAGCACCGGGTTCTCGATCACGCCGGCGGACCGGACCAGCTCCAGGCTGGTCGTCCCGGTCCGCACCGACTGCCCGTCGCGGGTGAGCGGCACGATCCGCACCGTGGACGGGATGCGGTCGGTCTTGTAGAGCAGGTACGCCGACCCGTCCGCGTCGCGGAACCACGACGGGTCGATCACCCCGGCCCGGGGCAGCGTGGGATCGCGCGGCAGCAGCGGGTCCTGCGCCGCCGGGGTGCCGGCGTACGACGGGCAGACCAGCGGGGCGCTGCCCACGGGCCGGAACGGGCCGCGCGCCGACCTGGACCGCGCCACGCCGATGCACCGGCCGTGCTCGCCCATCCCGCGCACGGGGGTCGCGTAGTAGAGCAGCCACCGGCCGCGCACGCGCGCCACGTCGACCGCCCAGACGCCGCCCTCGCGCGACCACGACGGACGGTGCGTCAGCAGGCTCGGCTCGCGCCGCCAGGGGCCTCCGGCGACGCGTGACCAGGCATGCGGGACCCGGTCGCCGGTGGCGTACGCGACGAGGCCCCCGGGTGCGGCGACGACCGCCGGGTCGGGGAAGTCCAGGTCCAGGACGGGCCGCGGGACCCAGTCCCGCGCGTCGTCCGCGGTCGCCGGAGCGGCGGCGTGGAGCAGCCCGGCGGTCAGCAGCAGCACGAGCAGGCGGACTGCTCTCCGGTTCGGCACCGGGGGACGGTATCCCGCCCGGCGGCCCCGCGGCGCGTTCAGGGCCGCAGCGTCGCCGGGAGCCGCTCGAAGCCGCGCAGGATCCGGGTCTCCCGGCGGCGCCCGCCGGGCTCGAGCCGCAGGTCGGGGTAGCGCTGCCAGATGGCGCGCAGCCCCACCTCGCCCTCCATCCGGGCGAGCTGGGCGCCCAGGCAGTGGTGCCGTCCGGCGGAGAAGGCGATGTGGTCGCGGGCGTTGGGGCGCCCGACGTCGAAGCGCAGCGGCTCCGCGAACACCGCGGGATCGCGGTTCGCGCCGCCGAGGATCGCGGTCACCATGGAGCCGGCCCGCACCTCCTGGCCGCCGACCTCGGTGTCGCGCACGGCCATCCGCCCGGTGAGCAGCACCGGCGGATCGAGGCGCAGCGCCTCCTCGACGACGTTGGCCCACAGCGACGGGTCGGCGGTGACGCGGGCTCGCTCGGCGGCGTGGTCATGGAGCAAGGCGATGCCGTTGCCGAGGAGGTTGACCGTGGTCTCGAAGCCCGCGGCCAGCACCAGCCCGGCGGTCGCCTTGAGCTCGGTCTGGGTGAGGCCCTCGCCCTCGTGGCGGACGGCGACGAGCTCGCTGAGGAGGTCGTCGCCGGGGGCACGGCGCAGCCGGTCGAGGTGGTCGCCGAGCCAGGCGTCGAACTGCCGCAGCGCCCGCGACACCGACCGGTAGCGCCGGTAGTCGAGGCCCAGGTCGAGGCTGGGCGCGGCGTGCGAGCCGAAGTCCAGCACGCGGGGACGCTCCTCCTCGGGCACTCCCAGCACCTCAGCGATCACGGTGACCGGGAGCTGGGCGCAGTAGCGCTCCACGAGGTCGACGGGGTCGGCGGCGCGCTGCTCGAGGGCGTCGAGCAGGCCCGCGGCGATCTCCTCGGTCCGCTCGCGCAGGCGCTCCACCGCGCGCATGGTGAAGACGCGGGTCACGAGGCGGCGGTAGCGGGTGTGGTCCGGCGGCTCGCTCACGAGGAGGGAGGGCGGCTCGACCGGGTGCAGCGTGGTCGGCGCCGCCCAGCGCACGACCCTGCCGAGCGCTCCGTCACTGGTCGGGAGCCCGGTGCGGAAGTCGTCGCTGGTGAGCACCTGCCGGACGGCGGCGTGGCTCGCGGTGACGTAGCCGAGCCGGGAACGGTAGAGCGGGCCGCGCGCGCGGATCTCCTCGACGAGGTCGAAGACCTCGTCGGTGCCCCGCGACCCGACCAGCACGAGCTGCGCCTGCAGGTCGCCGCGGTCGGCGGCTCGCCGCAGCACCAGCGTCGGGAGGCCGTGGGCAACGCCCCAGTGCACGCCGGCCCGGACCTCCCGGGCGACCCGCCGCCGCGCCACCCGCGGGGCGGGGAGGGTGGTCGACGTCATGGCCCGAGCGTAGTGCTGCCTAGGGTGGCGCCATGTGGCTCGCCGTCGACCTCCTCCTCGTCGGCGTCTTCGCGGTGCTCGGGCGCTACAGTCACCACGGCGCCGTGACCGTCGACGGCTGGTGGCAGACGGCGTGGCCGTTCCTGGCCGGGACGCTCCTCGCCTGGGCGGCCCTCGCCGCCAGCCGCCGGCCGCCGGCCGCGGTCGGCTCCGGGATCGTCGTCTGGATCGGTGCGCTCGTCGGCGGCATGGTGCTGCGTCAGGCCAGCGGGCAGGGGACGGCGCTGGCGTTCGTCGTCGTCGCGACCCTCGTCCTGGGCGCACTCCTCGTGCTCCCTAGAGTCGGTGCACGTGCCCGACGCTGACGCCCGCCCGCGCGGCGGCGCCGTGCCCTTCGCCGTCCTGTTCGCTGCCGTGGTGCTCGTCTCGATCAACCTCCGTCCCGGCGCGTCCTCGATCGGGCCGGTGCTCGAGGAGGTACGCCTCGGGCTCGGCATGAGCGCCGGTGTCGCCGGCGCCGTCACCGGCCTGCCCGGTTTGGTCTTTGGCCTGGTGGGCGCGGTGTCCGTCGCCTTCGCCCGGAAGGTCGGCATGACCGCCGGCGTCGCGGTGGGCCTCGCCGTCGCGGCCCTCGGCCTGCTCCTGCGGGTCAGCACCGACAGCGTCCCGGCGTTCCTGGTCCCCACCGTCGTCGGCCTCGCCGGCATGGCGGTGGGGAACGTGCTGGTGCCCGCCTGGATCAAGGCGCACGGGCACGCCGTCGCCCTGATGACGGTCTACGGCACCGGGTTGGTCGTCGGCGGCACCATCGGCTCCCTCGCGACCGCGCCGGCCACGGAGGCCGGCGGCTCGTGGCGTGCCGGTCTCGGCATGTGGGGAGTCCTCGCCGCCGTCGCGCTGCCCCTGTGGGGCTGGCTGGCCCTCCGCGAGCGCCGGTCCCCCACCGAGCACCGGGTCGTCGGGGCCGCGCCGAGCGGCCGGGTGGCTCATTCCCCGACCGCGGTCGCGCTGACCGTGCTGTTCGGCGTGCAGTCGATGCATGCCTACGTGCAGTTCGGCTGGCTGCCCCAGGTCTACCGGGACGCCGGCATCTCGGCGTCGCACGCCGGCGCCCTGCAGGCGCTGCTGTCCAGCGTCGGCATCGCGGGCGCGCTGGCGCTGCCCACGGTGATCGAGCGCGGACGCGGGTTGCAGGTCCTCGCGCTGTCGTTCGGCGTCCTGCTCGTCCTCGGCTACACCGGGCTGCTCGTCGCGCCCGCGACGGTTCCGTGGCTGTGGGCGTTGGTCCTCGGCTATGCCGGCCTCGCCTTCCCGTTCGCCATCGCGATGATCACCGCCCGGACCCGGCACCCGTCGGTGACCGCCCAGCTGTCCGGTTTCGTGCAGTCCGTGGGCTACGCGCTGGCCGCGATCGGCCCCTTCCTGGTGGGCGTGGTGCACGACGCGACGGGCGGCTGGACCCTCGTGCTCGCCCTGCTCGCCCTCACCGGCATCCCGCTGGCCCTCGCCGGGATGCGCGTCGCCCGGCCGACGTACGTCGACGACGAGTTTTAAGCCGCGGCCTGGTGCCCCACGGTTACGGCTTCAGCTGGTCGTCCGCAGATCGTGCCGAGCGCTCTCGATGAATGAATCGCGATGTCGCGCGACGTTCGAGTACTCGTGCCAGTACTCGTCGGTGGCGTAGACCATGCCCGGACGCGTCGTCGCTGCCCGGAAGTCGTCCAGCGCCGCCCGCAACATCCGCGCAGCGCCTGTCACGGCCTCGGCGCCGACGATTTCGATCACGCGGAGGCGCCGGGTCACGTCGCTGTCGAGAGTCCAGTAGACAGCGCCGTCTGCGTCCAACGGATTCGGACACCCGGGAGTGGAACGCCCCAGCAAGTGCGCTGCATCATGAGCGGAGTTGAGGAAGTCGACGTAAGCCTGGGAACGCTCCAGCCGTCGGGCGTCCTGCACCGTGTCGTTCCGGGTGCGCTTGTGGCGCAGCACCTCGAGCCCGAACGTCAGACCGGAGCCGAGGACGAGGCTGCCGAGAGAGATGAAGACCGACGATTCCACGATCGGAATCTTCCCACTCACAGCAACGTGCGTCAGCCGAATGCCGTGACGTGGCCCCCATTCGCAGACAGGCTGAGTGGTTCGGCGTCGGTACGAGGGCCGGGTGGGGTCCGGCCGGCTCGGGACGTGCTTGGATCGCCGCATGGCCTCCCGACTGACCGAGATCTCCCTGGACTGCCACGACCCCGACCGGCTCGCGGAGTTCTGGACCGCTGCCCTCGAGTGGGTGGTGCTCGACCGCGAGCCCGGACTGGTCGAGATCGGACCGCCGCGCGCGAGCGACCAGGCGCTGCTCGACGCCGTCCGCTCCGGTCCGGTGCCGCCGACGATGTTCCTGGCGGCGGTCGAGGAGGGGAAGGTCGCGAAGAACCGGATGCACCTCGACCTCTCCCCCGTCGACCGCTCGCGGGACGAGGAGGTCGAGCGGCTGCTGGGGCTCGGGGCGACCCGCGCCGACGTCGGCCAGACCGGCGAGGAGTCCTGGGTCGTCATGGCCGACCCCGAGGGCAACGAGTTCTGCGTGCTGCGCAGCCTGGCTCCCGGCCACTTCTCCCTGTGAGCCGCTGAGCGGGTGGGCGCCGCCGGCGTGCGACGATCGCCCGCGTGACCGACGCGGCCCTGGACGTGCAGCTCCCGATCGAGACTGAGCGGCTGGTGCTGCGGGCGCACCGGATGGGCGACCTCGACGACCTCGCGGCCTTCCACGGTGACTCCGCGGTCGTGCGCTACGTCCCCTGGCCGGTGCGCGACCGCGCCGCGACGGAGGAGGCGCTGCGGGCGAAGCTCACCCAGACCGAGCTCCGTGCGCACGGCCAGTGGCTCGTGCTCGGGGTGGAGCTGCGCGAGACCGGCCACGTGATCGGCGAGGTCCTGCTGAAGTGGGCCTCGGACCGGCAGGGCGAGGTCGGCTTCGCGTTCGCGCGGGAGCACCAGGGGCGCGGCTACGCCGCCGAGGCCGCCACCGCCATGCTGCGGCTCGGCTTCGACCACCTCGGCTTCCACCGGGTGTGCGCCGTGGTCATCGACGGCAACGAGGCCTCGGGCCGGCTGCTCGGCAGGCTCGGCTTCCGGCAGGAGGCGCGGCACGTCGACGGCGTGCTGTTCAAGGGCGACTGGGCGACCCAGCTGGTGTTCGCGATGCTCGAGGACGAGTGGCGACGAGCACGACCGCGAGGCTGACGTCCACGGCGAGCACGACCAGCAGCATCTCGGTGACCGTGCCGACGGCGGTGGTCGCCAGGACCATGACCGTCAGGGCCGCCCACACCAGGTGGACCGACCGTCCGCCCGGGCGGGCGAGGGCCGAGTAGACGAGCAGCTGCACCACCGACGTCGCGGTGCCCAGGAGGGCGAAGATCCACAGCACGTCGCGGACCTCGGCGTACGCGGCCCCGCCGGCGAAGAGGAGCGCCAGGTCGGCCAGCATGGCCGTCGCCGCTGTGCACAGCAGGCCCACGCCGACCACCGCCCCGAGGCTGATGACGAGGGCTCGCTCCGCGCCGTCCTCCGACGACATCGACGGGAACGCGACCACCACGACGAACTGGGGCAGGAACAGCACGGCGCGCGACACCAGCAGGCCCGCGGCGTAGAGACCGGACTCGGCCGGGTCGAGGACGGCCCGGGCCAGGAGCATGTCGGCGTTGCTGAGCGCGAGGAACGCGAGCAGCGCCTGGGAGCTGCGAGTCGTCTCCCGCACGAGCGGGAGGAACGCGTGGCGCGCGTGCCCGGCGCCCGGTCGTCGGCCGTGCCGCAGGGCGTGCCGGCCGTAGAGGTACGCGGCCGCGAACCCGACCGCGACGCCGGCGAACGCCGTCAGCTCCGTCGGTCGCCACAGGACGAGCGCCAGGCCGGCCAGCAGCCGGGGCACCCCCATGAGGACGTACAGCACCGCCAGCTCGCGCCACCGGCGCTCGCCCTGCAGGATCCCGGCCTGCGCCCCCGACATGGTGAGCGGCACGGCCGCCAGGGCGGCGAGCAGGGCGGTGCCGGGACTCTCGAGGTCGAGCAGCACAGTCACCACCGGTGCCGCCGCGAGGAGCAGGGCGGCGAGGAGGAGGGCGGCGCGGAAGGACACCCGCAGGATCTCCCGCTCGATCTGCTCCACGTGCGCGGGGTCGGAGCTGATGCGTCGTGCCGCCGTGGCCTGCAGCCCGAGCTGGAGGACGCCCACGATCAGCATGAGGTTGACGACGGCGAAGAACCCGCCGTAGGCGGTCGGCCCGAGGAGGCGGGCGGCGGAGACGGTGAACCCGTACATCGCCAGGTTCATGACCATCGTCGCGACCGCGACCTGGGCGGTCCCGCCGATCTGCCCGCGCACGCGAGGGGCCATCAGGCGCCCGTCAGATGGGCAGTCGTCGGAACACCGGACGCGGCAGGTGCCGCAGGACGACCATGACGCCTCGCATCGCACCCGGGACCCACACCTGCTCGCGGCGCGCGTCGACGGCCGCCAGCACCGCGTCGGCGACGTGACCGGGATCCGTCGCGAGCGGGGCCGGGTCGAGACCGGCGGTCATCTTCGAGCGCACGAAGCCGGGGCGTACGACCAGCACGTGGCCGCCGTGCTCGCGGAGGGCCTCGCCCAGACCGGTGAAGAAGGCATCGGTACCGGCCTTCGTGGCCCCGTAGACGAAGTTCGACCGGCGGGGGCGCTCGGCGGCCACGCTGGACAGTGCGACGACCACGCCGTGGCCCTGGCGCCGGACCTGCTCGCCGAGCAGGATCCCCGCGGCGAGCGGGCCCACGAAGTTGACCTCGGCGAGCTCGGTGCCGGCGGCGACGTCGGTCCAGGCGCGCTCGTTGTCGCCGAGGACCCCATAGGCCACGACCGACACGTCGAGGTCGCCGTGGCCGGCGGCCGCACGCACCGCCTGCTCGTGCGACTCGACCGACCGCGCCTCGAGGTCCACCGCGTGCACCTCGCAGCCGAGGCCCTGCAGCCGGGACACCGCCGCGTCGCGCCGCTCGCCCGGACGGGCGGCGAGGACGACGCGCAGCCCCGGCGTGCGGGCGGCGTACCGCTCGGCGACGGCGAGGGCGATGTCGGAGGTCCCGCCGAGCAGGAACAGCGAACGGGGGCGGCCGGTGGCATCGAGCACGGTCGGCTCCTGGGGGTGGGGCGGGCTCACAGCAGCACCCGCCGGGCGAGGTCGGACACGAACAGGCCGTCAGGATCCAACACCCGACGCGCGGAGCGGAACTGCCCGAGGCGGGGATACATCGCCTCGACGGCGTCGGGCCGCAGCCGGGAGTCCTTGGCGAGGTAGACCCGTCCCCCGGCGCCCAGCACCAGGTCGTCGAGCCCGTCGAGGAGCCGGTCGAGCCCGGGGCCCACCGGCAGGTCGACGGCCAGCGTCCACCCCGGCGCCGGGAAGGAGAGCAGCCCGGGCCCGCTCTCGCCCATCCGCTTGAGGACGTTGAGGCAGGAGGGGTGCCCCGAGCCGGCGATCAGCGCGACCGCGCGCCGGAAGGCGTCGGTCTCCGACTCGGGCACCACGAACTGGTACTGGCAGAAGCCCCGCGGCCCGTAGACGCGGTTCCAGTCGCGGACGCCGTCGAGCGGCTGGAAGAACGCCCCGAGCGGCTGCACGTCGGTCGTCGGGCGCGCCGGCGCCTTGCGGAACCACAGCTCGTTGAACGCCCGGCCCGTGGCGCGGTTGAGCAGGCCGTGCGGCAGCACGGGCACGGCCGGGCCGCGTGAGGCGGCGCCGAAGGAGGACGGGTGCTTCGCCAGCCTCGCCGGCAGGTCGCCGACCTGCGCCAGCCGGCCGCGGGTCAGCACGGCCCGCCCCATCCGTGGGCCCCGGGCGAGGGCGTCGAACCAGGCGACGGAGTAGGGGTCCGGGTCGTCCTCGGCGAGCAGGTCCAGGAGGTGGTCGAGGTCGCGCGCGCGCTCGGTGCGCACCACGGCGTACGCCGTCTCGGCGGGGATGCAGGACAGCGTGGCGCGCACGACGACCCCGGTGAGCCCCATGCCGCCGACGGTCGCCCAGAACGCCTCGGCGCCCGGGCCGTCGGGGGTCAGCGTGCGCACCTCGCCGTCAGCGGCGACGAGGTCGAGCGCGAGCACGTGGGCGCCGAAGGACCCCGAGACGTGGTGGTTCTTGCCGTGGACGTCGGCGGCGATGGCCCCGCCCACGGTGACCTGCCGCGTGCCCGGCACGACGGGGAGCCACAGCCCGAGGGGCAGCAGGGTCCGGGTGAGGGCGTCGATGCTGACGCCCGCCTCCACCCGGACCACCCGCTCCTCGACGTCGACGGCGAGGATCCGGTCGCAGCCGGTCATGTCCAGGACGAGGCCGCCGGCGTTCTGCGCGGCGTCGCCGTAGCTCCGGCCGAGTCCGCGGGCCAGGACACCGCGATGGGGTCGGTCGCCGCCGACCCGGGGTGCTGCGACCAGCGACGCGACCTCGTCCGGGCTGCGCGGCGAGGCCACGTCCGCCGCGGAGGGCGCCGTGCGCCCCCACCCGGTGAGCGTGCGCCGCTGCACGGCCGGGGCGGTACCCCTCACGCCGCCGCCAGCGCGGGAACGACGGTCACGAGCCACAGCAGGCCGAGCACCTGCAGGGTGCGGTCCCCGAAGACGACGGCCTCGGGGCAGCCGGCCGCGGCCGAGCGCACGTGCGTGGCGTAGCGCGCGATCCCGGCCACGAACGGCGGCACCGAGAGGAGGGCGAAGGTCCCGGCGACGGTGCCCAGCGGACCCAGGCCGGCGGCCGCGACGGCGTACCCGCCGAGCGCGACCGCCGCGGAGGCCTGCCAGGTCGCGCGCAGCCGCCGCAGCGAGTAGCCACGCAGGACCGGCCGGGTCGAGCCCGTCGACCCGAGGGTGGCGAGCTCGGAGTACCGCTTGCCCGCGACCATGAAGAGCGAGGCGAAGCCGACCACGGTGAGGAACGGCACCGACAGCTCCACGCCGGCGGCGACGCCTCCCGCGACGACCCGCAGCACGAAGCCGCTCGCCACGACGAGGAGGTCGACCCCCGGCCGGTTCTTGAGGCCGCCGGTGTAGGCCACCTGGACCGCCAGGTAGCCCGCGAGCACGACCGCCAGCGCCGGCGACCACAGCAGGGCCAGGGCCAGGGCGCCCACCACGAGCGACACCGCGGCGCGCCAGGCGGTCCCCGGCGTCACGGCCCCACTGGCGATGGGCCGGAACCGCTTGACGGGGTGGCGGCGGTCGGCCTCGACGTCGCGCAGGTCGTTGGCCAGGTAGACTGCCGCCGACGCGGCGCAGAAGGTCACGAACGCGACCGCCGCGCCGAGCAGGACGACCGGTTCGAGCAGGCCGGCGCCCGCCATGGCCGGCGCGGTGAGCACGAGGACGTTCTTGGTCATCTGCCGTGGTCGGCAGCCGCGGGCGAGGGCGGCGGCGCGGGCGCCGCGCGTGGTCGGACCGGGCGCCGGGACCGCCTGCCCGCTCGGCGCCGGCGCGTCGTCCTCGCGACGCGGCGCCGGCACCCGCGGAGGACCCGACGCAGGCGCGGGCACCACCCAGGTCTCCGGGCGTGGCTCGGTGGTGGTCATGCTTCCCTCCCAAGGTGGCCGAGCCACGCCGTACCCAAGGTGGGGGTGACCTATCCTGACGGCCGAGCACGGGTGCGGCGCGCGAGCGACCACCACCGGGGAGTGCCAGGAGGCGGCAGATGCGACGGGCAGTGCTCACGCTCCTCGCCTGCGTGCTCGCCGCCGCGGCGGTCGCCGGGTGCGTCGCTGCCCTCGACGTCCGGGTCACGCAGTCGGGGTGGCGGCTCGCGGTCGTGCTCAGCGCCACGGTGTCCGCGACCCTCGTCGCCGCAGTCCTCGCTGTCGCCGGTCCGCGGCGTCCCCGCCTCGCGGCGGACGCCGCCGTCGTGGCCGGCGCCGCGCTGCTCACGGCGCTGGCCGTCGCGGGCCTCGACGGCACCAGGTGGGGGTGGCACGGACTGTTCGCCGATGCCGCCTTCCGCACCCAGATGGCGACGCGCTACGCCGACACCGCCTTCCTCGTCGACTACGGCTACCGCGGCCTGCCCGCCTACTACCCGCCCGCCGTGGGCTGGCTCGAGGGTCGCGTCGCGGACCTCACCGGGACGCCCGGCTGGGCGGCGGTCAAGCCGGTGCAGGTGGCGGTCGCGGCAGTGGTCCCCGTGCTGGCGTACGGCCTGTGGCACCGCGTGGTCGGCGCGCCTCGCGCCGCGGCGCTCGCGGTCCTCACCGCCCTGTGGTGCGCACACCCGCACAAGCCGGACGAGTGGGTGGTGCTGACGTGCCTGGTCCCGTGGTGGCTGCTCGCGGTCCGCGACGTCCGCACGCCCGGGAGCCCACGTCCCCGGGCGTGGGCGCTGGGGGTCGTGCTGGGGGTCCTGGTCCTCGTGCACACCTACTTCCTGCTCCCGCTCGGGCTCGCCACCCTGCTCGCGCTCGGCGCCGACGTGGTGGCCCGGCGTCGCGGCCGCGCGCCGAGGCTGCCGCTGCCCCGGGCGCTGGGCATCGGCGCGGTCGCGCTCCTCGTGTCGTCGCCGTACTGGGTCGGCGCGGTCCTGGCGCGCCTGCGGCTGCCCAGCGACACCCTGCAGCTGCGGTACGCCAGGCCCGGGGGCAACGTGCCGGTGCCCCCCTCCCCCTGGGAGGCCGCCGGCCTGGTCATGATCGGCGGGCTCGTCTGGCTGGGCTGGGCCGCCTGGCGCCGCCGGCGGGTCCGGGCCGACGACCCGCTGCCCGACGGCCCGCTCGCCGGCGGGCTGGCGCTGGCGCTGGCCGGCGCGTTGGCCACGCTCGGCGCGGGCGCTGTCCTCGAGCGCCTCGACGTGGGGGTGCTGGCCTTCAAGACCAACGACCTGCTCGAGCTGCTGCTCGTCGCCTGCGGCGTCCTGGGCGGCTCGCGGCTGCTCGCGCACCTGCGGTCGAGCGCGCCGGGGCGCGTGGCCCGGATCGCCGCGGCGGTCGGCGTGGCGGCGGCCGCTGGAGCGGCGACCCACCACGTGGCCGTCGAGTGGGCCACCGGCACGCCGGCCCTCGTCGCGCAGACGACGCGCTACCCCGACGGCCGGGTGCCCGAGGGCGCCGGCGGCCGGGAGCCGGTGGTCCCGGTGCTGTTCGTCCGCGCCCACGACCCGCCGGTCGTCGACGTGCTGGCGGCGTGGGACCGGCTGCGACCCGGGCTGGCCCGCTCCGAGACGGTGCTGGTGACCAGCCGTGTCGACCTGCTCGCCACCGTGCCCGTCCACGGCTTCACGGCGTTCAAGAGCATCTACTCCCACCCCAACGGCCGGTTCGGGTCCCGGGTGGAGCTCCTGCGGGAGGTCGCCGCGTGCCCGGACCCCGCGTGCGCGTCCGCGCTGCTGCACGACAACCCTTACGACCGGGTGGACGGTCTCGTGCTGGAGCGCTCGGGCGAGGAGCTCACCCTCCGCTTCATGGTCGACGACTTCCCCGACCGGACCCGGCGCGAGCAGGTCGTCTTCCCCGCTGACCTCTTCGCGGCGCCCTGGTTCGAGCGCGCCGACGTCGGGCGCTGGAGCGTCGTCGCGGTCCGCTGACGCCGCGTACGCAGCGGACCCGGCTCGTCGGACAGGACAAGGGCGCCGACCCGCTCCCGGTCAGGCGTACGCCGGGCGGCGGGGCTGGACTTCGTCCTGTCCGACACGCCGTACGTCGGGCCGCTGCGCTGGTTGGGCTGGCCGACGGCACCATCCGGGGCGGCGTCGGGGCCGGCCACGGGGGCCACGCGGCACGCGTGGCCCCCGCTCCGCCGGGATGCCGGTTCCGCGGTCCGGGTCAGACCGCCCGCCTCAGCACCCGGACACGGGCCTGGACGAGGACCTCACCGCTGCGGTCGAGGACCCGCAGGACCTTGCGGCCCCTGAGGTTCCCCGGCACGACCTCGCGGACGGTGAAGCGGCCGTCCTCGACCTTCACCGAGGCGAGCTTCCTGCCGCCGAGGGTGATCCGGACCCGGCCGACCGTGAAGTCGCGTCCTCGGACCCTGACGGACCCGCCGGCGCGCACGGTGTCCTTGACGCGGACCTTCGGCGTCACGCCGGGCGTGGGCGCCGGCGTCGTGGTGGGGGCCGGCGTGGTGGTGGGGACCGGCGTCGGCGTCGGGTCCGCCCCGTCGGCCGTGTACTCCACGTCGACGAACGGCACCACCTTCGCCTGCTGCGGCCCGAACGACAGGTACTTCACGTCGTTCATCCACCACGGGTTGCCGCGGGGGATGCGCGGGAACGCCTCGGTGACGATGCCGCGGTCGAGCTGGACGTTCGCCAGCGCCGAGGAGTACTCGATCTTGATCTCGTTCTCGCCGTCGACGAGGTAGTCGCTGACGTCGGCGATCGGAGTGGCCCAGTCGATCCCGCCGGTGTAGAGGTCGGTGCCTACCAGCGGCACCTGGTTGCCACGGCCGTCGTCGATCGTCGGCTTGCCGACTCCGCCGACGTCCTTGCGGACCTTGGTCGGGTTGGTCGAGACGTGCCCGCCCACCTTCTCGCCGTTGATCCACACCACCATGGAGTCCTCGAGGTCCTTGCCGAAGTCGAGGTAGGCGCCAGTGGCGGAGTCGGCGTCCCAGTCGAACGTCGCCTCGTAGTTGCCCTTGCCGGAGACGGCCTTGCCCACCTCGGGGATCTTGTCCCGCGTCGTCAGGGTGTCGAGCTCGACGTCGATGTCAGTGACCACCGTCGAGGTCTTGCGGTTGGTGGTGGTCAGGCCGTCGATGGTCTCGGTGCGGACCAGGTCGCCCGCGGTGGGGTTGGGCCGCCACGACTCGACGGTCAGGTCCCAGTCGGTGATGTCGTACGCCTCGGGAACCGCGACAGCCTCGTCGATCGTCGCGCCGTCGCTGAGCTCCGCGGTCACCGTGCCGGAACGGGACGTCCGGACCGCGACACCGTCCTCGGTGGCGTACGCGGAGTCGGCGTTCGTGTCGAGGACGTGGAGCTGGGCCTCGTCGACCTTCTCGAAGGCGAGCAGGGCGATGTTGTCGTAGTCCAGGTCGATCGGGACGATGGTCTTGCCGTCCTCCCAGCGGTAGTCGGCGAGCTGGGTCGTCTCACCAGTCCACGCGTCGATGGCGTACGGCACGAACAGCCCGTCCTGGACGATGTCGGTCTGGATGTTCCGGCCGTGCTTCGCGGCCCGGACGCTGGCCTTGTGGCTCTTGTCGAGGTAGTTGGCCGGGTCGTAGTTGTAGACGTAGAGGTACTGGTTGCCCTTCTCGTCCTCGCGGGTCTGCGTGAGCAGCTGCAGGTTGGGCTCGGGGAAGCCGCTGTAGGGCTCGACGCCGAGCTCCTCGAGCTTCTCCAGGACGTTGTCGTCGTAGCCGCCGGGCTGGGCGCTGGAGTAGTCGATGTCGTCGTAGACCGTCGCCTGACGCACCGTCGGCAGCGTCTTGAGCTCGTCCATGACCTTCTTCAGCGCCTTGTCCTTGCCGTCGTTGAACGGCGTGCGGTTCCCGGCGTTCTCGAGGACGACGACCTTCAGCCCCTGCTTGGCCCACCTGAGCAGCCGGGTGGCGGCCTCGAGCTCGAGCCAGTCCTGGTAGAGCACGACGGCCTTGTAGCCGGCCTTCTCGATGGTCTTCGTCTTGGTGTCGAACCTGACGTCGTCGTCGAAGAGGAACCGCGGGCTGAAGTAGTCGTAGGTGTAGCCGTTGTCCTGCAGCTCGGTCGAGCGGTAGTAGACCCCTTGGTGGGCGTACTGCCAGTTCATGTTGCCGTTGTCGCTGCCGATGCCGGCGTTGTAGGCGACGCCGTGGATCCACTTCTGGTTGATGAACCCGACGTCGGTGCGGCTCCTGCCGGTCTGCAGGAGCTGCTGGACGCGGCCGAGGTGCGCGTTGAACTCGTCGTACTCGGAGTAGCCGGGGTTGCGGGTGCCGAGCTGACGGAAGCCGGTGGCGTTGTGGCCCGGCCAGGCGAAGCTGCCGTAGCTGTACCCGGCGCCCCACACGTGCCAGATCATGCGCTGGAACCCTGCGGCGTACTGCGAGTAGGCGTCGTGCAGGTCCATCTGCCGGGTGCCGCTGTAGGGGCCGAGCTGGGCGCCGGTCTCGGTGGAGAGCACCTTGTTCTCCAGCTTGGCGCCGCCGGTCCACAGACGGAGGATGTCGACGTTGTTGTACTGGTTGAAGTTCTCCGCCTCGGGGTAGTCGACGTCCATCGCCGGCTCCGACATCTCGAGCGGCCTGCCGTAGGAGATCTGGGCACGGGTCTCGATGCCCACGGAGTTCAGCCACGTCTTCAGCGGCCGGAGCATGCGCTCGCGGTAGAGCTCGGTGAGGACGTCCTGGTAGTCGTTGATGATGCCCTGACGCCGCATCTCGTCGCCGGCCAGCTTGTAGGTGCCGGTGTTGCGCACCTCGTGGTACGGCGTGAACGGGCTGGCGTTGACGCCCTGGAAGAGGAAGAGGTAGGGCGTGATGTCGTAGCCCTTGCGCCTCTTGAACTCGGCCGCCATGTCCTCGGCCCACCAGGTCGCGCCGCCGGTGCCGAAGTTGATCTCGAGGGAGTCCATGAAGAGCTGGACGTCACCCTCGGCGATCTTGGCGCGCAGCGCCGGGTCGGCGAGGTAGTGCTGCTCCCAGTAGGTGCGCAGCGCCTGGACGCCGCGGGTGTCGAAGTAGTTGGTCGCGTAGGCGGGCTGCGCCGACGGGCTCGACGAGTGGTAGGTGCCCTGGGTCCACACGCCGAACACGCGGTAGGTGCCGTCGTCCGGTGCGGTCCAGCTTAGGTTCTGGCTCCAGACGTCCGCGCCCTGCGTGACGTTGGCCTTGAGGTCGATGAAGCTGTTCGGGTCGACCGCGTCTCCCGCGGTGACCTTGTAGGCGTAGGCCGTCACGAACTTCGCGCCGGCGCGACGCGCGTTGGCCGCCGCCGGGACGGGCACGGTCGTCAGCGACTGACCGGGCTCGACCGTGCCGGTGCCGAGCGTGATGTTCTGCATCGCCTGCTGGCTCGCCGGGTCGAGGCCCGGGACGTTGGACGTCGCCCAGTTGGTGCCCGAGGTGAGGTAGACCGCCATGCCCAGGTCGAGCATCTTGTTCATCATCAGGTTCCACTTGTGCTCCCACATCCCGGACCCGTAGGCGTACGTCGCGTCCGGCGCGGCGTTGTCGCTCTGCATGCACAGCTCGACGCCGCGGTAGCCGGCGTCGTAGAGCGCCTGGATCTCCTCGAGCAGCGACTCGTCGGTGTTGGCCGCCTCGCCCAGCCACCAGCGGACGTCGGTGCTGTAGACGCGGTCGGGGTCGACGTACTTCTTCTCGAGCTGCCTGGCGAACGCCGAGCTCTTCTTGACCGGAGGCGACTTCAGGTCCGGCGCGGCGGCCTGCGCGGTGGCGCTCGAGGGCTCGGCGGCGGACGGGCTGGCGCCCAGGCCCAGCGCCATGGACGACAGCCCCACCGCGAGGCTCAGGGCGACGGCTGTCGCCGTCCGCCCCCCTCGCGGCTGGAGAGCCGGTGATGTCGAGTTCATGCTGCTCCTTGTGGTGTGAGGTGGTCACGCGACCACGCGTGCGCGGCAGTTCACGGCGTGGGCGGCGCGGGCTCGGCGAACCAGACGTGTGCGGATGAAACGATTCATCGAAGCCGCCACCCACTGTGGTCGTCGTCACACCTCGAGCGCAACGGGTTCGCGTGACTTCGAGGACCATGGCTGCCGATACCGGCTATCGCCGGTGCCGATGCCCCCGGGCACGGCCGGTCGGGATAGCAGCTATCGAGGGACGCCATACCTCTCGCGAGGCTCTGCCCGCTGGAGCGTTGATAGGTTCCCGGCGAGCCGCGGACCGTTCGCCGAAGGGGCGCTCGTTGGCCGACGTGGCGTGGCGGTGGCACAGTCGACCCAGGAGGCCCCCTTGATCGACCACGCGCGACTTCGCCGCCTCGACCTGAACCTCTTGCACTCGCTCGACAGCCTGCTGCGTGAGAGGAACGTGTCGCGGGCGGCCGCCTCCGTCGGAGTGAGCCAGCCGGTGATGAGTGCCGCCCTCGCACGGCTCCGACGGCACTTCGACGACGAGCTGCTCGTCCGGAGGGGCAACCAGTACGAGCTGACGTCCCTGGCCAAGCAGCTCGGGCCCGCGGTGACCGACGCCCTCAGGGCGGTCGACCGGGTGATCGGCGCGAAGACGAGCTTCGACCGCAGCACCGAGCACGAGTTCACCGTGGTGTGCAGCGAGGTGGTCGCGGCGATGCTGCTCCCTCGGCTGTGCCTGGCGATGCAGGAGGCGGCTCCGGCGACCACGCTCCGGGTCGTCGAGCCGGGCCAGCTCCGTGGCGTCGACATCGCCGACCACCTGGCCGCGAGCGTGGACGGGGTGTTCCTGCCACACGGCTGGCTGTCCGGGCTGGAGAGCATCGACGTGCTCGTCGACCAGTGGGTCTTCGCCGTCTCGATCGACGACCCTGCCGAGCGGCTGGACCTCGACGACCTGAACACCCGCCCGTGGGTGGTAGCCCAGGTCGGGGACCGCGAGGTGGCACGCGGGATGCAGCAGGTCCTCTCCGCCGGCGTGCGCCCTCGCACGGAGGTGATCGTGAGCGGCTCGATGAGCATGCCGTTCTTCCTCCGCAACAGCCGACGCGTCGCGGTGATGGGTCGTCGGCTGATCGAGGAGATGGGACAGCTCTACGGGATCAGGGAGATCCCCGGACCCTGGGAGCTCGACACGCTTCGGACGGCGTTCTGGTGGCACCAGAGCAGGCGGGACGACCCGGCGCACCGCTGGCTCAGGACGCTCGTGCACGACGTGCGCGACGCCCGGGGAGCACAGGCGGCCGCCGCCGAGTAGGCGGCGTGCGACGCTGCTCGACCGGCCGATGGGCGCTCGGTCGGGTGAGGCACGGAGTGCGGGCGGTCGTCTACCTTGTGGCGCGGCGCTTCGCCGCCGTGCTGGCCCTATTGGTGCTGTTCCTCGTCGTGGTCGCGGTCGCCGGCGGGCTCGCCAGCAGCGGCGACGACCTGCCGGACAACACGCCCGACGAGCTGGTCGAACCGTTGCAGGACCTCCACGACGCCGTCGAGGGGAGCGGGTGATGGAGGCGACTCGCATCGCCCGTGCGCTCGGCCGGCGTGCGGCCGCGACCGTGCTGGCGCTGCTCATCACCCCGGTCCTGGTCGCGTGCGGAGGGGCCGAGAGCGCACCCAGCGAACAGGTCCCGGCCCTCGGCAAGCAGCTGGAGAGGGTTGACGAGGCCGTGGAGGCAGGCGACTACTCGAGGGCGCGCGCTGCCGTGAAGGACCTGGTCGCGCGCGTGGCACAGGCCCAGGTCGACGGCGAGCTGTCGGACGAGCAGGCGCAGCGCATCGTCACCGCGGCGAGGTCCGTGCTGGAGAACCTCCCGGACGACGGCTCCCACAACGACGGCTCCCCCGACGAGGGCCCGGACGAGGACGACGAGGGCGAAGCGGCCTGAGCCGCCTGCAGCCGCGTGGGGTGCCGAGCTGCGCCCTGGCCGCGGAGGCGTGGACATCCGGGGCGCGGTGGACCGAGTGGCCCGGGGCGCCCATGCGCCATTTGAGTGAGATTCCCCGTGCACGGCCGGCCGGCGGCCCGGGTCCTCGTACCGTCGCACCACGACGTGGTGGCACACCCCGTCCACCCACGTCCCCCCATACGTACGAGCCACGGAGGGTGGTCGTCATGGCACGACGCGTTCTTGCACTGCTGGTCCTGGTCGTCGCGGCGTTGGTGGGTGGCGCGTCCGCCGCCTCCGCGGAGGTTCGCGTGATCACGGTCCACCTGGCGCCTTCGGGCGATGCGGACGGCTCGGGGGTCGCGACGTTGCGGTTGCGGTCCGACCAGGAGCTGGTCTGCTACTCGATCGTCGTCCGCGACATCGGTGTGCCCACGGAGCCGGCTCCCGGAATCGGGTCGGCGCACATCCACGGCCCCCTGCCCGCTGGTGGCATCGCGATCGACCTCGACACCGTCTTCCGCGCGGCCGGGCCGAGCACGTACGTCGCGCGGGACTGCGTCAGCGCCGACAGCGACGCGATCGACGCGGTGCTCGCCGACCCGGAGCTGTTCTACCTCAACGTGCACAACGTCGAGTTCCCCGGCGGCGCCGTCCAGGGCAGCCTCGACCGGGCCGGGGAATGACGGTCAGGGGCGCCGCGAGCGCCGGGGTTGCCTCGTCGCGGTCGTGCCCCGGCCCCTCGCCTGCACGGGCTCACGGTGCGGTGCTCGGCCGATGAGCCTCGACCCGGCGGAGACGAACCCCGACCACTACAGGGTCATCTTCGAGAACGAGCGTGTCCGCGTGCTGGAGTACGTCGACGAGCCCGGCACGCTCACCACCCCGCACGCCCACCCGGACAGCGTGATGTACACCCTGTCCTCGTTCCGGCGGCGGATCGTCCAGGGCGACGCGCAGCGCGAGGTGGACCTGCAGGCAGGCACCGTGGGCTGGATCCCGGCGCAGCAGCACCACGGCGAGAACATCGGCGAGACGCCGTCGCACGCGATCTTCGTGGAGCTCAAGGACGGGACGGCCCCGACCGCCGAAGGGGAGATCGGCCCGCGCCTGTGACGCGCGGCTGATCCGACCGCGAACGCTCAGGCACTGCGGCGGAGCTCCACGTCGTCCTGGCAGGACCGCGCGCGCGACCCGATCACAGGAACGGGATCGATTATCATTCGCCGGTGACCTCAACCGCGACGGTGCCCTCATGAGCGAATCGACCCGTCAGGACTCGCCTCCGTCCACCTCTGGCAGCACGGCCCGCCGAGCAGTCGGCCTGCCGGTCCAGGCCTACGTCGTGTTCGTCGCGATGGCGGCCCTCGTGATGTCGCAGCAGTGGCTGGTGCCGCGCCTCGACAGCCCGGCGCTCGCCACGTGGAGCACGATCTTCGTCGCGATCGTCGTGCAGTCGATCCCCTTCCTCGTCGGAGGCGTCCTCCTCGCCGGGGTGATCGCCACCCTCCTCTCCGAGCGGGCGCTGCGCCGCCTGGTGCCTGCGAGCCCGACACTGGGCGTGCCTGTCGCCGGGCTCGCGGGCGTTGCGCTGCCGGGATGTGAGTGCGCCTCGGTGCCCGTCGCCAGCAGCCTCATGCGACGCGGGGTCGCACCGTCCGTCGCGCTGACGTTCCTCCTGGCCGCTCCGGCGGTGAACCCGGTCGTCCTGGTGTCGACGGCGGTCGCGTTCCCCGATCGACCCGAGATCGTGCTGGCCCGGTTCCTCGCCTCGCTGCTCACGGCCGTGGCGGTGGGCTGGCTGTGGCTCCGGTTCGCCGGGCGGGTGCCGATCCTCCACCGCCGGAGCACCCACGACCACGACGAGAGCACGGCGCAGGCCTTCCTCGGCAGCGTCCGCCATGACTTCATCCACGCGGCAGGGTTCGTGGTGCTCGGCGCCATGATCGCGGCCGCCATCAACACGTTCGTGCCGCGCTCGATCATCGACGGGGTCGCGGGCAACGTCGTGCTGGCCGTCGCGGCGATGGCCCTGTTCGCCTTCGTCGTGGCGCTGTGCTCGGAGGCGGATGCCTTCGTCGCGGCAAGCCTCAGCGCGTTCTCCGACACCGCGAAGCTGGTCTTCATGGTCGTGGGGCCCGCGATGGACGTGAAGCTGGCCTCGATGGAGTCGGGCCAGTTCGGTGGGGCCTTCGCGCTCCGGTTCGTCCCCCTAGTGATCGGCGTGGCCGTCCTGTCGGCCGTCGGCATGGGATGGTGGCTGCTGTGAAGCGCGCGACCCAGACCCTGCTGCTGGCCGTCACCGGCGCCGTGCTGCTCCGCATGGCGGCAGGTGACAGCTACCTGCGCTACGTCAACTCGTGGATGCGGTGGCCGCTCATCGCCTGCGGTGCGTTCCTCGTGGCCCTGGCACTGCTCGACGTCTTCCGCGAGCAGGGGTCGCAGGACGACGAGCACGACGCGCACGTCCCGAGGGCCGCGTGGCTGCTCTTCGCTCCGTCGCTCGTGTTCTTCCTCATCGCTCCCCCGGCGCTCGGCGCCCACTTCGCCGAGCGCGCCCAGAGCGCGGTCGTGCCGGTGGACACGAGCACCGAGGTCGACCTCCCCCCGCTGCCCGAGGGCGACCCCGTGCCCGTCGTGCTCGACGAGGTCCTGTTGCGGGCGGCCTACGACGACGGCGCCACGTTGGCCGACCGCCGGCTCGAGCTCACCGGCTTCGTCAGCCGCGACAAGGCCGGCACCTGGTTCGTCACGCAGTTCGGGATGAACTGCTGTGCCGCGGACGCGACCGTCATGCGCGTGGCGGCGAGTGGCGTGGACGCTCCCCCCGACGACCAGTGGGTGCGGGTCGTCGCACGCCACGTCTCCGGCACCGGCGACGGCGGTCGGGAAGAACCCGAAGTGGTGGTCGAACAGCTCGAGCTCATCGAGGCCCCGAAGAACCAGTACCGCTGATCGGCGGGCCCGGGGTCCGGCGAAGGATCACAGCCGGCACGCCTGCGTCAGATAGGTCTCGAAGGCCTCCCCGCCGGAGGCGATGAACGCGTCCGGGGCGCCTACCGCTGCCGGGTCCAACCCGAGCCCGACGAAGTCGTAGAGCCCGCCGATGAGGATGTAGTAGCCGCTGCGGGCCGGCAGGGACAGCTCCGCCGGGACCCCGGTCGCGACGAGGGCGCGCGCCGCCCTGCGCACGGTCGCCCTGTCGACCTTGCCGCGCGCGTACTGCCGCTGCACCTCGTCCACCGTGCGGAACTCCGCGCAGAACTCCGCGTCGCTGGCGACCGGGACCTCACCCGTGAACGGCGGGGTCGTCGGCCCGGACGGGCGGCTGTCACTGGCTGGGTCTTCCGTTGCGGTGGACCCTGCGGCGCTCGGTCCGGCAGGAGCGCCGGTGTCGCCAGCAGGCCTCTGCACGAAGACGATCAGCCCGACGAGCGTCGCCAGGGCCACGGCCAGGCCCGCCCGGGCCATCGACCCGGACCGCTCGACATCTGACGGTTCGGCCACGTGTTCCTGCTCCTCGGCTGCTGATCGGGAGGACATGATCGCACTCGAGGGCGGACGACCCCTCACGGCGCCGCCGAGTCACCTGGGCTTCCTCGTGGGTGCACACGTGCAGCCGGTCATCGCGAACCGCAACGCAAGGGGGCCACACCGTCACGGTGTGGCCCCCTCTCGCGGTCAGTCCTGTCGGGGCTAGGCCGCCTTCCTCCTCACGACTCGGATGGTCGCCTTCGCCAGCACGTCACCTCCGCGGTCCAGGACCCTCAGGACCGTCTTGCCGGACAGGCTCCTGGGCACCCTCGCGATGAGGACTGCCTTGCCGTCCTTCACCTCGACGGCACCGAGCTTCCTGCCGCCCAGGGTGAAGGTGACCTTCTTGACCGCCAGGTCGCGAACCCGGATCTTGACCCTCTTGCCGGCCCGCACCTTCGACTTCACCTTGACCTTGGGCTCCACCGTCGGGGTGGTGGGATCGGGGCTGGTGGTCGGCGTGGGGGTCGGGCTGGTGGTCGGCGTCGGGGTGACCGTCGGCTCCTCGGTCGGCGGGGTGTCGTCGGCCGGAGCGAAGGTGTACGAGCCCGGTCCGACCTCGTACACGGCGTAGCCGTCCTCGCTCTTGACGAACTCCGCCTCGCCGCCGGTCACGTCGGCCTCGTCGCCGCCGGTCGGCGCCCAGATCTCCGCGGTGGAGTTCGAGGGCACGGTGACCGACAGGGTGGCAGCGTCGTCGCCATCACGGGTCCATTCGCTGAGCACCTCGCCGTAGGGCGTCACGTACTCGCCGCTGACCTCTCCGAGGTTGCCGACGAGCTGCGGCTTGATGACCAGGTCGCGGTAGCCGATGGAGTCGTCAGCCTGCTTGATACCTGCGAGTCCGGCGGTGAACCACTCGTCGATCTGGAGCAGGATCATGTGGTTCTGCGACTGTCGCAGGTCCCAGTACTCCGGGATGGTGGTGAGGCCGCCGGGGTGCTTCTCGGTGGACTGCAGGAAGTAGCCGTAGCTGGGCTGGGTGTCCTCCTGGAGCAGGTCCCACAGCACGTCCTGGCGGCCGTTGTCCATCAGTGCGCGGGTGACGGGGCCGAGCCCGATCATGCCGGAGTTGAGGTGCGGACCGCCACCGTTGGGCTGGTAGGAGTAGATCTGTTCGACCAGCTCGTCGAGGACCACCTGTCGGTTCTCCTCGGTGACCAGGCCGTAGTCGAGGGCGATGCCCTGGGCGGTCTGGCCGCCGACGGAGCTGGTCTGGTTGATTGTGTACTTGCGCAACGCGGGGTTCCAGAAGCGCTCGTTGTAGGTGGCCCGGATGTTTCCGGCGAGCGTCTTGTACTCGGCGGCCTTGGCGTCGAGACCCAGCTCGGCAGCGAGCTCCGACATGTGGTTGGCCATCTTGAAGTAGGCGCCGGTCGCGGTCATTGCGCGGTTGGTCGAAGCGCGGTCGGCCGAGGCCCAGTCCCCGAGGCCGTTGTCGACGTAGTACTGGTCTGAGCCGGTGGTGCCTGCCGTGCGCCGGTTCTTGATGTAGTCCATGTAGAGGACCATCGAGTCCCAGTGCTTGCGAGCGGTCTCGAGGTCGCCGTAGTTCTTGTAGAGCCAGTACGGCGTCAGGACGACAGCCCCGCCCCAGTTCAGGTCGTTGCCCAAACCGGATCCGGACAGGCGGACCTGGTCGTTGGGAGTGGTGGAGGGCACGAAGCCGGCGTTGATACCGGTCTTGGTCTGGGCGCCCTCGATGGCCTCCATCATGGTGTGCAGGTACGCGGCCATGTCGTAGTGCTTGTCGATGGCCGGCATCGACTGGATCATGTCGGCCAGCCAACCGGCCTTCTCGCGGTTGGGGCAGTCGGTGAAGTACGACTGCATGTTGCTCATGATCGAGTACTTCGACATCTTGTGGATGCGGTTGATGCGCTCGTTGTCGGTTTCGACGCGCCCCGCCTCGGGCGCGGTCGCGTGGGTCTGCAGGCCGGCGATCATGCTCGTGGTCGGCGTGAACCCGGCTGGGAGGCCAGTCACCTGGACGTACTGGAACCCGTCGTAGCCGAACTGGGGGTGCCAGGTCTCGCCATCGGGGTCGCCCCAGGTGGTGTAGGTGTCCAGGGTCTGGGTGCCGGTGGTGCCGACGCTGCCCTCGACCATGTCGAGGACGTTGATCAGGCCCTTCTGGGCGGGGTCGGTGGTGTTGAACGACTCGCCGAACTGCATCTTCACCGTCGTGCCGGCGGGGAAGACACTCGCGCCACCGGGGGTGGTGAGCTCGACGAAGCCGGAGAACGCCTGGCCCATGTCGAAGATCCACGTGCCGGGGTGGCCGTCGACCTGCCAGACCTTCTGGGCCTGGAAGCGGTCGACGATCTCGACGGGCTCTGCGCCGCGCTCGGTGAGGTCGGTGTCGAGGTTGGGGGTGCCGACGATGCCGGCGTCCATCCAGTTGACGTCCTGGCCGTTGCGCCGCTTGGCGGTGGCGGTGAGGTCGCTGTTGCGGTTCTTCCAGCCGACCTGCTCGAAGCGGGCGTCGTAGTCGGTGCCGCCCCACCAGTGGTCGGTGATGGCCGGGCCGGTGGCGGTGCGCCAGGTGCGGTCGGAGACGACGTTGCTGGTGGTGCCGTCGGAGTAGGTCAGCTCGACGCGCGCGATGAGGCGCGGAGTGACCCGGGTGTTGGGCGAGTCGCGCTCGCCGGAGCGTGTCACTACCGCTCCGGCCGCGTGCGCGCCGGTGAGCGGCGACTCGAGAGTGACGGTGTTGGTGGCGGCGTCGACCGCGGTGACGCGACGCTGCTCCAGCCGCACGCCGGCATCAGCGGTGTCGACGTTCAGGGTGTATCCCACGTTGATGCCCGCCACGCTTGCCAGCGTGACAGTCGTCGCACCGACCGTGGTGGCGGCGGTCAGCGAGGTCGGGACGACGGCTGCTCCGAGGATCTTGCTGTAGGAGTCGGTGCGTCCGTAGGCGGGGTTCTCCGTCTTCTGCATGAAGGCCTCGCCGTTGCCGAGCTCGACGGCGATGGTGTTGCCGGCACCGGACTCCAGCAGCTTCTCGATCGGGTAGCTGCGGTAGGTGATGGCAACCTGTTCATTGGCGCCACCGGGAGCAAGGACCTCTTCAGTGACGGCCTTGCCGTTGACGGTGGAGACCTGGACGCCGAGGCCGGCCAGGACCAGGCGTGCCTTGGTGAGCGTCTTGGCGGGGTCCACCGTGATCTGCTTCGCGAAGATCGGCATCGGGCCCTGCGGGTTGCGGGTGGGGTGCTCGATCCACTGGGCATTGCCCCAGTCGGACTTGTTGAGCAGGCCCATCTCGAAGAACTGCGGCTCGCTCCACTCGGAGACCTGTCCGTTGTTGTCCCACACGCGGACCTGCCAGTACACCTGCTGTCGCGAGTTCAGGGGCAAGCCCTTCCACACCACCTGTGCCGACGCCGAGGACGTCACCTTGCCGGTACGCCAGAGGTTGGCCCGAGGCAACGTGGCCTCGGTCGAGGAGGCGCGGATCTCGTACGCCATCTGGACGTCGACGTCGTCGAGGAGCCAGCTGAAGGACGGCTTCTGGTTGCCGAACGCGTACAGCGGGCCGGTGCGCCCGTCGACGCGAGGTCGCTCGACGGACGGGGTGCCGGACGGCGCGACGGTGGCGGCCTGAGCCGTCGCGGACGTCGGGACGACGGTCGTCGCCCCCAGCGCCAGGGAGAGCCCCAGCGCTGCCACCAGGCCGGTGGTCTTCGTTGTCTTCATGTTGACCCTTTCGAGTGCGGTTGCGGGCCATCGCCTGGATGCACCTCGACGGGAGTCGCAGGCGCGGTGAACCGACCCGGGGAACAAGCCCGAGGCGGCGCCCGCCGTCCGCCGGAAGCGCTTCTCGTGGGTCCGGGGAGGGCGAGGTGACGGCGGTCACAAGGTAGGTACCCCGCGCCGACCGGGTCCAGTGAAACGCTTCAGGTTGACTGATTTCGGCCATCCACGGGAGCTAGCCGGCTCGACGGTCCCGCGCTCGGAAGGGCGCAGCGCGCCTGTGCCCCGGCGCGCGATGAGGCGTGAAGCGTTTCATCGCTGTCTCCAGAGGTCCACCGCACCGATCGGAGTTCGAGCGACATCGGCCGTCCCCGCGCCGGTCGCGCGGCGACGTTCGGGTACGACGGCCGATCGGTCTACGATCACATCGGGCCGGTCCGGCCCCCACACCCCCACGGTCCTGCTGCCCCTGAGCGAGATGCGGGACCACAAGAGCAGGTTTGCGATGTCCAGTTCACCCGCTGCGTTGCCCGGCATCGACGGGCTCGACCGACGAACCCCGCGCGTGCCGGACGTGGTGCTGGGCCTGCTGGTCCTGGCGGGCACGCTGGTGAAGATCGACGAGCAGCAGAGCTGGACCGTCGTCGCGCCGAAGTCCAGCGTCGAGTTCCTCATCTTCGTCACCGCGGCCGCCGCCTTCGCGGCGCGGACCTTCCCCGTGCCGGCCCTCGTGGTGGCCTCGGTCCTCGACGCGGTGCCACACTGGCTGCCCATCGGCGGCGCCGGCTACCACCTCAGCTTCATGATCTGCCTGTACATGGTCTCGGCCTACAGCGGGCGTCGCACGGTGCAGGTCGCCGTCGCGGTCGTGTTCGTCGTCCAGGTCGGTCTGATGGCCTGGGTGCTCGACTGGAGGTGGGGCCACCTGTTCATCGCGGTGACAGCGCTGTCGGTCGTCCTCCCCACCGCCCTCGGCGCCGCCACCCGGGCGCGGCACGCAGCGTTGCTGGCGATGCGGGCTCGAGCCGAGGAAGCAGAGCGGTCGCGCCACTCGGAGGCTCGCAAGCTCCTGGCCGAGGACCGGCTGCGCGTCGCACGCGACCTGCACGACTCCGTGGCGCACCAGATCGCGGTCATGAACCTGAACACGGCGGTCGCGTCGAGTGCCCTGCCGGACCGACCGGAGGACGCCAGTCGAGCACTGCTCACCGTCCGTGAGGCCGGGCGGTCGGTGATCGACTCCATCAGCGACCTGCTTCGCGGGCTGCGCGAGGAGAGCTGGGACGACCTCGAGCCGAGCTACACCTCCGACGAGCTGACGACCCTGGTCGAGGAGTTCCGCACCCTCATTCCGTCCCTCGACGTCGAGCCCGACCTCGGCACGGATGCCCGCCCCGTCAGCGCGGTGACGTACCTCGTCGTCCGCGAGTGCCTCACCAACGCCTACAAGCACGGTGACCACCAGGCGCCGATCGAGCTGGCGCTGCACCGAGGCGCAGGCACGTTCTCCTTGCGCGTCTCCAACACGACGCGGGAGCCGACCTCCGACTTCGTCGAGGGCTTCGGCCTGCGCGGCATGCGAGAACGGGTGGCGGCCGCCGGGGGCCGGCTCGAGGTCTCGTGCGCGGACAGGACGTTCGTCGTGTCCGCCGAGGTGCCGGAGGAGGCCGGAGCCACATGATCGGGGTCCTCGTCGTCGACGACCAACAGCTCATCCGCAACGCCGTCGCCGAGCTCGTCGCACACGAGCCGGACATGCACCTGGTGGAGACCGCGGAGAACGGTGTGGACGCCGTTCGCAAGGCGAAGGAGCTGGCACCGGACGTCGTCGTGATGGACGTTCGGATGCCCGTCATGGACGGCATCGAGGCCACCCGCATCATCACCCAGGACGAGCCGGGCGTGCGCGTGCTCATCCTGACCACCTTCGAGGACGAGCCGGAGTACGTCGTGCGGGGCGTGCGGAGCGGTGCTGCGGGTTTCGTGGGGAAGGGGGCTGAACCTGAGGTGATCGTGGAGGCGATCCGGACGGTTCACCGCGGTGAAGGCCTCCTCACCCCGCGAGCCACCAAGAACCTCCTCGACCGGTACGCCGGGGCGGCCGGCTCGGGCCAGCTGCACCCCGATCTCCGATCGCTCACCCCCCGCGAGATCGACATCCTGCGCCTCGTGGCCGAGGGGCAGACCAACCAGGCCATCGCCGATGACCTCGGCATCTCGGTGGTGACGGTCAAGACGCACATCAACCGCACGATGACCAAGGTGGGCCGTCACGACCGAGCACAGCTGGTGGTGCTCGCGTTCGAGACCGGTCTCGTCACTCCGCGCTATCGCTGAGCCCGGACGCGGTGCCGTGCATCGCGCCGGACCGGGATCCGCCCGCGTGCCATGGCGGACTGCGGCCCGGGCACCGGCTCGCACGCTCCACGGACGGGACCCCCGCTCGATCGGCTACTGCGACCGCAGTACGTGCAATTGCGGCGTCAGGCTGACGCGCGAGGAACGGAGCAGCGGTTGTACTTGCGCCTGTGACTGCCGTCACCGTCGACCCCGTTGAAACGACTCACCACGTCCGGGCGCTCTCCCCCGGGCTGTGCGGAGCGCTTCCCCGGGCGTGCGACGACCCCGTGCTCGCCCGCGCACGCACGTCATGGCCGCCCCACGTCAACGCCAAGGAGCTCGCGGTGGACGACACAGCGACCAAGGTCCGAATCGTGCCCGATCGGACCACGTTGAACATCCTGAGCGCCTTGGCCCGGGGCAAGACCGTTGCTGAGGCAGCAACGAGCTGCAACGTCTCCGAGAGCACCCTGCGCCGCAAGATCGCCCTCCTCCGGCGGCAGTGGGGAGTCGACTCCACCGTCCAGGTCGTCGTCATCGCCGTCCGCCGGGGGCTCATCTGAGCCGGGGTGCTGCCGAGGTGCCGCGCACGCGGGCTCTCCAGACGTCCGGCGGCAACCCGATGGCACGCTCCAGACGTCCGCTCCCGCCCGCACGGGCGGTCGTGGCCGATAGCAGTCAACTTCGCCGCGATGTGTTGACCGTCACATCGGGAAGTCCTGAAGGTGTCCGTGTTGAAACGAATCAGACCCGGCCGAGAGTCGCTCAGCCGGCGCTGACGCACCTGATCGGAGACCGCATGAACCCGACATCGCCAGCCCTGCGGCTGCGCGGCAGGACGGCGGCGACCGCCGTCGCCCTGAGCTTGTCCGTGGGCCTCTCGTCCATGGCGCTGGGGCTGGGCGCCAGCCCCTCGGCCGCCGAACCGTCCGCAACGCCCTCGAGTGCGGTGTCGACGCTGAAGTCGCCCGCGGTGAAGAAGAGCTCCGCCTTCGCCAAGCAGCTCGAGTCGAAGTTCATCGACCCCGACCGGGTCTACAGCACCGACGTGCGCTGGTGGCTCGGTGACGCGTCCGCCACCGACGAGACGCTGCTCGAGGAGATCCAGGCGCTCTACGACGCGGGCTTCCGCGGCGTCGAGCTGTGCATGCAGGACGACACGGTCGCGGCGAACGACGTGTACGCCTACGGCACCGAGATGTGGGCGCACAAGTGGGAGCTGATGATGAACAAGCTCCTCGACCTCGGGATGGGCGTCTACCTCACCTCAGGCACCAACTGGTCCACCTCGAACGTCCCGGGCCTGGACCCGACCAGTCAGGCCGCGATGCAGAACCTGACGCTCGGCACGGGCACCGTCGAGGCCGGCCAGACGCTCTCGACGCTGACCCCGCCGGCAGCGAACGCCCGCCGCGCCGGCGCGAGGTTCGTCACCGCCTACGCGTACAAGGTCACCGCCGGCAACACCGTCGACCCGAGCTCGTTCGTCGACCTCAAGTCGCGCGTCACCCAGGGCGCCGACGTGTGGACCCAGAACGTCGACTGGACCGCGCCGAGCGACGGCACCTACCGGGTCTTCGGGCTGTGGACCCAGGGCACCTACCAGGCATCCCAGCCGTCGGCGCAGCCCAGCTACGCCACGAACTACTTCGACACCCGAGGCGTGCAGGCGCTGCGGGAGTTCTGGGAGGAGCACTACCTGGCCGACCCCGCGCTGCGGGAGAAGATCGCCAAGGGCGACGTCCAGCTGTTCATGGACTCTCTCGAGATGAGCTACGGCACCGGTGGCATGACGTGGTGGGCCGAGGACGCCGCCGCGGAGTTCCAGAAGCGCAAGGGCTACGACATCACGCCGTACCTGTTCCTCATCCAGGGCGTCGACAACGTCTGGAACAACCCCTACCACCGGGTCCAGACCGCCGGCACCTACCGCCTCGACGGCGCGGAGGACCGCCGCCAGCGCATCATCAACGACTGGCAGGACGTGCTGACGCAGCTCTACCGCGAGCGGATGCTGCAGCCGATGAAGGAGTGGCTGAACTCCGTGGGGATCGAGACCCGCGCGCAGATCTCCTACGGCAAGCCGATCGAGATGTCCGAGCCGGCGATGGACGTCGACTACCCGGAGGCCGAGAACCGCAACCAGTACAACCAGGTGGACATGTTCCGCTACTGGACCGGTGGCGCGAAGCTCGAGAACAAGGTCCTGTCCACGGAGACCACCGCGCTGAACTTCGCCTGGAACGGCACCCACCAGCTGCGCCTCGAGGACGCCTACTCGCAGTTCGCGGCCGGGTTCCAGCGCACCATCTGGCACATCTGGACCGCCGGGTACGGCTACGGCAACTACCAGTGGCCCGGTTACGTCACCCGGGGGACGTTCACGCTCGTCTCGACCCGGGCGCCGTCGTCGAAGAACTATGACGAGTTCAACGCCCACCTCGGTCGCGTGCAGCGGCTGCTGCAGACCGGCAAGGCGCGCTCGGACGTCGGGTTCATCACCCAGAAGTTCGTCCACGGCATGGCGTTCGGCGGCGGCACCGGCAGCAACAACCGTGCGATGCAGTGGCAGAAGGCCCACCAGGGCATCCACTACCGCTCCACCGAGCTGCAGGACAACGGCTACACCTACGACTACTTCAGCCCCCGGTTCCTCTTCGACGACGACGTCAAGTTCGACCAGCAGACGAAGACCATCGAGAAGGCCGGCTACAAGGCCGTCGTGCTCTACCAGGACTGGCTCGACATCGACGGCGCCCGCCGCCTGCTCAACTGGGCCAAGCGTGGCCTGAAGGTCGTCATCCTCGAGGACGCCGCCACCCGCACGCCGTTCAACGACGGCAAGGACGGCGCGCTGAAGAAGGTGATGGACGAGATGAAGACCCTGCCCACCGTGCGGCAGGCGACCGTCTACGACAACATCGACTACTTCAGCGAGACCCCCGGCGGCTACCAGGACAACGTCCTGGAGAAGCTGCAAGAGCTCGGCGTCGAGCCGTACGCCGGCTACTCCGAGCCCAACCAGCAGCTCCTCGGTCAGACCCGTGAGGACGAGTCCGGCAACCGCTACGTCTACCTCTACAACTACGACGACGGCTCCTACCGCGACAAGAGCCTCAACCCTGAGGTGCGCAACGCCCCCAACCCGGGCACCAACATCAAGACTGACCTCGAGATGGACGGCCAGTACGTCCCGTACACCATCGACGCGTGGACCGGTGAGGCCACCGAGCTCGCCGACTACCGCTGGGAGAACGGCAAGACCGTCGTCCCGGTCGACCTCGACTACAACGACATCTCGCTCCTCGCGTTCGAGAAGGCTGGTGGCCAGCAGCTCCACGTGACCGACACCACCGCCGACACCGCTTATGCCACTGACAAGGGCGTGGCCGTCCGTGCGACGAAGTCCGGCAACATCGCCACGACGCTGAGCAACGGCAAGCAGTACACCGACGCCGTCACCGTCCCCGGCGCCTACGACATCACCGACTGGGACCTCACGGTCGAGTCGTGGCGCCCGAGCCCGACCGCGGGCGACCTGTCCCGCACCGAGGTGCTCGACGGCGTCACCACCACCAATCGCAAGACGTCCACGGTGAAGACCGCCATCGACGTCGAGCTGGACAAGCTGACGACGTGGGACAACATCCCCCAGGTCGGCAAGGCCGTCTCCGGCACCGGTCACTACGAGGCCACGTTCGACTGGGACGCCGACACCGCCTCGGGTGCCTACCTCGACTTCGGCGACCAGCTCGAGGAGTCGATGACCGTGTGGATCAACGGCACGAAGGTGGGCGGGGGCGTGTCCACCAACCCGACCAAGGTTAGGCGTGATGTCGGCGGGGTCGGCAAGCCGACCATCGACGACGGCACCGGCAACCAGGTGCCTTTGGTCGGCAAGGACCAGTACACCGGTGGCGTGAACTGGATGGACCCGGTGACCGACGTCAGCGACTACCTCGTCGACGGCAAGAACGAGATTGTCATCGACTACAACTCCGCGCTCGCCAACGTCCAGCTCGACCGGGGCATCGCACCCACCCCGCAGCAGAATGCTCAGGGCTGGTGGGGCTACCACATCGAGTACCTCTCTTTCGGTCCCCGCCAGGCCAAGCTCGTCCCGTTCGTCGACGTCGAGTACACCGGTGCCGACGAGCCGGGTCCGACCACGTCCCCGACACCGACCACCACCCCCACGCCCATCAGCCCGGCACCGGTCCCGATCGTGGGGCCGAAGGTGAGGGTCAAGTCGACGGTGAAGGCCGGCACTTCGGTCCGGATCCGCGGACGGAACCTGCCGGTCAGCAAGGTGAGGATCACCCTGGGCGGCAAGAAGCTGGCCACGGCGGAGGTCGAAGATGGACGCTTCGAGGTCAGGGCGAAGGTGCCGAACCACCTGTCCGGGAGGAAGGTCCTGCGGGTGCTCGACCGTCGAGGTGAGGGCCTGGTCTCCACCACGGTGAAGGTGGTGGCGAAGCAGAAGAACTAGCGTCGGTCCTCGTCCCGGCCCGTGCGACATGCCCACGGGTCGGCTTCCAGAGGCCGGCTCACCGACCGGCTGGGGGCCACGTGTCCGAGCGTGGCCCCCGGCTCGGCGGCACCCGGGGGCTGACGACACGCAGTCCCCCGGACCATCCCCCGGGCATCGCGCAACCCGCGCCCACAGGCTGTCCGCCCGGGAGGCTCGCGCGAGTGCGCGAGCAGGCCTGACACCACTGACGACCGGGCCAGTCAGCACCGGACGTCGATCGAAAGGAAACCGCACCATGACGCGTTCCTCGCGCGCACTCGCCAGGTTCGGCATCGCCGCCCTTGCGGTGACGCTGGGGTCGAGCACGCTCGCCCACGCTGGAGCCGGCGCCGCGACGCCGGTCTCCGGCGCCGCGCAGACCGCTGCCCTCGCCAGCATCGCAACGGGCTCACTGCCGCAGGCGCTCCGGGCTGCTGCCGTACCCAAGAGCTCGGCGTTCGCGAAGAAGCTCGAGGCCAAGTACATCGACCCCGATCGCGTCTTCAGCTCCGACGTGCGCTGGTGGCTGGGCAAGGCCGCCCACACCGACGAGGTGCTGCTCGAGCAGATCCAGGACCTCTACGACGCGGGCTTCCGGGGAGTCGAGCTGTGCATGCAGAACGACAACGCCGCCCCGAACGCCGACTACGCGTACGGGTCGAAGATGTGGACCCACAAGTGGAACCTGATGATGAACAAGCTGCTCGACCTCGGGATGGGTGTCTACCTGACCTCGGGCACCAACTGGCAGACCTCCAACGTGCCGGGCCTCGACCCGACCAGCCAGGCCGCGATGCAGAACGTCACCATGGGCACCACGACCGTGGCCGCCGGTCAGAGCCTCGCCTCTCTCCCGGCCCCGGCCGCCAACGCCCGCCGCGCCGGCGCGAGGTTCATCGGCGCCTACGCCTACAAGGTGACCGCGAACAACACCATCGACCCGACCAGCTACGTCAAGCTCGCGCCCACCCAAGGGGCGGACGTGTGGACCCAGAACGTGGATTGGACCGCCCCGTCGGACGGCACCTACCGGGTCTTCGGGCTGTGGACCCAGGGCACGTTCCAGACGTCCAACCCGTCGGCCGAGCCCGCCTACACGACGAACTACTTCGACACCCGTGGTGTCGACGCGCTGCGCACCTTCTGGGAGAAGAACTACCTTGCCGACCCTGCCCTGCGCGAGAAGATCGCGAAGGGCGACGTCCAGCTGTTCATGGACTCCCTCGAGATCTCCCTGGGTGGAGGTATCGCCTACTGGGCCGAGGACATGGCAGCGGAGTTCCAGCGGCGCAAGGGCTACGACATCACCCCGCACCTCTTCCTGCTCGCTGGCGTCGAGGCTCGCTTCAACCGGCCGAACACGACCGTCGGCGACGTCGGCACCTACCGGCTGGCCGACGACGAGGGCCGCCGGCAGAAGATCGTCAACGACTGGCTGGACGTCCAGACTCAGCTGTACCGGGAGCGGATGCTGCAGCCGCTCAAGACGTGGCTGAACTCCGTCGGCATCGAGACCCGTGCGCAGATCTCCTACGGCAAGCCGATGGAGATCTCCGAGCCCGGCATGGACGTCGACTACCCCGAGGCGGAGAACCTCAACCAGTACAACCAGATCGACATCTTCCGCTACTGGACCGGTGGCGCGAAGCTGGAGAACAAGGTGCTCTCGAGCGAGACGTCAGCCATCCCGATCGGCTGGAACTCCACCTCGCAGACCCGCCTGCA
Organism: Nocardioides xinjiangensis; assembly: GCF_017916385.1. Classification (NCBI taxonomy): domain Bacteria; kingdom Bacillati; phylum Actinomycetota; class Actinomycetes; order Propionibacteriales; family Nocardioidaceae; genus Nocardioides; species Nocardioides xinjiangensis. Next base: position 861,297 of record NZ_JAFMSW010000001.1, read on the forward strand.
GGACGCCTACTCGCAGTTCGCCGCCGGCTTCCAGCGCACGATCTGGCACGTCTGGGCCGCCGACTACGGCTACGGCAACTTCGCCTGGCCGGGCTTCAACCCCTCGCCGTTCGCCTTCCTCCGCTTCCCGCTCCTGGGCGAGCGCGACCCGGGCGCGCAGAACTACGACGAGTTCAACGCCCACCTGGGCCGCGTCCAGCAGCTCATGCAGACCGGCCAGTCCCGCACCGACATCGGGTTCATCAACCAGAAGTGGGTGCACGGCATGGCCTTCGGTGGCGGCACCGGGAGCGACAACACCGCGATGAACTGGCAGAAGGCTCACCAAGGCATCCAGTACCGCTCCACCGAGCTGCAGGACAACGGCTACACCTACGACTACTTCAGCCCCCGGTTCCTCTTCGACGACGACGTCAGCTTCGACAAGCAGACCAAGACCATCGAGAAGGCCGGCTACAAGGCGATCGTGCTCTACCAGGACTGGCTGGACTTCGAGTCCTCCAAGCGCATCCTGAGGTGGGCCAAGCAAGGCCTCAAGGTCGTCATCCTCGAGGACGCTGCATCGCGCACGCCGTTCAACGACGGCAAGGACACCGCTCTCAAGAAGGTCGTCGACGAGCTCAAGACCCTGCCGACGGTCCGCCGGGCCACCGTCTACGACAACATCGACTACCACTCCGCCGCCCCCGGCGGGTACGACGACAACGTCCTGGAGAAGCTGCAGGAGCTCGGGGTCGACCCGTACGCCGGCTACGCCGAGCCCAACCAGCAGCTGCTGAGCCAGACGCGTCAGGACGAGGCCGGCAACCGCTACCTGTTCACCTACAACTACGACGACGGCTCCTACCGCTCCAAGAGCCTCCGTCCGGAGGTCCGCAACGCGCCCAACCCCGGCACCAACATCACGACCGACGTCGAGATGGACGGCCACTTCGTGCCGTACACCATCGACGCCTGGACCGGTGAGGTCACCGAGGTGGCCGACTACTCCTGGCGGGACGGAAGGACCGTCGTCCCGATCGACCTCGACTACAACGACATCGCCCTGATGGCGTTCGAGAAGGTCGACGACGAGCGGCTGCACGTCACCTCGACCACGGGCGAGACGGCGTACGCCACGGACAAGGGTGTCGCCGTCCGCACCACCGAGACCGGAACGCTCGAGACGACGCTCAGCAACGGCAAGTCCCACTCCGACGTGGTCACGGTCCCCGAGGCCTACGACATCCGCGACTGGGACCTCACGGTCGAGTCGTGGACGCCCAACGCCACAGCCGGCGACCTCGTCCGGACCGAGACCATCGACGGCCTGACGACGACCAACCGCAAGACCTCCACGGTCAAGACGCCGGTCGAGGTCCAGCTCGACACGCTGACGACGTGGGACCAGATCCCGGCGGTCGGGCGCAACGTGTCCGGCACCGGCCACTACGAGGCCACGTTCGACTGGGACGCCGACTCCGCGTCCGGTGCCCACCTCGACTTCGGCGACACCCTGCAGGAGTCGATGGAGGTGTGGATCAACGGCCGCAAGGTCGGCGGCGAGGTCTCCACGAATCCCACCAAGGTCAAGCGGGACGTGGGCGGTGTCGGCAAGCCCACCATCGACGACGGCACCGGCAAGCAGGTCCCGCTCGTCGGCAAGGACCAGTGGACCGGCGGTGTGAACTGGATGGACCCGGTCACCGACGTCAGCGAGTACCTCGTCGATGGCGAGAACACCATCGTCATCGACTACGCCTCGGCGCTGTCCAACGTCCAGCTCAGTCGCGGGGTCATGAGCGTCACCCCCAACGCCAGCGGCTGGTGGGGCTACCACGTCGACTACCTCCCGTTCGGGCCGGCACAGGCCAGGCTCGTGCCGTTCGTCGACGTGGAGTACAGCGCCGCCGACGCTCCTGCACCGACCACCTCGCCGACGCCGACCAGCACCCCCACGCCCACCAGCCCGACACCGGCCCCGGCCGTGGAGCCAACAGTGAGGGTTAAGTCGAAGGTGAAGGCCGGCAGGTCGATCAGGATCCGCGGACGGGACCTGCCGGTCAGCAAGGTGAGGATCACCCTGGGCGGCAAGAAGCTCGGCACCGCCGAGGTCGAGGACGGTCGCTTCACCGTGACGCGGAAGGTTCCGGGGAACCTCTCCGGGAGGAGGGTGCTCCGGATCCTGGACCGCAGGGGCGAGGTCCTGGCCAGGGCTGTCGTCCGGGTCGTGAGGAGGACGACCTGATCCGAGCCCCGCGCAGCGGGGAAAGTCGTGTAACAGGGGGCCGCGCCGTGCAGGCGCTGCCCCCTGTTCCGTTGTCGCGGCGGTAGTGCCGCTTGGTGATGGCGGCGACGCGGTCCGCCGCCGTTGCAGCGCAAGGCAGACGCGGGTTCGAGGCACTCGCGGAAACTGTGCGACATGCCGTCTGACCCGCACCAACGATTCGGCCAGTCCTTCGGGCGTTCGTCCTCGTTCAGGGTCGCTTCCGTTCCGTGAGGACCGATCGAGGGCGTAGAGCCACTCCATTGCGGTGGGGCTGTCTGATACTCCTCGAATACACGGACCCGCGTGCGTACGGGGGACGGGCTGATGTCCCTCCGCCGAGGCACCGTCGCGATCGGTGCAGGAAGTCCTTCAGATCACGGACCGGCGAACGGCGATCGTGACAGCCTGGATGTTCGTTGCCGCCCCCAAGCGGTCGCGGAGGGCCTGCACGCGCCGCTGCATCTGTCGCGGTGACACCCCGGCGGCCGCGGCGATATCGCTTGCGGTCATCCCCTGCGCCAAGAACCGGAGGATCGTGATTTCGTGATCGTCGAGCTGTGCCCGGTCCATTCTGTCCGTTCCTTCCCCTAAGTGCGTGACACGTCGTGGATGGAGACGAGGAGGCCGCCGGCGTCTCCACCGGCGGCCTCCTCTGAGCTACGGCAACTTCATCGATCCGCGCGACGTTGCACGACCTTGAACACGAATGTCTTCCTCTCGGCAGCCACGCGAGCGTCACCTTGGTAAACGACGCGGACCTTGACGCGGCCAGTTCGATCGAACCTGGGTAGCCACACCTTCGTCCTACCCCACTTGTTCAGCGTGCGGGTGTACTTCTTCCTCTGTCCCGCACCCTTGAGCGAGATCGTCGCCGCGCCGGTGGGCAACACCTGGCTTGCCCGGACGGTGACCCGCAGGCGGCGCCGGCTGTCGATCGCCAGCGGCTTGACCATCTTGGTCGCGATCCGCGCGGTCACCTTGTCCGCGGCGGGCGGCGTCGCCGTCGGCGGCGTGGGGGTAAGGGCCGGCGTGGGAGCGGCCGTCGGGTTTCCGGCGCCAGGACCGCCGGACTTCGGGTACTCGAGACCGACGAATGGCACGAGCTTCGCCTGCTGAGGACCGAAGCTCAGGTACTTCTGGTCATTCTTCCACCAGCCGCCCTTGTTCAGCTCCTCGCGGATCGCGCCGCGGGCGAGCTGCACGTTCGACAGCACCGAGCTGTAGTCGATGACGATCTCATTGCGCCCGTCGACGAGGTACGCACTGACGTCCGCGACCGGCTTGGTCCAGCTGATCCCACCGGTGTAGAGGTCCTTTCCGACGAGGGGAACCCTCCGGCCAGTCCCGTCGTCGACCGTGCCGCCGACGTCCCTGCGGACCTTGGTCGGGTTGGTGCTGACGGCACCACCGACCTTGTGCCCGTTGATCCAGACCTCCATCGTCGACTCGAGCGTGTCACCGAGGTCGAGGTAGGCGCCGTCCGCGGCGTCGGCGTCCCAGTCGAAAGCGGCTTCGTAGTGCCCGGTTCCCGACACGCCTCTGCCAACCTCGGGGATGCTGTCCCACGTCTTCAGCGTGTCGAGCGACACCTGGATGTCGGTGACGGCCGTAGACGTCTTCCGGTTGAGCGTCGTCACCCCATTGATGGTCTCCGTCCTCCGCAGGTCACCCGAGACATCGCCCGGTCGCCAGGACTCCACGGTCAGGTTCCAGTCAGTGATGTCGTAGGGCCGGGGGACCGTGACCTGGTCGGTGAGCCGACGACCGTCGCTGAGGGCGGTGGTGACGGGACCGGTGTCGGTGACTCGTACGACCACGCCGTCGTTCACGACGAAGCTCGACTCGGCGTTCGTGGACAGGACATGGAGCCTCGGTCCGTCGACCTTCTCGAACGCCATCAGCGCGATGTTGTTGAGGTCAAGGTCGACGGGGACCACCGTCTTGCCCTCCTCCCAGCGATACTCCGCGAGCTCGGTGGTCTCCCCCGTCCACGCGTCGATCGAGTAGGGCACGAAGTAGCCGTCCATCTCGACGTCGGTCGCGATGTTCTTGCCGAACTTCAGGTTACGGACGCTCGGCTTGTGGCTGTACTTGTTGTACTCGTCGTCGGCGTAGTTGTAGAGGTAGACGTACCGGTTCCCGTCGGTGTCCTCCCGCGTCTGGTTGAGCAGCTGGAGGTTCGGCTCCGCGTAGCCGGCGTACGGCTCGACGCCGAGCTCCTGCAGCTTCTCCATGACGTTGTCGTCGTAACCGCCGGGGGCTGCGCTGAAGTAGTCGATGTTGTCGTACACCGTCGCCTGGCGCACGGTCGGCAGGGTCTTCAGCTCGTCGGTGACCTTCTGGAGTACTGCGTCCTTGCCGTCGTTGAACGGCGTCTGGGACGCGGCATCCTCGAGGAGGACCACCTTGAGGCCTTGCTTGGCCCAGACCAGGATCCGCTTCGCGGCCTCCACGTCGAGCCAGTCCTGGTAGAGGACGATGGCCTTGTAACCGGCCTGCTCGATCGTCTTGGTGCGGCGGTCGAATCGGACGTCGTCGTCGAAGAGGAACCGCGGGCTGAAGTAGTCGTAGGTGTAGCCGTTGTCCTGCAGCTCCGTCGAGCGGTAGTAGATCCCCTGGTGCCCCTGCTGCCAGTTCATCTGGGCGTTGTCACTGCCGACTCCGCCGCCGAATCGGACGCCTTGGAACCATTTCTGGTGAACGAATCCGACGTCCGTGCGGGACCGCCCGGTCTGCATCAACTGCTGCACCCGTCCCATGTGCGCGTTCAGCTCGTCGTAGTCACGGCTGTCGGGGTGGCGCGTGCCGAGGTAGCGGAAGTAGTTCGGGATGTACTGGGCATAGCTGAACGGGTCGTAGCCCGGCCACGCGTAGTTGCCGAAACCGTAGTCCGCTGCCCACACGTGCCAGATGACCCGCTGGAATCCGGCGGCGTACGCCGAGTAGGCGTCCTTGAGGTTCATCTGCGCGGTTCCGTTGAAGGACGGCATCTGGGCGCCGGTCTCGGTGGAGAGAACCTTGTTCTCCAGCTTGGAGCCTCCGGTCCACAGGCGGAAGATGTCGACCTGGTTGTACTGGTTGTAGTTCTCCGCCTCCGGGTAATCGACGTCCATGATCGGCTCGGAGTTCTCCAGTGGCTTGCCGTAGGAGATCTGAGCGCGGGACTTGATCCCGTAGGAGTTCAGCCATTCCTTGAGCGGCTGCAGCATGCGCTCGCGGTACAGCTGGGTCTGAACGTCCTGGAAGTCGTTGATGACCCGCTGTCGCAGTTCTTCTTGGCCAGCGATGCGGTAGATGCCCGTCTTCGCCACCGAGTGATACGGGTCATACACGTTGGCCTTGGTCCCGCGGATCAGGAACAGGTAGGGCGTGACGTCGTATCCCTTGCGGGCCTGGAACTCCTCTGCCATGTCCTCTGCCCAGAACGTGAACTGCGGCTGCTTGGAGATCGGCCCCTCGAACTCGGACCCGCCGCCGGGGTGGATCTCGAGTGAGTCCTGGAACAGCTGCACATCGCCGCGCTTGAACTTCTCGACCAGAGCCGGGTCGCTCAGGTAGTGCTCTGCCCAGAACGCCTTCAGCGCCTCGACGCCCCGCTCGTCGAAGTAGTTGGTGGTGTAGCTCGGCTCCGCCGCGGGGTCCGAGGTCTGGTAGGTGCCCTGGGTCCATATGGCGAAGACGCGGTAGTTCCCGTCGTCCGGCGCGGTCCAGTTGACGTTCTGCGTCCACACGTCCGCGCCCTGGCTCACCGACGGTGAGAGCGCCACGTAGCTGTCAAGGTCAAGGGTGTCGCCGTCGACGACCTTGTACGCGTACGCCGTGACGAATCGCGCGCCCCGCTCGCGGGCGCTGGCCGCCGGAGCTGGAAGCGCGGCCAACGTCTGGCCGGCCTCGACGACACCGGTCCCGAGGGTGAGGTTCTGCATCGCCGCCTGGCTGGTCGGGTCGAGGCCCGGGACATTGGAAGTTGCCCAGTTGGTGCCGGACGTCAGGTAGACACTCATGCCGAGGTCGAGGAGCTTGTTCATCACCAAGTTCCACTTGTGCGTCCACATCTCAGACCCGTAGGCATACGTGGGGTTGGCAGCGGCGAGATCGTCCTGCATGCACAGCTCGACGCCGCGGAAGCCCGCGTCATAGAGCTTCTGGATCTCTTCCAACAACGTCTCATCGGTGTGCGACGCATCGCCCAGCCACCAGCGCACGTCCGCGCTGTAGATACGGTCCGGGTCGACGTAGTCACCCGCCAGCCGGCGCGCGAAGGGCGAGCTCCCGGCGCGCGCCGCTCCGTCCGCGGCGTGGCCGCGAACCTCGCGAGTCGCTTGGACGTTGCTCTCCTCCGCGTGCGCCAGCAACGGTGTCGTCACCGTCACCGCGAGTGCGGCGGCTGCCAGCCCGGCGATCCCACGCACCGATCGGGCGCCGATCGAGCCAAGGGCTCCTATGTGGTGCGTTGAGCACCTAGTTCGCGGCATTGCATCTCCTCGGTCTTGAAAGTCTTGACTACAGGTGCGACCGGCCCGCTCTGGCGAAGCAGCACCAGGTCACCTACGGATACGACGTGCGACGACACCGGTCGTCGTGATGGCAACGGCTCCAAACGCGCACCGGGACGGAAGAGCGCTGTTGGAGCGGGTGGCTGGGCCCACCGAGCATTCCGTCCGGTCCGGGTAACAGCCTCAGTCCGCGTACCGCTCGATGACTCCCCATGCCGGTCGAGCTCTCGGGAGGCGGGGGCCGCCGGCGTTTCGCGCCGGCGGTCCCCCGCGTCGAAAACGGAGTCAGGTCATCGAACGGTCCGCCTGTCGACGACGGCGAAGGCGATCTTCTTCCACTGGGCCTCCACCGCTGAGTCGCCCATGTAGCGAACCTTCACCGCGACTCGCCCGGGCCACTTGAACACCGGCAGCCACAACTTCGTCCGGCCCCGGGAGTTGAGGGACTTCTCGTAGGACTTCTTCTTGCCCGCACCCCGGACCTTGACCTCGACCGACCCGGACGGCACCACACCTCGGGCACGGACCGTCACCCGCAGCCGGACCTTGGTTCCGACCTCGACCGGCTTGACCACCTTGGTGCCGATCCGCGCCACGACCTTGTCGACCGCCGGCGCCTGGGTCGGTGTCGGGGTCGCGACGACCGGAGGCGGCGTGGGTCCGGTCTTGGGTGCGGACCGGAAGCGGAGCGTCTCGCCGCCGCGCACGCTGAAGATCACGCGATCGCCGCTGAGCTCGGCTCCGTCGACCTGGGGGGCGGCGACGAACTTGCCGTCGACCCACACGTCGTGGCCGTTGACCTGAACGGCCGCGTCGTTGCTCAGGAGGGGCAGGCTCACCTGCCCGGACGTCCCGGCCGGAGCGGTCACGTCCACGTCGAACCGACGATCGCCCTCCGACTGGCCCCAGAGCACGTCGATCGGGCCGGAAGGGGTGGGCACTGATCCGTCGGCCCAGTCGACGCTGGTTGCTGGCATCGGCTCCACGAGCCACTTGTGGTAACCCGCGCTGGTGGGGCGCACGCCCACCAGGCGTTCCAGGAGCTGTGCCGACTGTCCTGCACCCCACCCGTGGGCGAGGCTGTCGCGGGATTCGTCCACGATGCCGCTCTGGTCGAGGAACTCCCACAAGGCACCGGTGTAGAAGTCGCTGCTCTCGTCGACCATGGGACCGATGAGGTCGCGGGTCAGCTCGAGCGCGCTCTCGGTGTCCCCAGCGACGTAGCGGGCTTCGGACTCCCATGTGTTGGTCAGCGGCTCGATCTCGTGGCCGTAGCCGTCAGCGAGGCTGGGGCCGGCCGGCACGCTCTGGCTCAGCACGTTTCCGTGGCCGGTCCAGGTGCGTCGAAGGACGTCGAGGATGCCCTGGACCTTGCCGCGGGGGGCGACCCCGAGTCGGATTGCATCGGAGTTGGCGTCGGCGGGGATGACGGTGGGCATCACGTCGCTGTGGATGTACGCGCCGAGCGAGTCGCTCCACAAGTGGTCGTTGATGTTGGCCTTGAGCCGCTCGGCCGCCTCTGCGTATCTGGCGGCCTTCTCCGGGTGGCCCAGCTCGTTCTCGAACCACACGAGGTTCTGGAGGAACTCGAGGTACACCATGCTGTAGTGGGTGACCTCGCCGTCCTGTCGGGTCTGCCAGTAGTCCGGGTCGTTGGTGACGATGAGACCGTTCTCGTTGAGGTGGCTGGCGTGGAACTTCTCGGCGCGTTCGACCGCGGGCAGCAGCGACCGCGCATAGTCCAGATCCCCGGCGTAGCGGTAGTAGTCAATCGCCGACATGGCGGCGTAGGCCGAGTACGTCGTGGCGTAGAAGATGCCGCAGCACGTGGACGACGGCAGTTCACCGGTGACGGGGTTCTGCATGTCCATGAACGTGTCCAGCGTTCCCTTCCAGTAGGGAAGGGCGGCCGCGCCGAATGCCTGGTAGGCGACGCGTCCTTGGACGATGAGGTCGCCCGACCACAGGGCGCGGTCGCGCTTGGCGCCGTCGTAGATCACCGGGACGTCGAGGTCGTCCACGCCAGCCGGGACCATGTTCGTCTGGTTGGTGAACGCGCCGGCGAACCAGGCCTTGTTCAGCGTCTCATCGCTGGAGAGGAAGTGACCGGCGTAGTCGTCAGCACCGGCGCGGTGGGCTGACCACCGGACGCTTGGTGCCGAGATCGTCACCTTGCCCGGCTTGGTGAGTGCGATGGCTCGGAAGCGGAACCCACCCTCGTTCGCGCCCTCGGTAGGACCGGGGTTCGTGAGGGTGGTCACGTTGTTGGTGTAGCCGGTGGGCATGCCCGGCTTGGTTCGGATGGCCGTTCCGGCCTCCACAGACTCGGCCAGGCCGCGCGACAACGTGAGGCCCGTTCCGGGGGCCAGGATGACCTGGGTGCCGACCGGAACGTCGTTGGCGAGCGCCGGCGTGATGGTCACCGGTCCTGGCTTGTGAGCCGGGGAGGTGGCGCCGGTCGGCAGCGGGGTGGTGAAGCTGGCCAAAGTGCCCCATGGCTGGGTCTGGGCAAAGGCGACGGTCATGAGCTCGCCGCTGATCGTCAGGACGTCTCCTGCTGCCACGTTGCTGTTGGGACCGAAGAACGCGACCATGTCCGCCGAGATCGGGGCGAAATTGATGCTCGTCGGAGCGCCGTCCACCGCAACGATGGTGTGGGGCGCACCGCCGACGCGAATGACCTGGCCTGCCACCGCTTCCTCAAGCGAGCCGAGCTGCAGCCGGGTGGCGCCGGCGGGAGCGGCCTTGGCGAGTGGGACGGCCGCGTCGGCGGTTCCGACACCGGTGATCTCGTACTGTTCGGCGCCGAACTGGACGGTGTCACCGACGAACAGGTTGGTGCCTGAGGAGTAGCGCACCTTGCGTGTTCCTGCCGGCGCCTTGACGGAGACTGTCGCGGTACCCGGCGTGTACATGAACGGCATGGACTCTGAGTAGGCCTGCCGGAGTTGTACGCCCGTCGCACCGTCGTCAGGCGTGACCGAGTCAACGGTGAGCTGCGGATAGCCGGCGGTCTCGACGCCGTAGTCAAGAACAAGAATGGCGGGCTCACCTCCGTCGACCATCTCGAGCGTTGCGGAGCCGCCCTTCAGTAGCTCCCGTGCACCGGACACCCGGCCACGGACACTTCGAATGTCCACCGGGTCGTGCACCACGCGGTCCTGGCCAAGGACGTACCGGCCCCAGGCTCGGTCAGCCGGCCAGAGCGGCTCGTGTGCCGCCCCGGGTGCCGGCGTCGATGTGGCGGCCACGACGGGCGTGCTTCCGAGCACCATGGCGGTGGCGGAGGCAGCGACGACCATGGCCGTGACCGGTCGCCATCGTCTCCCGGCGTTGCCGGTGAGTCCGTCGTTGGTTGCTGCTGGTGGAGCTCCCATTGCTGGTCCTTGTCCTTGTGTTCGTCCGGTGACCGAACGATCGTCCTGCTGGGCATTGGCTGTGCCCGTCCGCCACTGGCGGGAGCACGGGGCTTCTCGCCGGGGGCCGGCGGCGTTTCGCGCCGGCGGTCCCCCGCGTCGAAACGGAGTCAGGTCATCGAACGGTCCGCCTGTCGACGACGGCGAAGGCGATCTTCTTCCACTGGGCCTCCACCGCTGAGTCGCCCATGTAG